>NZ_JACVBM010000015.1:0-182484 GCF_014852385.1 Pseudomonas sp. PDM03 | reverse complement strand
CGACAATTTAAAGGTCAGCGTGTAGTCTCGCTGACTACGCCTTTTTACTGATTCCATTACGTCCTCCTGAAAAACAGATCAGAAGGTGTAAACCTTATTCAGGACGGGACACAGACAACAAAAAAGGCGCCCGAAGGCGCCTTTCGCTTTACAACAGATCAACAACCGTCAGGCCATTTCAGCCGTGGTCTCAAACTCAAAGGTCAACTCACCATCTTTGAGATCGATATGCACCACCCCACCATGGTCAGCCAGCTCGCCAAAGAGAATCTCTTCCGCCAGCGGACGCTTGATCTTGTCCTGGATCAAACGCGCCATCGGCCGAGCGCCCATTGCCGAGTCGTAACCACCTGCCGCCAGCCAGCTGCGCGCCGCGTCGGTCACTTCCAGCTGCACGCGCTTGTCTTCCAACTGCGCCTGAAGCTCGGTAAGGAACTTGTCCACCACGCTTTTGATGACCTCATGACTGAGGCGACCAAACTGGATAATGGTGTCCAGACGGTTGCGGAACTCCGGCGTGAAGCTCTTCTTGATCACTTCCATCGCATCGGACGAGTGGTCCTGATGGGTGAAACCGATCGAAGCACGCGCTGCAGTTTCGGCACCGGCGTTGGTCGTCATGATGACAATCACGTTACGGAAGTCCGCCTTGCGCCCGTTGTTATCGGTCAGCGTACCGTGGTCCATGACCTGCAACAGCAGGTTGAAGACTTCCGGATGCGCCTTCTCGATTTCATCGAGCAACAGCACGCAGTGAGGCTGCTTGGTAATGGCTTCGGTCAGCAGACCGCCCTGATCAAATCCGACGTAGCCAGGAGGCGCACCGATCAGACGCGATACGGTGTGGCGCTCCATGTACTCGGACATATCAAAACGAACCAGCTCGATACCCAACGCCTTGGCCAACTGACGCGCCGCTTCGGTTTTACCGACACCGGTCGGGCCTGCGAACAGGAACGAACCGACAGGCTTGTCAGGCGACTTGAGGCCGGCACGGGACAGTTTGATCGCAGTCGACAACGAGTCGATTGCGGCATCCTGACCAAACACCGTCAGCTTCAGGTCACGCTCAAGGTTACGCAGCAGCTCTTTGTCGGAGCTGGTGACGTGTTTTGGCGGAATCCGCGCGATTTTCGCGACGATGTCCTCGACCTGAGGCACTTCGATGCGTTTCACGCGTTTCTCGATCGGTTGCAGACGCTGGTAGGCGCCCGCCTCGTCGATCACGTCGATGGCCTTGTCCGGCATGTGCCGGTCATTGATGTAACGCGAGGCCAGTTCGGCAGCGGCGCGCAGGGCCTCATCACTGTATTCGATATTGTGATGGAGCTCGAAACGCCCTTTCAGGCCACGCAGGATGCCAATGGTGTCTTCCACCGACGGTTCCGACACATCGACTTTCTGGAAGCGTCGTGCCAGGGCACGGTCCTTCTCGAAGATGCCGCGGAATTCCTGGAAGGTGGTCGAACCGATGCAACGGATATCACCGGACGACAGCAGCGGCTTGAGCAGGTTCGAGGCATCCATGACGCCACCGGACGCGGCACCCGCACCAATGATGGTGTGGATTTCGTCGATGAACAGGATCGCCTGCGGACGTTTTTTCAGCTCATTGAGCAACGCCTTGAAGCGTTTCTCGAAATCGCCGCGGTATTTGGTCCCGGCCAGCAAGGCGCCCAGATCGAGGGAATACACCACGCTGTTGGCCAGCAGGTCCGGCACCTGGTTGTCGACAATACGCTTGGCCAGGCCTTCGGCAATCGCGGTTTTACCCACGCCCGCCTCGCCCACCAGCAGCGGGTTGTTTTTGCGTCGACGCGCGAGGATCTGCGCGACACGCTCGACTTCGAGCTCACGGCCTACCAACGGATCGATACGACCCTGGCGCGCGAGTTCGTTGAGGTTACTGGCATAAGCATCCAGAGGATTGCCTGAAGAAGAAGACTCACCGCCCTCGTCGTCCTGCATATCTTGCTCACCTTCAGAGTGATCGCCATGCCCCGGCACTTTGGAAATGCCGTGTGCGATGTAGTTGACGACATCAATGCGTGCAACGCTCTGCTGTTTCAGCAGGAACACTGCCTGACTTTCTTGCTCACTGAAGATCGCAACCAGCACGTTGGCGCCAGTCACTTCGCGTTTGCCCGAGCTCTGTACGTGGAAAACAGCACGCTGCAGAACACGCTGGAAGCCCAGGGTAGGTTGGGTCTCGCGATCCTCATCATGAATAGGGATCAACGGCGTGGTGGAGTCGATGAACTCCTGCAGATCATGCTTGAGTTTGTCGAGGTTGGCGCCGCAGGCACGCAAAACGGTGGCGGCAGCCTCATTGTCCAATAAGGCCAGCAGAAGATGTTCGACGGTCATGAACTCATGACGCTTCGAACGGGCCTCCTTGAAGGCAAGATTGAGGGTGACTTCGAGCTCGCGGTTTAACATAGCTTCACCTCATACCCAAGTGGTCGGCGATTAACCGTCCTTCTCGATTTCACAGAGTAGCGGATGCTGGCTTTCCCTGGCGTACTGGTTGACCTGCATGGCCTTGGTCTCGGCAATGTCGCGGGTAAACACTCCACATACTGCCCGTCCTTCTGTGTGGACGGCCAGCATGACCTTGGTCGCCAGCTCGCGATTCAGGTTAAAAAACACCTCGAGCACTTCGACGACGAAATCCATCGGTGTGTAGTCATCATTAAACAAAACCACCTTGTACATCGGCGGCGCCTGTAAAGCAGGCTTGGCCTCCTGAACAGCAATGCCTGCGGAATCGTCGTCGTGTAAATCAGGGCGATCCTGATTGAATGTTAGTCGAATCTGGCTGATTGCATGCATGGAAAGAAAGGTTCGTCAGTTGTGCGAATACAGTAGTGGGGACGGTTATGAACGATTTCAATACCGACTGCCGGGTCACCTTGACTATCGGCAAAACGGTGTTACAACCAATAGAGCCCACAGTGGGTAAAAAAGGTCCGCGGAGTCAATCTTATTTACAGGATTCGACTGCGGATGTACTGGATGATACTCCAGTGATGGAGTCTGTTGCAGAGGGATATGAGCATGGCTGTCGGTAAGGTGAAATGGTTCAACAATGCCAAGGGATTCGGTTTCATCAACACCGACGCCCGCGAAGGGCAGGACGAGGACGGTAAAGAGATCGATTTCTTTGCCCACTATTCCGCCATTGAAATGGACGGGTACAAAACCCTCAAGGCCGGACAGCTCGTGAAATTCGACATTGTGCAAGGCCCCAAAGGCCTGCATGCCACGAAGATCACGAATGCGACTGTCGAGCATGAACACGCCCAGCCCTCCACCCATCATGACCGTCATGAAAAGGTATCGAACTGACGCAACCGATCATCCAGTCATAAAAAAAACCGCCCGAAGGCGGTTTTTTTGTGCCGATTCGCTTACATGTGCGAAATCAGTGCATCGCCAAACCCCGAAGACGACACCAGCTTCGCGCCATCCATCAGACGTTCGAAGTCATAGGTCACGGTCTTCGCGGAAATCGCGCCGTTGGTGCCCTTGATGATCAGGTCGGCCGCTTCGGTCCAGCCCAGGTGACGCAGCATCATCTCGGCGGACAGGATCAGCGAGCCCGGGTTGACCTGGTCCTTGCCGGCGTACTTCGGCGCAGTACCGTGGGTCGCTTCGAACATGGCGATGGTGTCGGACAGGTTGGCACCCGGCGCGATACCGATACCGCCCACTTCCGCCGCCAGGGCGTCGGAGAGGTAGTCGCCGTTCAGGTTCAGGGTCGCGATCACATCGTATTCGGCCGGGCGCAGCAGGATCTGCTGGAGCATGGCGTCGGCGATGGCATCCTTGACGATGACGTTCTTGCCGGTTTTCGGGTTCTTGAACTGCATCCACGGACCGCCATCGAGCAGGGTCGCGCCGAACTCTTCAGCCGCCACTTCGTAGGCCCATTCCTTGAAGGCACCTTCGGTGAACTTCATGATGTTGCCTTTGTGCACGATGGTCAGCGAGTCGCGGTCGTTGTCGACCACGTACTGCAGGGCCTTGCGTGCCAGACGCTTGGTGCCTTGCAGGGACACCGGCTTGACGCCGATACCGCAGTTTTCGTCGAAACGGATCTTGGTGACGCCCATTTCTTCTTTGAGGAACTTGATGACCTTGGTCGCTTCCGGCGAACCGGCCTTCCACTCGATACCGGCATAAATGTCTTCCGAGTTTTCACGGAAGATCGTCATGTCGACGTCGCCTGGCTTCTTGACCGGGCTAGGCACGCCTTCGAACCAGCGCACCGGGCGCAGGCAAACGTACAGGTCGAGTTGCTGACGCAGGGCCACGTTCAGGGAACGAATGCCGCCGCCGACCGGCGTGGTCAGAGGGCCCTTGATGGAAACCACGTAGTCCTTGACTGCGTCCAGGGTTTCCTGAGGCAGCCAGGTGTCCTGATCGTAAACCTGAGTCGCTTTCTCCCCGGCGTAGACTTCCATCCAGGAAATTTTGCGCTCGCCGCCGTAAGCCTTCTTAACAGCAGCATCGACAACCTTGATCATGACCGGGCTGATATCAACGCCAATACCATCGCCTTCGATGAAGGGGATGATCGGGTTGTTAGGAACATTGAGAGAATGGTCCGCGTTGACGGTGATTTTGTCGCCGACTGCTGGAACCTGAATCTTCTTGTATCCCATGCTGAACTCCATTGTTTGGATTGAACATCTGGCTTCGTCCGAGCGTACCCCAGTTAAATCGGCGCGCAAACCCTATGTTCTGCCCATCGACTGCAAAGCTGCGCAGTTCGTGTTCTACAAGCCTGAAAGCAAAGGGAAAAGCGCCAAACTCAAGCACGGCCAACGACTCTACGCCCTGCACTCCCCTGCGACCTTTAGACCAATGGACGACAATCGTTACGTATGAACCATCGGCAGATTGCCAGCTACCTATGTATAATGCCGCCCGCTGACCACAGAGTCACGACGGCCGACCTCTCTAGCACGAGACTTTGGACCCGAAAAAGCAGGACTGTTACCGCAGTCCACCCGCTTGACGCTCGACTGATGCACCCAACATCACCGCGCACAAATCTCGACATTCGGCTCATGGATGACTTTGAACGAACGCGCTTACCCGGCGCCCCTCGAGTTTCTGCGCACGCTTTAGCAAAGAAGAGAGAGTTAATCCGAATATGCCCACCCGCTCGAAGATCATCTATACCTTCACCGACGAAGCCCCAGCCCTCGCCACCTATTCACTGTTGCCTATCGTAGAAGCGTTCACCGCTTCGGCTGATATCGCCGTTGAAACCCGCGATATCTCTCTTGCAGGGCGCATCCTGGCCAGCTTCCCCGAGCAATTGGGTGACAAAGCCGTAGCCGACCACCTCGCCGAACTGGGCGACCTGGCCGTTACGCCAGAAGCCAACATCATCAAGCTGCCGAACATCAGTGCTTCGGTTCCGCAACTGCAGGCCGCGATCAAAGAGCTGCAAGCCCAGGGCTTCGCACTGCCGGACTACCCGGAAACCGTGACCAGCGACGCCGACAAAGAAGCCAAGTCGCGCTACGACAAGATCAAGGGCAGCGCCGTGAACCCGGTTCTGCGCGAAGGCAACTCCGATCGTCGTGCCCCGCTGTCGGTCAAGAACTACGCTCGCAAGCACCCGCACAAAATGGGCGCCTGGGCTGCGGACTCCAAGTCCCACGTCGCGCACATGAGCACCGGCGATTTCTACGGCAGCGAAAAAGCTGCCCTGATCGACGCCGCTGACGCCGTCAAAATCGAACTGATCGCTCAAGACGGCACCACCACCGTCCTGAAAGAAAAGACCACCGTGCAAGCCGGTGAGATCCTCGATTGCGCGGTCATGAGCAAAAACGCTCTGCGCAGCTTCATCGCTGCCGAGATCGAAGACGCCAAAGCCAAGGGCGTGCTGCTGTCGGTTCACCTGAAAGCCACCATGATGAAGGTCTCCGACCCGATCATGTTCGGCCAGATCGTTGCCGAGTTTTATAAAGACGCACTGGCCAAGCACGCTGACGTGCTGGCACAGATCGGCTTCAACCTGAACAACGGCATCGGCGACCTGTACGCTCGCATCAAGGCTTTGCCTGCCGAGCAACAAGCGCAGATCGAAGCGGACATCCAGGCGGTCTACGCCGTTCGTCCGTCGTTGGCCATGGTCAACTCCGACAAAGGCATCACCAACCTGCACGTGCCGAGCGACGTAATCGTCGACGCCTCGATGCCGGCGATGATCCGTGACTCCGGCAAAATGTGGGGCACTGACGGTCAGCTGCACGACACCAAGGCTGTGATCCCGGATCGCTGCTACGCCACCATCTACCAGGCTGTTATCGAAGACTGCAAGCTGCACGGCGCTTTCGATCCGACCACCATGGGCAGCGTGCCAAACGTTGGCCTGATGGCGAAAAAGGCCGAAGAGTACGGCTCGCACGACAAGACTTTCCAGATCAAGACCAACGGCGTTGTCCGCGTGACGGACAGCAAAGGCGCCTTGTTGCTGGAGCAGTCGGTTGAAGCCGGCGACATCTTCCGCATGTGCCAGACCAAAGACGCGCCGATCCAGGACTGGGTCAAACTGGCCGTCAACCGTGCTCGCGCAAGCAGCACCCCGGCGATTTTCTGGCTGGACCCAATGCGCGCTCACGACGGCGTAGTGATCGAGAAAGTTCAGGCTTACCTGAAGGATCACGACACCTCCGGCCTGGACATCCGCATCATGTCGCCAGTCGACGCGATGGCCTTCACCCTGGGCCGCACCCGCGAAGGCAAGGACACCATCTCGGTGACCGGTAACGTACTGCGCGACTACCTGACCGACCTGTTCCCGATCATGGAGCTGGGCACCAGCGCCAAGATGCTGTCGATCGTTCCGCTGATGAACGGCGGCGGTCTGTTCGAAACCGGCGCCGGCGGTTCGGCACCGAAGCACGTTCAGCAACTGCTGGAAGAGAACTTCCTGCGCTGGGATTCCCTGGGCGAGTTCCTCGCACTGGCCGCCTCCCTTGAGCACCTGGGCGTTACTTACAACAACCCTAAGGCGCTGGTTCTGGCCAAGACCCTGGACCAGGCCACCGGCCAGTTCCTGGACAACAACAAGTCGCCATCGCGCAAAGTCGGCAACATCGACAACCGCGGCAGCCACTTCTACCTGGCGCTGTACTGGGCTCAGGCCCTGGCCGCCCAGACTGAAGACGCTGCACTGCAAGCGCAGTTCGGCGAGCTGGCAAAAACCCTGACCGAGAACGAGGCGACCATCGTTGCCGAGCTCAACGCCGTTCAGGGCAAGCCAGTGGACATCGGCGGTTACTACCACGCCAATGCCGAGCTGATCAGCAAGGCCATGCGCCCGAGCGCAACCTTCAACGCGGCTATCGCTGCGCTGGTTTAAGGTTGTAAGGATGCAAAGTAGCCCCGGCCCAGTGCCGGGGTTTCTGTTTCTACAGGCTGACCACAACCTTGTAGGAGCCGGCTTGCTGGCGATCGCGGTGTATCAGCCAACAAAAATGTTGAATGATAAAACGCAATCGCCAGCAAGCCGGCTCCTACAGGGTCCGTATTTCAATTGGAAATGGAGGAAGATTTATGGACTGGAAACCCCACATCACCGTAGCCACCATCGTCGAAGACAATGGCCGCTTCCTGATGGTCGAAGAAACCAAGCACGGACGGACGGTGCTCAACCAGCCCGCCGGCCACCTCGACCCGAACGAAACCCTGACCGAAGCCGCCGTACGCGAAACGCTCGAAGAAACCGGCTGGGACGTCGAGGCGACCGGCGTAGTGGGCATTTACCTCTACACCGCGCCCAGCAACGGCGTGACGTATCAGCGAGTCTGCTTCATCGCAAAAGCGCTCAAGCACCACCCTGACTATCAGCTGGATGACGGCATCGTCGGCGCAAAATGGCTGACGCGTGACGAACTGATGGCACAACGCGCAAACTGGCGCAGTGAGCTGATCATCCGTTGTATCGATGATTATCTGGACGGTAAACACTTCGGCCTCGAACTGATCCGCCCTTCTCTTTAGCCTTGTGGGCTGCGGCCTGCTAGAATCGCGTCCTTTTTCAAGACACTCATTGAATCCCTATGCGTGATCCAGCCCCTTCTGACACACAAAAGAAGCGCGTCATTGTCGGCATGTCCGGCGGCGTGGACTCTTCCGTTTCCGCCCTCCTGCTGATCGAGCAGGGTTATGAGGTGGAAGGCCTGTTCATGAAGAACTGGGAAGAAGACGATGGAACGGAATACTGCACCGCCATGGACGACCTGGCGGACGCCCAGGCCGTGTGCGACAAAATTGGCATCAAGCTGCACACCGCCAACTTCGCCGCCGAGTACTGGGACAACGTGTTCGAGCACTTCCTGGCCGAATACAAGGCCGGTCGCACGCCGAACCCGGACATCCTGTGCAACCGCGAAATCAAGTTCAAGGCGTTCCTCGACTACGCCATGGTGCTCGGCGCCGACCTGATCGCCACCGGCCACTACGTGCGCCGCCGCGACATCGACGGCCGCACCGAACTGCTCAAGGGCCTGGACCCGAACAAGGACCAGAGCTACTTCCTGCACGCCGTCGGCGGCGAACAGATCGCCAAGACCCTGTTCCCGGTCGGCGAGCTGGAAAAGCCGCAAGTACGCGCGATTGCCGAAAAATACGAACTCGCGACGGCGAAGAAAAAAGATTCCACCGGGATCTGCTTTATCGGCGAACGCCGCTTCAGCGACTTCCTCAAGCAATACCTGCCGGCGCAGCCAGGCGAAATCAAAACCACCGAAGGTGAAGTCATCGGCCGCCACCACGGCTTGATGTACCACACCATCGGCCAGCGTCAGGGCCTGGGCATCGGCGGCTTGAAAGACGCCAGCGACGAGCCGTGGTACGTGCTGATCAAGGACCTGGAACACAACGAACTGATCGTTGGCCAGGGCAATGACCACCCCTACCTGTTCTCCCGCGCCCTGCTCGCCTCGGACATCTATTGGGTCAACCCTATCGACCTGAGCGAGCCGCGCAAGCTGACCGCCAAAGTGCGTTATCGCCAGAGCGACCAGTCGTGCACGCTGGAGAAAACCGCCACCGGCTACCGCGCGACCTTCGATGACCCGCAACGCGCGGTCACTCCGGGTCAGTCCGTGGTGTTCTACGACGGCGAAATCTGCCTCGGCGGCGGCGTGATTGAAGTGGCGGAACCGTGGACCAGCAAAGGCACCCTTCAAGGCGAGCAGCAATGAGCCCCACTCAGGAGCAACTGACGGCGCTGGGCGGCGTGTTTCTCGCCGCCGTCCTTGTCGACAAGATCGCCAAGACCGGCCAGACCAGCGAAGCCGGCCTGACCTGCATGCTTGGCAGCCTGCTGATTCGCGACCCCAAGGACACGCTGGAAGTCTACGGCGGCGACGACATCAATCTGCGCGAAGGTTACCGCGCACTGATCGGCGCCCTTGAACGCGACCCGAGCACCCTGCAGCGCGAACCGCTGCGCTACGCCCTGGCAATGCTCGGGCTGGAGCGTCAACTGGCCAAGCGCAACGACATGCTCGACGTGATCGGCAAACGCCTGCCGCAGATTCAGTCCCAGGTCGAACACTTCGGCCCGGCACACGAAAATGTGATCGCCGCTTGCGGCGCGCTGTACCAGGACACCCTGAGCACCTTGCGCCAACGGATTCAGGTTCACGGCGACATGCGCAACCTGCAGCAGCCGAGCAACGCTTCGAAGATCCGCGCGCTGTTGCTGGCCGGGATTCGTTCGGCACGCCTGTGGCGGCAGTTGGGCGGTCATCGCTGGCAGTTGGTCGTCAGCCGCCGCAAATTGCTGAAAGAGCTTTACCCGCTGATGCGCAGCAGCTGAACCGCGCCCGCAACACCGTTTTGTAGTCAGTAACGCGTAATACGCTGGTCAGTTGGCAACGGACCGGCGGATTTTTTCATGTATGATACGCGCCCCATTTCGTTGCCCGACTGTCCGAGAACACCCCATGCAGCTTTCTTCGCTCACTGCGGTTTCCCCTGTTGACGGCCGCTACGCCGGCAAAACCCAGGCCCTGCGCCCAATTTTCAGCGAATACGGCCTGATCCGTGCTCGCGTGCTGGTTGAAGTGCGCTGGCTCCAGCGCCTCGCCGCTCACCCTGCCATCAGCGAAGTGCCGGCGTTTTCCGCCGAAGCCAACGCCGTACTGAACACCCTGGCGGAAAACTTCTCTCTGGAGCACGCCGAGCGTGTCAAAGAGATCGAGCGCACCACCAACCACGACGTCAAAGCCATCGAATACCTGCTCAAAGAGCAAGCGGCCAAGCTGCCGGAGCTGGCAGCTGTCAGCGAATTCATCCACTTTGCCTGCACCAGCGAGGACATCAACAACCTGTCCCACGCCCTGATGCTGCGCGAAGGCCGTGATGACGTCATGCTGCCGCTGATGCGCCAGACTGCCGAAGCCATCCGCGAACTGGCCATCCGTTTCGCTGACGTGCCGATGCTGTCGCGCACCCACGGTCAACCGGCCTCGCCGACCACCCTGGGCAAAGAGCTGGCAAACGTGGTTTACCGTCTGGAGCGTCAGATCGCTCAAGTCGCTGCCGTTCCGCTGCTGGGCAAGATCAACGGCGCTGTCGGCAACTACAACGCTCACCTGTCGGCCTACCCTGAGATCGACTGGGAAGCCAACGCCCGCGCCTTCATCGAAGACGAGCTGGGCCTGGGCTTCAACCCGTACACCACGCAGATCGAACCGCACGACTACATCGCCGAGCTGTTCGACGCGATCGCGCGCTTCAACACCATCCTGATCGACTTCGACCGCGACATCTGGGGCTACATCTCCCTGGGTTATTTCAAACAGCGCACCATCGCTGGCGAAATCGGTTCGTCGACCATGCCGCACAAGGTCAACCCGATCGACTTCGAAAACTCCGAAGGCAACCTGGGCATCGCCAACGCACTGTTCCAGCACCTGGCGAGCAAACTGCCGATCTCCCGCTGGCAGCGCGACCTGACCGACTCCACCGTACTGCGAAACCTCGGTGTCGGCTTCGCCCACAGCGTGATCGCATACGAAGCCAGCCTCAAAGGCATCAGCAAACTGGAGCTCAACGCTCAGAAAATCGCTGCTGACCTCGATGCTTGCTGGGAAGTCCTGGCCGAGCCGATCCAGACCGTGATGCGTCGCTACAACATCGAAAACCCGTACGAGAAGCTGAAAGAGTTGACCCGTGGCAAGGGCATCAGCCCTGAAGCGCTGCAAACTTTCATCGACGGGCTGGACATGCCTGCCGCCGCCAAGGCCGAGCTGAAACTGCTCACCCCGGCGAACTACATCGGCAACGCTGTAGAGCAAGCCAAGCGCATCTGATCGACCGCTTTACCCGTTTGAGACGCCCGGCAGCGCCGGGCGTTTTTATTCCCGTCTGAAAAGTGCTTTTTTTCAATAGGTTACACATGAATCCTGACATTCCTCTTCAACTTCTGGGCGGCATCACGGCGCGCGAATTCCTGCGTGACTACTGGCAGAAAAAACCCCTGCTGATCCGTCAGGCGATCCCTGATTTCGAAAGCCCGATCGACGCCGACGAACTGGCCGGCCTGGCGCTGGAAGAAGAAGTTGAATCGCGCCTGATCATCGAGCACGGCGAGCGCCCTTGGGAATTGCGCCGCGGCCCGTTCGCCGAAGACGAATTCAGCAAGCTGCCGGAAACCGAATGGACCCTGCTGGTGCAAGCGGTTGACCAGTTCGTGCCGGAAGTCAGCGAACTGCTGGAACAGTTCCGCTTCCTGCCGAGCTGGCGTATCGACGACGTGATGATCAGCTTCGCTGCGCCGGGTGGCAGCGTCGGTCCGCACTTCGACAACTACGACGTGTTCCTGCTGCAAGGCCACGGCAAGCGCAGCTGGAAAATCGGCCAGATGTGCAACTCCGAAAGCCCGCTGCTGCAACACGCGGACCTGCGCATCCTGGCTGATTTCGAAGCCACCGATGAGTGGGTCCTGGAACCGGGCGACATGCTCTACCTGCCGCCACGCCTGGCCCACTGCGGTGTGGCCGTCGATGACTGCCTGACCTACTCCGTAGGTTTCCGCGCACCGAGCGCCGCTGAAGTGCTGACCCACTTCACCGACTTCCTCAGCCAGTTCCTGACTGACGAAGAGCGCTACACCGACGCCGACGCCCTGCCGGCGGTTGATCCGCATCAGATCCAGCACGACGCCCTCGATCGCCTGAAAGCCCTGCTGGCCGAGCACATGAGCGACGAACGCCTGCTGCTGACCTGGTTCGGCCAGTTCATGACCGAACCGCGCTACCCGGAACTGGTGGTCGGCCCTGAAGAAATCGAAGAAGACGACCTGCTTGCCAGCCTGGAGCAAGGCGCCGTACTGATCCGCAACCCGAGCGCCCGTATGGCCTGGTCCGAAGTCGATGACGACCTGCTGCTGTTCGCCAGCGGTCAGAGCCGTTATCTGCCGGGTAAACTGCGCGACCTGCTGAAGCTGATCTGTGCCGCCGATGCGCTGCACATCGACAACCTCGGCGAATGGCTGAGCGACGAAGACGGTCGCGGCTTGATTTGCGAACTGATCAAGCAAGGAAGCCTGGGGTTTGCCGATGAATAAAATTCACGTACGTGTCGCAGACTGGCAAAAGGATAACGCCGAGATCCGGCGCATTCGTGAGACGGTGTTCATCGCCGAGCAATCCGTTCCGCCCGAGCTGGAATGGGATGCAGATGACGCGACAGCGGTGCATTTCCTGGCCTTCGAAGGTGACTTTCCGATTGGCACCGCACGCCTGCTGCCCGATGGGCATGTTGGCCGGGTTTCGGTGCTGAAAGACTGGCGCGGCTTGAAGGTTGGCGACGCGCTGATGCAAGCGGTGATCGGTGAAGCCGAGAAGCGCGGGCTGAAGCAACAGATGCTGAGCGCGCAGGTGCAGGCGACGGCGTTCTATGAGCGCCTGGGCTTCAGCCTGGTCAGTGAGGAGTTCCTGGAAGCCGGGATTCCGCATGTGGACATGGTGCGGCACTCCGCTTAAAACCGCGGCGCGGCCTTCGCGAGCAAGCTTCGCTCCTACAGAATCACACCGAACCTGTAGGAGCGAGGCTTGCCCGCGAAGAGGCCCGAAAGCACACCCCAAAACGCCCCGCCATTTTCGGATGCCGGGGCGTTTTGCTGTCTACGATTCAACTTGCCCCACCCTGGGCCGACAAACTGGCAAACTCAAGACCTGTAGGAGCGAGCCTGCTCGCGATGGCCGTGAGAGCGCCGCGGGGTATCAGGCTTCCAGCGTCATCGTTGACGACCATCGCCAGCAAGCTGGCTCCTACACACAAACTTCAAGGCCGGAGATAACGGATATGTCCCTACGCACCCTGCTCACCACGCTGCTGCTGACCTGCAGTTTTTCGGTCATGGCAGCCACCGAGATCGTGCCGTTGAACTACCACACCAGCGCCGACATGCTGCCGATGGCGCAGGACTTTATCGGCAAGGACGGCCAGGTCAGCGCCTACGGCAACCAACTGATCGTCAATGCCGATCAGCGCAAGATCGACGAACTTAAAGCGCTTATCGCCCAACTCGACACACAACCCAAGCGCCTGCTGATCACCGTCGACACCAACGAAAACAACTTCCAGGGCGATCAGGGTTACTCGGTGAACGGCGCCAAACCCAGCCAGACCCGAATCATCAATCGCAGCACCGAAAGCCGTGACGGCGGCATTCAGCAAGTCCAGGCCAGCGAAGGTACACCGGCGCTGATCCAGGTCGGTCAGAGTGTGCCGCTGACCAGCACGCAGATCGATTCGTATGGCGATCCCCGCAGCCAGACCGAATACCGCAACGTCACCCAGGGTTTCTATGTCACCGCCAGCGTCACCGGCGACATCGTTCACCTGTCGATCAGTACCAACCGTGACCGCATGAGCCAGGAACGTCCCGATGTAGTGAACGTGCAAAGCACCGACACAACCGTCACCGGCCGCCTCGGCGAATGGATCACCCTCGCCGGCGTGAATCACCAGACTCAGGCCGACAAACAGGGCATGACCCTCAGCTACTCGACTCAGGGCCGGGATGACATGACCCTGCGGGTGAAAGTCGATACTTTGGACTAAACCACCAAAAACTGACTGATTAGTCGTATTAGACCAAAGATGTAGTGCTCGAAAAAAAGCACTACAAAACGTTTGACGAGCCAAAAAAGCGAAGGCATGATGGCCTCGCTCCCGCTAATCAGGGGCCCTGGCAAGGGCCTTCGAGGCGATGCTCGCACCTACCCCGCGAGCCGTTTCGTGTCTGTACCGCCCACAAGGTGTGTTTGACGAGGTTGCCGACTGGAACGAAGTTGTCCCGAGGGACGGAAGCGTATTTAGGTAACCGGCATCACACTGAAGTTCGTATAAAGGCCCACGACGCCCGAATGCGCTCGCCAGTCCGCCCTTACCTGCTCACTTCCCCTCGAGCCCATCGTTCATCCCGTCGCCAACCCCGCCGAATTCGACTTGACCGCCTAAGCTTCTGGTCTGCGAGCGCATGAATTTTCCACCGCAGAACAACTTTCCGTAAAAGACGCGACGAGGTTTATCTCCATGGCACTGACACGCGAACAGCAAATTGCAGCCCTCGAAAAAGACTGGGCTGAAAACCCACGCTGGAAAGGCGTGACACGCGCTTACTCCGCTGCTGACGTCGTCCGCCTGCGTGGCTCGGTTCAACCTGAGCACACCTTTGCAAAACTCGGCGCCGAGAAGCTCTGGAACCTGGTCACCCAGGGCGCCAAGCCGTCCTTCCGTCCTGAGAAAGATTTCGTCAACTGCATGGGCGCTCTGACCGGCGGCCAGGCTGTACAACAAGTCAAAGCCGGTATCCAGGCGATCTACCTGTCGGGCTGGCAGGTTGCTGCGGACAACAACTCCGCCGAATCGATGTACCCGGACCAGTCGCTGTACCCGGTGGACTCGGTTCCAACCGTGGTCAAGCGCATCAACAACTCGTTCCGTCGTGCCGACCAGATCCAGTGGAAAGCCGGCAAGGGCCCGGGCGACGAAGGCTACATCGACTACTTCGCACCAATCGTGGCTGACGCCGAAGCCGGTTTCGGCGGCGTACTGAACGCCTACGAGCTGATGAAGAGCATGATCGAAGCAGGCGCCGCCGGCGTTCACTTCGAAGACCAACTGGCTTCCGTGAAAAAATGCGGCCACATGGGCGGCAAGGTACTGGTTCCTACCCAGGAAGCCGTACAGAAGCTGACCGCTGCCCGTCTGGCGGCTGACGTTGCCGGTACTCCGACCATCATCCTGGCACGTACCGACGCTAACGCGGCTGACCTGCTGACTTCCGACTGCGACCCGTACGACCAGCCATTCGTGACTGGCGAACGTACCCAGGAAGGCTTCTACAAAGTGCGCGCTGGCCTGGACCAGGCAATCGCTCGCGGCCTGGCTTACGCTCCGTACGCCGACCTGATCTGGTGCGAAACCGCCAAGCCGGACCTGGACGAAGCCCGTCGCTTCGCTGAAGCGATCAAGAAGGAATACCCGGACCAACTGCTGTCGTACAACTGCTCGCCTTCCTTCAACTGGAAGAAAAACCTGGACGACGCGACCATCGCCAAGTTCCAGCGCGAACTGTCCGCCATGGGTTACAAGCACCAGTTCATCACCCTGGCCGGCATTCACAACATGTGGCACAGCATGTTCAACCTGGCGCACGACTACGCCCGCAACGACATGACTGCCTACGTGAAGCTGCAAGAGCAGGAATTCGCCGACGCCGCCAAGGGTTACACCTTCGTGGCTCACCAGCAGGAAGTGGGCACCGGCTACTTCGACGACATGACCACCGTGATCCAGGGCGGCTCGTCGTCGGTTACCGCACTGACCGGTTCGACTGAAGAAGAACAGTTCCACTGATCTGCTTCGCCTGAACGAACGGCCGTTGCGGACCGAATAAAAAGCTAACCGCAACGCCGCACATCTGACGCCCCGACTGGTTCGGGGCGTTTTTTTTGCGCGCTATTCAACAAACACCGCAAAACCCTTGTAGGAGTGAGCCTGCTCGCGATGAGGCCGGCACACCCAGCAAAGATGTCACCTGACAGACCGCTATCGCGAGCAGGCTCGCTCCTACAGGGGAAGGGGGTGATTCAGGAAAAATCCTTGATCCAGCGCAGTTTCACGATCAGAAAAACAGGGTAAAACGGTGCCGCCCGCTACTTGCAGTAACGCGCATATAAGACAACTTTCCACCCACCTACCCGTTAAACAGTTTGAAAACCGCTTCAAACAATATTGATTATCATTTAGCTCAAACTATGTTCGTTACATTCCCTACAAAACATAATTGATGAAAAGCCTGCTAATGCCCGCAACGCATGGGCTGCGGGACTTTGGAGGTGCGCTATGTCCTTATTCCTATAAATAATTTCGCTATAGGAATTTTACTTGCACGGTGTTGTGCCATAAAATCAGCCGGATTGATTGCTGCGACATATCGTCACTGCTTTGTTTCTTTTTCAAGCTCAGAGACCTTTGCTCTCTGTTAAGGATTACCAGCATGCCCGAAGCGACAGGACTCATGGCCCACAACTGGGGCTTTGCCATTTTCCTTCTGGGCGTCGTCGGCCTTTGCGCCTTCATGCTCGGCGTCTCCAGCCTCCTCGGGTCAAAAGCCTGGGGCCGCAGCAAAAACGAACCGTTCGAGTCCGGCATGCTACCTACAGGTGGCGCCCGCTTGCGGCTCTCAGCCAAATTCTATCTGGTCGCGATGCTCTTCGTGATCTTCGATATCGAAGCCCTTTTTCTCTTTGCCTGGTCTGTGTCCGTCCGCGAAAGCGGCTGGACCGGATTCGTCGAAGCTCTCGTTTTCATAGCAATTCTGTTGGCAGGCCTTGTCTACCTATTCCGAGTGGGCGCCCTTGACTGGGCTCCGGAAGCTCGTCGTAAGCGGCAAGCGAAGCTGAAACAATGAGGCTTTGGCAATGCAATACAATCTCACCAGGATCGACCCCGATGCTCCTAACGAGCAGTATCCGATTGGCGAACGAGAAACCGTTTCCGATCCGTTAGAAGATCAAGTCCACAAAAACATCTTCATGGGCAAGCTCGAAGACGTGCTTAACGGCACGATCAACTGGGGGCGCAAGAACTCCCTGTGGCCGTATAACTTCGGCCTTTCGTGCTGCTACGTGGAAATGACCACCGCCTTCACGGCGCCCCACGACATCGCGCGCTTTGGCGCCGAGGTTATCCGGGCATCGCCGCGTCAGGCGGATTTCATGGTTATCGCCGGTACCTGCTTCATCAAGATGGCGCCGATCATTCAGCGTCTCTACGAGCAAATGCTCGAACCTAAATGGGTCATCTCCATGGGTTCGTGCGCCAACTCCGGTGGCATGTACGACATCTACTCAGTCGTTCAAGGGGTGGACAAGTTCCTGCCCGTGGACGTCTACGTGCCTGGCTGCCCGCCTCGTCCTGAAGCTTTTCTGCAAGGCTTGATGCTTTTGCAGGAGTCGATAGGACAGGAGCGTCGTCCGCTTTCCTGGGTCGTTGGCGATCAAGGCGTGTATCGCGCCGAGATGCCTTCCGAGAAGGACAAGCGCCGCGAACAGCGAATCGCAGTCACCAACCTGCGCAGCCCCGACGAAGTCTGATCCAGATCTGCTTCTTATATAGAACGAGACACTGGCTTCATTCTTTACGTTGACCGAAAGCGATAAATAACCATGACTACAGGCAGTGCTCTGTACATCCCGCCTTACAAGGCAGACGACCAGGATGTGGTCGTCGAACTGAATAACCGTTTTGGCCCCGAGGCGTTCACCGCCCAGCCTACCCGCACCGGCATGCCGGTGCTTTGGGTTGCCCGTGCCAAACTCGTCGAAGTGATGACCTTCCTGCGCAACCTGCCCAAGCCGTACGTCATGCTCTATGACCTGCACGGCGTGGACGAGCGTCTGCGCACCAAGCGTCAAGGGCTGCCAAGCGGCGCCGACTTCACCGTGTTCTATCACCTGATGTCGATCGAACGTAATAGTGACGTGATGATCAAGGTCGCCTTGTCCGAGAGCGACCTCAGCGTGCCGACCGTCACCGGGATCTGGCCGAACGCCAACTGGTACGAGCGTGAAGTGTGGGACATGTACGGCATCGACTTTGCCGGCCACCCGCACCTGACCCGCATCATGATGCCGCCGACCTGGGAAGGTCACCCGCTGCGCAAGGACTTCCCGGCCCGTGCCACCGAGTTCGACCCGTTCACCCTGAACCTGGCCAAGCAACAGCTTGAGGAAGAAGCCGCGCGCTTCAAGCCTGAAGACTGGGGCATGAAGCGTTCCGGTGCGAACGAGGACTACATGTTCCTCAACCTCGGTCCCAACCACCCTTCCGCGCACGGTGCGTTCCGCATCATCCTGCAGCTGGACGGTGAAGAGATCGTCGATTGCGTACCGGACGTCGGCTACCACCACCGTGGTGCCGAGAAGATGGCCGAGCGTCAGTCCTGGCACAGCTTCATCCCGTACACCGACCGTATCGACTACCTCGGCGGCGTGATGAACAACCTGCCGTACGTGCTCTCGGTCGAGAAGCTGGCCGGCATCAAGGTACCCGAGAAGGTCGACGTCATCCGCATCATGATGGCCGAGTTCTTCCGGATCACCAGCCACCTGCTGTTCCTGGGTACCTACATCCAGGACGTCGGCGCCATGACCCCGGTGTTCTTCACCTTCACCGACCGCCAGAAGGCGTACACGGTTATCGAAGCCATTACCGGTTTCCGTCTGCACCCGGCCTGGTACCGCATCGGTGGCGTCGCCCACGACCTGCCGCGCGGCTGGGAAAAGCTGGTGAAAGACTTCGTCGAGTGGATGCCAAAGCGTCTGGACGAATACCAGAAAGCCGCTCTGGACAACAGCATCCTGCGTGGCCGGACCATCGGCGTCGCTGCCTACAACACCAAAGAGGCCCTCGAATGGGGCGTCACCGGTGCAGGCCTGCGTTCGACCGGTTGCGACTTCGACCTGCGTAAAGCGCGTCCATACTCGGGCTACGAGAACTTCGAATTCGAAGTGCCGCTGGCCGCCAATGGCGATGCCTACGACCGTTGCATCGTGCGCGTCGAAGAAATGCGCCAGAGCATCAAGATCATCGACCAGTGCATGCGCAACATGCCGGAAGGCCCGTACAAGGCGGATCACCCGCTGACCACGCCGCCGCCGAAAGAGCGCACGCTGCAGCACATCGAGACCCTGATCACGCACTTCCTGCAAGTTTCGTGGGGCCCGGTCATGCCGGCCAACGAATCCTTCCAGATGATCGAAGCGACCAAGGGCATCAACAGTTATTACCTGACGAGCGATGGCGGCACCATGAGCTACCGCACCCGGATTCGCACCCCAAGCTTCCCGCACCTGCAGCAGATCCCTTCGGTGATCAAAGGCAGCATGGTCGCGGACTTGATTGCGTACCTGGGTAGTATCGATTTCGTTATGGCCGACGTGGACCGCTAAGCATGAACAGCACGCTTATCCAGACAGACCGTTTCACCTTGAGTGAAACCGAGCGCTCGGCCATCGAGCACGAGCTGCATCACTACGAAGACCCGCGCGCGGCGTCGATCGAAGCCCTGAAGATCGTCCAGAAGGAACGTGGCTGGGTGCCTGACGGCGCGCTCTACGCCATCGGCGAGATCCTCGGCATCCCGGCGAGCGACGTTGAAGGCGTGGCTACTTTCTATAGCCAGATCTTCCGTCAGCCAGTCGGTCGCCACATCATTCGCGTCTGCGACAGCATGGTCTGCTACATCGGCGGCCATGAATCGGTAGTCAGCGAAATCCAGAGCAAACTCGGCATCGGCCTGGGCCAGACCACCGCCGACGGTCGTTTCACCCTGCTGCCGGTCTGCTGCCTCGGCAACTGCGACAAGGCGCCGGCGTTGATGATCGACGACGACACTTTCGGTGATGTGCAGCCTGCCGGCGTTGCCAAATTGCTCGAGGGCTACGTATGACCCTGACTTCCTTCGGTCCTGCCAACCGCATCAAGCGTTCGGCCGAGACTCACCCGCTGACCTGGCGTCTGCGTGACGACGGAGAAGCTGTCTGGCTCGACGAGTACCAGGCCAAGAACGGTTACGCCGCTGCGCGCAAGGCCTTCGCCGACATGGCTCAGGACGACATCGTCCAGACCGTGAAAGACGCCGGCCTGAAAGGTCGCGGCGGTGCAGGCTTCCCCACGGGTGTGAAGTGGGGCCTGATGCCGAAAGACGAATCCATCAACATCCGCTACCTGCTGTGCAACGCGGATGAAATGGAGCCGAACACCTGGAAAGACCGCATGCTGATGGAGCAACTGCCCCATCTGCTGATCGAAGGCATGCTGATCAGTGCCCGCGCACTGAAAACCTACCGGGGCTACATCTTCCTGCGTGGCGAATACACCACCGCCGCCAAGCACCTGAACCGTGCCGTGGAAGAAGCCAAGGCAGCTGGCCTTTTGGGCAAGAACATCCTGGGCAGCGGCTTCGATTTCGAGCTGTTCGTCCACACCGGCGCCGGGCGCTACATCTGCGGTGAAGAAACCGCACTGATCAACTCCCTCGAAGGCCGCCGCGCCAACCCGCGTTCCAAGCCGCCCTTCCCTGCCGCCGTTGGTGTGTGGGGCAAGCCGACTTGCGTGAACAACGTTGAAACCCTGTGCAACGTCCCGGCGATCATTGCCGATGGCGTGGACTGGTACAAATCGTTGGCTCGCGAAGGCAGTGAAGACATGGGCACCAAACTCATGGGCTTCTCCGGCAAGGTCAAGAACCCGGGCCTGTGGGAATTGCCATTCGGCGTCACCGGTCGCGAGTTGTTCGAAGACTACGCCGGCGGCATGCGCGACGGTTACAAGCTCAAGGCCTGGCAGCCAGGCGGCGCCGGTACCGGTTTCCTGTTGCCTGAACACCTGGACGCACAAATGTACGCCGGCGGCATCGCCAAAGTGGGCACCCGTATGGGTACCGGCCTGGCCATGGCGGTGGACGACAGCGTCAACATGGTTTCCCTGCTGCGCAACATGGAGCAGTTCTTCGCCCGCGAATCCTGTGGTTTCTGCACCCCTTGCCGCGATGGCTTGCCATGGAGCGTCAAGCTGCTGATGGCCATCGAGAACGGCGAAGGCCAGCCTGGCGACATCGAGACCCTGCTGGGTCTGGTCGGTTTCCTCGGCCCAGGCAAGACCTTCTGTGCTCACGCACCGGGTGCCGTGGAGCCGTTGGGCAGCGCAATCAAATACTTCCGCCATGAGTTCGAAGCCGGCATCGCGCCTGTCAGCGCCGTCGTCCCGCCTCTGGCAAGGCCGATCGTAGTCGGCGCTTAACGCTTAAAAAAGGCGAACGGTCCGTGCCGTTCGCCTTCTCGTGTGATGACGCCTTGAACGGCTGTGTTGATTCACGCGAATAACAAGATTCCATTAGCCACGCCCGCTGACACCGGGCCAACGAAGAACTTTGAACCATGGCCACTATCCACGTAGACGGCAAAGAGCTCGAAGTCGATGGGGCAGACAACCTGTTACAGGCATGTCTGTCGCTAGGCCTCGATATCCCTTATTTCTGCTGGCACCCTGCCCTTGGCAGCGTTGGCGCTTGCCGCCAGTGCGCGGTCAAACAGTACACCGACGAGAACGACACCCGTGGTCGCATCGTCATGTCCTGCATGACCCCTGCCACCGACGGCACCTGGATCTCCATCGAAGATGAAGAGTCCAAGGCCTTCCGCGCCAGTGTTGTTGAATGGCTGATGACCAACCACCCGCACGACTGCCCGGTCTGCGAGGAAGGCGGTCACTGCCACCTGCAAGACATGACCGTGATGACCGGCCACAACGAGCGCCGTTATCGCTTCACCAAGCGTACCCACCAGAACCAGCAACTGGGCCCGTTCATTTCCCACGAAATGAACCGCTGCATCGCTTGCTACCGCTGCGTGCGCTTCTATAAGGATTACGCTGGCGGCACCGACCTTGGTGTGTTCGGCGCCCACGACAACGTGTACTTCGGTCGCGTTGAAGACGGCGTACTGGAAAGCGAATTCTCCGGCAACCTCACCGAGGTCTGCCCGACCGGTGTGTTCACCGACAAGACTCACTCCGAACGCTACAACCGCAAGTGGGACATGCAGTTCTCGCCGAGCATCTGCCATGGCTGCTCCAGCGGTTGCAACATCTCCCCGGGCGAGCGTTACGGCGAACTGCGTCGGATCGAAAACCGCTTCAACGGTTCGGTCAACCAGTACTTCCTGTGCGACCGTGGCCGTTTCGGCTATGGCTACGTCAACCGCGAAGACCGCCCGCGTCAGCCATTGCTGGCCAACGGCACCAAGCTGAGCCTCGACGAAGCGCTGGATAAAGCGGCTGACCTGCTGCGCGGTCGCAACATCGTCGGTATCGGTTCGCCGCGTGCCAGCCTCGAAAGCAACTACGCGTTGCGCGAGCTGGTCGGCGCCGAGCACTTCTACTCCGGTATCGAAGCCGCCGAGCTGGAACGCATTCGTCTGGTCATGCAGGTGCTGAAAGACAGCCCGCTGCCGATCCCGAACATGCGCGACATCGAAGACCACGACGCCATCTTCGTCCTCGGCGAAGACCTGACCCAGACCGCCGCCCGTATGGCGCTGTCCCTGCGTCAATCGGTCAAGGGCAAGGCCGAAGACATGGCCGACGGCATGCGCGTTCAACCTTGGCTCGACGCTGCGGTGAAGAACATCGGTCAGCACGAGCTGAACCCGCTGTTCATCGCCAGCCTGGCTGAAACCAAGCTCGACGACATCGCCGAAGAGTGCGTTCACGCCGCTCCCGACGATCTGGCGCGCATCGGTTTCGCCGTGGCTCACGCCCTCGACGCCAGCGCCCCAGCGGTTGAAGGCCTCGACGCCGAAGCCCTCGAACTGGCCAAGCGCATTGCCGACGCCCTGCTCGCGGCCAAGCGTCCGTTGATCATTGCCGGCACCTCGCTGGGTTCCAAAGCATTGATCGAAGCCGCCGCGAACATCGCCAAAGCCCTGAAGCTGCGCGAGAAGAACGGTTCCATCAGCCTGATCGTGCCAGAGGCCAACAGCCTCGGCCTGGCCATGCTCGGTGGTGAATCGGTCGACGCCGCGCTGCAAGCGGTGATCGATGGCAAGGCCGACGCCATCGTCGTGCTGGAAAACGATCTGTACACCCGTACCGACAAGGCCAAGGTCGATGCCGCCCTGACCGCCGCGAAAGTGGTGATCGTTGCCGACCACCAGAAAACCGCCACCAGCGATCGCGCGCACCTGGTTCTGCCAGCCGCCAGCTTCGCTGAAGGCGACGGTACGCTGGTCAGCCAGGAAGGCCGCGCCCAGCGCTTCTTCCAGGTCTTCGATCCGAAGTACATGGACGCGAGCATCCTGGTTCACGAAGGCTGGCGCTGGCTGCATGCCCTGCGCGCTACCTTGCTGAACCAGCCGATCGACTGGACCCAACTGGACCACGTCACCGCTGCCGTCGCCGCAAGCACGCCGCAACTGAACCGCATCGTCGATGCCGCACCGTCCGCCTCGTTCCGCATCAAGGGCATGAAGCTTGCCCGCGAACCGCTGCGTTACTCGGGTCGTACCGCCATGCGCGCTGACATCAACGTGCACGAACCGCGTACCCCGCAAGACAAGGACACCGCGTTCGCCTTCTCCATGGAAGGTTACTCGGGCTCGGCCGAACCACGTCAGCAAGTGCCTTTCGCCTGGTCTCCGGGCTGGAACTCGCCGCAAGCCTGGAACAAGTTCCAGGACGAAGTCGGTGGTCACATCCGCGCTGGCGACCCGGGCACCCGCCTGATCGAAAGCACCGGTGATTCGCTGAACTGGTTCTCGGCTGTTCCGCGCGCCTTCAACCCGGCGCCGGGCACCTGGCAGGTCGTGCCGTTCTTCCACCTGCTCGGCAGCGAAGAGAACTCTTCGAAAGCCGCACCGGTTCAGGAACGCATCCCGGCCGCCTACGTCGCCTTGGCCAAGTCCGAAGCGGATCGCCTGGGTGTCAATGACGGTGCCCTGCTGAGCTTGAACGTTGCCGGCCAGACCCTGCGTCTGCCGCTGCGCATCAACGAAGAGCTGGGTGCTGGCCTGGTCGCATTGCCGGCCGGTATCGCGGGCATTCCGCCAGCGATCTTTGGCAAATCCGTTGACGGTCTGCAGGAGGCAGCTCAATGACCTGGTTCACGCCTGAAGTGATTGACGTGATCATCGCGGTCCTCAAGGCCATCGTGATCCTGCTCGCCGTGGTGGTGTGCGGCGCGCTGCTGAGCTGGGTCGAGCGTCGTCTGCTCGCCCTCTGGCAGGACCGTTACGGTCCGAACCGCGTCGGCCCGTTCGGCGCGTTCCAGATCGCGGCCGACATGATCAAGATGTTCTTCAAGGAAGACTGGACCCCGCCGTTCGCCGACAAGATGATCTTCACCCTGGCACCGGTAGTCGCCATGAGCGCCCTGCTGATTGCCTTCGCGATCATCCCGATCACCCCGACCTGGGGCGTGGCGGACATCAACATCGGCATCCTGTTCTTCTTCGCCATGGCCGGTCTGTCGGTCTACGCGGTGCTGTTCGCCGGCTGGTCGAGTAACAACAAGTTCGCCCTGCTGGGCAGCTTGCGGGCCTCGGCACAGACCGTGTCGTACGAAGTGTTCATGGGCCTGTCGCTGATGGGCATCGTGATCCAGGTCGGCTCGTTCAACATGCGCGACATCGTTGAATACCAAGCGCAGAACCTGTGGTTCATCATTCCGCAGATCTTCGGTTTCCTGACCTTCTTCATCGCCGGCGTCGCCGTGACTCACCGTCACCCGTTCGACCAGCCGGAAGCGGAGCAGGAACTGGCTGACGGTTACCACATTGAATACGCCGGCATGAAATGGGGCATGTTCTTCGTTGGTGAGTACATCGGCATCGTGTTGATTTCGGCGCTGCTGGTGACCTTGTTCTTCGGTGGCTGGCACGGTCCGTTCAACATTCTGCCGCAGATCCCGTTCATCTGGTTTGCGCTGAAAACCGCGTTCTTCATCATGATCTTCATCCTGTTGCGCGCCTCGATTCCGCGCCCACGGTATGACCAAGTGATGGACTTCAGCTGGAAGTTCTGCCTGCCGCTGACCCTCGTCAACATGCTGGTGACCGCTGCGATCGTGTTGCTCAACACGCCCGCCGTCGCGGCTCAGTGAGGATAGAGAATCATGAAGTACATATTTGACATCGTGCATGGCTTCTTCACCCAGCTTCGCAGCCTGGTGATGATTTTCGGCCACGCCTTCCGCAAGCGCGACACGCTGCAGTACCCGGAAGAACCGGTCTACCTGCCGCCGCGCTACCGTGGCCGTATCGTCCTGACCCGCGACCCTGATGGCGAAGAGCGTTGTGTAGCCTGCAACCTGTGCGCCGTGGCGTGCCCGGTCGGGTGCATCTCGCTGCAGAAAGCTGAAACCGAAGACGGTCGCTGGTACCCGGACTTCTTCCGCATCAACTTCTCGCGCTGCATTTTCTGCGGCCTCTGCGAGGAAGCCTGCCCGACCACCGCGATCCAGCTGACACCGGATTTCGAGATGGCCGAGTTCAAACGTCAGGACCTGGTTTACGAGAAAGAAGATCTGCTGATCTCCGGCCCCGGCAAAAACCCTGATTACAACTTCTATCGTGTTGCAGGTATGGCGATTGCCGGGAAGCCGAAAGGCTCCGCGCAGAATGAAGCCGAACCGATCAACGTGAAGAGCTTGCTGCCTTAAGGAAGAAAGATGGAATTCGCTTTCTATTTCGCATCGGGTATCGCTGTGGTGTCCACGCTTCGCGTGATCACCCACACCAACCCTGTGCACGCCCTGCTCTACCTGATCATTTCGCTGATCGCCGTGGCCATGACGTTCTTCGCCCTCGGCGCACCGTTTGCCGGTGTTCTGGAAGTGATCGCCTACGCTGGCGCCATCATGGTGCTGTTCGTGTTCGTGGTGATGATGCTGAACCTGGGCCCGGCCTCGGTTCAGCAAGAGCGCGTCTGGCTCAAGCCCGGCATCTGGCTCGGCCCGGTGATTCTCGGTGCCCTGCTGCTGGCTGAACTGCTGTACGTGCTGTTCTCCCACCAGAGCGGCCAGGCCGTCGGCCACACCACCGTAGACGCCAAGGCCGTGGGCATCAGCCTGTTCGGTCCGTACCTGCTGGTGGTCGAACTCGCCTCGATGCTGCTGCTCGCCGCAGCCGTGACGGCGTTCCACTTGGGCCGTAACGAAGCCAAGGAGCAATGACGATGCCTGCTATCCCTTTGGAGCATGGTCTGGCGGTCGCCGGCATCCTGTTCTGCCTCGGTCTGGTCGGCCTGATGGTCCGCCGCAACATTCTCTTCGTGCTGATGAGCCTGGAGGTCATGATGAATGCCTCCGCTTTGGCGTTCATCGTTGCCGGTAGCCGCTGGGCGCAGCCGGATGGACAGATCATGTTCATCCTGGTGATCAGCCTGGCAGCCGCCGAGGCCAGTATCGGCCTGGCGATCCTGCTGCAACTGTATCGCCGCTTCCACACGCTCGATATCGACGCTGCCAGTGAGATGCGCGGATGAATCTTCTCTATCTGACTTTCGTATTCCCTCTCATAGGTTTCCTGCTGCTGTCGTTCTCCCGTGGACGCCTCTCGGAAAACCTGTCGGCGCTGATCGGCGTCGGTTCCATCGGCCTGTCTGCCATCGTCACCGCTTACGTGATCTGGCAATTCAACGTCGCGCCACCTGAAGGTGGTCACTACACCCAGGTGTTGTGGCAGTGGATGGCGGTGGAAGGCTTCACGCCGAACTTCGCGCTGTACCTGGATGGTCTGTCCCTGACCATGCTCGGTGTCGTGGTCGGTGTCGGCTTCCTGATCCACCTGTTCGCGTCCTGGTACATGCGCGGTGAAGCCGGTTACTCGCGTTTCTTCGCCTACACCAACCTGTTTATCGCCAGCATGCTGTTCCTGGTCCTGGGCGATAACCTGTTGTTCCTGTACTTCGGCTGGGAAGGCGTGGGCCTGTGCTCGTACCTGTTGATCGGTTTCTACTACAGCAACCGCAACAACGGTAACGCCGCACTCAAAGCCTTTATCGTGACCCGCATCGGCGACGTGTTCATGGCCATCGGCCTGTTCATCCTGTTCGCCCAACTGGGTACGCTGAACGTCCAGGAACTGCTGGTGCTGGCACCGCAGAAATTCCAGGCCGGCGACTTCTGGATGGTCATGGCCACCCTGATGCTGCTGGGCGGCGCTGTCGGTAAATCCGCGCAACTGCCACTGCAAACCTGGCTGGCGGATGCGATGGCCGGTCCTACCCCGGTTTCGGCACTGATCCACGCCGCGACCATGGTGACCGCTGGTGTCTACCTGATCGCCCGTACCCACGGCCTGTTCACCCTGGCGCCGGAAATCCTGCACCTGGTAGGCATCGTCGGTGGCGTGACCCTGGTACTCGCCGGTTTCGCGGCACTGGTGCAGACCGACATCAAACGTATCCTTGCCTATTCGACCATGAGCCAGATCGGCTACATGTTCCTGGCGCTGGGCGTTGGCGCATGGGATGGCGCGATCTTCCACCTGATGACCCACGCCTTCTTCAAGGCGCTGCTGTTCCTTGCCTCCGGTGCGGTGATCGTTGCCTGCCACCACGAGCAGAACATCTTCAAGATGGGCGGCCTGTGGAAGAAACTGCCACTGGCCTACGCCAGCTTCATCGTCGGCGGCGCGGCCCTGGCGGCCCTGCCACTGGTGACCGCAGGCTTCTACTCCAAGGACGAAATCCTTTGGGAAGCATTTGCCAGCGGCAACCAGGGTCTGCTGTACGCAGGTCTGGTCGGTGCGTTCATGACTTCGCTGTACACCTTCCGCCTGATCTTCATCGCGTTCCACGGTGAAGTGAAGACCGAAGCGCACGCCGGTCACGGCATCGCTCACTGGCTGCCACTGTCGGTGCTGATCGTATTGTCCACCGCCATTGGCGCGATGATCGTTCCGCCACTGCACGGTGTGCTGCCGGAAAGCGTCGGCCACGCCGGCGGCGAAGCCAAGCACAGTCTGGAAATCGCCTCGGGCGCCATCGCCCTGGCCGGTATCCTGCTGGCCGCGTTGCTGTTCCTCGGCAAGCGTCGTTTCGTTACTGCAATCGCCAACAGCGGCATCGGCCGCTTCCTTTCGGCCTGGTGGTTCGCTGCCTGGGGCTTCGACTGGATCTACGACAAGCTGTTCGTCAAGCCATACCTGGCGATCAGCCATGTACTGCGCAAAGACCCGCTCGACCAGACCATCGGTCTGATCCCGCGTATGGCCAAAGGCGGTCACACCGCCCTGAGCCGTACCGAAACCGGTCAACTGCGTTGGTACGCGGCATCGATGGCAGCCGGCTCCGTGCTGGTCATCGGCGCCATCGTGCTGGTAGCGGTCTGAATATGAACCTTGCGAACTTGCGAAAGGAATTGAGCCCGTCATGATTCTGCCTTGGCTAATCCTGATCCCCTTCATCGGCGGCCTGCTGTGCTGGATGGGTGAGCGCTTCGGCGCCACCCTCCCCCGCTGGATTGCGCTGATCACCATGTCCCTGTTGCTTTCCCTCGGCCTCTGGCTGTGGGCCACCGGTGACTATTCATTTGCCCCGGCGCCTGGCGCCGACCCGACCTGGGCGCTTGAGTTCAAGCACATCTGGATCGAACGCTTCGGCATCAGCGTGCACCTGGCCCTCGACGGCCTGTCGCTGCTGATGATCATGCTGACCGGTCTGCTGGGCGTGCTGTCGGTACTCTGCTCGTGGAAAGAGATTCAACGTCACGTTGGCTTCTTCCACCTGAACCTGATGTGGATCCTGGGCGGTGTCGTCGGCGTGTTCCTCGCCCTCGACCTGTTCATGTTCTTCTTCTTCTGGGAAATGATGCTGGTGCCGATGTACTTCCTCATCGCGCTCTGGGGTCACAGTTCTTCGGACGGCAAGAAAACCCGGATCTACGCGGCGACCAAGTTCTTCATCTTCACTCAGGCTTCCGGCCTGATCATGTTGGTGGCGATCCTGGGTCTGGTACTGGTCAACTTCAACGACACTGGCGTGATTACTTTCAACTACGCCGATCTGTTGAAAACCAAGATGTCGCTGACCACCGAGTACATCCTGATGCTCGGCTTCTTCATCGCCTTCGCGGTCAAGCTGCCAGTCGTACCGTTCCACTCCTGGTTGCCTGATGCTCACGCCCAGGCGCCGACCGCAGGTTCCGTCGACCTGGCCGGTATCTTGCTGAAAACCGCTGCGTACGGTCTGCTGCGTTTCGCCCTGCCGCTGTTCCCGAATGCTTCGGCCGAGTTTGCGCCGATCGCCATGACCCTCGGTCTGATCGGGATTTTCTACGGCGCGTTCCTGGCTTTCGCACAAACCGACATCAAGCGTCTGATCGCCTTCTCGTCCGTTTCCCACATGGGTTTCGTACTGATCGGCATCTACTCCGGCAGCCAACTGGCGCTGCAGGGCGCGGTGATGCAGATGCTGGCGCACGGTCTGTCGGCCGCGGCACTCTTTATCCTGAGCGGGCAGTTGTACGAGCGCACCCACACCCGCGACATGCGTGAAATGGGTGGCCTGTGGTCGAAGATCGCTTACCTGCCGGCCCTCAGCCTGTTCTTCGCAGCCGCGTCGCTGGGCTTGCCGGGCACCGGTAACTTTGTCGGTGAGTTCCTGATCCTGATCGGTACCTTCCCTGCTGCACCGTTGGTCACCATCATCGCGACGTCCGGCCTGGTGTTCGGTTCGGTCTACTCGCTGATCATGATCCACCGTGCGTACTTCGGTCCGGCCAAATCGGACGCGGTGCTGCATGGCATGGACGGTCGCGAACTGATCATGGTGGTCGGTCTGGCGGCACTGCTGATCTACATCGGCGTGTACCCGCAACCGTTCCTCGATACCTCTGCTGCGACGATGCATGGCGTGCAGCAATGGCTCGGCACCGCCTTCACTCAACTCGCTTCGGCCCGGTAAGAGCGCTATGGAATTCACGACTCAACACTTTATCGCGCTAGCGCCGTTGTTGATCACCAGCGCCACGATCATCGTGGTGATGCTGGCGATTGCCTGGCGCCGCAACCACTCGCAGACCTTCCTGATTTCCGTGGCGGGCCTGAACCTGGCGTTGCTGTCGATCCTGCCAGCCTTGAAAGTCGCGCCATTGGCCGTGACCCCACTGCTGCAGATCGATAGCTTTGCCTGCTTGTACATGGCGCTGATCCTGGTCGCCACCCTGGCTTGTGTGACCCTCGCCCACGCCTACCTCGGCGATGGCGGTTCGGGTTACCCGGGCAACCGCGAAGAACTGTACCTGCTGATCCTGATGGCCGCCGCCGGTGGCCTGGTTCTGGTCAGCGCGCAGCACCTGGCCGGGTTGTTCATCGGTCTGGAACTGCTCTCGGTGCCGGTCTACGGTCTGGTGGCCTACGCCTTCTTCAACAAGCGTTCGCTGGAAGCCGGTATCAAGTACATGGTGCTGTCGGCCGCCGGTTCCGCGTTCCTGTTGTTCGGTATGGCCCTGCTCTACGCCGATTCCGGCAGCCTGAGCTTTGTCGGTATCGGCCAGGCCCTCGCGGCCACCGGTCTGCCAAGCTCCCTGGCGCAGATGGGCCTGGGCATGATGCTGATCGGCCTGGCGTTCAAACTGTCGCTGGTACCGTTCCACCTCTGGACCCCGGACGTTTACGAAGGTGCTCCGGCACCGGTGGCGGCGTTCCTGGCGACCGCTTCCAAAGTCGCTGTGTTCGCAGTGATGGTGCGTCTGTTCCAGATCTCGCCAGCGGCGAGCAGCGGTGTACTCAGCGACGTGCTGACCATCATCGCCATTGCCTCGATCCTGTTCGGTAACCTGCTGGCCCTGACCCAAAGCAACCTCAAGCGTCTGCTGGGTTACTCGTCCATCGCGCACTTCGGCTACCTGCTGATCGCTCTGGTGGCGAGCAAGGGTCTGGCCGTGGAAGCCATCGGCGTGTACCTGGTCACCTACGTGATCACCAGCCTCGGCGCCTTCGGCGTGATCACCCTGATGTCCTCGCCGTACAACGGCCGTGACGCGGATGCCCTGTACGAATACCGCGGCCTGTTCTGGCGCCGTCCGTACCTGACCGCCGTGCTGACCGTGATGATGCTGTCCCTGGCCGGTATCCCGCTGACCGCGGGCTTCATCGGCAAGTTCTACATCATCGCCACCGGTGTCGAGTCGCACCAATGGTGGCTGGTTGGTTCCCTGGTACTGGGCAGCGCCATCGGCGTCTTCTACTACCTGCGCGTCATGGTCACTCTGTACCTGATGGAGCCAAACCTGCGTCGCCACGATGCGCAACTGCATTGGGAACAACGTGCAGGCGGCGTGATGCTGCTGGCCATCGCCGTACTGGCGTTCTTCCTCGGGCTGTATCCGCAGCCGTTGCTGGCTCTGGTTCAACAGGCTGGTCTGGCGGGTTGATCGCTTAGCGTTAGATCGTAGAAAACAGAAACGGCACCTTCGGGTGCCGTTTTTGCGTTTGTGGGGTTTGGTACTGATGTTTTTCCCCTCCTCTGGCGTACATATCCATTTTTGCGGTCACTGCGACTATGGGTTTCGCCCTTACGGCGAGTCACTTTCGAAAAGCGCGAAAGTAACCAAAGCGCTCTTGCCCCTTTCGTTCGGTGCCTCGCCTAGGCTCGGCATGCCCTCGCTCCGGTCCTGCTCCGTGGGCCCGCCGCCATCGGCCATCCCTGGCCGGGGGCGGCTAACCCGGCATCCATGCCGGGTTGCCCACTGCGCAGAACCTGCGCTCGGCCTCTCGAGGGGGCGCTCAGATCAAAAGCGGAAGGCGAGCTAACGCTCGGCCTGATGAGTGGTGAAAGGCAAAAGCAAACACCGAACCCTGTAGGAGCGAGGCTTGCCCGCGAAAAACGACCGGACAACGCGTTCATTCAGACAGCCCGCGTTATCGTTGACGTCCATCGCTGGCAAGCCAGCTCCTACAATTTCGAACCGTGTGAACCCAATCCCCGTGTAGGAGCCAGCAAGCTGGCTCCTACACGGGAACGTGTCCAACTGGGCAATCAGGTCGCTGATACTGGATCTGACACAAACAAAAACGGCACCTTCCGGTGCCGTTCGCCTTTCTCAGTCCCGCCGTTTACTTACGCGCATCTGCCCACGATTTCAGCAGTTCGTTGTAGCTCACGGTTTCACCCTTAGGCTTTTCGTTCGCCAGTTTCGGTTTTGGTGCACCCGGCTGATCGAACCAGTATTGCGCATCGCGCTCGGGGTTCATTTTCGGGGCGCAGGTGGCTTGGGCCTTCGAGCGTTCCAGACGGGACATGATCGCGTCCTGATCCTTGGCCAGACCATCGAGCAGCTCGCGGCGCTGACTTGAGTCGCCGCGCGCTGTACCCACCCACATGACGAAATTGTAATAACCCCATCACCTTGGCGTTATCCGCAGATTGCAACGATGTCTCCCGGCGATCACGCGGGTGGGCCCTGCCCTCCCGCCGAACAATAAAACCCACGCCGAAGAACGTTCCAGTTCTGCCGATCCCAAGGAGTGCTTGATGGTTAACAATACAAAAATGTCGATGGCGGCTTTAGCCGTGGTGGTCGGTTCGGGGCCGCCCCTGGTGTTAGCGGAAGATAAAGCCGAGGGGTTTATCGAGGGCAGCAGCCTGACGCTGCTCAACCGCAACTACTACTTCAATCGTGATCACCGTGACGGCCAGTCCAGTCCCACCGGCAACGGTTATTCCGAAGCCTGGGCCCACGCCATCATCAGCAAGTTTGAATCCGGGTTTACACAAGGCACTGTCGGGGTGGGTGTCGATGCGTTTGCGATAATCGGGTTAAAACTTGATACCGGTGATGGCCGCAACGGAGGCCGCAGTTCGTTCGACGTACTGCCGGTCAACAGTGAAGGCCAGGCGCGGGACGAATACACCAAGGTCGGGGGCGCTGCGAAAGTGCGAGCCTTTGATACGGTGGTTAAAGTGGGCGATGTCTTTCCCTCCAACCCGGTCGTCGCGGCGGGCGACTCCAGGCTGCTGCCGGAAAGCTTCCGGGGTGTCACCGCCACCAATACCAGTATCGAAGGCCTGTCAGTACAGGGCGGTCGCCTGCATGCGATGAGCCAACCGGTTTCCAGCGACATGCGCGAAAATTTCGCGACGTTCTACGCGGGCCCGGTCAATTCGCCGTGGATTGGTTACTTCGGTGGGGACTACGCACTCAACAACCTCAGCTTCAGTCTGTATTCCAGTCGCCTCAAGGACGCCTGGAATCAATACTACGCAGGCAGCGCGTGGACGTACCCGCTGTCGGATGACCTGTCGTTGTTTGGCGGCCTGAACTACTACAAGGCTGTCGACGAAGGCAAACAACTGCTCGGCGAGTTCGACAACAACATCTGGAGCGGCCGCGTCGGAGTCAAACTCGGCACGCACTCCGTAGCCCTCTCGCACCAGCGCAACAACGGCAATGACGACTTCGATTATCTGCGCCAGTCCGATTCGATCTTCCTCGACAACTCCATCCAGTACAGCGACTTCAACTCGCCCAAGGAACGTTCGTGGATGGTGCGTTACGACCTCGACATGACGACCTATGGCGTGCCGGGATTATCGTTCATGACCCGTTACGCCCGTGGCACCGACGCCGACTATTCCAGCGCCAACGCCGTGTACATGCGCCGCGATGCCGACGGCAATCCGCTGACCGACCAGAAGCGCTGGGAACGCGAAATCGAAGTCAAATACGTGGTGCAGAGCGGCTCGTTGAAAGACATGTCACTGCGTTTGCGCCAGGCCAATACCCGCGCCACGGCGTTCGAGTCTGATCTGGATGAAGTGCGGGTGATTGTCGAGTATCCGCTGGCGATTCTCTGAGTTAACCCTTCATACCCATTCACCTTTAGAAGCTCCTTGCTCCTTTGGTAAGAGGTGAATCCTTTGGCGTCCTTCGGGGCGCCTTTTTTTCGCCCGCTGATTAACCGATTTTGTAGCGAGGGAGCGTGGTCCCGCTCGTTTTCGACTCCACCGCCGTGGGCTTTTCGGATGCGCGATATTAGAATGTCATCACTTTAAAACTGTAAATCAAAAGGAATGAATCGTGGTGGTACTAATAGGACTGGTGGCGTTGTTTGGATTGCTGTCTTTGGTGGTGGCGGTCGTCGGGCTGATAGCGCCGACTGTTTTCAAGAGCAAAAAAACCGGCAAGGTCCCGACACGATGGACCTTGTTCATGGGTGGGTTGGGCTTCATGCTTCTGGCCTCTGCTCTTGTTGACTACCTCAACCCCAAAACTCAAGGCTTCGAGTCCGTGGCAACTGTTGAAGCAAACGCCAACCGTTCCGCAGACTCCATGGGTTTGACTGTCAATGAGTTCCATAACGCGTTCAACGACGCGGTAGGTCGATACAACAAGGAATTCAAAACTGCCGACTTTGAAGTTCAGACGGGTGGGGCCACCGACACGTTCTCGCATGCTTTCAGCCAGGACCTGGCGATGATGGGAACCATCGATAAAAATGACGGCAACGTGGACATGGTGATCCTTAACATCTCACCAAATGAGGAGCAATCACTTCAGATATTTTCTGTTCTGCTTGCGATCACTGAAGCACTCAACCCTGGCATCCCGGTTGAGCAGAACAAAAAAATGGTCATGGACGTTTTCCATGAGTCGGTCAAGAATTTCGACGCTAAAGAACCAACCGAGCGCAAGGTGGGCGACCTTAATTACTCAGCGACGACGACTCGTTACACAGGAATGATGTTTTCTATCGTAAAGAGCAGCAAAAACTGAGTCATCCAGCACACTAAAAAACCGCGTCCCTCAACGGGTCGCGGTTATTCAAGGAATGCCAAAGCGCTAAATCCCCCTTCATAAGCTAAAGGTGGATTAGTTACACAGAAGGCTCCCCATCTCCCAAACAACCTTTAAACACCCCGAATTGAAATACGCACTGTTGGGGGATTGTGTGGCCTCAGCCACCGTTGTTTCGGCAGGCACCCACCACGCTGTATTTGAGGGTGTTGAGCTGTCCTTTCGAATCTTCATAGGTCATGGCGGCGGGGGCGACAGCGCAGGCTGGCTGAGGCTTCACAACGCTGACAATTTTCACTACATCCAGCTTCATGCCGTATTCATAGTCCTTCACTACCGGCGCCGCTTTGCCTTGGCTCACGGCGTATTGCTCCATGGCTTTGACGTTGGCGCTAAACGCGCGCTCAAAGGTTCGGTCGCCGCCCCCTTCGGCCAGTGCATTCAGAGACACGGCCATGACGCCGGCAAACGCGAGCAACTTGAAACCTTCCATATCCATATCCCTCCAGTGCGGACTCATGAAAAAGCCCGGCATCGGCGTTCGATGACAGGCTTGGTGCGATGCGGCACGCTTACAGATCTTTGGTTTTTTCGTCTTTCTTTTCGTTGACGACGACCGGATCGCGGGCCTGTTCCTTGGCGACGAACAGCTCAACGGAGCGGTCGTTGGCGCTCATCATTCTGTCGAAGGTACGGTCACCGCCGCCTTCGGCCATCGCCAGAGAAGACATCACCAGAGCTGCTGCAACGGTACCGATTTGGGCAAGTTTCATGTTTGATTCCTCGTTTAAGTAGCTGACGGGATCAAGGTAACAAGCCGAACCTTTCGTGACGGTGGCGTGGAAATTACATATCCGTTATGTGGCACAAACTTGTGGGAGCGAGCCTGCTCGCGATAGCAATGGATCAGGCACACACAAAAACGGCACCTTCCGGTGCCGTTCGCCTTTCTCAGTCCCGCCGTTTACTTACGTGCATCCGCCCACGATTTCAGCAGTTCGTTGTAGCTCACGGTTTCACCCTTGGGCTTTTCGTTCGCCAGTTTCGGTTTCGGTGCACCCGGCTGATCGAACCAGTATTGCGCATCGCGCTCGGGGTTCATTTTCGGGGCGCAGGTGGCTTGCGCCTTCGAGCGTTCCAGACGGGACATGATCGCGTCCTGATCCTTGGCCAGGCCATCAAGCGCCTGTTGAGGGGTTTTGTCACCGCTGGCGGCTTCGGCGATGTGGCTCCACCACAGTTGCGCCAGACGCGGATAGTCCGGCACGTTGGTCCCGGTCGGGGTCCATTGCACGCGGGCCGGGCTGCGGTAGAACTCGACCAGCCCACCGAGTTTCGGTGCCAGGTCGGTCATCGCTTGCGAGTTGATGTCCGACTCACGAATCGGTGTCAGGCCGACGATGGTTTTCTTCAGCGACACGGTTTTCGACGTCACGAACTGCGCATAGAGCCAGGCAGCCAGTTTCTGTTTCTCAGGCGTGGACTTCATGAACGTCCAGGAACCCACGTCCTGATAACCCAGCTTCATGCCCTCTTCCCAATACGGACCGCGCGGCGAAGGCGCCATGCGCCATTTCGGCGTGCCGTCGGCGTTTACCACGGGCAGACCCGGTTTGGTCATGTCGGCGGTGAATGCGGTGTACCAGAAGATCTGTTGGGCGATGTTGCCTTGGGACGGTACCGGGCCGGACTCGGAGAAGGTCATGCCCGCCGCTTCCGGTGGTGCGTAGGCCTTGAGCCAATCGACGTATTTGGTGGTGGCAAATACCGCCGCCGGGCCGTTGGTGTCGCCACCCCGAGTCACGCTGGAACCGACCGGGTGGCAATCCTCGACGCGGATGCCCCACTCGTCCACCGGCAAACCGTTAGGCAAGCCCTTGTCGCCACCACCCGCCATGGAGAACCAGGCATCGGTGAAACGCCAGCCCAGGGACGGGTCTTTCTTGCCGTAATCCATGTGCCCGTAGACCCGCTTGCCGTCGATTTCCTTGACGTCTTCGCTGAAGAACTTGGCAATGTCTTCATAGGCTGACCAGTTCACCGGAACGCCCAACTCGTAACCGTACTTTTCCTTGAACTTGGCTTTAAGGTCCGCACGCTCGAACCAGTCGGCGCGGAACCAATAGAGGTTGGCGAATTGTTGGTCGGGCAGTTGATAGAGCTTGCCGTCGGGCGCGGTGGTGAAGGAAAGGCCGATGAAATCCTTGAGGTCCAGGGTAGGCGAAGTGAAGTTTTTACCTTCATTGGCCATCAGGTCGGTGATGGATTCAGTCTTGCCGTAACGGAAGTGCGTACCGATCAGGTCCGAGTCGTTGACCCAGCCGTCATAGATGCTCTTGTCCGACTGCATCACGGTCTGCAGCTTTTCCACCACGTCGCCTTCCTGCAGCAAATCGTGGGTCACCTTGATCCCGGTGATCTCGGTAAAAGCCTTGGCCAACACCTTGGACTCATACTCGTGAGTGGTCAGGGTTTCCGAGACGACCTTGATGTCCATCCCGCGAAACGGCTCGGCGGCCTTGATGAACCACTTCAGTTCCGCGAGCTGCTGATCCGCCGACAGGGTGGACGGTTTGAACTCGCCGCCGATCCATTTTTTCGCAGCTTCTTCGTAGGCATCGGCCCAGGCCGAAGCGCTCAAACCGCTGAGTGCCAGCATGGCTGCCAATGAAATGCTATGTCGCAGCTTATTGTTTTTGTCGAACATAGAGACCTCCTTTTAGGGTTTCGGAGCAACATTGCCGAGCGATTCGACTAGCCCCAACGCATCACAGCCAACAGCCACACCAGGGACAACGCGAACGCTACCCAGATGCTCCAGTCGGTCACGCCGATTACCAGCAAATGCAGGTAGGCGCTGCCGAGAAGACCGATAAACAGCCGATCGCCACGGGTGGTGGCAATCGGCAAAAAACCACGCCGAAGAACGCTCGGCGAACGTAGTTCCCACGTCGTCATGCCCACCAGAATCAGGCCAATGACGGTGAAGAACGCCGCTGTGGGGACAGTCCAACTCATCCATTCCATCATCAGTTCCTCATACTCGGCCGAGGGCAAAGCCCTTGGCCACGTGGTTACGGACAAACCAGATCACCAGCATGCCCGGCAGGATGGTCAACACCCCCGCCGCCGCCAGCACGCCCCAGTCGATGCCGGACGCCGAAACGGTTCGGGTCATCACCGCCGCGATCGGCTTGGCGTTGACCGAGGTCAGCGTCCGCGCCAGCAACAGCTCGACCCAGGAAAACATGAAGCAGAAGAACGCCGTTACGCCGATCCCCGAGCCAATCAGCGGCACAAAAATCTTCACGAAGAACTTGGGAAAACTGTAGCCATCAATGTAGGCGGTTTCGTCGATTTCCTTCGGAACGCCGGACATGAAGCCCTCGAGAATCCACACCGCCAACGGCACGTTGAACAGGCAATGCGCCAACGCCACGGCGATGTGGGTGTCGAACAGGCCGATCGACGAATACAGCTGGAAGAACGGCAACAGGAATACCGCCGGTGGTGCCATGCGGTTGGTCAGCAGCCAGAAGAACAGGTGCTTGTCGCCGAGGAAGCGATAGCGCGAGAACGCGTACGCCGCCGGCAATGCCACGCTCAGGGAAATCAGCGTGTTCAGGCTCACGTAATACAGCGAGTTGAGGTAACCGGTGTACCAGGCCGGATCGGTGAAGATCACCTTGTAGTTGGCAAACGTGAAATCCTGCGGAAACAGCGTCAGGCCGCTGAGGATTTCGGTGTTGCTCTTGAAGGACATGTTCAGCAGCCAGTAGATCGGCACCAGCAGGAACAGGATGTAGATCAGCAGTGGAATCACTTTTTTCATAGGGGTAAGCCGCTTGCTCATGGTGGGCCTCACCGGGTGGCGTCAGAGTGAGTCATGGCGGTGTAGAACAGCCAGGACACCAACAGGATGATCAGGAAGTACACCAGCGAGAACGCCGCCGCCGGGCCGAGGTCGAACTGGCCGATGGCCATTTGCGTCAGAGTCTGGCTGAGGAAGGTCGTGGCATTGCCCGGCCCGCCGCCCGTGAGCACGAACGGCTCGGTGTAGATCATGAAACTGTCCATGAACCGCAGCATCACCGCGATCAACAACACGCTCTTGAGCTTGGGCAACTGGATGTGTCGGAACACTGCCCAGGCGGATGCCCGATCGATCCGCGCCGCCTGGTAGTACACGTCCGGAATCGCCCGCAACCCGGAGAAACACAACAGCGCCACCAGCGACGTCCAGTGCCACACGTCCATCACCAGCACCGTGACCCAGGCGTCCATGGTGTTGGCCGCATAGTTATAGTTGATGCCCATCGCATTGAGGCTCGAACCGAGCAAGCCAATGTCCGCCCGGCCGAAGATCTGCCAGATAGTGCCGACCACGTTCCATGGAATCAGCAGCGGAATCGCCAGGATGATCAGCACCAGGGAAGACCAGCGCCCCTTGGTCGGCATGGTCAAAGCGATGGCGATGCCCAGCGGGATTTCGATCAGCAATACGCAGCCGGAGTAGATGAACTGTCGCAGCAGCGAGTCGTGCAACCGTGGGTCGAGCAGCACCTGTTTGTACCAATCGGCGCCGACAAAGTAGCGGCTGGACTGGTCGAAGATGTCCTGCACCGAATAGTTGACCACGGTCATCATCGGAATCACCGCACTGAACGCCACCAGCAAAAACACCGGCAGGACCAGCCACCAGGCCTTGTTGTTCTGCACTTTGTTCATGGCAGCACCTCCAGCAGGTAATCGTCGGCATAGACCATCAACCATTGCGCCGGAAAGCTGATGTACGCCGTGCCCTCCGGCACCGGCTTGTCTTCGGCCAACCGCACTTTCAACGTCACGCCGTCGAGGTTCAGGGTCATGATCTTGTAGGTGCCGAGGTCTTCGACGTGTACGACCTTTGCTTGCATCGCGTCGTCAAACGGTTCGTCCCACACGTGTACGAACTCAGGTCGGATGCCAACCTTCAGGGTTTTCCATTCGGACTCGGCGATGCGTTGCAGTTGCGCCTCGGACAACGGCAAATGCGTCGAGGCAAAACCGACACCGCCCGGTTGCGGCTGCACGTCGATCAGGTTCATCCCCGGGCTGCCGATGAAATAACCGACAAAGGTATGGCTCGGCCGTTCGAACAATTCCCGTGGCGTGCCGAACTGCACGATCTGCCCGCCGTACATCACCGCAATTTTGTCGGCGAAGGTCGAGGCTTCAAGTTGATCGTGGGTGACGTAGACCATGGTGATGTTGAACTGCTCGTGGATCTGTTTGAGCTTGCGCCGCAGCTTCCACTTCAAGTGCGGGTCGATCACCGTCAGCGGTTCATCGAAGAGGATGGCGGAGACGTCGTCGCGCACCAGCCCGCGACCCATCGAGACTTTCTGTTTTTCGTCAGCGGTGAGGTTGCGCGCCTTCTTGCTCAGCAACGCCTGGAGGTCGAGGACCTCGGCAATTTCCTGCACCTTGCTGTGAATTTTTGCTTCGGCCATGCCCTGATTGCGTAGCGGAAAGGCCAGGTTATCGAACACCGTCATGGTGTCGTAGACCACCGGAAACTGGAAAACCTGAGCGATGTTGCGCTTCTCCGGGGTCAGGTCGTTGACCGCTTTGCCATCGAACAGGACATGACCCTGGGACGGGCTGAGCAACCCGGAAATGATGTTGAGCAAGGTCGACTTGCCGCAACCCGAAGGCCCGAGCAAGGCGTAAGCACCGCCCTGCTCCCAGATGTGATCCATCTCGCGGATCGCGTAATCCTCGGGGCCGCTCGGCGTGCGCGTGTAACTGTGCGCAAGGTTCTGCAAACGGATTTCGGCCATCAGGCAACCCTCGCGATACGGCGACCGGGCGCCTGGACCAGCCGCCCCTGCGCATCGAACACAAACAGTTTATGGGTCGGGATATAGATGCGGATCGGCGCATCGACGTCGTATTCGTGAACCCCGGGCAAATGCAGCACCAGCAGGAAATGCTCGTTGCGCACGTGAAGGAAGGTTTCCGAGCCGCTGATCTCGGCGACCTCGACGGTCACTGCCAGTTCGAGGTCATCGTCGTTGCTCGGCACCAGCGAGATGTGGCTCGGACGTACGCCGAAGCGGAACTCGCCCTCGCCCACCGGGCGCAAATCGACGTTCAACGGGAAGTGCACGAAATTGGCGAAGCTGACTTCGTTGCCGGCGATGCGCCCGGGCATCAGGTTGATCGGCGGTTCGGAGAACAGCTCGGCGGCCAGCACCGATTGCGGCTGGTGATAGACCTCGGAGGACTTGCCGCTCTGAATCACCCGGCCTTCGTGAAGAATGGTCGTGGTGCCACCGAGCGCCAGCGCTTCGTTGGGCTCGGTGGTGGCGTAGATGGCGATGGTGTGCCGCGCCTTGAACAGCTCGCGCATTTCCTGGCGCAGTTCTTCGCGCAACTTGTAGTCGAGGTTGACCAGCGGCTCGTCGAACAGGATCAGTTCGGCGTCCTTGACCAGCGCCCGGGCCATCGCGGTGCGCTGTTGCTGACCGCCGGAGAGCTCGAGCGGATAGCGCTGGAGAAACTTCTCGATGCGTAGCATCTTCGCGGTTTCCAGCACCTTGCTCTGGATCAGTTCGTTGGACACGCCGGCCTGACGCAACGGCGAGGCGATGTTCTCGAACACCGTCATGGTCGGGTAGTTGATGAACTGCTGATAGACCATCGACACGTTGCGCAAGCGCACCGGGCGCTGGGTGACGTCGACGCCGTTCATCAGGATGCGGCCGCTGTCGGGCTTGTCCAGGCCCGCCATCAGGCGCATGAGACTGGTTTTGCCGGACAGCGTGCGGCCCAGCAAAACGTTGAAGGATCCAGGTTCGAAACTCAGGCACGCATCGTCGATCCAGGTCTGGCCCTCGACGGTGCGGCTGACGTGCTCAAGAGTGAGTGACATGGCTCGGCCTTTTTATTATTGGAGTCAAGCGACCGGAGCAGTAGAGCGAGTTTCATGCCAGAAATTGCAACGTGTTGATCTGGCTTGGAAATCCTTGAAACAGCCGTGGAGCCGCTTTCGTTGCTGAACAGAAATGAACAACGACGGCTGAACAATTGAACAATCGAACCGTTGACAATGAACAATAGTGAACAACACTCTACGGACTGTTCACGGTCCCTGTAGGAGCCAGGCTTGCTGGCGATAGCGATTTCAAGGACGCCATCGCCAGCAAGCCGGCTCCTACAGGGGCGTGGTGTGTCAGAACCATCATAAAAACAATAAAAGCTTGCTCAGAGATCGACTGCCATGGCCGCACCTGCCTCGCCGCTCTCCCACGACTCCATCATCCAGGACTCCTGGTCCCGTTGCCGCGCGTTCGGGCTCGATCATCAGAGTGCCCCGGCATTCGACCAGCTACCGGCAGCGGACATCGCGCAGTTGCTGGAAAGCCAGCATTCATTGGTGCAGACCACCCATCAGGAGGTCCTGCCCTACTACGAAAACATCCTCAGTAACTCCAACTGCCTGATCATGCTCGCCGACAATCAGGGCCAGGTCCTGACCTCCTGGGGCACCCAGCGCTTCATCGAGCCGAGCCTGACCCGCGGCTTCAGCGCCGGCGCCAGCTGGATGGAGCGTTGCAGCGGCACCAATGCCATCGGCACCGCCCTGGCCTGTGAGCAGGCGGTGCACATCGAGCACGATGAACATTTCCTCAAGGCCAACCGCTTCATGACCGGTTCCGCCGCGCCGATTTTCGATGCCGAACGCAAGGTCATCGCGGTGCTGGACGTGTCCAGCGACAGTTACCTGCCGCCGTCCCACACCCTCGGCATGGTCAAGATGATGAGCCAGACCGTGGAGAACCGGCTGATCCTCAACCTGTTCCACGGCCAGCACTTTCAACTGACGTTCAACACCGGGTTGAACAATCTCGACAGCCAATGGGCGGGATTGTTGATTTTCGATGAGACCGGCCAGGTGCTCTCAGCCAATCGCCGCGCCGACAATCTGCTGGGCATCAGCCTGTCGCGGGTCAGTGTCGAGAGCCTGTTCAAGGTCTCGTTGCTGGAACTGCTGAATCAGCCGGACGGCCTGCCCTTCTCCCTCCAGGCGTCCGGGCGCAACCGCTTCCAGTGCCTGTTGAGGCGGCCGAAGCAGGCGCCGATCCAGGCAAGAATGTTCGCCGAGCCCGCCGTGGTGGCACCCGCACCCGCCGCTATCAGCCTCAATACCCTGCATTTCGGCGACAGCCGTGTGGAAAAAGCCGTGCGCCAGGCCGAGCGCCTGCTGGAGAAAGACATTCCGCTGCTGATCCACGGCGAAACCGGGGTCGGCAAGGAAGTGTTCGTCAAGGCGCTGCATCAGGCCAGTTCTCGCAGCAAACAACCATTCATTGCAGTCAACTGTGCAGCGATCCCCGCCGAACTGGTGGAGTCCGAGCTGTTTGGCTACGAGAAAGGCGCGTTTACGGGTGCCAATCAGAAAGGCAGCATCGGGCTGATTCGCAAGGCCGACAAAGGCACGCTGTTTCTCGATGAAATCGGCGACATGCCATTGCCAACCCAAGCCCGGCTATTAAGGGTGTTGCAGGAACGTTGCGTGCAGCCAGTGGGCAGCAGCGAGCTGTTCCCGGTGGACATCCGCATTATCTCGGCGACTAACCGTTCGTTGCGCGAGCAGGTTCAGTTGGGACGGTTTCGCGAAGACCTGTATTACCGGATCGGCGGCTTGACCCTGGAATTGCCGCCGCTCAGGGAACGCAGCGACAAGCAGGCGCTGTTCAAACGCTTGTGGGAACAACACCGTGAACCGTCGCAGTGGGCCGGGTTGAGCCGTGAGGTGCTGGAGTTGTTCGGCCGCCATCCGTGGCCGGGGAATTTACGCCAGGTCAGCAGCGTGATGCAGGTGGCACTGGCCATGGCGGAAGAGCAACCAGTGCGGCCAGAGCATTTGCCGGATGATTTTTTTGTCGATCTGGAGATGGAACCGGTGGAGGTGGATGAGCCGCTGGCGGTTGATTTGAATGATGTGGAGGATTTGAATCGTCAGTTGCAGGCGGCTGGGGGGAATATTTCCCATCTGGCCCGGCGGCTGGGGGTTAGTCGCAATACCCTTTACAAGCGGTTGCGCCAGTCGGAGAGCTGACCGCTGCGCGGACAATCGCCAGCAAGCCGGCTCCTACAGGTTCGCGTCGTGCACGAAACTTGCGAACAACTCGACCTCTGTAGGAGCCGGCTTGCTGGCGATGGGGCCAGTCCAGACACCGTCCACACAAAAAAACAAAAACCCGCACAAGGCGGGTTTTGTTTGTAACAAACGCAGCAATCAGTCAGCCAGACGCCAGGTCGTACCGCCCTTGCCGTCTTCCAGCACCACACCCATCGCAGTCAGCTGGTCGCGAATACGGTCGGATTCCGCCCAGTCCTTACCGGCACGAGCCGCCAGACGCGCAGCAATCAGCGCATCAACCTCAGCCGCATCAACCCGCCCTTCAGCACCGGCCTGCAGGAAGTCATCAGCCTCAAGCTGCAACACGCCCAACACACTGGCGAGTTCCTTCAGACGCGCCGCCAGACCTGCCGCCGCATCCAGATCGCTCTCGCGCAGACGGTTGATCTCGCGAACCATCTCGAACAGCACCGCGCAGGCTTCCGGCGTGCCGAAGTCGTCGTTCATCACCTGGGTGAAGCGCTCGACAAAAGCTTCGCCGCCAGCAGGCTCGACAGTCGGCAGGCCTTTCAACGCATGGTAGAAACGCTCGAGTGCGCCTTTGGCGTCCTTGAGGTTGTCTTCCGAATAGTTGATCGCGCTGCGGTAGTGGCTCGACACCAGCAGGTAACGCACGACTTCCGGGTGGTACTTTTCCAGCACGTCGCGAATGGTGAAGAAGTTGTTCAAGGACTTGGACATCTTCTCGCCATTGATACGAATCATGCCGCAATGCATCCACGCGTTGGCGTAGGTCTTGCCGGTGGCCGCTTCGCTCTGGGCGATTTCGTTTTCATGGTGCGGGAACTCAAGGTCGCTGCCGCCGCCATGAATGTCGAAGGTCTCGCCCAGGCAGCAGGTCGACATCACCGAGCACTCGATGTGCCAGCCCGGACGACCGTCGCCCCACGGCGATGGCCAGCTCGGTTCACCCGGCTTGGCGCCTTTCCACAGCACGAAGTCCAGCGGGTCCTGCTTGGACTCGTCGACTTCGATCCGCGCGCCGATGCGCAGGTCTTCGATCTTCTTGCGCGACAGCTTGCCGTAGCCCATGAACTTGGCGACGCGGTAGTACACGTCGCCATTGCCCGGTGCGTAGGCGTAACCCTTGTCGATCAGGGTCTGGATCATGGTCTGCATGCCAGCGATGTGATCGGTGGCCCGCGGTTCCATGTCCGGCTTGAGGATGTTGAGGCGCGCCTCGTCCTCGTGCATCGCGGTGATCATGCGCTCGGTCAGCACGTCGAACGGCTCGCCGTTCTCCTTGGCCCGATTGATGATCTTGTCTTCAATGTCGGTGATATTGCGCACATACGTCAGGTTATAACCGCTGAACCGCAACCAGCGGGTCACCAGGTCAAACGCGACCATGCTGCGGCCGTGGCCAATGTGGCAGTAGTCGTACACGGTCATCCCGCAGACGTACATGCGCACATTGTTGCCATCCAGCGGTTTGAATACTTCTTTGCTCTTGGTGAGCGTGTTGTAGATCGAAAGCACGTTAGAGGTTCCTTGAATCACTGGCCCCACGAATCACGCAAGGTCACGGTACGGTTGAATACCGGAGCACCTGGTTTCGAGTCCTTGATATCCGCGCAGAAGTAACCTTCGCGCTCGAACTGGAAACGGTCTTCCGGCTGTGCATTGCCCAGGGAGGGTTCAGCACGACAACCAGTGAGTACTTGCAGCGAATCAGGGTTGATGTTGTCCAGGAAACTGGCGCTGTCTTCGGCCTTTTCAGGGTTCGGCGAGCGGAACAGGCGATCGTACAGGCGCACTTCGCACTCGACGCTGGCCGCGGCCGGCACCCAGTGAATCACGCCTTTGACCTTGCGGCCTTCAGGGTTCTTGCCCAGGGTTTCCGGATCGTACGAGCAACGCAGTTCGACGATGTTGCCATCGGCGTCCTTGATTGCTTCGTCGGCACGGATCACATAGCTGCCACGCAGACGCACTTCGCCGGCCGGTTCCAGGCGCTTGTAGCCTTTTGGCGGCTCTTCCATGAAGTCTTCACGGTCGATGTAGATTTCACGGGAGAACGGCAGCTTGCGCACGCCGAGTTCTTCTTTCTGCGGGTGACGAGGCAGTTCGAGGTGGTCGACCTTGTCTTCCGGGTAGTTGGTGATCACGACCTTCAACGGACGCAGCACGCACATGGCGCGTGGGGCGTTCTGGTCCAGATCCTGACGGATGCTGAACTCAAGCATGCCGAAGTCAACCACGCCGTCGGAACGGTTGGTGCCGATCATGTCGCAGAAATTGCGGATCGACGCCGGCGTGTAGCCACGGCGGCGGAAGCCGGACAGCGTGGACATGCGCGGATCGTCCCAGCCATTGACGTGCTTCTCATCGACCAACTGCTTGAGCTTGCGCTTGCTGGTGATGGTGTAGTTCAGGTTCAGGCGGCTGAACTCGTACTGGCGCGGGTTCGCCGGCACCGGCAGGTTCTCGAGGAACCACTCGTACAGCGGACGGTGGCTTTCGAACTCCAGGGTGCAGATCGAGTGGGTGATGCCTTCGATGGCGTCCGACTGACCGTGGGTGAAGTCGTAGTTCGGGTAGATGCACCACTTGTCACCGGTCTGGTGGTGATGCGCATGGCGGATGCGATACATGATCGGATCGCGCAGGTTCATGTTCGGCGAAGCCATGTCGATCTTGGCCCGCAGCACACGTGCGCCGTCCGGGAACTCGCCGGCACGCATGCGGGCGAACCAGTCGAGGTTTTCTTCGACGCTGCGATCACGGAACGGGCTGTTGCGGCCCGGCTCGGTCAGAGTGCCACGGTATTCCTTGGCCTGTTCAGGGCTCAGGTCGTCAACATAGGCCTTGCCGGCCTTGATCAGTTCAACGGCCCAGTCGTGCAACTGGTCGAAATACTGCGAGGCATAGCGCACTTCGCCGGACCATTCGAAACCCAGCCATTTGACGTCGCTTTCGATGGCGTCGATGTATTCCTGGTCTTCCTTGGCCGGGTTGGTGTCGTCGAAACGCAGGTGGGTGACGCCGCCAAACTCCTGGGCCAGACCGAAGTTCACACAGATCGACTTGGCGTGACCGATGTGCAGGTAGCCGTTGGGCTCAGGCGGGAAACGGGTGACGATCTGCGTGTGCTTACCCGAGTCCAGGTCCGCCTGGATGATCGGGCGCAGGAAATTGACCGGCACGGCAGGGCCGGTCTTGGAATTCGAGGTAGGGTCGACAGTGGGCTTGCTCATAGGATCCTTGAACGTACAAGTGCGCGGCCGGAACACGGGCCTGATAAAACAAAGCCGCTATCATAGCCGAAGCCGTCAAGTCGCTGACAGTACAGGCCCGAAAACGGCTGCATTTAATCGGATGCAAATGAAAAACAGCCTCGAAATTGGCGTCTGTCGCGCTAAACTGCGCACCTTGGCCGACATCGGCCGGACCGGTTGAGGGCTCGACAGCCCTGAAACCCACGAATTCCCAGAAAGAGTACCGATCATGACCCAAGTCAAACTGACCACCAACCACGGCGACATCGTCCTGGAACTGAACGCTGAGAAAGCCCCGATCACCGTGGCCAACTTCATCGAGTACGTTAAAGCCGGTCACTACGAAAACACTGTTTTCCACCGCGTCATCGGTAACTTCATGATCCAGGGCGGCGGTTTCGAGCCAGGCATGAAAGAAAAGAAAGACAAGCGCCCAAGCATCCAGAACGAAGCCGACAACGGTCTTTCCAACGACAAATACACCGTCGCCATGGCCCGCACCATGGAGCCACATTCGGCTTCCGCCCAGTTCTTCATCAACGTCGCTGACAACAGCTTCCTGAACCACAGCGGCAAGAACGTTCAGGGCTGGGGCTACGCAGTGTTCGGCAAAGTGACCGCCGGTACCGACGTTGTCGACAAGATCAAAGGCGTGTCCACCACCTCCAAGGCCGGCCACCAGGACGTACCAGCAGACGACGTGATCATCGAGAAAGCCGAGATCATTGAGTGATATTGCTGATTTCAGACTTGCATCTGGAAGAGGAGCGCCCGGACATCACCCGGGCGTTTCTGGATTTGCTCGCCGGACGCGCCCGCTCGGCGAGTGCGTTGTACATCCTCGGCGACTTTTTCGAAGCGTGGATTGGCGACGATGCCATGACGCCCTTCCAGCGTTCCATCTGCCAGGCCCTGCGCGACCTCAGCGACAGCGGCACGGCGATTTTTCTGATGCATGGCAATCGTGACTTCATGCTCGGCCAGGCCTTTTGCAAACAGGCCGGTTGTACGCTGTTGAAGGACCCGAGTGTCGTGCAATTCAACGGCGAGCCGGTGCTCTTGATGCACGGCGACAGCCTCTGCACCCGCGACGAGGCTTACATGAAGCTGCGTCGTTACCTGCGCAACCCGATCACCCTGTTCATCCTGCGCCACTTGCCGTTGCGCACCCGCCATAAACTGGCGCGCAAACTGCGCAGCGAAAGCCGTGCGCAGACGCGGATGAAGGCCAATGACATTGTCGATGTCACGCCGGACGAAGTGCCACGGGTGATGCAGGCCTATGGCGTGAAAACCTTGATCCACGGGCACACCCATCGCCCGGCCATCCACAAGTTGCAGATTGGAGAGCAAGCGGCCAAGCGCATTGTGCTGGGGGATTGGGATCGCCAAGGGTGGGCGTTGCAGGTGGATGAGAGCGGGTTTGCGTTGGCGCCGTTCGACTTCACCCCGCCGCCACAACTCGCAGCCCCCACAATCTAACTGCCCAACACAAAACCCTGTAGGAGCCGGCTTGCTGGCGATAGCGGTTCATCATTCAACAACTTTATTGACTGAAAAACCGCTATCGCCAGCAAGCCGGCTCCTACAGGATTGCGTTTGGCTTAATGGCCGGAGGCAGCAGGGCCTGCTTTAGCGGCAAACGGCGGTTTCGCCAGCCACACCAGCACGATCAACCCCATGAACGCCCACCCCAGCAGCGTGAAGTAATCCACGGTGGAGAGCATGTACGCCTGACTGGTCAGCACATGATCGAGCTGCGCATACGCCGGGTTGTTCGCGCCGCCCAGCGCATTCAGGGCCTCGCGGGTCGCCGGTTCGTAGGTGCTGATGCTCTCGCTCATGTACGCGTGATGCTGATCCGCCCGGCGAATCCAGATCCACGTGGTCAACGACGCCGCAAAACTGCCGCCCAGGGTCCGCAGGAACGTCGCAAGGCCCGCGCCATCGGCGATCTGGCTCGGTGGCAGGTCCGACATCAGAATGCTCAGGGTCGGCATGAAGAACAGCGCCACGCCAATGCCCATGAACAACTGCACCAGGGCGATGTGCTGGAAGTCCACTTCGTTGGTGAACCCGGCGCGCATGAAGCAGCTGAGGCCAATCGCCAGGAACGCCAGACCCGCCAATAACCGCAGGTCGAACTTGTGCGCGTACTTGCCGACAAACGGCGAGAGGATCACCGGCAGAATCCCGATCGGCGCCACCGCCAGCCCGGCCCACGTTGCCGTGTAGCCCATCTGCGTTTGCAGCCATTGCGGCAGGATCAGGTTGATGCCGAAGAACCCGGCGTAACCCAACACCAGCACAATCGTACCGATGCGGAAGTTGCGATACGCGAACAAGCGCAGGTTGACCACCGGGTGTTTGTCGGTCATTTCCCAGATCACGAACACCGCCAGCGCAATCGCGGAAATGGCCGCGCCGATGAGGATGAAATTCGATTCGAACCAGTCGAGGTCGTTGCCCTTGTCGAGGATCACCTGCAACGCGCCGACACCGATGATCAACGTGATCAGACCGACGTAATCCATTGGCTGATAACTGGTCACCACCGGCCGCGCCTTGAGCTGCGAACGCACCACCATCACCGCGAAAACCCCGATTGGCACGTTGATGAAGAAGATCCACGGCCAGCTATAACTGTCGGTAATCCAGCCGCCCAGAATCGGCCCGGCAATCGGCGCCACCACCGTGACCATCGCCAGCAACGCCAGGGCCATGCCGCGCCTGGCGGGGGGATAGACCGCGATCAGCAGCGTCTGGGTCATCGGGTACAACGGCCCGGCCACCAGACCTTGCAACACCCGAAAGCCAATCAGCTCCGGCATCGAAGTGGAGATACCGCAGAGAAACGAAGCCAGCACAAACAGGATCGTCGCCCACAGAAACAGTTTCACTTCGCCAAAGCGCCGACTGAGCCAGCCAGTCAGCGGCAGCGCAATCGCATTGCTCACCGCAAACGAGGTGATCACCCAAGTGCCCTGCTCCGAACTCACGCCCAGGTTGCCGGAAATCGTCGGCAACGCCACGTTGGCGATGGTGGTGTCGAGCACTTGCATGAAGGTCGCCAGCGACAGGCCGATGGTGCTGAGCAGCAGGCTGGGCGGGGTGAAAGACGCGTTATTGCTCATCGCGAATCCTTTGAAACCTGATGGGCGCTGCGCCCATTAAAGGCGCAGCTGACCTTGTAGGAGCGAGCCTGCTCGCGATAGCGGTGGCTCATTCAACAATGATGTTGAATGTTAATCCGCCATCGCGAGCAAGCCCGCTCCCACAGGGTCGGTGTCAGCGTTGCGCGGTTTTGCTGACCGCTGCGCTGTTGTCGTGGATCAATTGCGTGATCATCGCGTCGGCCTCGGCCAACTGACGGTCGTAGACGCTGGTGCTGAACGAAGCCTTTTGCGGCGGCTGTTGCGCCAGCACCGGGCCGCTCTGGTCGCGCAGGTTCACGTCAACCTGAGTCGACAGACCCACGCGCAACGGGTGCTTGGCCAGTTCTTCGGCGTTGATATGAATCCGCACCGGTACACGCTGGACGATCTTGATCCAGTTACCGGTGGCGTTCTGCGCCGGCAGCAGGGCAAACGCGCTGCCGGTGCCAGCGCCGAGGCTGTCGATGGTGCCGCTGAATTTCACGTCGCTGCCGTACAGGTCTGCCTGGATATCCACCGGTTGGCCAATGCGCATGTCGCGCAACTGGGTTTCCTTGAAGTTGGCGTCGATCCACAACTGATCCAGCGGGATCACCGCCATCAGCGCGGTGCCCGGCTGGACCCGTTGACCGAGTTGTACCGAGCGCTTGGCGACGTAACCGGTCACCGGTGCAATCAGAGTGCTGCGGGAATGGTTCAGGTACGCCTGGCGCAGTTGCGCGGCGGCCGACATCACGTCCGGGTGCGACGACACCACGGTGTCATCCACCAGGGCGCTGGTGGTTTTCAGTTGCTGTTTGGCGTTGGCCAGGGCGTTTTGCGCCGAGATCAGGTCATCGCGAGCGTGGGACAGTTCTTCCTGGGAAATCGCCCCGCCCGCCGCGAGATTTTTCCGGCGATTGAAGTTGTCCTGAGCCTTCTGCACTTCCGCCTGCTGGGCGTTGACCTGGGCTTTCATGCCGTCGACGTTGCTGTACAAGCCGCGTACCTGACGCACGGTGCGCGCCAGGTTGGCCTGAGCACTTTGCAGACCGACTTCGGCGTCGTTCGGGTCGAAATTCACCAGCACCTGGCCTTCATGGACCAGGTCGCCGTCATCAGCGCCGATGCTCACGACGGTGCCGGTGACCAGCGGAGTGATTTCCACCACGTTGCCGTTCACATAGGCGTCGTCGGTGCTTTCGTTCCAGCGCCCGTAGAATTCGTGATAACCCCAGACGCCGACACCGGCGAGGATCACCACGATGGCCAGGAGCACCAGCATGACTTTGCGTTTGCGCGGATTGCTGGTGTCCTGCGGGTTGCCGGAGGTTTGTGTGTTTTGTGCAGTGGCCATGACCATTACCTTGAATTAGTTGTGCTGCGTGGCTGGAGTTGCGTTGGCCGCGGCCAGGGTTTCGCCCTGAAAACCGCCGCCCAGCGCCTGCATCAGTTGGATCGACAGGTCAATCTGCTCGGCATTCAGGTTGGCCAGCTGACGCTGGGCCTGGAGCAATTGCTGCTCGATGCTGAGCACGTCCAGGTAGTTGCCGATGCCGGAACCGTACCGCTGGACCACGGTGTTGTAAGAATCCTGGGCAATGTCGGTGGCGTGCTGCTGAGCGCCGATCTGCCGGCCGATGTCACGCAACTGGTTGATGGTGTCACTGACATCACCGAGGGCTTTCACCAGGCTTTTGTTGTACTGCGCAACGGCGAGGTCGTAATCGGCGTCGCGGGCATCGAGGTCGGCGCGCAGGCGGCCGCCGTCGAAAATCGGCAGGGAAATGGTCGGTGCGATGTTGAAGAAACGACTCGCCGAACCGAACATCGCGTCGCCCAGCAACGATTCGGCACCGGCCGCCGCGCTGAGGTTCAGGTTGGGATAGAACCGGGTCTTGCCGGCGTCGATGTTCTTGCTCGCCGCCTCGACCCGCCAGCGTGCGGCCACCAGATCGGGACGACGACCGAGCAACTCGGCGGGCAGGACCGACGGCAATGCGACGGCGCTGGCCTGAAGAATCTTCGGCCGGGCGATTTCGTTGCCGCGATCCGGGCCTTTGCCAAGCAAGACCGCCAAGGCGATTCTCGCGCTTTGCAGGCGTTTCTCGGCGTCGATCAGGCTGGCTTCAGACGTGGCTTCCAAGCTTTCGGTTTGCTGGAACTGGTACTGGCTGTCGATCCCTGAGCTCAGGCGACGCTGGCTCAGGTCGAGCATCTGCTTGGTGCGCTTGAGGTCTTCGTTGGCCAGGTCATAAACGATGTGTGCCTGCCCCAGATCGCTGTAGGCGCGGGCGACGTCGGCAGACAACGTCAGTTGCGCGGCCTGTTGATCGACTTCAGCAGCGCGGGCTTGGCCCAACGCAGCTTCCCAGGCGTCGCGCTGACCGCCCCAGAGGTCGAAGTTGTAGTTGAAGCTGGCACCGATGTTACGCACGGTGGAGTAGGCATCGCCCTCGCCCCTCGGGTCTTGATCCCGGGCCAGACGCGAACGGCTGACGCCGGCGCTGGCATCGAGGGTCGGCATCCGCGCAGCGTCGGCGGCATACGCGGCGGCGCTGGCCTGATGGGCGCGGGCGTCGGCGATCTGCATGTCGGGGCTGTCGTGCAGGGCTTCGCGAATCAGGCCGTCGAGCTGCGGGTCGCCGAGGCTTTTCCACCAGTCGCTTTTCGGCCAGGCCGCAGGCGACAGGGTCACGCCGCTGAGGGATTGCCCGGCCTTGAGGTCTTTCGCATCGAGGCTTTTGCCTTCGGTGGTCAGGCCACTGTAGCTGGCGCATCCGGCCAGGGTCATGGCCGCGAGCACCAGGCTCAGGCCGGCACGCAGGGTTTTGCTGCTCATTTGTCACCTACCCGCAGCAGCGTGATCGAGTCACCGGCTGCCACCAAAATTTTCTTCAGGATCTGTTCCAGGGTTTTCAGCTCATCCGGAGTGATCGCGCCGGCCAGTTCGTTCATCGCGTCGGCGCCGATCACCGGCAAGCGGTCAGCCAACTGCTGGCCTTGCTCAGTCAACACAAGCTGCACCTGACGGCGGTCCGCTTCGGAGCGTTGGCGGGCGAGGAAACCTTTCTGCTCCAGACGATCGAGCATGCGGGTCATCGAGCCACTGTCGAGTGACAGGTGCCGGCACAGCTCGGCCGGGGTATCGACGCCGAACTGGGCCATGATGATCAGCACTTTGAACTGCGCGGCGGTGATGCCGTGGGGTTCCATGTGCGTGTCGATGATCCGGTCCTTGAGCAGCGCGGCGCGCCCGAGCAGGAGACCGAGATGGCAGTTCTTGAATTCGTCCGGGGTGAAATGTTTCATCTGACCACCAATTAGCTGCCTAGGCAGAGAATGTATGTCGAGATGTTACTGCCTAGGCAGCCAATGTCAACGCAATAGTTAGGTTGCTTTGTATTTGATGGATAAATGGTGCGGATTTTTGTGGTGAACACGCTGACGCCATCGCGAGCAGGCTCGCTCCCACATTGGTTCTGCGGTGTACACAAATCCACTGTGGGAGCGAGCCTGCTCGCGATGGCAGCAACTCGGTTTGGAGAGGACGGGGTCTAGAAATCCCGCTTGTAAAAGATATCCAGCGAACTGGCCACGCCACCCGCCGCTTCGAGGTACACCTTCTTGCTCAGCTTGTAGCGCAAGGCAATGGTGTTGGCCGGCTCAAACACGCCAACGCCATATCGCAGGCTGAGCTTCTCGGAGATATTGCCGCTGGCGACCACACTCGTCGTATTGCCGCTGCCCTCGGTATCGAGCTGGAAATCCTGAATCCCCAGATCGCTGGCCAGTTTGCCGGTCACCCCGGCACTGCCCATCAGGCCCAACCCCAGCGCGGCCTGCGCCAGCATGTTGTTGTCTTCACCGGTGGTGCTCAGCGGACGCCCGAGCACCAGATAGGACAAGGCCTGTTCCTGGCTCATCGCCGGTTCGGAGAAGATCTGCGTGGCCGGCTGCTCGGCGCTGCCGCTCAGGCGAATACCGGCGATGACGTCGTCGGTCTGGCGAATCGCCTCGATGTCCAGGTACGGCTGATCGATCGGGCCGGCAAACAGCAAGCGCGCCCGGCGCACTGTCAGCCGCTGGCCGTAGGCCCGATAACGCCCGTCGTTGAGCCACAGCTCGCCGCGGGTGTCCATGTTGTCACCGATGTGCACGTGCCCTTGCAGGTTGGCGGTCAGGCCAAACCCGGCGAAGCTGAGTTTGTCTTCGCCGACCGCCACGTCGATGTCCATTTTCATCGCCAGCGGCGGTTTGCCCTCTTCGGTCTGCGCGCCAATGATTACCGTGTCATCAGAGACCTTGACCGTCGACGGCGGCAACTCGCGCACGGTGATTTCGCCTTTCGGCACCAGCACTTTGCCAGCGATGGCCAGTTCGTCGCCCTTCATCGAAATCTTCAAGTCCGGCGCCACTTCGAGCTTGGCGTACGGTTCGACAGTGACCGGCAATTGCGTGCCTTTGAGCGCCAGGTCCACCACCAGCGCCTGCCCCCAGGCGATGCTGCCGGTCAAGCTTCCCTGCCCGCTCTTGCCGCTTTTCCAGCCACCGTTCAACTGCACGGTTTCGCCGGCGATCAGCGCTTGAAGCTGCAACGCTTCAAGGTCCATCGGCAATTCAGGACCGGAAATCTCGCCGTCGCTGAGCAACAGATTGCCGTTGACCAAAGGCGCCAGCAGACCACCGGAAATCGTGCCGCTGCCATTCAGGCGTCCGGTGAGCTTCTCGACCATCGGCACAAACGGTCGCGCCACGGACAGGTCGAGGCCATTGAGGCGGAACGCGCCGGTCAGCGGCTTGTTCTTCGGCAATGGATTGATCTGCGCCTGCACACTCAATTCGCCGAGCTTGCCGCCGACGAAATTGAGGTCGGTGTCGATGCGCTTGGGCGTGAGTTTGCTGGTGAGTTTCAGGGTCTGGTAGGGGAAGTCCAGCCACTGATCCTTTTCCTTGATGCGCAGGGTGCCGCCGCTGGCATCGAGGCTGATCTGGCCGTTCGGGCCGCTGGCCGGCAGATCCAGTTGCAGATCGGCGTTGAGCCGGCCCTTCCAGGCGAAATCCTTCGGCAGCCATTGCGCAAGGCTTTCAATCGGGAATTGCTTGAGGTGATAACGCAACTTCGGTTCCGGCATCAGGCGCTGGTCTTCACCGCACAGACTGGCCGGGCCGGACATCCAGCAATGGGCACCGAAGTTGATTTTGCCGTCCGCCAGCCGTTCGAGTTTCGCCGGGTTTTGCAGCTTCCAGTCCTGGCCACCGGCCTGAATGTCACCGCTGGCCAAACGTCCACGCCAGTTGCCTTTGTCCAGATTGCCGTCGAGGCCCAGGGCCAGTTTCAATTGCGGGCCTTGCAGGTCGAGCGTCAGTTTCTGGTTTTTGATATCGCCCTGACCGCTGGCCGTCAGCGTGCCCAGCGACGTGTCGCCGGCCTGAATGCCCGAGCCCTTGAAATCGATTTTCGCCCGTTGCGCACTGTCGAGGGTCGCGTCGAGGTTCAGGCTTTGCAGGCGATTGTCTTCGAACGCCAGTTGCGTGCCTTGCAGCCCGAGCTTGCCTTGCGGCGCCTTGAGCGTGCCGGCGACATCGACGCGACCATTGAGCTGGCCGCGCAGTTGCGGCCACAGCTGCGCCAGGCGCGACAGCTTGATGTCGATCTGGCCGGCGAGTTTCTGTTGCAGGCTGCCCTTGCCGGTGATGCTGTTGTCACCGAGGCGGATTTGCAGCGCGCTGAGGTTCCATTGCTCGCCACTGCCATCGGCCTTGGCTTGCAGGATGGCCGGCTGGCCACGCAGTTTGCCCTTCAGATCGAGGTCCGCGTTCAGGCTGAGTTTTTCATTCTTCATCTCGCCTTTGCTGCGCAACGGTCCCGCCAGGGTGCCCGGCAATTCCGCGACCCAATACGCCGGGTTGATCGCCGACAGGTCCAGCGCGGTGTCCCAGGCAATGCCATCGGCAAATTGCAGGTTCAGGTGGCCTTCGGCCTTGCCCTGCCCGGCTTCGAGCTGGATTTGTTGCAGGTAGATTTTCGTCAGGTCGCCGGCGAACGGGCTACTCAGGCTGAACGCCCCGGCCGGGCCATCCAGCGCAGCCTTGAAGTTGCCGAGGTATTTGCCGTCGGTGTAGGAGACTTCGCCGTTGAAGCTGCGCAACGCCACTTCAGGTTCGTCGATCAGCGGATAGAGCCGGTGCCAGGGGAAATCCAGCCAGTCGATTTTCGCGGTGGCGTTCAGGCCTTTAGTCCAGTCCAGAACGCCAGTGAGTTTGAGACTTTGCTTGTCGTTGGCGGTCAGGTCCAGCGCGGCGATCTGCGCGCCGTTGGCGTCGACTTTGCCTTGCAGCATCAGTGCAACCGGGCCTTGCTCAGCGGGCAGCGTGGCGTTGCCGCGCAACTGGTAGCCGTTTTTCAGGTCGCCGTCGCCGGTCAGTTCAAGCTGATTGAGTTGCAGGGTGTCCGGCAGGTCCGCACTGGGTTTGAAGCCATCGGCAACGATCCGCACCTTGGCCGGCAGGTTATCCACCAGCGGCTGCAACTCGCCGGTCAGTTGGCCGTTCAGGTAACCGCTGCTGTCGGCGGTGAGCTTCAGGGTTTTCAGCAGGTCGCCGTTGATTTTCAGCGTCAGCGCCCAGGGCTCGGGCGCCGGCAGGGTCAGTTTGCCTTCAGCCTTGAGCGGCCAGTTGCCGCTGGGTTGCAGGAGGCCGGACAGGTTCAGGCTGAGGTCGTCTCGTTGCAATTGCACGGAGTCGATCTGCATCCCCTGCTCGGTCCAGTGCGCCGCCAGTTGCAGGCCTTTGAGTTCTTCGCTGCCGTTGAACAGCAAGCTGCCGACCTGCACGTCGCCCAGCTCGATAGCCAGTGGCAATTTCAGATCCGGCAAGGTGATCGGTCCGCTGCTCTGCTCTTCAGGACCCGGTGGAAATTGCAGGCTGACCTGATCGGTTTTCAGTTGCTCGATACACAGGGTCATGCGCGTCAGGCATAACGGCGACCAGGCGAAAATCACCTTGCTCAGCTCAACCCGGCTGGTGTCCTGCTGCCAGACCAGATGATCGGCGCTCCACTGGCCGCCCAGACGGCCCTGGAAATTCTCGACCACCAAACCCGGCACAAAGCCGAGCGCCCAGCGGCTGCCCGTCGCGGTGCCCAGCACCGTGGTCACGGCCAGCAGCACCAGCATCAGCAGCGCCAGAATCGTCAGCAGCGTTACTTTCAAACCACGCTTCACAGCTCAGGCCCCATGGAAAAGTGCAGTCGTATGCCGCCGTCGTCGTCCATCGCATGGGCCAGGTCGAGGCGAATCGGCCCCACCGGTGACACCCAGCGCACGCCGATACCGACGCCGGTCTTGAGGTCGGGCAGTTCGAGTTTGTTGAAGGAGTTGCCCTGGTCGACGAACGTTGCGACCCGCCATTTTTCGGCGATGGAATATTGATACTCGACGCTGCCGGCAATCATGTAGCGGCCACCGATGCGGTCGCCGTCGGAGTTTTCCGGGGACAGGCTCTGGTAGTCGTAACCGCGCACGCTCTGATCGCCACCGGCGAAGAAGCGCAGCGACGGCGGCACCGATTTGTAGCCATTGGTGGCACTGCCACCCACCTGCACACGACCGAGGAAACGGTGTTTATCAAAGACTGTGGTCAGGCCTTTGACCAGCGCGGTGCCGTAAAGCAGGTTGTTGTCGGAACCCAAGCCTTCCTTGGCCACTTTGGTTTCGAACTGCAGTCGATAGCCGTTGTGCGGGTCGATGCGGTTGTCGCTTTTCAGGTAGGAATAGCTGACGCCGGGCATCAGCAGATTGCTCAGCCCCGAGTCATCGCCGAGTCGATATTCTTCGCGCTGCCATTTCAGCGACACCACCCGCTGCCAGCCGCTGGGCAACTTGCTGTGCCATTCGGGGCCCAGGGTCAGCAGTTTGCTCAGGCTGTCCTTGTCGGCGATTTCTTCGCTCTGATAACCACCGGCGAAACGCAGTTTGTCGGTCAGCGGCGGGTCCAGCGGAATGTCATAGAACAGCCCGACGTTTTGCCGTGGCGCCGAGACTTCGGTTTCCCAGCCATAGCTGTGGCCTTGAGGGTTGACCCAGTGCCGGGTCCAGTTGGCCTTGACCCGTGGGCCGACGTCTGTGGAATAGCCCAGGCCGAGGCCCATGGTCCGTGGCTTGCGGGTGTCGAGCTTGACATCCACCGGGATCACATCGTTCTTGGACGCCGTCGGCGCGGCGTCGACGCGCACGCCTTCGAAGTACCCGCTTGCCTGCAGATTCTGATTCAGTTCGGCGATCAGTTCGGAGTCATAGGGCTCACCCGCCTTGAACGGCACCATGCGTTGCAGCAACTCTTCGTCGAACGGCGTATCGCCTTCGAAACTGACTTTACCCAAGGTGTAACGCGGGCCGCTTTCGTAGATCAGTTCGATGTCGGCAACGCCGGCTCGCGGGTCGACCGCCAGTTTCTGCCGGGTGAAATAACCACTGAAGAAACCGTAACGCGAGGCCTGGTTCTGGATCAGCCGCTTGGCGTCTTCGTAGCGGCCATGATTGAGCACCGCGCCGGTTTTCAGCGCATTGCTTTTGGGCACACGAAAGGTTTTGAGGGAGGCCGCAGGGCCATCGATGCGAATAGTTACATTGCGCAAATGCACAGGCTCGCCGGGATCGATGTTCATGATCAGGCGCGGTGTCTTGCCGCCCTTCACGTCCGTGTCGATCTGTGGCTGGTAATAACCCAAGGCCTGGGCGGCTTTGCGCGCCTGTTCTTCGGCGCCACGACTGAAGCGCAACAAGGCCTCTTCGTCACGATCGCCTAGGCTGCCAATATAGCCCTCTATATTGGCCTTCAGTTCATCGTTGGACGGTTTGATCCGCACATCCAATTCACTTTGGGCCAGCGCCGCGCAGCTGGTGATCAGCATCAGCACGCCGCTGGTAATTCTTCCTGGAAACTTCATAGGCGCGGATGCTATCACGAGCGTGGGAGCGTGATAGAGCCTCGTGCCCCGCGAAAGTTCTACCGTTTTATGCCGTGGCGGTTTGCAGCACCTGTGGGTTGGCGTGGAAAAACACGTGCTCGCGGATCGGTCCTACCGCCACTTCACCGATTTCCTCGTAGCCCTGACGTTTATAGAACTCCAGATAACGCGGATTCCCGGTATCGAGCACTACCCCCTGGGAATGCTCATCGATCGCGCACCAGTTATGGACCGCCTGCAACAGTTGTTCGCCGAAGTGCTTACCCTGAAATTGTGGATGAACCCCCAGCAATGGCAGCAGGTGCACCGAGTCGGACGGCACGCAGGCCATCACCGCGTCGTGGTATTCGAGGTAGCGGCGGGTGCAGCGAAACCCGGTGCTGAGCACCATCCGCAGGCGCCACGCCCAGCTTTCGGTGATGCCCAGGCGTCGTTGCGGCGGCGCGATCAGCGCGATACCGATCAAGCGGTCGTTGACCAGCAGGCCGATGGCCGGCAAATCCTGAAGAAAGTGTTGCTTGACCAGTTCCCGCACGGTGGCGCGCACACGCTGTTCATAACCGGGGCGTTCGGCTTCGAAGAGGTAGCCGAAGGTCGGCTCGTGGCGGTAGGCCTGGTACAACAGGGAGCGGGCTTCGCGGGAATAGCCGCTGTCGAGCATGTGGATATCGGCGATGGCGGTCGAGGTTTCGGGCATAACGGTCATTCTCCCCGGCGCGGCTCGGGTGGCTGCGCTCTTATTGGTACGAGCGTTTGGGTGGCTTCACAGTTCCCCAGACAGGTATAGACCAAAGTCAGGATCTTCATCGACTGAACTGGCCTCTTCGCGGGCAAGTCGAATCGTCGCACCGCTCGCTCCTACAGGTTCACATATTTTGTGTAGGGCACCGCTCCTGTAGGAGCGAGGCTTGCCCGCGAAGAGGCCGGGACTGCCAATGAAGATCTGACAGAACACCGCGAATCCCCTCACCCCACACTGGCCCCAATCCCACAGGTCAGCTAGCATCGCCCTTTTGCCAGGACTGCCGACCATGAAGATCGTCTCCTTCAACATCAACGGGCTGCGCGCTCGTCCTCATCAGCTGGCGGCGCTGATCGAAAAGCATCAGCCGGACGTGATCGGCCTGCAGGAAACCAAGGTCCACGACGATCAGTTCCCGCTGGCCGAGGTCCAGGCGCTGGGCTATCACGTGTATTTCCATGGGCAAAAGGGTCACTACGGCGTCGCCCTGCTCTCGCGCAAGGAACCGCTGGACCTGCACAAGGGTTTCGTCACCGATGAAGAAGACGCCCAGCGCCGCTTCATCTGGGGCACCTTCGCTGATGCCAATGGCGTGCCGGTGACGATCATGAACGGCTATTTCCCGCAGGGTGAAAGCCGCGACCATCCAACCAAATTCCCGGCCAAGGAACGTTTCTACAACGATCTGCAGCACCTGCTGGAAAGTCAGTTCAACAACGAACAGCCGCTGGTGGTGATGGGCGATGTGAACATTTCCCCGGAAGACTGCGACATCGGCATCGGCCCGGACAACATGAAGCGCTGGCTGAAAACCGGCAAATGCAGCTTCCTGCCGGAAGAACGCGAGTGGATGGCACGCCTGAAGAACTGGGGCCTGGTGGACAGCTTCCGTCACCTGAACCCGGACGTGGCCGACCGATTCAGCTGGTTCGACTACCGCAGCCGTGGCTTTGAGGATGAACCGAAGCGCGGGCTGCGGATTGACGTGATCATGGCGTCCCACGGTTTGTTGCCGCGAGTGAAGGATGCCGGCGTGGATTACGAACTGCGCGGGATGGAAAAACCGTCGGACCACGCGCCGATCTGGCTTGAGTTGAGCTGATCCCCCGGCTCAACGCAGCTCAACTGTAGGAGCAAGCTTACTCGCGATAGCGGTTTGTCAGTCAACTTAAATGTTGAATGTCAAACCCACATCGCTGGCAATCGAGCGTCGACCGGCCGCTCCTACAAGGTTAACTGTCATCTTTCAGAAACCTTACTGACTTAATCTCCCGGCACTTTCTTTGTTCTTTAAAGGTGCCGGCATGACGCTGCGCGTTTTCTTCCTGTTAATGCTGTGCGCCGGGTTGCCCATCACCGCGTCGGCCGCTGACTTGCCGACGCCCAAACAGGGACCGGTGCTGCGCATCCAGGGTTCCAACACCATTGGCGCGGCATTGGGCCCGGCGCTGGTCGAGGGCTTGATGCGCGAGCAAGGCTTGCTCAAGGTCCACAGCGAAACCCCGGACAAAGCCAACGAATTGCGCGTGGTCGGCGAAACCGCTCAGGGCCGCCGGGTCACGGTGGACATCGCGGCCCACGGTTCCAGCACCGGTTTTACCGCCCTGAAAAACGCCACGGCGGACCTCGCCGCCTCTTCGCGCCCGATCAAGGACAGCGAACTGCTGGCCCTGCAATCCCTCGGCGACCTGAAAAGCCCCGGCGCCGAGCAGGTGATCGCCATCGACGGCCTGGCAATCATCCTTCATCCGCAAAACCCGCTGAATCAACTGAACACCGAACAACTGGCGCAAATCTTCAGCGGCGAAGTGAAAACCTGGGAAGAACTGGGCGGCAGCGGCGGAGCCATTCACCTGTATGCGCGGGATGACCAATCGGGCACGTACGACACGTTTAAGGAAGTGGTCCTCAGTCGTCGTGGGAAAACGCTGAACAGCGCAGCGAAACGTTTCGAATCCAGTGAGCAGTTGTCCGACGCGGTCAGCCTCGATCCGCAAGGCATTGGTTTTATCGGCCTGCCCTACGTGCGTCAGGCTAAAGCCGTGGCGATCGTCGATGGCCAATCCCAGGCCATGCTGCCGCTCAACAGCCTGATCGCCACGGAAGACTATCCATTGTCGCGGCGGTTGTTCTTTTACCTGCCGCCCAACGCCAAAAACCCTTGGGCCGAAGCGTTGGTGGCGTTTGCGCAAAGCAGCAACGGCCAGGCCATCGTCGCGGCCAACGGGTTTATTGCCCAGACCGTCCAGGCGATGGCCGTTACGCCCAATGCATTGATGCCCGAGGGTTATCAGGCACTCAGCCGCCACGCACAGCGCTTGACCGTGAATTTCCGTTTCGAGGAAGGCAGCGCAACGCTGGACAACAAGGCCCGACAGGATCTGACGCGGGTGCTTGATTACCTTCAGCAGAACCAGAAAACCAACCGGCAGGTGACGTTGGTGGGGTTTGGCGATGCCAAGAGCGATCCGGCGCGGGCTGACCTGCTGTCGAAATTGCGGGCCATGGCGGTGCGGCGGGAGTTGGTGAAAAGCGGCGTGGTGTTTCGCGAGATTCGCGGTTTTGGCGCCGAGATGCCGGTGGCGGCCAATAGTGCGGATGAGGGGCGGATCAAGAATCGGCGGGTTGAGGTTTGGGTGTATTGACACTCTGTTCGATCAAACGAATTGAGTACATATCCGTTGCTGCGGTAACGGCTTCTATTGGTTTCGCCCTTACGGCGAGTCACTTGGAAGAGCCCCAAGTAACCAAGGGCTCTTGCCCCTTTCGTTCGGTGCCTCGCCTAGGCTCGGCATGCCCTCGCTCCGGTCCTGCTCCGTGGGCCCGCCGCCATCCATGCCGGGTTGCCCACTACGCAGAACCTCCACTCGGCCTCTCGAGGGGGCGCTCAGATCAAAAGCGGAAGGCGAGCTAACGCTCGGCCTGATGAGTGGTGAAGATCAATGGCATACGCGCGCCCTGTAGGAGCCGGCTTGCCGGCGAAAAGCGTCGGGGCAACGCGTTCATTCAGACAGCCCGCGTTATCGTTGACGCCCATCGCCAGCAAGCTGGCTCCTACAGGGGAAATGCAGATGCATTTGGATAAATGCGATCAACTGTAGGAGCCGGCTTGCCGGCGAAAAGCGTTTGGACGACGCGTTCATTCAGACAGCCCGCGTTATCGTTGACGTCCATCGCCAACAAGCTGGCTCCTACAAGGGAAATGCAGATGTGTTTGGATAAATACGATCAACTGTAGGAGCCGGCTTGCCGGCGAAAAGCGTTTGGACGACGCGTTCATTCAGACAGCCCGCGTTATCGTTGACGTCCATCGCCAACAAGCTGGCTCCTACAGGGGAAATGCATAGGTGTCTGGATAAATAAGATCAACTGTAGGAGCCGGCTTGCTGGCGAAAAACGTCCGAACAACGCGTTTATTCAGACAGCCCGCATTATCGTTGACGTCCATCGCCGGCAAGCCAGCTCCTACAAGGGAAATGCATAGGTGTCTGGATAAATAAGATCAACTGTAGGAGCCGGCTTGCTGGCGAAAAGCGTTTGGACAACGCGTTCACTCAGACAGCCCGCGTTATCGTTGACGCCCATCGCCAGCAAGCTGGCTCCTACAGGGGAGCGGTGTACATGTCGGGAATGAGTGAACGCATCAAAGAAGGACAACGCGGACATCTGCAGAGCCAGGTCGGCTTTCAGGCCGCCTCGGCGGCCGTGGCGGTAGTCGCCCCCTCGAGAGGCCGAGTGGAGGTTCTGCGCAGTGGGCAACCCGGCATGGATGCCGGGTTAGCCGCGCACGGCCAGGGATGGCCGATCGCGGCGGGCCCACGGAGCAGGACCGGAGCGAGGGTATGGCGAGCCTTAGCGAGCCACCGAACGAAAGGGGCAAGAGCCCTTTGGTTACTTTGGGGCTTTTCCAAAGTGACTCGCCGTAAGGGCGAAACCCATAGAAGCAGTTACCACAACAACGGATATGTACTCCGACAAAAAAAATGATCGACTATCAGGCCGCCATCGCCAGCAAGCCGGCTCCTACAGGGTTCCGGGGCCAGATGCTCAATCAGCCCAGCAGTTTCTCCAATTGCGCAACGGTATCCACCGCACCCAGCGTTTTCGCAGCATCCAACGCCGAAACCCCATTGGCATCCTTGGCCTTCGGATCCGCCCCTTTACTGATCAGGTAATCAACGATTTCCACGCGGTTGAACATCGCCGCCATCATCAACGCCGTACGACCGTCAAACGAAGCACCTTCCACCAGCGCACCACCCTCGACCAACGCCTTGACCACCGCCAGGTCCCCTTTGAACGCCGCACCGGCAATCGGGCTTTGGCCATTGTCATTGCGGATTTCCGGATCAGCCTTGTGCTCAAGCAGCACTTTCACCGTGTCCACATGGCCGTGGTAAGCGGCCAGCATCAGCAACGTGTCACCCTTATGGTTGCGCAGGTTCGGCGGCAGGCCTTTGGTCAGCAGCGCAGCCATCATCGCCGCATCACCCTCGCGCGCCTTGTTGAAAACCTGTTCGGCAAATTCGGCGGCTTCTTCGGGGGTCATCTGGCGGCTTTGATCGGACATTGGAAACTCCACTTACAGTTATTCGCAAAGCCGACAGTTTCCCGAGCGCCCCCGACACTGTCACTTGTTTTTTCTCAAGTCACGCCATAGCCACAATCAATAGCGGTACTTGCCACCGTGAATATCCGCCAGCAATTGTTCGTCGACCTGCACGTAAGTGTCGGTCCCCGGCAGCCAGGCATAGATCGGATCGTCGCCGGTTTTGCCAGGGTCGAAGGCTTCGTCCTTGAGCCGGGTCTTCTGGTATTTGAAGGTGCCGGTGGTCTCCATCTTCACTTTCACCCGCAGGAACAGCGGCACCGCATACGCTGGCATTTGCTCACGGGCGAAGGCCAGCAGCTCGCTGAAATCCAGGGTCGCCAGGGACTCGGCGGGCGTGATCGCCGCCATCCCGGCGCGCCCGTTGGTGTTGCGGACCTCCACGCCATAAGCCACGGCTTCGGAAATGTTCGGGTGTTGCAGCAGGATGTTTTCGACCTCGGTGGTCGAGACGTTTTCACCCTTCCAGCGATAAGTGTCCCCCAAGCGGTCGACGAACTGCGCGTGACCAAAACCGATGTTGCGCAGCAGGTCACCGGTATTGAAGTAACGGTCACCCTTCTCGAACACGTCGTGCAGCACGACTTTTTCAGTCTTCTGTGGATCGGTGTAGCCATCCAGCGGAGCCTTGTCGTCGATCTTCGCCAGCAACAATCCCTGCTCGCCCTTGGCCACCTTGCGCATGAAGCCGTTGGCGTCCCGCGTCGGCGCGCCGCTGTCATGGTCGTAGGCCGCAAGCTCCCAGGACATCAGGGAAAACCCGACGGTGTTGTCGAAGTTGAGGATGTTGGTGAAACCGATATTGCCGTCGCTGGCCGCGTACAACTCGCAGATGTGGTTCACGCCAAAGCGCGTCTTGAATTCGTGCCATGCGCCGGGGCGCAGGCCGTTGCCGATCATTTTCGTCACGCCGTGCTTGTTGTCGTCGGCGCTGGGCGGTTGATCCACGAGGTAGCGGCACAATTCGCCGACGTAACCGAGGGTGGTCGCGCGGTAATTGCGCACGTCGCTCCAGAACTGACTGGCGCTGAACTTGCGGCGGATGGCAAACCCCGAGGCGCCGCTGATGGCAGAGCCCCAGCACACGCACAGCCCGGTGGCGTGATACAGCGGCAAGGTGCAATAGACGATGTCCTCGGGGCGCATGTCCAGTGCGATCAAGCCGAAGCTCGCCGAGCTGCGCATCCAGCGGCCATGTTTGAACACCCCGGCCTTGGGCAGCCCGGTGGTGCCCGAGGTGTAGATGTAGAAACACGGGTCGTCGAAAAAAACCTGCTGACTGCTGACGGGGTTGTCGCTGGGGCTGTCGGCAATCTCGGTCATCAAGTTGATGAAACCGTCGGGCGCAACGCCCGGTTGGCTATACGTATCCTGGTCGGCGACGAACCAGGTGCGCGCCGCGTCGATCGAGACCCGTTCGCGCACTGCCGCAAACGCCGGTACCAGCTCCTCACCGACAATGATCGCTGCCGGCGCCACCAGGTTCAGGCTGTGGGCCAGGGTATCGCGGGTTTGAGAAGTGTTGAGCAAGGCACTGATCGCCCCGACCTTGGCCACCGCCAATATGTTCACCAACAGTTCCGGGCGGTTTTCGATGAACACCGCGACCACGTCGCCCTTGCCGATGCCTTGGGCAATCAAGTGATGGGCAATGCGATTGGCCCATTGATTGACTTGCGAGTACGTGAGCACCACCGCGCCCTGAAGCAAGGCCGGGCCGGCGGGATTGCGCAACGTCGCTTGTTCGAAGCTCCAGCCCAGGCCACACGGTTGGGTCGGGTCCTTGACGTTGGCGGCCTTCATGCCTTTCACCACCCGGGGGATGGCTTTGGCAATGGACGGCAGCTTGCGGAGCATCATGCCCCAGGTAATCGTGTCGTTCGTCGTGCGGCTCATGGGTGCTCCCGTTCGATCTTTTTATTGTCGGGCGACGGTGATTGAGCCCGAAAATACGTCAACGGTTCTTGAGCTGTACACGCGGTTTTTGAAATGTTTTGTATCCGCGAAAAACGCGAACCCGGAGGATGTGAATGGTTCCATCGAACCGACATCAACCCCGCAAAATGCAGGATGCACGATGGCCATTCATGCAGATTGCACGAAAGCAAAAATCTGGATGAAAATTAACTTATTGATTTATAACGATTTTTAAAAAATCAGGTACTGGCACAATCACTGCAACTACCTCTGCATGCTTGCAATTCAAGCGCTTACGGAGCTGATAGACATGAACCTGATCCAGGAAAAATTTTCGTCCCTGTTCTCCAACTTCGAAGTCACCACCCAGCCACGTCCCGACGGTGGCATTCTGCTGACCTTGCGCAGCAGTGAAGGCAGAGTCTTCAAGCGCTCGGTTTCCTACCAGCAGTTGCATGCCGGTGATCAGCTGTCGTGGGTGATCAGTGCGATCCGCCGTGACCTGGCCGAACAGGCCAGCGAACTGCCACAGATCTCCATGCTGCAAAGCCAACAGCGCTTTGCGCTGCCGACGTATCACTCGGCATAAACGGTTTCAACGCTGCAAACAAACAGGCCGTGAAAGCTTTCGCTTCACGGCCTGAGTTGTTTCTGACACAGCACCAGCCCTTGTAGGAGCGAAGCTTGCTCGCGAAGGCGGCGTATCAGTCAACATTAATATCGCCTGATACGCCGCCTTCGCGAGCAAGCTTCGCTCCTACAGGTTAGCGTCGTGAATTAGTACGCGGAAGGGTTGATCCGGGCGAAGCTGCCCACGGTCACATGCCCTGCCAACTCCCCGCCTTCACGCGCCAGTCCGCAGGTTGCCATACCCGCCGTGCGCGCCGCGTCCAGCTCTTCGACGATGTCCGACAGGAACAGAATCTGCGCCGCTTCAAGGCCGATGGCCTGGGTGATGCGCTGGTACGACTGCGCTTCACGCTTGGGCCCCGACGTGGTGTCGAAATAGCCGCTGAACAACGGCGACAAATCCCCCGCCTCGGAGCAGCCGAAGATCAGTTTTTGCGCCTGAATCGAACCCGAGGAATAAACAAACAGTTTGAAACCCTGCTGATGCCAGCGCTTGAGCGCTTCAACGGCGTCCGGGTACACGTGACCTTTCAACTGCCCGGCCTGATAGCCCTGCTCCCAGACCATGCCTTGCAACGCCTTCAGCGGCGTGGCTTTGCGGTCTTCGGCGATCCAGCTCAGGAGAATCTCGATGACACGTTCGACATCGGCGTCCGGCTCTTGATTGTCCCGGCGCACGGCGTGCAGTTGCTCCGCCACATCGGCGCGCGCGGTGTGCTGGCGAACGAAGTCCGGCAGGTGTTTGGCGGCGTAGGGAAACAGCACGTCGAACACAAAACTCACCGCGCTGGTGGTGCCTTCGATGTCGGTGAGAATCGCTTTGATCGGCATCGACTCAGTCCTCAAGACGCGGGAAGCGGCTGGCGATGTCGTCGCCGGTGAAATTGGCCACCCAGCCTTCCGGGTTGTTGAACAGTCGGATCGCGACGAAATGCGGATGCTCGCCCATGTCGAACCAGTGCGGCGTGCCGGCCGGTACCGAGATCAGGTCGTTTTTCTCGCAGAGCACGGCGTAGACATAATCGTCGATGTGCAGGGTAAACAAGCCACGGCCGGCGACGAAAAATCGTACTTCGTCTTCGCCATGGCGGTGCTCGTCGAGGAACTTGGCGCGCAATTCAGCTTTTTGCGGATGATCGCTGTTCAGGCTGACCACATCGACGGTGATGTAGCCGCGTTCGGTCATCAGCTTGTCGATTTGCTCCTGGTACGCGGCAATCACTTCTTCCTGACTGGCGCCGGGCTGGATTTTCGCCGCCGCTTGCCAACGGTCGAAGCGCACACCCTGCTCGGCCAGGGTCGAGGCGATGTCTTCGAAATGGGTCAGCACCTTGTTCGGAATGTCAGGGCTTGAGACATGGTAGACGGACAGGCTGCTCATCAGGGCAACTCCTTAACGGTTTAGGATCGAACGCGTCTTCAACTCGCACTCGAACAAAAATTCAAAGGCCTCGATCTGCCGCAACGCATCACTCATGCGAGCGCCCCAGGTGTAGAGGCCGTGACCGCGAATCAGATAGCCGACGCAATCGGGATGGGCTTCCAGCCAAGGCTGCACCTTGGCGGCCAAGCGCGCAATGTCCTGATCGTTGTCGAAAATCGGCACACGCACCCGGGATTCGTGGGTCGAGATGCCGCTGAACGCCTTTTGCAGCTCGTAGTCTTCGAACTCGATGAAATCTTCCGGCGTCAGGCGCGACAGCACCGTGGCGTTCACCGAATGGGTGTGCAGCACCGCGCCGATCTCCGCACGCCAGCTATAGAGCTGGGTGTGCAACAAGGTTTCGGCGGACGGTTTCTTGCCTGGTTCCAGGCTGTTGCCCGACAGATCAGTGGCCAGCACATCGTCGATGCCCAACTGGCCTTTGTGCTTGCCGGACACGGTCAGCAAGGCTTCGCTCGGCGACAGCCGGGTCGAATAGTTGCTGCTGGTGGCCGGCGACCAGCCGCGGCCATACAAAAAACGCCCGGCGTCGATGATTTCCTGGGCGAGGTGTTCACGGGTCAGGCTCATGGCCGGTCCTCTTGCATACGTGTGGCAATGATAACGGCAGCCGCGAAGGCTGCCAGACTGGCAATACTAAAGGTGAACGAGGCCCCGAGGGCATTCCAGCTGTAGCCGGAGTACAACGCGCCCAGTGCGCCGCCGGTGCCGGCCAATGCTGCGTACAACGCCTGGCCCTGCCCTTGCTGGCGCGCACCGAAGCTACGTTGCACGAACTGGATGGCAGCGGCGTGAAAGCTGCCGAACGTCGCCGCGTGCAATACCTGGGCAAACAGCAGCACCGATAAAAATTCAGCGAACGACCCGAGCAGCAACCAGCGCAGCGCCGCCAGCAGAAAACTCGCCAGCAGCACCCGGCGCACGGAGAAGCGCGCAAGGATCTTGCTCATGGCCAGAAACATCAACACTTCGGCCACCACGCCAACTGCCCAGAGCAGGCCGATCAAGCCACGGCTGTAACCCAATCGCTCAAGGTGCAACGTCAGAAAGGTGTAATACGGGCCGTGACTCATCTGCATCAGCGCCACGCACGCGTAAAACGCCAGCACACCGGGGCTGCGCAACTGCTTGAGAAACCCGTCAGCCGCCAGCCTTTCACTCTGGACCGGTTGCGCGTTCGGCACCCACAGGCTGCTGACGACGATCCCGGCCATGATCAGCACCAACGCCACCGGGTAGATGTCGAGGCTGAGCCATTCGAACAAGCGGCCGAGCGCGACCACGGTGATGATGAAACCGATGGAACCCCACAAGCGGATCTGGCTGTAACGGGACGTCTGCCCTTTCAGATGCGCCAGGGTGATGACTTCGAACTGCGGCAACACCGCGTGCCAGAAGAACGCATGCAACGCCATGACCATCGCCAGCCAGGCGTAGGTTTTGCTGACGAAAATCAGCGAGAACGTCAGCAGCGTGCAGACCGCGCCAAAGCGCACGATGGCCAGGCGCTGGCCGGTGTAGTCCCCGAGCCAGCCCCAGATGTTCGGCGCGACGCAACGCATCAGCATCGGGATCGCCACCAGCTCGCCGATGCGCGCGGCAGAAAAACCCAGGTGATCGAAGTACAGCGCCAGGAACGGCGCTGTCGAACCGAGCAAGGCGAAATAGAACAGATAGAAACTGGAGAGCCGCCAGTACGGGAGCGCCGCCACGACCATCAGGCCGCAGCGACTGAGAGGTCAGCCATTAAAGCTGACCCAGCACCGGCGTGCTCACGCGCACATCGGCATTTTGCCCGCGGTGACGCAACAGGTGATCCATCAGCACGATGGCCATCATCGCTTCGGCAATCGGCGTGGCACGGATGCCGACGCACGGGTCGTGACGGCCCTTGGTGATGACCTCCACCGGGTTGCCATTGATGTCGATGGAACGGCCCGGCGTGGTGATGCTCGATGTTGGCTTCAACGCCAAATGCGCAACGATTGGCTGGCCGGAGGAAATGCCGCCGAGGATGCCGCCAGCGTTATTGCTGAGGAATCCTTCCGGGGTCATTTCATCGCGATGCTCAGTGCCACGCTGGGAAACACTGGCGAAACCGGCGCCGATTTCCACGCCTTTGACCGCGTTGATGCTCATCAGCGCGTGGGCCAGTTCGGCGTCGAGACGGTCGAAGATCGGTTCGCCGAGGCCTGGCATCACGCCTTCGGCAACGACGGTGATCTTAGCGCCAACCGAATCCTGGTCGCGGCGCAACTGGTCCATATAGGCTTCCAGTTCTGGCACCTTGTCCGGATCAGGGCTGAAAAACGCGTTTTCTTCCACTGAATCCCAGGTCTTGAACGGGATTTCGATCGGGCCGAGCTGGCTCATGTAACCGCGAATGACGATGCCCTGGGTGGCCAGGTATTTCTTGGCAATCGCGCCAGCCGCCACACGCATGGCGGTTTCCCGCGCCGAGCTGCGGCCGCCACCGCGGTAATCGCGCTCACCGTACTTGTGGTGATAGGTGTAGTCGGCGTGGGCCGGGCGGAACAGGTCCTTGATCGCCGAGTAGTCCTTGGACTTCTGGTCGGTGTTGCGGATCAACAGGCCGATAGAGCAACCCGTGGTGCGGCCTTCGAAAATGCCGGAGAGGATTTCGACTTCGTCGGCTTCCTGGCGTTGGGTGGTGTGGCGGCTGGTGCCGGGTTTGCGGCGATCGAGGTCGCGCTGCAAATCTTCCAGGGAAATTTCCAGCCCGGGCGGGCAGCCGTCGACAATGGCGACCAACGCCGGACCATGGCTTTCGCCCGCGGTGGTGACAGTGAACAGCTTGCCGTAGGTATTGCCGGACATGCAGGACGCTCCGTGAAATGAACCTGAATACGTAATGCGCGCCAGTATACGCAGGCTACCCAACTAGTTCATCCTCGAACCTTATGGGTGCCTGCGAGTCCAACCGGCATCTTGTTCATGATGGCGTGATGATGCTGCGAGTTTTAGCCTTGAGCCTTACCTTGTTTACCGGCTTTGTACAGGCCACCGTCCTGCAACGGCCGATCACATTGGATACCGGCACCGGGGAGCTTTTCGGCTCGTTGTTGCTGCCAAAATCCGACAAACCCGTACCGGTTGTCCTGATCATTTCCGGCTCCGGGCCTACAGACCGTGACGGCAATAACCCCGACGGCGGACGCAACGACAGCCTCAAGCGCCTCGCCTGGGTGCTGGCCAAACACAACATCGCCAGCGTGCGTTACGACAAACGCGGCGTGGCGGCGAGCCTCGCGGCGACCCCGGACGAACGCAATCTGACGGTGGAAGCCTATGTGGCCGACGCCGAGGCCTGGGGCCACAAGCTCAAAAGCGATCCGCGCTTTGGCCAGTTGATTCTGCTGGGCCACAGCGAAGGCGCGTTGATCGCCAGCCTCGCGGCGCCGAGCGTCGATGCCGCCGGGGTGATTTCCCTGTCCGGCAGCGCACGGCCGATCGATCAGGTGCTGCGTCAGCAACTGAGCAATCGCTTGCCACCGCCGTTGATGCTGCGCAGCAATGAACTGCTCGACAGCCTCAAGGCCGGCCGCACCGATGACAACGTGCCGCCGCAACTTCAGGTGATATTCCGTCCGAGCGTGCAGCCGTACCTGATCTCACTGTTCCGCCAGGACCCCGCCGCCGCATTCGCCAAACTGAAAATGCCGGCGCTGATCATTCAGGGCAGCAACGACATCCAGGTCGGTGTCGGCGACGCCAGGTTGTTGCAGGCCGCCAAACCGGACGCCGAACTGGCGTTGATCGAGGGCATGAACCACGTCATGCGCATCGTGCCCAACGACGTCAAACGGCAATTGGCCTCCTACAAAGATCCGCAATTGCCGCTGGCAGCCGAACTGGGCACGCGGATCCTCGGGTTTATTGACGGACTTCGCTCCAGTTGAGCGCTTTTTTAAGCGTTTTTTCCCTCCAGTCCTGAAAAAAACGGCCGATAAGCCTTTGTCGCCAGCGTTATGACTGGCGACAAGCTGAGCTTGGACAGGATCTCGCCGTTATGACTGATACCCCGACTTCACCCGACACCACCGCTGAAAAAGACGCACCGCCAGCGGTCGAGCTGCCGTGGGCGGACGTCCACGTCGAGCACCACAAGATGCTCCGCCTGGCGCCGTTGCAGACCGACCGCAACACCGGCGGGCGGCCACTGCGCTTTGTCGAATTCGGTTATGCCGAACGCAACGACAAGAAACACAGTCTGTTGCGCATGACCATTTCCCTGCCCGGCCAGCGCGTGCGCAAGGAACAGAACCACCTCGACGTGTGGGTCGACCACACCACAAAACGTGTGCATTTCGGGCCGGAAAGCGGTTTGCAGATCGAACCGATGAACCGTGGCATCGGCCGCTACATGGCAGCCCAGGGCATTACCTGGGCGAAAAAGCGCTGGCCCGGCTACACCGTCGACGGCACCGACCTGAACAACAAGGACGCGTTGAACGAAGACACGCGCCTGCGCCGTGATCGCTTTTTGAAGGCGCATGGTTTTGAGGTGGCGTATGCCGACGCCCAGCATTTGAAGGGCAGCGTCAAAGAGGTGCAGGTCGGCGACCTGTTGGCCGACTGGAACACCGAGAAGCTGCAACAGGTGGAAATTCTCGAAGCGGCGCAGATGCTGCAGCAGGCCGAGCAGAACCTGGCCGAACAGGAAGTGAAGCTGAAGAAACACGAAGAAAAGGTCAGCAAATACAAACGCGAAGACGCGGGGCTGCGGTTCACCATTACGTGCCTGGTGGCGTTTGCGGTGTTTCAGGCGGGGTTGTTGATCTGGATTGCCACACACCGTTAATCGGAGGTGCAGCCATTCGCGGGCAAGCCTCGCTCCTACAAGGGATCACCGATAACCTGTAGGAGCGAGGCTTGCCCGCGAAGGCGTCCTCAGGTCAGACGCGGGAAGCGAACAACGCCTGATGCTCCCGGCACTGCTGCGCCGTCAACATGAACACGCCATGCCCGCCGCGCTCGAAATCGAGCCAGGCAAAGTCGACTTCCGGGTACAACGCGTCAACGTGAACCTGGCTGTTGCCCACTTCGACAATCAGCAAACCCTTCTCGGTCAGATGATCCGCTGCTTCGGCGAGCATCCGCCGTACCAGGTTCAAGCCATCGTCGCCACAGGCCAGGCCCAGCTCGGGTTCATGCTGATATTCCTGCGGCATGTCGGCGAAATCTTCCGCATCGACGTAAGGCGGGTTCGACACGATCAGGTCGAAACGCTGACCCGGCAAGCCATCGAAACCATCGCCCTGCACGGTGTAAACCCGCTCATCGACACCATGGCGCTCGATGTTCTGGTTGGCCACTTCCAGCGCTTCAAACGACAGATCCGCCAGCACGACTTCGGCGTTCTGGAACTCATAGGCGCAGGCAATACCGATGCAACCAGAGCCAGTGCACAGGTCAAGAATCCGCGCAGGCGCGGCGCCCAGCCACGGTGCGAAACCCTTTTCAATCAGCTCACCGATCGGCGAACGCGGAATCAATACACGCTCATCGACGATGAACGACATGCCGCAGAACCATGCTTCACCCAACAGGTAAGCGGTCGGAATGCGTTCTTCGATGCGCCGCTTGAGCAAACGCTGCAGCTTGACCAGCTCATCGTCTTCCAGATTGCAGTCGAGGTAGCTGTCAGCAATTTCCCACGGCAAGTGCAAGGCACCCAACACCAGTTGACGGGCTTCGTCCCAGGCGTTGTCGGTCCCATGGCCGAAAAAAAGATCCTCCCCATGGAAGCGGCTGACGGCCCAACGGATATGGTCACGCAGGGTACGAAGTCGGGAAGTGATCACGGGGTAAACTCCAGAAAAAACGACTGGCGATTCTAACAGCCAAAACGCGTTACGACGACGCAGGAAAAATACCGGCTCAGATGTAGGACATATCCATTTTTATCGTTGGCTATTGAACAAAACGAGGATATTGACAAGGCTGCAGGCCAGTAACGACGGCGCCTACGATGGTAGCGATTCACAGAAGCGCTCAGCCAGAGGACAATGTCGCAAAAGCCCCACTCCAAGGAGCCCCAGAATGTCCGTTCCAAAAACGATGTTTCAACTCAGCGGTCGCGGTTATGCCGCCGCCAATCTGAGCCATGCGACCCTTGTCATCATCGATGCCCAGAAAGAATACCTCAGCGGCCCCCTGGCCCTGGTCGGCATGGATGCTGCCGTCGCGAACATCAAGCAGCTGGTGAGCGCTGCCCGCGCAGCCGGCCGTCCTATCGTGCATGTGCGCCACCTCGGCACCGTCGGCGGGCTGTTCGATCCGCAAGGCGAGCGCGGTGAATTCATCCCGGGCCTCGAACCACAGAGCGACGAAACCATCATCGGCAAGTTGCTGCCGAGTGCGTTTCACGGCACCGAACTGCTGGACCGCCTGCAAAATCTCGGCTCCCTGGACCTGATCGTGTGCGGCTTCATGAGTCACTCCAGCGTCAGCACCACCGTGCGCGCCGCGAAAAACCTGGGCTTTCGCTGCACCCTCGTTGAAGACGCCTGTGCAACGCGCGACTTGCCCTACAAGGGTGGCGTGTTGAGCGCCGACCACGTTCAACAGACCGAAATGGCGATCATGGCGGACAACTTCGCCACCCTCGCCCTGACTCACGATCTGATCTGATCTGATCGACGCTTGATGAGCGGTTCATGCCGCCGCTCATCCGCAAAAGCCTCTCGTTCGCTGTAAATGTCATAGCCTCAGGAACATCCCGGTCAACTCCCGGTCGAAGGGCCGATACCCATTGAGGAAGGTCGGAATGAAGTTATCCGATGGTTTTGACGCACGCCGCTTGCGGCCCAAAGGCCAAAGCAACTGGCGTTTTCGATTCGGCGCAGCCTTTGCTGCCTTGCTGGCAACGTGCGGTGTGTTGCTGGCGATGGCCGGCGCCGCCAGCCTGCTGGGCCACCCGCCGGCACTCGGCGAGTTGAATGCCAGCCCGCTGGGCTCGGCAATCATTCTGGCGGTCGGTCTGTTCCTGCTCTACCTGGGCGTTTGGCTGTGGCGGCGTTGCCGTCGCCGTGCGCGCCAGTCGCAAGAGCTGAACATGTCCCCGCATCTGATGAAAAAACACGACTGAATTGACGGCCTGACGTTTACCGGGCCCCAATTGTTATCGGTCGTGTCTCGACTTGGGTAAACTGGCCGCCCTTCGCGGAGGCTGATATGCAAGACAACGATTTTTCCCTGTTCAAAAGCGCGATCCAAGGCGTCAAGCCGATCAAGCACGATCGCGCCGAAACCGGCAAACCCAAGGCTGACCGCGCGCAGATCGCCAAGCTGCGTCAAGCCGCCACCGTGCGCACCGATGCCACCACCGTTGACGGCCTGTCCGATCAGTTCGTGATCGACGTCGGCCCGGAAGACGAGCTGATGTGGGCCCGCGACGGTGTGCAGGAAAGCCAGATGCGCAAGCTCAAGATCGGGCAAATCCCCTTCGAAGGCAGCCTCGACCTGCACGGCATGAGTGTGGAAAAGGCCCGGGAAACCCTCTGGGCGTTCCTGGCGGAAGCAACCAAATTCGAAATCCGCTGCGTGCGTGTCACCCACGGCAAAGCCGTGCGCCTGGACGGCAAGCGGCCGATGATCAAAAGCCACGTCAACACCTGGCTGCGCCAGCATTCACAGGTACTTGGCTTCACCTCGTGCCAGGCGAAACATGGTGGTGCCGGAGCGGTTTATGTGATGCTCAAACGCACCATGATGGAAGGTCGCGACGAGTAAAGTCGTTGCGCCACGCTTGCAGCGTCGTATCCGCCACACCGATCTGGCTACTGGCTGACCAATCAGTACAGGTACACCGACTTGCAATGATATGGGAGCTCCCGTAATACTTCGCAGATGGAATTTAAAGAAAGACTCAAAACAGCCCGCCAACACGCCAAGCTCAATCAGACCGAGCTTGCCGACCGCGCGGGGCTGACTCAAACCTCAATCTCCGACCTCGAGCGCGGGAAATCGAAAGCGACAGCCTTTGTTGCCCAGATCGCTTCAGTGTGTGGCGTTTCACCGATGTGGCTGGCTGAAGGTGTCGGTGACATGCTTAAAGGGGTCTCCCCCCCTCCAGACATTTCAATGTCAGACATCCAGCCTTGGGACGACAGCACCCCCCTGGATGACGATGAGGTTTATGTCCCCTTCCTGCGTGAAGTTGAGCTGGCGGCGGGTTCAGGCCGTTTCGTGATCACAGAAAACGACAGCGCCAGGCTGCGTTTCTTCAAGAAAGACCTGCGTCACAATAACGTGCAGTTCAACAATGCCAGGTGCGTGCGGGTGAGCGGGAACAGCATGTTCCCGGTACTGCGCGACGGCGCCACCGTCGGCATGAACATTGGCAATAATTCGCTGGGCGACACCGTCGACGGCGACATGTACGCGATCAACCACAACGGCCAGCTCCGCGTGAAACAAGTCTACCGACTGCCCAGCGGGATCCGGCTACGCAGCTTCAACCGTGACGAGCATCCGGACGAGGACTACACCTTCGCCGAGGTCCAGGAGCAGCAGATTGCGATCCTGGGTCATGTCTTTTGGTGGGCAATGTATTCGCGGTGAACCGAGTTGCGGTGATTCGTGAGCGTCCAGTGTCATGACGTGCAATACAGCAAATCGACGCACATCCAAGAGGAGCCCGCCAAGCGCGGGCTTTTTTTTGCACCTGAAATACAGGCACAGAATAAAATATGGGAATACCCATTTACACAAAATATGGGAACGCCTATATTCGTATTCAAGCCAAAGGGAAATCTATCGGAAGCTGCCAACTATCACTTCTGCCCATTCATTGAGTGGGCAGTGGGATGTAGGCCTGCATCAAACGCAAGGCTCACCAGAGCAAAAAGCGACATCAATGGACTGAGGTAAAAACCATGACTGTAGACATCAGCAACTTCACCATCGCTACCCCTCTTCCAATCTCCGACACCAATCCGATTGCGCTTGAACTCATCGGCTGGCGCGCACTGCTCGAATGCCCCGACGTCATCTCAATGCTTGAAGATGGTTCGCTGCAGATGACGGCGCCGACGCTTGGAGCGTCCAGCAAGAGCACGCTACGAACTCGCTGTGAGTGGAAGGAGCCAGGTTACTGGCTGTTCTCCAGCGCATCGGACCACTGGAACCGCCAGGAAATGCGACTGACCAAAGTCAACTCGCTGCAGAAAGTCGTGATTGGCCAAATTCATGTGAAGGGTTCAGAACGACCTCCGGTGAAGGTGTTCTGGAACAAAGGAAAAATCACCATGGGGTTCCGGTCAAGCTACCTCCAGGACGATCCGGTCAACTCGACGGTGTTGGAAAACGTACCGCTCGGTGCACTTTTCAAAATAAACATTCACGCCAACTCGAGCGGCGCCGTTTCTGTATCGGCCAGCTGTAACGGCGTCAAATCCACTTCCGCGATCATGCGCCTCGACAACACTTGGGACACGAAAACGCTTGCCTTTCACGGCGGCGTGTACAACCAGATCGATTACTCCGACACCACCGACCCGCTAGACGGCTCCGTCTGCATCATCAGCGATCTGTCGATCACTCACGCCTGATAGACCTGCTCGGCCTGATGAGCAAAACAGGTTTCAGAGGAACATCACTGCTGCAGCCTGGCGACAGGCTGTAGCGGGAGGCGGATAAAATCCGGCAGGCCTGCGCGACCGACAAACACTTGCAGGCCGCAACGACCGATTTTGGGCTTCGCGCCCGCTGGCAATACAACTGCCGTCACACATACGCTACCATGTGCCCCATGTCGGGGATGAACCCTGCGTTTTATTGCCAATCAGCTCGGTCGTAGCGTTCAGATGTTGCTATCGACCACGCCCGACGAATCAACTCCGGCATCGACCAGAGTGAACGGGCCGTTTGAAACGAGCTCGATTGGTACAACATTGGTACAGACAGAAACAGTACCCCTCTGAAACCCTTATGGAATCAGCCCCTGTGACACTGGAACAGAATTACACCGCGATTCTCGGCCAATTGGGCGAGGACGTCTCCCGCGAGGGCCTGCTCGACACGCCAAAACGTGCCGCCAAAGCCATGCAGTACCTCTGCCGCGGTTATGAACAGACACTGGAAGAAGTCACCAACGGTGCCTTGTTCAGCTCCGACAACAGCGAAATGGTGCTGGTGAAAGACATCGAGCTCTACTCGTTGTGCGAACACCACCTGCTGCCGTTCATCGGCAAGGCGCACGTCGCCTACATCCCGAGCGGCAAAGTGCTGGGCCTGTCGAAAGTCGCGCGGATCGTCGATATGTACGCCCGCCGCCTGCAGATCCAGGAAAACCTCAGCCGCCAGATCGCCGATGCGGTCCAGCAAGTCACCGGCGCCCTGGGCGTTGCGGTGGTGATCGAGGCCAAGCACATGTGCATGATGATGCGTGGTGTGGAAAAGCAGAATTCGACGATGATCACCTCGGTGATGCTCGGTGAGTTCCGCGAAAACGCTGCCACTCGCAGCGAGTTTCTCAGCCTGATCAAGTAATTCGCAGCAACGAAGAAAACCGGCATTCATCGCCGGTTTTTTTTCGTCTGCGAAAAATCAGGTAAGCTGCGCGACTTCTTTCGCCCCGTGAGGCTTGTACCGTGTTCGTTAAAGCGCTTCGTGTCGGCCTCGGCCAACTGATCATCTTCATCGACTTCATTACCCGTCCCGGCAAAAAGCAGCGCCCTGCCGCCGCCCAGGCTCAGGTTGAAGCGGCTGCCAAGGACCTGACGCTGTATCAGTTCCACGCCTGCCCGTTCTGCGTGAAAACCCGCCGCACCCTGCGCCGCCTGAACGTGCCTGTGGCGTTGCGTGATGCGAAGAACAACGAGCAGGATCGTCAGGCTCTGCTGGAGCAAGGCGGCAAGATCAAGGTCCCGTGCCTGCGCATTGAAGAGAATGGCCAGACCACCTGGATGTATGAGTCCAAGGTGATCATTGATTATCTGGACAAGCGATTCGCGGCGGTCTGAGTTTTGGCGGTGTTCTGACGGACGCCATCGCCAGCAAGCCGGCTCCTACAGGGGCGCGGCGTTCACAAATCTTGTGTACACCGCCTATTTGTAGGAGCCGGCTTGCTGGCGATGAGGCCCGTCCAGACACCACAAAACCCAGCCCCAAAAAAACCGGCCCATGAGCCGGTTTTTTTATCGCTGCGATCAGGCCGCTTCCGCCGCCTGCGCCTGTCGCACCACCGCCGCCAATCGCTTCAACCCTTCATCCAGCCGCGCCGGATCGATGTGGCTGAAGTTCAGCCGTAAATGCCCCGGGTGATTGTCCGGCTCTGGAAAAAACGGCTCACCCGGCATGAACGCCACATCCGCCGCCAGTGCAGGCTTGAGCAACGTGCGCGTGTCCAGCGGTTGTTTCAGCGTCAACCAGAAAAACAGCCCGCCCTGCGGCACGTTCCACTCTGCCAAATCAGAAAAATGCGTTTCCAATGCCGACTGAAACGCATCCCGACGCCCCCGGTAAAAGTCCCGCAACTCACTCAGGTGCTGCTGGAATTTCTCGGTGCCGATCCATTGCAGCGCTTGCCACTGGCCGACGCGGTTGGTGTGCAGATCGGCGGACTGCTTGAGTTTCAGCAAATGCGGAAACAGGTCCGGACTGACAATCAGGTAGCCGACTCGCAGCCCCGGCAACAACGTTTTCGACACGGTGCCGGTGTAGATCCAGCTGGTCTTTTTCAAGCGACTGACGATTGGCCTGGCACTGCCGCCATCAAACGTCAGCTCGCGATACGGCTCGTCTTCGATCAGGGTGACGCCAAACTCATCCAGCAACGCGGCGACCGCATCGCGCTTGGCCTCGCTGTAGCGCACCGCCGACGGGTTCTGGAATGTCGGGATCAAGTAGATGAACGCAGGCTGGTGTTTTTCCAGACGCGTGCGCAGCTCAAGCAGATTCGGGCCATCGGCCTCCAGCGGCACGGTGATGCAGTCGGCGCCAAACAGTTGAAAGATCTGCAACGCCGCCAAATACGTCGGCGCTTCGAGCAGGATTTCGGTGCCTTTGTCGATGTAGAGCTTGGCCGCCAGATCGAGGGTTTGCTGCGAGCCGCTGACCACCAATACCTGACTCGCCTCACAGGGCACGCCCAACGCTCGCGCCTCGGCGGCCAAGGCTTCGCGCAACGCCGGCTCCCCTTCGCTCATGCCGTATTGGCCGATGGACAGTGGCATGTCGGCCCATTCGACGGTCGGCAGCATGACTTCGGCCGGCAAGCCACCGGCGAACGACATCACTTGCGGGCGCTGGGCGGCGGCGAGAATTTCACGAATCAAAGAACTTTTAAGGCGCGAGACACGTTCGGAAAAAGCCATGGGGGTCACCGGTAGCGAGGCCTGAGGAAAATGAGTCAAACTGGTTGACCGAAATTACGACAACCCGAACGGATACGTCAACATGCTTGACCTTAAAAATCCCGCCTCCCAGCAACAGGCCATGGAGGCGTTTTTCTTCGGCTACCAGGCGTTCACCGCCAAGGCCGACGAAATGCTCGAGCGTCGCGGCTTGAGCCGGGTGCATCAACGCATCGTGTTTTTCATCGCCCGCTATCCGAACCTGAGCGTCAAGGAGTTGCTGGCATTGCTCGGTGTGAGCAAGCAGGCACTGAACATTCCGCTGCGCCAGTTGGTGGAAATGCACCTGGTGGACAGCGTTGCGTCCGAGACCGACAAGCGTAAACGGCTGCTGGAACTGACCGTGGAAGGGGCGCGGTTTGAGCAGTCGTTGCGGCGTGAGCAGGTGAAACTGCTGGAGCGGGTGTTTGCCGAGGCTGGGGAGACGGCGGTGAATGGGTGGTTGGCGGTGAATCTGGCGCTTGGGAAAAGTCAGACTGTTGTTGATTGACTGTTCTGCCCCCATCGCCAGCAGGCTGGCTCCCACAGTGATCTGTGGTGTACACAAAACCTGTGGGAGCCAGCCTGCTGGCGATGAGGCCCTTACAGGCGATATATCCCTATTGCCAAACTTTTCGTCTACAAAATCAAAAACATTATTTGCATTATTTGTATACAAAAGCATAATCCACTGCGTGCGAGTTCCTGACCAAGCGGTCAACAAATTCGCGAATGCCTCAAAGGGCCGCTGCCACCCTCATGGGTCCGGCCCTGGAAATAACAATAAAACTCTTGAGGAGTACTCGCTGTGGAAAGCCGCAAATCCGAAGCCCCGACGCTGGAACTCTCGCCGCCATTACGCAATGGCTGGCTGGAACGCATCTTCAAACTCAGCTTGCATGGCACCACGGTGAAGACCGAGTTGATTGCCGGTCTGACAACCTTCATCACCATGGCTTACATCATCTTCGTCAACCCCAACATCATGGCCGACGCCGGGATCGATCACGGCGCGGCATTCGTTGCAACGTGCATCGCGGCTGCACTGGGTTGCCTGTTGATGGGCCTGTACGCCAACTGGCCAGTCGGCCTCGCGCCGGGCATGGGCCTCAACGCCTTCTTCACCTACACCGTGGTCGGCACCATGGGCTACAACTGGGAAACCGCACTCGGTGCAGTGTTCGTGTCCGGTGTGTTGTTCATGATCCTGACCTTCTCCAAGATCCGCGAATGGCTGCTCAACAGCATTCCGGTGAGCCTGCGCTTTGCGATGGGCGCCGGCGTAGGTCTGTTCCTCGGCCTGATCGGCTTGAAAACCGCCGGCATCGTCGTCGATAGCCCGGCGACGCTGATCAAGCTCGGCTCGCTGCGTGAGCCCGGCCCGCTGCTCGCCGCGATCTGCTTCCTGATGATCGCCGTGCTCAGCTACCACAAGGTGTTCGGTGCGATTCTCATCAGCATCATCACCGTAACGCTGGCCGGTTGGGGTCTGGGCCTGGTGCATTACGAAGGGATCATGTCGGCGCCGCCAAGCCTGGCACCGACCTGGATGGCCATGAACGTTGCCGGCGTATTCAACGTCAGCATGATCAGCGTGGTGCTGGCCTTCCTCTTCGTGCACATGTTCGACACCGCCGGCACGTTGATGGGCGTCGCCCAGCGCGCCAACCTGGTGAACGCGGACGGCCGCATCGAAAATCTCTCTCGCGCCATGAAAGCCGACAGCGCCTCCAGCGTATTCGGCGCCGTGGTGGGTGTTCCTCCGGTAACAAGCTACGTGGAAAGTGCCGCGGGTGTAGCCGCTGGTGGTCGGACTGGTCTTACCGCGGTGACCGTAGGTGTGCTATTTATTGCAGCCATGTTTTTCGCACCGCTGGCTGGCATGATCCCCGCTTATGCAACAGCCGGCGCGCTGATTTACGTGGCGATGCTGATGATGGGCGGCATGGCGCACATCGAATGGGACGAAGCGACCGACAGCATTCCGGCGATCGTTACCGCGATCATGATGCCGCTGACCTTCTCGGTCGCCGACGGTATTGCGCTGGGCTTCATCACCTATGTGGCGTTGAAAGCCGGCACCGGTAAATACAAGGAAATTTCCGTGAGCCTGTGGGTGCTCTGCGCGATCTTCATCGCCAAGTTCATCTTCTTGTAAACACAGGTACTCGCTTGAAAACAGCCTCACCCCGTCGGGTGAGGCTTTTGTGCAAATGGAGGAAAGTGATGAGTCTGGAAACCTGGCTGCTGTTCAGCGGCGCTGCGCTGGTGGTGATCCTGATCCCGGGGCCACTGTCTTTGCTGATGATCAGCAACAGTCTGAATTACGGCTTGCGTCGTTCTTACCCGGCGTTTTTGGGTGGCGTGATTGCGTCGATCTGCCTGCTCAGCGCTTCCGCGTTGGGATTGGGGGCGTTGTTGCTGGCCTCGGAACAGCTGTTCAGCGCATTGAAAATCGTCGGAGCGCTGTACCTGTTCTACCTCGCCTGGCAGAGCTGGCAGCAATCGCGCCAGCGATCGGTCGGCGCTGAAGTGCCCCAGGCAGCGCCGGTGCCACGTTTCCGTGCCCTGTTCGGGCGCGCATTTGTGCTGGGTGCGAGCAATCCGAAAGACATCCTGTTCTTCGCCGCGTTCCTGCCGCAGTTCTTGAGCGCCGGGCAACCGTTCCTGCCGCAGTTGCTGGTGATGATTGCTACGTGGACGGTGTTGGATCTGCTGTGCAAATTGGCTTACGGGTTAGGTGCCCATGGTGCGGCGCGGTATCTGCGCAGTGGCAAGGGGCAGAGCTGGTTTAACCGCGTGAGTGCCGGGTTGTTTAGCGGCGCTGGCGCAGCGTCGCTGTTGAGCCGCTAAAAGCATCGCCGGCAAGCCGGCTCCTACAGGGACTGCGCAAATCCTTGTAGGAGCCGGCTTGCCGGCGATGGCGTCAGAACAGGCACCACATTCCTGAAGGCGAAAAAAAGCCCGCAGTGTGAGCGGGCGAAAGACCAAAGAAGCTATATGCGCAGTCGCTTCTCGGAGGCGACAGCTGCTTGGGGGATCAGCTGCCGCGGTACGTGGAATAGCTATAAGGCGAAATCAGCAGCGGCACATGGTAGTGATCCTGTTCCGCAGAGATGCCGAACCGCAGCACCACCACATCCAGGAACGCAGGCTCCGGCAGCTGAACGCCACGGGCGCGGTAGTAATCGCCCGCATGAAACTGAACCTGATAGACCCCGGTGCGGTAGTCATCGCCCTGCAGCAGCGGGGCATCGACGCGGCCGTCGCTGTTGGTGATTGCACTGGCGACCAATTCCAGCTGCGAGCCTTCAACGCGGTACAACTCGACCTTGATCGAGCTGCCCGGGCAACCGTGTGCAGCGTCCAAAACGTGTGTAGTCAAACGTCCCATTGATTCTGCGCGCCTGCCTGCGTAGAGCAGTCAGACCTCGCGCCTCCCGAAGTCAGTTGAAAAGGAGACCGCACCGATTCGGAGCACGAAAAGCTGCGGCGAGCGACTGATTAAGACACTTTTCATAAAAATTGTACACAATAAAAAACGACATTTTTGCAGCCAGCACCGCCATTCAAGGATTCGCAGTCAATCTGACGCCAAACCATACGAGCAGCGGACCTTCTATCCATTAGCTGACCAACTGGGCAGGTTTCTTGCAGTATCACTCCAAGATGACAGTAGATGAAAAATGCGAAAATTCAGGCTTACAAAGTGGATATAAAGTTGTATACAATCAGCCCATCGCTGTGACGCCAGCCTGTCATCCCATCGCCAGGCCGCCTCACAACCCCGACCTTGAATAAGTCACGAATAAGAAGGAAGACTGCAGTGAGCGCTGACTACCCACGCGACCTGATCGGTTACGGCAGTAACCCTCCTCACCCACACTGGCCGGGCAATGCGCGCATCGCCCTGTCTTTCGTGCTCAATTACGAAGAAGGCGGCGAGCGCAACATCCTGCACGGCGATAAAGAGTCCGAAGCCTTTCTTTCGGAAATGGTCTCGGCGCAGCCGCTGCAAGGCGCGCGCAACATGAGCATGGAATCCCTTTACGAGTATGGCAGCCGCGCCGGCGTCTGGCGGATTCTGAAACTGTTCAAGGAATTCGACATTCCGCTGACCATCTTCGCCGTGGCCATGGCCGCCCAGCGTCACCCGGACGTGATCCGCGCGATGGTCGATGCCGGTCACGAGATCTGCAGCCACGGCTATCGCTGGATCGACTACCAGTACATGGACGAAGCACAGGAACGCGAGCACATGCTCGAAGCGATCCGCGTCCTCACCGAAATCACCGGCGAACGCCCACTGGGCTGGTACACCGGCCGCACCGGCCCGAACACCCGTCGGCTGGTGATGGAAGAAGGCGGCTTTCTCTACGACTGCGACACCTACGACGACGACCTGCCCTACTGGGAACCGAACAACCCGACCGGCAAGCCGCACCTGGTGATCCCGTACACCCTGGACACCAACGACATGCGCTTCACCCAGGTCCAGGGGTTCAACAAGGGCGACGATTTCTTTGAATACCTGAAAGACGCTTTCGATGTGCTTTACGCCGAAGGTGCCGAAGCGCCGAAAATGCTCTCGATCGGTCTGCACTGCCGGCTGATCGGCCGTCCGGCGCGTCTGGCCTCGCTCAAGCGCTTTATCGAATACGCTAAAAGTCATGAACAGGTGTGGTTCAGCCGCCGCGTCGACATCGCTCGCCACTGGCACGAAACCCACCCGTACCAAGGGGCTGCCCAATGAGCACCTTTCAAACCCTGAAACCCTCGACCCTGAGCCGCGACGCGTTCGTCGCCGCTTTCGCCGACATCTACGAACATTCGCCATGGGTGGCCGAGAAGGCCTTCGGCCTGGGCCAGGACGCTTCGATCGACGAGATCGAAACCCTGCACCAGCGCATGAGCGACATCCTGTTGAGCGCTGATCACCAAAGCCAGCTGGCCCTGATCAACGCTCACCCGGACCTGGCCGGCAAAGCCGCCGTCCAGGGCCAGTTGACCGAAGCCAGCACCAATGAACAGGCTGGCGCCGGTATTCACCAATGCACGGCCGAAGAGTTTTCTCGCTTCACCGAGCTGAACGACGCCTACAAAGCCAAGTTCAAGTTTCCCTTCATCATGGCGGTAAAAGGCAGCAACCGGCATCAGATCCTCGCGGCGTTCGAAACGCGCATTCACAACCCGGCAGAAACCGAGTTCAAGTGCGCGCTGGCGGAGATCAACAAGATCGCCCTGTTCCGATTACTGACCCTATAGCGAGCCTTGCCCGAGCGACATTGGACGCAAACATCGCCCAGGGCACTGCAAGCATCCCAAGCCAACTTATTAAAGGCAGACAAGAAGAATGAAAGCTTACGCCGTACCTTTCGAGAAGTTCGTCAACCTGGCCGACGCCCGCCTGGGCACCAAAATCATTTCGGTCACCGATGACTGGTTCGCAGACGCCAACCGTCTGTTCCAACCGACCCCGGCCGTGTGGAAGGAGGGCGTGTTCGATGACAACGGCAAGTGGATGGACGGCTGGGAATCGCGTCGCAAACGCTTCGAAGGCTACGACAGCGCGGTCATCCGCCTGGGCGTGCCGGGTTCGATCAAAGGCGTAGACATCGACACTTCATTCTTCACCGGCAACTTCCCGCCGTCGGCTTCGCTGGAAGCGTGCTTCCTCGCGTCAGGCGAGCCGGACGACAACACCCAGTGGACTGAAGTGCTGTCGGCCGTCGAGCTGCAAGGCAACAGCCACCACTACCACGAAATCAGCAACGACCAGGCCTTCAGCCACCTGCGCTTCAACATCTACCCGGATGGCGGCGTGGCCCGTCTGCGTGTCTACGGCATTCCGTTCCGCGACTGGTCCGCTGTCGGCGACAACGAACAAGTGGACCTGGCCGCCGCCCTGAACGGTGGCCGCGCCCTCGCCTGCTCCGACGAACACTTTGGCCGCATGAGCAACATCCTCAACCCGGGCCGCGGCATCAACATGGGCGACGGCTGGGAAACCGCACGTCGTCGCACGCCGGGCAATGACTGGGTCATCGTCGCGCTGGGACATGCCGGCGAGATCGAAAAAGTCGTCGTCGACACCCTGCACTTCAAGGGCAACTACCCGGACACCTGCTCGATCCAGGGCGCCTTTGTGAAGGGCGGCACCGACAGCCAGATCGAAACCCAATCGCTGTTCTGGCGCGAACTGCTGCCGGCGCAGAAACTGGAAATGCACGCCGAACACACCTTCGCCGAGCAGATCAAGGCACTCGGCCCGATCACCCACATCCGCCTGAACGTGTTCCCGGATGGCGGCGTGAGCCGCCTGCGCGTCCTGGGCAAGGTCGCTAAATAAGCGCTGAACCCAATCGCCAGCAGGCTGGCTCCCACAGGGGAATGCATTCCAAATGTGGGAGCGAGCCTGCTCGCGATGGCGATAGATCTAACAACATTGAATTCGGATAAGAAGACCAGCATGCGCACACTGACGATTGAACCGCTGACCAAAGAAGCCTTCGCCCCTTTCGGTGACGTGATCGAAACCGACGGCAGCGATCACTTCATGATCAACAACGGTTCGACCATGCGCTTTCATAAACTGGCGACGGTGGAAACCGCCACGCCAGAAGACAAGGCGATCATCAGCATTTTCCGCGCCGACGCGCAGGACATGCCGCTGACCGTCAGCATGCTGGAGCGTCACCCGCTGGGCAGCCAGGCTTTCATTCCGCTTCTCGGCAACCCCTTTCTGATCGTGGTCGCGCCACTTGGCGATGAACCTGTATCAGGCTTGGTCCGCGCCTTCGTCACCAACGGCAGGCAGGGCATTAATTACCATCGCGGCGTCTGGCACCACCCGGTGCTGACGATCGAAAAGCGGGATGACTTCCTGGTGGTTGATCGCAGTGGCACAGGCAATAACTGCGATGAGCATTTTTTCAAAGAGGATGAGCGTTTGATCCTCGCCCCCCACCAATAAGAGAAGGTCTGATCACTCGACAACAGAGTGACAGGCGAGAGGTAAAGACTGTGGAAGCACATCTGTTGGAATGGCTGAACCTGAGCGTGCGCTGGGTTCACATGATTACTGGCGTGGCCTGGATCGGTGCGTCGTTCTATTTCGTCTGGCTGGAAAACAACCTCAATCGGGTCAACCCGAAAAGTGGTCTGGCCGGCGATTTGTGGGCGATCCACGGCGGCGGTATCTATCACCTGGAAAAATACAAACTGGCCCCACCGACCATGCCGGACAACCTGCACTGGTTCAAATGGGAAGCCTACTTCACCTGGATGTCGGGGATCGCGCTGCTGTGCGTGGTGTTCTACTCCAACCCGACGCTGTACCTGCTGGCACCGGGCAGCAGCCTGACCGGCCCTGAAGGTGTTGCCCTGGGCATCGCTTCTTTGTTCGTTGGCTGGTTCGTCTACTCCTTCCTCTGCGACTCGGCCCTGGGCAAACGCCCTGCCCTGCTCGGCTTCATCCTGTTCGTGCTGATCATCGGCGCGGCCTACGGCTTCAGCAAAGTGTTCAGCGGTCGTGGTGCGTACCTGCACGTCGGCGCGATCATCGGCACCATCATGGTCGGCAACGTGTTCCGCATCATCATGCCGGCGCAGCGCGCACTGGTAGCGGCGATTGCCGAGAACCGCACGCCGGATCCGGCACTGCCGGCCAAAGGCCTGCTGCGTTCACGTCACAACAACTACTTCACCTTGCCGGTGCTGTTCATCATGATCAGCAACCACTTCCCGAGCACTTATGGCAGCCAATACAACTGGCTGATCCTGGCCGGGATCGCGGTGCTGGCGGTGTTGGTGCGTCACTACTTCAACACCCGTCATGACAGCCACAAGTTTGCCTGGACCCTGCCCGTCGCAGCCGTGGGCATGATCTGCCTGGCTTACGTGACTGGCCCGGCGCAGATGCCAAGCGCACCTGAAGTGGCCAAGGCACCTGGCACCATCGAGTACCAGCCGCTGCCGGAAACCGCCCTCGGTGGTGGTGCCAAACCTGCCGCCGCGAAACCGGCTGAAGCACCGGTCCAGGCGGCAAACGCCGGCCCGGGTTTCGACAAAGTGCACAGCGTGATCCAGGAACGTTGCGCGGTATGCCATTCGGCCAAGCCGACCAGCCCGTTGTTCAGCGCAGCACCGGCCGGCGTGATGTTCGATACCCCCGAGCAGATCCGCCAGAACGCGGCGCGCATCCAGGCTCAAGCCGTCACCAGCCAGATCATGCCACTGGGCAACATCACCCAGATGACCCAGCAGGAACGTGACCTGATTGGCGCGTGGATTGTTCAGGGAGCTCCAACCAATTAACCGTTGAAAAGCTTCGCCAGCAAGCTGGCTCCTACAGGTTTTTTGTAGGAGCCGGCTTGCCGGCGATCGGCCGCAACGCGGTCACCCTGATGCACAAAATCACAAGAATAAAAAAGATCCGAGGTGTTGCATGTCCGAGCTATCCCAAGCGCGCATCCCCGACGCACCCGCCATTCAGCGTTTGCCCCTTTTGCAACTGATCCTGGTCGGTCTGCAACATGTTTTGCTGATGTACGGCGGAGCCATCGCGGTGCCGCTGATCATCGGACAGGCCGCGGGCCTGAGTCGTGAAGAAATCGCCTTCCTGATCAACGCCGACCTGCTGGTGGCCGGCATCGCCACCATCGTCCAGTCGCTGGGCATCGGCCCGATGGGCATTCGCATGCCAGTGATGATGGGCGCCAGCTTCGCCGCCGTCGGCAGCATGGTCGCCATGGCCGGCATGCCCGGTATCGGCCTGCAAGGAATCTTCGGCGCGACCATCGCCGCCGGGTTCTTCGGCATGCTCATCGCCCCGTTCATGTCCAAAGTCGTTCGGTTCTTCCCGCCGCTGGTGACCGGCACGGTCATCACCTCGATCGGTTTGTCGCTGTTCCCCGTCGCCGTCAATTGGGCGGGCGGTGGTGCCGGCGCCGCTCAATTCGGTTCACCGATTTACCTGGCCATCGCCGCACTGGTGCTGGCCACCATTCTGTTGGTCCATCGTTTCATGCGCGGTTTCTGGGTCAACATTTCCGTGCTGATCGGCATGTGCCTCGGTTACGTGATCTGCGGGTTGATCGGCATGGTCGACCTCAGCGGCATGGCCCAGGCGCCTTGGCTGCAATTCGTCACCCCGCTGCACTTCGGCATGCCGAAGTTTGAACTCGCGCCGATTCTTTCGATGTGTCTGGTGGTGGTGATCATCTTCGTCGAGTCCACCGGGATGTTCCTCGCGCTGGGCAAAATCACCGGCCAGGAAGTCTGCCCACGGATGCTGCGTCGCGGCTTGCTGTGCGATGCCGGTGCGTCGTTCTTCGCCGGTTTCTTCAACACCTTCACCCATTCCTCTTTCGCGCAGAACATCGGCCTGGTGCAGATGACCGGCGTGCGCTGCCGCTCGGTGACCATCGTTGCCGGCGGGTTGCTGATCGTGTTGAGCCTGCTGCCGAAAGCCGCGTTCCTGGTCGCCTCGATTCCGCCCGCCGTGCTTGGCGGTGCGGCGATTGCGATGTTCGGCATGGTCGCCGCCACCGGGATCAAGATTCTCCAGGAAGCCGACATCGGTGACCGTCGCAACCAATTGCTGGTGGCGGTGAGCATCGGCATGGGCCTGATCCCGGTGGTACGTCCGGAGTTCTTCGCCCATCTGCCGTTGTGGATGAGCCCGATCACCCACAGCGGCATCGCCATGGCAACGTTGAGTGCCTTGGCGCTGAACCTGCTATTCAACATCCTCGGCGGCAAGGAACGCGCCGCGATCAACGACTGCCACGCCCACTAAGACAGAAACGCACAACCCCCTGTAGGAGCCGGCTTGCTGGCGATGGCGGTGTGTCAGACGACATCAATGTTGGATGTTCTGACCTCATCGCCAGCAAGCCGGCTCCTACAGGGGTGGGACGCCTGCGCCTTGAAAATAAAAACAAGAGGGAGCAACAGATGATTCGGACACAGACAAACCTGCTGTTAGGCAGCGGTCTTCTGGCTGCCAGCCAAGCCATGGCCGGCGATTTACTGCTGTGGCAGACCAACAGCCTGAGCTATCTGTACGGCAAGGATTTCGCGATCAACCCGTCGATTCAGCAGACGATCACCTTCGAACATGCCGACCGCTGGAAGTACGGCGACAACTTCATGTTCATCGACAGCACCTACTACAACGGCGAGAAAGACCGGAACAAAGGCGTTCACGCCTATTACGGCGAATTCAGCCCGCGCCTCTCCTTCGGCAAAATCCTCGACCGCCGCTTCGAACTCGGCCCGATCAAGGACGTGTTGCTGGCCATGACCTACGAGAATGGCGAAGACGACACCGAAGCCTACCTGATCGGCCCCGGCTTCGACCTTGCAGTACCGGGCTTCAACTTTTTCACCTTGAATTTCTACTATCGCCAGACCGAAGGCTCGCGCCCCGGCGATGATGTCTGGCAGATCACACCGGCCTGGTCCTACACCGTCCCGCTGGGCAATTCGAACCTGTTGATCGACGGCTACCTCGACTGGGTCGTGGACAACGACCAGAACTCGCGCGGCACCTATCACGCCAACCTGCATTTCAACCCGCAGATCAAATACGACTTGGGCAAGGCCCTGGGCTGGCGGGAGAAACAGGTGTATGTCGGCGTCGAGTACAGCTACTGGAAAGACAAGTACAGCGTGGAAAACAACGCCCGCCTCGACACCAATGAAAACACCACCAGCCTGCTGGTGAAGGTGCACTTTTAAGATGACCCGCAACGGCGCCCCAAACCTGTCGTCGGTGCGCTGTTGCGGGGCACTTGAGACCCGGCCCTGGAGTCAGTATTCTCCGCGGCCGCCTGAATCCGCTTTAAAAAAAAGCCCGGATTTAATTCCTGACCAGAAAGCCAACTTATCCCGGCCCTGGACGGTATCAAGGCATTCCAACCCCCCTCTCAATCGACGGCTCTTGAGCCGCCGAACGGGAGTTTTTTTGCTTTTCGAAAGCCTTGGCGCAGCTCTTGCTAACAGCACTGAAGCTGACCGATTGGATGATTTTTTACCGCTACGGAAAAAGGCGCCACACCAGAGCGCCGACCTTAAAAAAACAACGTGAAACACCTACTTTTTGGGAGCAACCGAATGAAACGTACGTGCACTAGCCTGATGCTGGCGGGATCCTTGCTGGCGGGGGGCCAGGCCATGGCCGGCGACTTGCTGCAATGGCAGAACAACAGCCTGACCTACCTGTATGGCAAAGACTTCCAGGTCAACCCGCGCATTCAGCAGACCGTGACCTTCGAACACGCCGATGGCTGGAAATATGGGGATAACTTCTTCTTCGTCGACAAAATCTTCTACAACGGCGAAAAGGACTTCAACGTCGGCCCCAACACCTATTACGGTGAGTTCAGCCCGCGTATTTCCCTGGGCAAAGTCCTCGACCAGAAAATCGAATTCGGCCCGGTCAAAGACGTGTTGCTGGCCATGACGTACGAGTTTGGTGAAGGCGATACCGAGTCCTATCTGATCGGCCCGGGTTTCGACCTGGCGATTCCCGGCTTCGACTACTTCCAGCTGAACTTCTACCAGCGTCATACCGAAGGCAGCCGTGCGGGCGACAACGTTTGGCAGATCACGCCAGTGTGGTCCTACACCATCCCGGTCGGCGATTCGAACATCCTGATCGATGGTTTCATGGACTGGGTAGTCGATAACGACTCCAACTCCAAAGGCGACTACCACGCCAACCTGCACTTCAACCCGCAGGTTAAATATGACCTGGGTAAAGCGCTGAATGTTGGCGAGAAGCAGTTGTATGTGGGTGTGGAGTATGACTATTGGTCGGACAAGTACGGGATTAAGGATAGCCAGTACTTCAAGACTGATCAGAGCACGACGAGCTTTTTGGTGAAGTTTCATTTTTAACGAAAAGCACTTCCCAACCTGCTGATCAGGCAGGTTGGGACTCACTATTAAATTGAAGCTCGGCGACCCGGCTTTATCCTATGCCAGCCTCCACTAACAGCAATCCCTGGGTGAACGCCGCGCTCGAAAAGGCGGGACACCTCCCCCTTGTCGTCAACAAGCCCACCAACTCGAACCGTAGGCACTCGGTATGAAAACATATGCTCTGGAATAATCAATTTCATATCGCGAACAGGATCCTGAATCAACCCCGGCCCAGTCCAGTAAAGTGTATCTTCACGACGCCAAAACTTATGACCTCTTTTCTTAGTCCAGCTTTCTTCATCATACTTCCTATACTTGGCAATCATCGTTTGCAGAAACTCAAGCCCTAACGAAGATCCAGGAGTTGCTGCTATTGTTGAATTTGTGACCCACTGCCTTGCTGTTACGTAGGCCAAAAAGCCTTTTGGAGCCTGCAAAGGTTTGGTATCAGAGAGAACAGCAACATCGACATCCATGTATAAACCGCCATGTACGTATGTGACGGTCAATCTCAAAATATCACTCGCAGCGGCCAGGTTCCTATAAGGACCCTCAAGCTCACGACGAAACAACTCTTCAACTTTATTAGTTTCGGTGAATATTTTTGCGAGATCCTGAAACAACTCCCCCGGCTGTTTTAAAGACAATTCACGCCCATAGCGACGCGCCAGCGCGCGATGTATTGGGTCATCACCATCCTCCATTGCAGACAAAGTATTCAGAATATGAGAAGGCTTATCGACCCATACATTCATTTGATACTCAGGGTTGTGCATTTTGAACGTCAACACATTACTGAGAAATACTGGGTTGATATTCCCTCCACCCCAAAAAAAATGAGCAGTGGTCGGCACTGCATTCCGGCCTTCCGCGTCTACCCAGTTGATCGGATTATTGAACAATATGATGAACATATTGAGACCATCGACAAATCCTGCCGGATCCGGGTTCACCCACCGCTGCAACCACGGTGCGAAATACCGATAGCCGTAACAATAAAGCCCCGTCGCATCCCGCTCCTTACCCGAGTAACGAATCGTTTTGTACCTGGCTTCGATCTCGCTGACACCCGCCCACAACGCCGTCCCACCAAACGCGTAATAAACCTCCCGACTCAGAACTCTGCCCTGCTCATCCAACTCCAGGGTGCTGGAGTTCAAATGATTGCTCAGGCAAAAACGCAGTTGATCGTTACGAACATCACGAGGCAATCCAGCGACCCAGTGCAAGGCGCGGACCTGACCGCGCCCAGCCTCGATACTGACGACATGCCGCTCCTCTCCATTGGCCTTGTCACGGTGGATTTCCAAACCCGGCAAGTAGCGCGTTTCAGAACGCAATGTGCGATGCGCTGCCTGAGTCCGTCGGGCTTTTCGCAAGCGATGCCCAGGACGGTCATAGCAGTACCATTCAGTATCGCCAGGGCCGTCGTCGCGCTTGACCATCGTTACGCTGCAGAGCTGGTTCCGTACATTCCAACTCATCTTTTGCCCGCGCAGTAACTCCAACTGATTACCGTTGGCGTCGAAGCCGTCGACCAAGTTGCCTTGATCCGCAACGCTACGATTGCTGTCCGTAGTCGTAAACATCTCGAAGGTTTCTGCACCGCTGTGATGGCGGGTTTGCAGGTTACCGGCGGCGTCGTAATTAAAGGTCTGGGTGTAGTTGCGCAACTGGTTGGGGTCCAGCGGTGTGGTTTGCCAGGCGGGCAAAGCCGGGCCGTAACTGGGTTGACTGACTTCGCTGCCGGTGGCTTTGATCAGTTGGTAAAGACTGTCATAGCCATAGCAGCAGTTCGGATCGATCCGCTGATTATTGAAGTGCCGCGTCGGTTGAGCCTGGTCTTCGATGCAAGTGATATTGCCGACGGGATCATAACCGTAGCTAAAACCCTGAAGCGGCTTGCCATCGACATCGCAGGACTGCAATTGCAGGAGGCGCCCGTCTTCACCTGCGTAACGGGCTGTGGTGATGACGCCATTGCCAGCCCGTTCGCTGATGTTCCTGCCGAAAGCGTCGTAGCGGATTTCACTGACCAGCAAACGCGGCTCTCCTGAAGAACCGGCCAGCTTCAATCGGGCTTCACATAGCTGACCGGCCCGGTCGTAAGCGAACGATCTGACGTTATCCATGGCGTCAGTCTGACGATGCATTTCTCCTACAGGGCCGTACTGCCACGTCGTCTCGAACACCTCGTCTTCCAGTTCCGCCTCGGCGAATTCAGATGACCAGTCCGGCAGCTCCAGATCGCGCAGGAAACGCGTCTGTTCCGCCAGCAGCGATCCACCCACACCATATTCACACAGGCTGCGCCTGCCGGCCGGATGGTCGTGGCGGATCGGTTGACCACACTGGTTATGGGCCGCCCGCTCGTCACTGGCATCGCCATACGTAAAGCGCTCGGAAACACGCGGCAACTCTTGCGCCATCTGCTCCGTAACGGCTATCGGACGCTGGAGCTCATCAAATTCGCTGTGACGCTGACCGCCGCGACCGTCCCAGAACGAGCAGGCCGCATCCGCCTGATTCATTAAGCTGAGCTGCCAACCGGCATCGACGCTGTCCACCCGCAGAGCCCGGCCTTGCAGATCAAAGGTGTTTTCAAGATTGGGTTTCGGCGCCGTTCCCCACAGGCGTGGGTCCCAGGACGCAAAAAGCCGTCCGGCAGGATCGAAGTGGTTACGGGTGATGCGGGTATCTATCGATGGGCTCAGCGGATGACGACAATAGACGACATTTCGCACAATCAACCCACGCGAATCCACCACCGACAGACTCGGTGTGTGAGCATCAATCCATTGCGCGGGCGCCATGTTCGAACCCTCTGCCTGAGGGTTTTAATCTGATCGAATAAATACTTGAACGTCTACTGTCACAAATGACAGTTCAAGCGGGTTCCGGCACTGAAAGCCCAAGAAACCGACACAGCTCTTCGCGTTTGGCCAACGCATCGCGCCGCCCCAGATCTATCAACTCGCTGCAATACCCCGCCTCGAACAGCAGATAACTCAACACCCCCGCCCCACTGGTCTTGGTCGCACCCGGCCCGCGCAAAAACAGACGCAGCGCTGCCGGCAGTTCCTGGCGATGTCGCGCAGCGATCTCATCAATCGGCTGGCTCGGCGAAATCACCAACACCTCCACCGGCGCTACGCCGAGCGTGCGGGTCGGTGTGCCGGCGGGCATCAGATGGCTGAACTGATTCAAGCGCTGGAGCAGTTCGATGTCACTTTCCAGGCTGTCAATGAACGTACTGTTGAGCATGTGCCCACCGATCTGCGCGAGCGTCGGCTGCTGCCCGGTGTAGGCCCGTTGCAGCGGTCGCTCCGGGTCGACACCGCGCGGGTTGCCGCTGACGCCCACCACCAGCACGCGGCTGGCACCCAGGTGCAGGGCCGGGCTGATCGGTGCCGATTGGCGCACCGCGCCGTCACCGAAATATTCCTCGCCGATTTTTACCGGGGCGAACAGCAGCGGGATGGCGGAGCTGGCGAGCAAGTGCTCGACGGTCAACTGCGCAGGAACGCCGATGCGCCGATGGCGCAACCAGGCGTCGATGGTGCCGCCGCCCTGATAGAAGGTGACCGCCTGACCCGATTCGTAACCGAACGCGGTGACCGCCACGGCCTTCAACTGCTTCTGCGCGATGGCTTCGGCGATGCCGGTCATGTGCAATTTGTCGTTGAGCAACCGGCGCAGCGGCGAGCTGTTGAGCAGGGCTACCGGCACCTGAGCGCCGATGCCGAGCAGACTGTGGCTGACAAACCGGCTGGCCTGACGGATCACGCCGGGCCAGTCGCTGCGCAATACCAGATGGCTACGGAACCCTTGCCAGAAAGCGGTCAGGCGTTCGATGGCAGTGCGAAAGTCCATCGCCCCACTGGCGAGGCTGACCGCATTGATCGCCCCGGCCGAGGTGCCGACGATCACCGGAAACGGATTGTTTGCCCCCACCGGCAGCAATTCGGCAATCGCTGCCAGCACGCCGACCTGATAGGCCGCCCGAGCCCCGCCGCCGGAAAGAATCAACCCTGTAACCGGTTCGCCTGGACTCATCCACAACTCTCCATGGTGCTCGTTGGAATTTTCCATTTCCCTGTAGGAGCGAGACCGGCTTGCCGGCAATGGTCGTCAACGATGACGTTGGCTGCCTGACACTCCGCGACGCTCTCGGGTTTTTCGCGAGCAGGCTCGCTCCTACAGGGATTGGGGGTTCAACCGCGTTTTGCGTACAACTTGGGTTCGCCCGGCGGACGACTCTTGAAGCGGCGATGGGCCCAGAGGTATTGCTCCGGGCAGTCGCGCAAGACGCCTTCGATCCATTGGTTGATCCGCAGGCAATCGGCCTCTTCGGTCTCGCCGGGGAAACCTTCGAGCGGCGCATGGATCACCAAGCGATAACCGCTGCCGTCCGCCAGACGCTCTTGCGTGAACGGCACCACCAGCGCCTTGCCCAGCCGCGCAAACTTGCTGGTGGCTGTGACGGTCGCGGCCTGAATCCCGAACAGCGGCACGAAGATACTTTGCTTGGCGCCGTAGTCCTGATCCGGTGCGTACCAGATCGCCCGGCCGGCCCGCAGCAGTTTGAGCATACCGCGCACGTCTTCACGCTCCACGGCCAGCGAGTCGAGGTTGTGTCGCTCACGGCCATTGCGCTGGATGTAATCGAACAGCGGGTTCTTGTGCTCGCGGTACATGCCGTCGATGGTGTGTTGCTGACCGAGCAGCGCCGCGCCGATTTCCAGCGTGGTGAAATGCACGGCCATCAGAATCACGCCTTTACCTTCGCGCTGGGCCTTTTTCAGGTGCTCCAGCCCTTCGACATGCGCCAACCTGGCCAGGCGCTCCCGCGACCACCACCAGCTCATGGCCATTTCAAAGAATGCGATGCCGGTGGAGGCAAAGTTTTCCTTGAGCAGGCGCTTGCGCTCGGCAGCGGATTTTTCCGGGAAGCACAGCTCCAGGTTGCGCTTGGCAATGCGCCGTCGGTCGCCCGCCGCGCGATACATCAATGCACCGAGGGCACGACCAATAAACAGCAGCGCCGGGTAAGGCAACTGAACGATCAGCCACAACAGCCCCAAGCCGCACCACAGCGGCCAGAAACGCGGCATCAGAAATGTTTTTTGAAAACGCGGGCGATCCATTAAAGGTTCCGGAAAGACAATGGCCGCGCATTCTACATCGTTCGACCCGGCTTGCGGCTCGCGAGCGTTCTCGTTATAAGTCTCGGCACTTTTAGTGACAAGCCGTTGTATGCCGACCATGAGCCAAATCGAACCGCAAGACCAGGATCCCGTGTTCCAGTTGAAGGGCAGCATGCTCGCCATTACCGTGCTGGAGCTGGCCCGCAACGACCTCGAAAGCCTTGATCGGCAATTGGCCGCCAAGGTCGCCCAGGCGCCCGGCTTTTTCAGCAACGCGCCGCTGGTACTGGCGCTGGACAAGCTTCCGGCCAGCGAAGGTGCGGTCGATCTGCCAGGCTTGATGCGCGTCTGCCGCCAGCACGGCCTGCGCACCCTGGCGATCCGTGCCAGTCGCATCGAAGACATCGCCGCCGCCATCGCGGTCGACCTGCCGGTGCTGCCGCCGTCCGGCGCCCGCGAGCGTCCACTGGACCCGCTTGAAGGCACCGTGGCGAAGAAACCGGAAAAACCCGCTGAACCGACGATCAAACCGACGAAAATCATCACCTCGCCGGTACGCGGCGGCCAGCAGATTTATGCCCAGGGTTGCGACCTCGTCGTGATCTCCTCGGTCAGCCCGGGGGCGGAACTTCTCGCCGACGGCAACATCCATGTATACGGGCCGATGCGCGGTCGTGTATTGGCCGGGGTCAAAGGCGACACGAAAGCCAGGATTTTCTGTCAGCAAATGAGCGCTGAACTGGTCTCCATCGCCGGCCACTACAAGGTTTCGGAAGATCTGCGTCGCGACCCTTTGTGGGGCGCGGGTGTACAGGTCAGCCTGTCGGGCGATGTGTTGAACATCATTCGGCTTTAACGGATACTGCCGCATTTTCCAAGCATCTCTAAAACGTAGCGAAAACGGCTCAAACGAAGTAGGAAAAAGGCCTAAAGCAGTGTTTACCGGGGGTAAGCGCGGTTCATGACCGGATTCCAGCCAAGCTGTCCGACTGCAGTCGTTTTTCCAGAGATGTTTTTCAGGGGCTAAATGTCCTTTTTCCTTAGGGGTGAAACACCTTGGCCAAGATTCTCGTGGTTACATCCGGCAAGGGTGGTGTGGGTAAGACCACCACCAGTGCTGCTATCGGTACCGGCCTCGCACTGCGCGGTCACAAAACAGTTATCGTCGACTTCGACGTCGGCTTGCGTAACCTCGACCTGATCATGGGTTGCGAGCGTCGCGTCGTGTATGACTTCGTCAACGTGGTTAACGGCGAAGCCAACCTGCAACAGGCCCTGATCAAAGACAAACGCCTGGAAAACCTCTACGTACTGGCCGCCAGTCAGACCCGCGACAAAGACGCGCTGACCGTCGAAGGCGTGGAAAAAGTCCTGATGGCGTTGAAGGAAGACTTCGAATTCGTGGTCTGCGACTCCCCGGCCGGCATCGAGAAAGGTGCTCACCTGGCCATGTACTTCGCCGATGAAGCGATCGTCGTGACCAACCCGGAAGTCTCCTCGGTTCGTGACTCGGACCGCATGCTGGGCCTGCTGGCCAGCAAATCGCGTCGCGCTGAAAACGGCGAAGACCCGATCAAGGAACACTTGCTGTTGACCCGTTACAACCCGCAACGCGTCAGCGATGGCGAGATGCTCGGCGTTGAAGACGTCAAGGAAATTCTCGCTGTGACCCTGCTGGGTGTGATCCCTGAGTCCCAAGCGGTACTCAAGGCATCCAACTCCGGCGTGCCGGTGATTCTCGACGATCAAAGCGACGCCGGTCAGGCGTACAGCGATGCGGTCGAACGCCTGCTGGGCAAAACCGTGGAGCATCGGTTTCTCGATGTGACGAAGAAAGGATTCTTTGAGCGTCTGTTTGGAGGCCGGTAATGAACATTTTTGACTTCTTTCGTGCTAACAAGAAGCCAAGTACCGCCTCGGTAGCGAAAGAGCGTCTACAGATCATCGTGGCGCATGAACGCGGCCAACGCAGTACGCCGGATTACTTGCCAGCCTTGCAGAAAGAGCTGGTCGAAGTCATCCGCAAGTACGTCAATATCGGGTCCGATGACGTGCATGTCGCCCTGGAAAACCAGGGTAGCTGCTCGATTCTGGAACTCAATATCACCCTGCCGGATCGCTGAGTCGGTCCGTCGGGAGCCACGGCGGCTCGATTATTTGGGTGCCCTCGTGTGTAGGAGCCGGCTTGCTGGCGATGCAGGCAACGCGGACTAACTGATTCACCGCGTTGATGCTATCGCCAGCAAGCCGGCTCCTACATGAGGGTACGCAAGTGATCGAGTCGCCGTTGGCGTTTGTTACGAGGCTGTTTAATGCCGCTGTCCAACGTCCACATCATCCATCAGGACGCCGCCGTACTGGTGGTGAATAAACCGACCCTGTTGCTTTCCGTCCCTGGCCGGGCCGATGACAACAAGGATTGCCTGATCACCCGCCTGCAAGAAAACGGCTACCCCGAAGCCCGCATCGTCCATCGCCTGGACTGGGAAACCTCCGGCATCATTCTGCTGGCCCGTGACCCGGACACCCATCGCGAATTGTCTCGGCAATTTCACGACCGTGAAACCGAAAAGGCCTACACCGCACTGTGCTGGGGCCAGCCGGAACTGGACAGCGGCAGCATCGACCTGCCCCTGCGCTACGACCCGCCGACCAAGCCGCGCCATGTGGTGGATTTCGAGTTCGGCAAAAACGCCCTGACATTCTGGCGCGTGCTGGAACGATGCGGCGATTGGTGCCGCGTTGAACTGACGCCAATCACCGGCCGCTCCCATCAGTTGCGCGTGCACATGCTCTCCATCGGCCACCCGCTGCTGGGTGACGGGCTCTATGCCCACGAACAGGCGCTGGCCGCCTGGCCACGGCTGTGCCTGCACGCGAGCATGCTCAGCTTCACTCATCCGCAGACCGGTGAACGCCTGCGCTTCGAGTGCCCGGCACCGTTTTAGCGGTGGATTCGCAAATTGTAGGAGCCGGCTTGCTGGCGATGGCGGCGTGTCATTCAACATAAATGTCGACAGACACGCCGCCATCGCCAGCAAGCCGGCTCCTACAGGGTAATCTCCTCCAGCCTCAATCTGCGGCGCACCGCAACAGCAGCCACCGCCAATTCTCCAGCCAATACGGTAAACTTGCGCCATTGCTGTCTGGAGCTACTTATGCGCGAAGAGTTGAACCAAGGCCTGATCGATTTCCTCAAGGCCTCCCCTACCCCGTTTCATGCCACCGCCAGCCTTGTTCAGCGCCTGGAAGCGGCGGGTTATCAGCGTCTCGACGAACGCGAGCCCTGGACCACCGAAGCCAACGGCCGCTACTACGTCACCCGTAACGACTCTTCGATTGTCGCCGTCAAAATGGGCCGTCACTCTCCCCTGCACGGCGGCATCCGCCTGGTCGGCGCCCATACCGACAGCCCGTGCCTGCGGGTAAAACCCCAGCCGGAACTGCAACGCCAGGGTTTCTGGCAACTGGGTGTCGAAGTGTATGGCGGCGCGCTGCTGGCTCCGTGGTTCGACCGCGATCTGTCCCTGGCGGGCCGCGTGACCTTCCGCCGCGACGGCAAGGTCGAGAGCCAGCTGATCGACTTCAAGACGCCGATTGCGATCATTCCAAACCTGGCCATTCACCTCAATCGTGAAGCCAACATGGGCTGGGCGATCAACGCCCAGACCGAATTGCCGCCGATCCTCGCGCAGTTCGCCGGTGACGAGCGCGTGGACTTCCGCGCCGTGCTCACCAATCAACTTGCTCTCGAGCATGGCCTGAACGCCGACGTGGTGCTCGACTACGAGTTGAGCTTCTACGACACCCAGAGCGCTGCGGTCATCGGCCTGCATGGCGACTTCATCGCCGGTGCGCGCCTCGACAACCTGCTGTCCTGCTACGCCGGCCTGCAAGCGTTGCTGACAGCCGAAACCGACGAAACCTGCGTGCTGGTCGCCAATGACCACGAAGAAGTCGGCTCCTGCTCGGCCTGTGGCGCTGACGGCCCGATGCTGGAGCAGACGCTGCGCCGCTTGTTGCCCGAAGGTGATGAATTCGTACGCACCATTCAGAAATCCCTGCTGGTCTCGGCCGACAATGCCCACGGCGTACACCCCAACTACGCCGACAAGCACGACGCCAACCACGGCCCGAAACTCAACGCCGGCCCGGTGATCAAGGTCAACAGCAACCAGCGTTACGCCACCAACAGCGAAACCGCCGGGTTCTTCCGCCATCTGTGCATGGCAGAAGAAGTGCCGGTGCAAAGCTTCGTGGTGCGCAGCGACATGGGCTGCGGCTCGACCATCGGCCCGATCACCGCCAGCCACCTGGGCGTGCGCACCGTGGACATCGGTCTGCCGACATTCGCCATGCACTCGATCCGCGAGCTGTGCGGCAGTCATGATCTGGCGCACCTGGTGAAAGTGCTGAGCGCGTTTTACGCCAGCCAAGAGCTTCCGTAGAACCTTGTAGGAGCCGGCTTGCTGGCGATCCAGGCGACGCGGTGTAACTGACGCACGCGCTGATCCTATCGCCAGCAAGCCGGCTCCTACACGTGTTAAAACCGCTAGACTTTAAATACCCCTTCCGACAAGGCAGTCGCTCATGATCTCGATGTCTTCATTCCATGCCATGCTGATCCCGATTCTTGCCGGGATGATCCTGCTGGCCATCGGCTTCAACTTCCGCGACAAGAATGCCGGCGTGTTCGCGATGTGGATCGGCATGCTGACCATCCTCGCTACCGTCGTCTTCAAGATCCTCGCCAAACTCAACGAATAAATCCTCGCCCTCGGCTCGCATTGATTTTGGCGGGCTCGTACACTCGGTCGATCTGCTCTTTTCAAGGTTGACCGCCTAGTGTTCGCTCGTCTTTTTGCCCTGCCCAGCCTTTTCCTCGTCTGCCTGATGGCGCTGCTGCCGGTCATGCCGGCCCAGGCCGTCGGTTTACCGAGCTTGCTCAACAGCTCGGCGAAAACCCAGCCCGAGGCACAAGAACCCCTCGGGCAATCCCTCGACGAAGTCATCAAGTCACTGGAGAACGATCAGCAACGCAGCAAATTGCTGGTCGACCTGAAGAAGCTGCGCGACGCCACCAAAAAAGCCCAACCGGCTGCCGAAGAAGGCGTGTTGGGCCTGATTGGCGGCACGCTGGCCAATTTTGAAAAACAATTCTCCGGCGCTGACAGCCCGCTCACACGCTGGTCCGACGAGTTTGATCTGGCCAAGGAAGAACTGGCGGGGTTGGTGTTGCCGGCCAATGAATGGCTGCCGATCATCTTTGGCTTCGCCATGATTCTGATGGTCTGGAGCCTGCTGGCCGCCGCGCTGATCTGGCTCGGCCACCGGGTACGGATGCGCTTTGGCCTGACCGAAGAATTACCGCAGCATCCCAAGGCCCTCGACATGCTGCGCTTTGCCCTGCGCAAACTCGGCCCTTGGCTGATCGCTCTGGTAATGACCGTCTACATGACCTACGCCCTGCCCTCGTCATTGGGTAAAAGCCTGGCGATGGTGCTGGCCTATGCGCTGGTGGTCGGCACGTGTTTTTCGGCGATCTGCGTGATCGCCTTTTCCTTGCTCGACGGACCGCACCGCCACCGCGCCTTGTACATCCTGCGGCATCAGGCCTTTCGGCCGTTGTGGCTGATCGGCAGTTTTGCCGCGTTCGGCGAAGCCTTGAACGACCCGCGACTGGTCGCCAGCCTCGGCAGCCATTTGGCGCACACCGCCGCCACCATCGCCAACGTGCTGGCCGCGCTGTCTACCGGACTGTTCATCCTGCGCTTCCGACGTCCCATCGCCCACTTGATCCGCAACCAACCGCTGTCACGGCGCCTGACCCGCCGCGCACTCAGCGACACCATCGAGATTCTCGGCACTTTCTGGTACATGCCAGCGCTGGTGCTGGTGGCGATTTCGCTGTTCGCCACCTTCGTTTCCGCCGGCGACACCAGCACCGCGTTGCGCCAATCGCTGATCTGCACCGTGCTGCTGGTGTTGTGCATGGTCATCAACGGGCTGGTGCGCCGGCATGCACTGAAACCGCAACGGGGCGTGAAGCGTCATGCACTGTATTCCGAACGCCTGAAAAGCTTCTTCTATACCCTCGCCCACTTGCTGGTGTGGCTGGCGTTCATCGAACTTGGCCTGCGGGTCTGGGGCATGTCGCTGATTGCGTTCACCGAAGGCGAAGGCCATGAAGTCAGCGTCAAACTGTTCAGCCTCGGCGGCACGCTGATTTTTGCCTGGCTGATCTGGATCCTCAGCGACACCGCCGTACACCACGCCCTCACCCGCTCGCGCAAAGGCCTGGCCAATGCGCGTGCGCAGACGATGATGCCGCTGATCCGCAACGTGCTGTTCGTGGCGATTTTCATCGTTGCGCTGATCGTCGCCCTGGCGAACATGGGCATGAACGTCACGCCACTGCTGGCCGGTGCCGGCGTGATCGGCCTGGCCATCGGTTTCGGCGCACAATCGTTGGTCGCGGACCTGATCACCGGGCTGTTCATCATCATCGAGGACTCCCTGGCCATCGACGACTACGTGGATGTTGGCGGCCACCTCGGCACTGTCGAGGGCCTGACCATCCGTACCGTGCGCCTGCGGGACATCGACGGCATCGTCCACACCATCCCGTTCAGTGAAATCAAAAGCATCAAAAACTATTCACGGGAATTCGGCTACGCGATCTTTCGCGTGGCGATCCCCTCGAACATGGACATCGATAACGCGATCAAACTGATGCGCGACGTCGGCCAGAAGATGCGCGCCGATCCACTGCAACGACGCAACATCTGGTCACCGCTGGAGATTCAAGGGGTCGAGAGTTTCGAATCAGGCAACGCGATTCTGCGGGCCCGCTTCAAGACCGCGCCGATCAAGCAGTGGGAAGTTTCCCGGGCGTTCAATCTGTCCTTGAAACGACACCTGGATGAAGCAGGGCTCGATCTGGCGACACCGCGCATGAGTGTGCAAGTGGTCACGGCGGGTGGCGGTCCAGCATCAGATTAAACCCAGCCCCCTGTAGGAGCCGGCTTGCTGGCGATGGGCGTGAACGATTACGTGTGCGGTCTGAATGTACGCGGTGCCTGTGCGTTTATCGCCAGCAAGCCGGCTCCTACAGGGATCGCAGCTAAACGTGAAATCGGCGGTATTCAACAAATCGCAGGCATAAAAAAATCCCCGAACCAGTCGGGGATTTTTTATGTTCGATCAATCAGCCCGGGGGCGGATCAATCTTCGCGATAGCGACGCAGCTTCAACTGCTTACCGGCAACGCGAGTGTCCTTCAGCTTGGTCAGCAGACGCTCCAGACCATCTTCCGGCAGCTCGACGAGGCTGAAGCTGTCACGCACCTGGATGCGACCGATCGCTTCACGCGCCAGACCACCTTCGTTGAGGATGGCGCCCAGCAGGTTTTTCGCCGCGATACCGTCACGCGCGCCCAGCGCGGTACGGCAACGGGCACGACCTTCGGCCAATGGAACCGGAGCACGACGCTCACGATCACCACGGTCCGGACGATCACCGGTGCGCTCTGGACGATCGCCACGCGGTGCGTTGTTCGGCACCAGTGGACGTTCTTTCTCGATTGCAGCCAGGGTCAGCGCCTGAGCGTTGGTGGCCTTGCGCAGCAGGGCAGCAGCCAGTGCACGCGGCGTGCAACCGATATCGGCGGTCAGGCGATCCAGCAGATCACCGTGAGTCGATTCGGCATCGCCAACCAGCGGCGACAGGCTGTTGGTCAGTTTCTTGATGCGGGCATCGAGAACAGCCTGAGCGTCCGGCAGGCGAACTTCGGCAACTTTCTGACCGGTTACACGCTCGATCACTTGCAGCATGCGGCGCTCACGCGGAGTCACCAGCAGCAGTGCACGACCTTCGCGACCGGCACGGCCAGTACGGCCGATACGGTGAACGTAGGATTCCGGATCGTACGGCATGTCAACGTTGAACACGTGAGTGATGCGCGGAACGTCCAGGCCACGAGCGGCAACGTCGGTCGCCACAACGATGTCCAGACGGCCATCCTTGAGGGAGTCGATCACGCGCTCACGCTGGTTCTGGGCAATGTCACCGTTCAGCGCAGCGGCTTTGTAGCCTTTGGCTTCCAGGGCGCTGGCCAGGTCCAGGGTCGCTTGCTTGGTGCGCACGAACATGATCAGGGCGTCGAAGTCTTCGACTTCCAGCAGGCTCAATACAGCCGAGGTCTTCTGGTCAGCGTGAACCAACAGGTGAGCCTGTTCGATCGCGGTAACGGTCTGAGTCTTGGTCTGGATCTTCACATGCTGCGGATCACGCAGGTGACGCTCGGCGATCGCACGGATCGACTGCGGTAGGGTAGCCGAGAACAATACGGTCTGACGGGTTGGAGGCAGTGCCTTGAAGATGACTTCGAGGTCGTCCATGAAACCCAGTTTGAGCATTTCGTCGGCTTCGTCGAGAACCAGGTGGTTCACGGTCGACAGGACTTTTTCGTCGCGACGCAGGTGGTCGCACAGACGGCCCGGAGTGGCGACAACGATCTGTGCGCCATTACGGATTGCTTTCAGTTGTGGACCCATAGGGGCGCCGCCGTAAACGGCCACAACGGTAACGCCTGGCATTTGCTTGGCGTAGGTTTCGAAAGCGGTTGCTACTTGCAGCGCCAACTCACGGGTTGGCGCCAGGATCAGGGCTTGCGGCTCGCGCTTGGCAGGATCGATGCAATGCAGGATAGGCAGGGCGAACGCAGCGGTTTTACCCGTACCGGTTTGCGCCTGACCAATCATGTCCTGGCCGGCCATGATGATCGGGATCGATTGCTGCTGAATAGCCGAAGGCTCTTCGTAGCCAGTCGCAATGACGGCTGCAAGGATATTCGGATTAAGATTAAAAGCGGCGAAGCCGCCGGTTTCCTGGGTCATGGGTCTGCCTCTAAGTGCATCCGCAAAGACCCATGCTCCAAAGCTGCGCATGCCGTGTAAGACTCAAGAGTCGCCCTGGCTGCTTTGTCGGCGGGGATTTGCGAAAACGAATGAATGAAAAAGATTCGTCAAGGGAGAGTCCGCTGTGCGGACGTGCAGCCGAAGCTGACTTCGGGGAATTGCGCTACCTAAACGCGGCCCGGTTAAAGGCCGGCGCGCACTATACCGGAATTCGCCCAAAAAGGGAGCATTATTTGTCGGAAAACTGACGGATACACCGTTGTGTCACAGGCTTTGCGGATAATCGTGCGACGGTCTATTTTTCAAAGGCCCGGCCCTGCTGGGGATGGCGCTAAAACGGTTCACCGTTGTGACTCGGACCTGCGGCCTCGCCTACCCCTTCAAACCCCTTCCCGTCCGAGGAATTGTTCGATGAATCAACCTGTTACCAGCCGTGTGACCTGCGAAAGGCGCGACCATGTCCTGTTGATCGGCCTGGATCGGGTGGCCAAGCGCAATGCCTTCGACCTCGACCTGCTCAACGCACTCAGTCTGGCCTACGGTGAGTTCGAGGCTGACAGCGAAGCGCGGGTGGCGGTGGTGTTCGGCCATGGCGAGCATTTCACCGCCGGGCTTGATCTGGTCAGCGCCAGTTCGGCCCTGGCCGAGGGCTGGCAGGCGCCGCCCGGCGGTTGCGATCCGTGGGGCGTGTTCGCGGGCCCGCGAGTCAGCAAACCGGTGATCGTCGCCGCGCAAGGTTATTGCCTGACCATCGGTATCGAGCTGATGCTCGCCGCCGACATCAACCTCTGCGCCAGTAACACCCGGTTTGCCCAGAAAGAAGTACAGCGCGGGATTTTCCCGTTCGGCGGGGCCACATTGCGCCTGCATCAAGTCGCCGGTTGGGGCAATGCGATGCGCTGGCTGCTGACCGGGGATGAATTCGATGCGCATGACGCGTTGCATCTGGGTTTGGTGCAGGAAGTCATGGCCAGCGAGGATTTGCTGCCCCGGGCGATCGAGCTGGCGGAGCGGATTGCCCGGCAGGCGCCGCTGGGGGTACAGGCGACGTTGATGTCGGCGCGGCAGGCGCGTTATGAGGGCGAAACAGCAGCGGCGCTGGGGTTGCCGCCGCTGGTGAAGAAGTTGTTGGCGAGTGAGGATGCGAAGGAAGGCGTGCGGTCGATGGTTGAGAAGCGGCCGGGCATTTTCAAAGGGGTTTGAGATTTGTGTCGCCTTTTACGGCCCCATCGCCGGCAAGCCGGTCTCACTCCCACATTTGGAATGCGTCCCCCTGTGGGAGTGAGCCTGCTCGCGATGAGGCCCTTACAGACGACACATCAGGTCGCGGGGCGAATCGCCTTGATCAACGACTGCAACGAATACCCCAACCGTGGCGCCAGCCCTTCGGCCCGCGCAACCAACCCATCCATATCCAGCACCTGATCCAGCTCCGACGGCACGAGCAGAATCACGTTGCCCTCCTTCACCGGCAGTTCCCAGTAATGCCGGTGATAGAGCCCACGCAACAACGCCGCGCCCAACGGTTTGCCATCGTCGGTGGCCCACTGGTTGATCACCAGCCAGCCGCCCGGATTCAGGCGTTTCTGACAGTTTTCCAGAAAACTCCAGGCCAGATGCCCGACACCCGGCCCGACATCGGTATAAAGGTCGACAAAAATCAGGTCGGCCGGCTCGGCGGTATCAAGCAGTTCCAGCGCATCGCCGACACGGATGTACAGCCGCGGATCGTCATCCAGCCCCAGGTATTCGATGGCCAGGCGCGGCACGTCGGGCCGCAACTCGATGGCTTCGACATCTTCCAGCGGCAAGAACTTCAGGCAAGCCTGGGTCAGCGTGCCGGCACCGAGGCCGAGGAACAGCGCGCTTTCCGGTTGCTCGTGGCACAACGCGCCGATCAGCATGGCACGGGTGTAATCGTATTCGAGCCAGCTCGGGTCGGCGGTGAACACGCAGCTCTGTTCGATGGCATCACCGAACTCGAGAAAACGGTAATCGGCCACTTCCAGCACGCGAATCACGCCGAACTCGTCCTGCACCTCGGCGAGCAGATGCTCGACGCGCTCCTCAGTCATTTCGTCTCCAGATCGTCACCGGGCCCGGCAACGCAATGCACCGCAACATCAGGCGGCAAAAGCGCGATTGTCCGCGAAGCGACGGGAACAGGTCACGCACTAATTTGCTGATAACATGAACGTCCGAGCGTAAAACAACCGAGACCGTGATGAGCCAACCCTGGAGCCCTGACAGCTGGCGCGCCCTGCCGATCCAGCAACAACCCCACTACCCCGACGCGGCGCATTTGCTGCACGTCGAGCAAACCCTGGCGAGTTATCCGCCGCTGGTGTTTGCCGGTGAAGCCCGGGAGTTGCGACGTCAGTTTGCCGAAGTGACCCAGGGCCGCGCATTTCTGTTGCAGGGCGGCGATTGCGCCGAAAGCTTCGCCGAGTTCTCTGCCGCGAAAATCCGCGACACCTTTAAAGTGCTGCTGCAAATGGCCATCGTCATGACCTTCGCCGCCGGCTGCCCGGTGGTCAAGGTCGGGCGCATGGCCGGTCAGTTCGCCAAACCGCGTTCGGCCAACGACGAAACCATCGACGGTGTGACCCTGCCCGCCTACCGTGGCGACATCGTCAACGGCATCGGCTTCGACGAAAAAAGCCGTGTACCGGACCCGGAGCGTCTGCTCCAGTCCTATCACCAGTCCACCGCAACCCTGAACCTGCTGCGCGCCTTCGCCCAGGGCGGCTTTGCCGACCTGCATCAGGTGCACAAGTGGAACCTGGACTTCATCGCCAACTCGGCGCTGGCGGAAAAATACAGCCACCTCGCCGATCGCATCGATGAAACCCTGGCGTTCATGCGCGCCTGCGGCATGGACAGCTCGCCACAACTGCGCGAAACCAGTTTCTTCACCGCCCACGAAGCACTGCTGCTGAACTACGAAGAAGCCTTCGTGCGTCGCGACAGCCTGACCAACGATTACTACGATTGCTCGGCGCACATGTTGTGGATCGGCGACCGCACCCGTCAGCTCGACGGCGCTCACGTCGAATTCCTGCGCGGGGTGAACAACCCGATCGGGGTCAAGGTTGGTCCGAGCATGAACCCGGAAGACTTGATTCGCCTGATCGACGTGCTCAACCCGGACAACGATCCAGGTCGCTTGAACCTGATCGCACGGATGGGCGCGAACAAGGTTGGCGATCATTTGCCGCAACTGATCCGTGCTGTGCAGCGTGAAGGCAAGCAGGTGCTTTGGAGTTCCGATCCGATGCACGGCAACACCATCAAGGCCAGCAGCGGCTACAAGACCCGCGACTTTGCGCAGATTCTTGGCGAGGTGAAGCAGTTCTTCCAGGTGCACGAAGCGGAAGGCACCTATGCCGGCGGCATTCACATCGAGATGACCGGGCAGAATGTCACCGAGTGCATTGGTGGTGCGCGACCGATCACCGAGGACGGTTTGTCGGATCGGTATCACACCCATTGCGACCCGCGGATGAATGCGGATCAGTCGCTGGAGTTGGCGTTCCTTATTGCTGAAACCCTGAAGCAAGTCCGCCGGTAAACCGCGTTGCGCCCATCGCGAGCAGGCTCGCTCCCACAGTGGACCGCGTCCGACAGGACAACTCGGTCAACTGTGGGAGCGAGCCTGCTCGCGATGGCATCAGTTCAGACACCACCAATACTGGCCAATGCCACCCGCAACCGCCCCGCACTCTCCCGCGGGCAATTCAACTGCACCCGCTCCAACCCCAGCCAATCCGCCATCCGCCGTAAATTCACCGCCAACGCCAGCATCCCTTCCTCATCCAGCCCCGGCTCTTCCTCATGCACGGCATGCACCGCCAACCGCCCCAACGCCCGCTCCGCACGCAAATCCACTCGCGCAGCAATCCGCTCGTTATATAAAAACGGCAACACGTAATAGCCGTAGACCCGCTTGTCCGGCGGCGTATAAATCTCCAGCCGATAGCGAAAATCGAACAAACGCTCGGTACGACTGCGCTCCCAGATCAGCGAATCGAAGGGTGACAGCAAGGCACTGGCCTCGACCTTGCGCGGCACTTTCGGCGCTGGCAAACAAAAGCCCGGTTGCCGCCAACCCTGGACTTCACAGGTCAGCAGTTCCCCGGCTTCCACCAGTTCCGCAAGGCGCGGACGCGCATCACCCGGGCTGAGCCGGAAGTAATCGCGCAGGTCCTTTTCCGTCGCCACACCCAAGGCATTCGCGGCGTGCAACAGCAGCCCGCGCTGGGCCTCGTCCTCCGCGAGTAACGGTTGCTGCAGAATCGCCGCAGGAATCACCCGCTCGGGCAAATCATAGAGCCGCTCGAATCCACGTCGCCCGGCCACGGTCACTTCCCCGGCGGCGAACAACCATTCCAGCGCATGCTTTTCCGCGCTCCAGTCCCACCATGGTCCTGCCCGCTCCTGACGGGTCGAAAGGCTGCCGGCGCCCAGCGCGCCGAGCTCTTCAACCGAGGCCAGCACCCGCCGGACCGTGTCCTGTTGCTCACGCCCGAAACGTGCCAGTTGCTGATAGATATCTTCGCCACGACTCGCGCGCTGCATGCGCCAGCGCATCAACGGGTACATCGACAGCGGCAGCAACGAGGCTTCATGACCCCAGTATTCGAACAACGTACGTCGCCGCCCCGAACTCCAGGCAGCCTGGTCGAGCAAGTCGGATGAGTAATTGCCGAGGCGGGAAAACAAGGGAAGGTAGTGCGAACGCACCAACGCATTGACCGAATCGATCTGCAAGATGCCCAGCCGCTCGATCAGGCGATTGAGCTGCACCGCTTTGATCGCCGCTGGCGGCTGGCGCCCGTTGAATCCTTGGGCGGCCAGCGCCAGGCGTCGAGCCTGTTTGATGGAAAAGGACAGCGTTGCGGGCATGAGCATCTCCTTGTCTGCTCGCAACCTACCTCACCGGGAGACGGTTTGTGTAGTTGTGGCTTACTCATTTGTGCATCGGGTCATCCCAGAATGGGCGCACGGTTTCGTGCTCGACATCCGCACGACTGAGCCCGATGTCCTTCAACGCTTCGTCGCTCATGCCCGCCAACAACTCGCGTTCACGGTGCAATTCGTACCAGCGACTGATCTTGTGCAGTAAATCCGAGACGACGTGGATGGAATGTTTCTCTACCTCGACATAACCTTTTTGACCTTTCATCTTGTTGCCCTCCGTTTGGGATGGCTCAAGTGTCACGCCAGAGCTAAGATCAATCCAACGAATGTTTCTTATGCAATACATCTCGGAGATTGATGTATGTCCGCCTTCCCAAGTATCGACACCGAAGTGCTGCGCACCTTTGTTGCCATCGCCGATCAGGGCGGTTTCACCCGCGCAGGGGAGCTGGTCAACCGCACGCAATCCGCCGTCAGCATGCAAATGAAGCGACTGGAAGAGGACGTGTTGCAGCGCCAACTGTTCCAGCGCGACGGCCGCCAGGTGCGGCTGACCGCTGAAGGCCAGGTGCTGCTGGGTTACGCCCGGCGCATCCTCAAGTTGCACAGCGAGGTGTTCAACACCCTGCGCGAACCGCACATGGTCGGCACGGTGCGGATCGGCACGCCGGACGATTACGTGATGCGTTTTCTGCCGGGAATTCTGCGGCGATTCGCCCAGTCATATCCGCTGATCCAGATCGAGGTGCACTGCGAATCATCAAAACAATTGCTGCTACGCCAGGATCTGGATTTATCCATCGTCACCCGCGAGCCGGGCAACGAGATCGGCCAGTTGCTGCGCAAGGAACGTTTCGTCTGGGCCGAAGCACAATGCTACAGCGCCCACGAGCAGACACCGTTGCCGCTGGCGATGTTCAACAGTGATTGTTTCTGCAGGCTGTGGGCCTGCAATGCGCTGGACGCGATGGGCCGCGATTACCGCGTTGCCTACAACAGCTCGAGCTTGTCGGCGATCATGGCGGTGGTCAGCGCCGGCCTGGCCGTCACCGCGCAACTGGAAAGCCTGATCACCTCGGACATGCGCATTCTCGGTGACGCCGAAGACCTGCCCTTGCTGCCCGAAGCAAGCATCATGCTGGTGCGCAACCTGCACAATCCGTCACCGATTACCGAATGCCTGGCCGAGCACATCGTCGACGGCTTCAAACTTTAAACGCGAGCGTCACTGCGCACAGCACCAGGAAACCACAGAATAGCCCGCGCAGGAGGCGCTCCGGCATGGCATGGGCGATCTTCACGCCCCAACTGATGCTCAGCAGTCCACCCACGGCCAACGGCACGCCGATCATCCAGTCCACTTGATGATGCACGGCATAGGTGACCAGCGTGACGCCCGTGCTGGGCAATGCCAGTGCCAGCGACAACCCTTGGGCCACCACCTGGCTGGTGCCGAACAGGCTGGTCAGCACCGGCGTTGCCACCACCGCCCCACCCACGCCAAACAATCCGCCCATGGTCCCGGACGCCGCGCCGAGCACACCTAGCCATGGCCAGGCGTAATTCATCTGCGAAGAAGCCGGCGCATTGGCGTAGAACATTCGCAAAAGGTTGTAGGCCGACAGCGCGATCAGGAAGGCGACAAATCCGAGGCGCATGGTTTGCGCATCAATGCCCACCGCCCAGATGGAGCCGGCCCAGGCAAAGCAAAAACCCATTGAGGCCAGCGGCAGCGCGTGACGCATTTCGATTTTGTTGCGCTGGTGATAACGCCATAGCGCCAGCATCACGTTCGGAACCACCATCACCAGCGCGGTGCCCTGGGCAATTTGCTGATCAAGACCGAACAACACGCCAAGCAACGGAATCGCGATCAGACCGCCGCCAATGCCAAACAAGCCGCCGAGGGTTCCCAAGGCTGCGCCAAATACCAGGTACATCAAAAACTCGATCACGGCCAATTTCCTTTTATCTCAGGCCATTCATCCTACGCAGTCGGCGCTGGCGGGGAAACGCACAGCAACACACAATGGCTGTGCCAACTTCGCATAAGCATTGATACGCTATGAACCCTAATCAATTGACCGAACAACTCGGCCTGTTCCTCGACGTGCTGGAAACCGGCAGCTTTTCCGCTGCCTCTCGCCGTCATCCACTGACCCCTTCCGCCGTGGCGCGGCGCATCGATAGCCTGGAAAGCGCAGTCGGCAGCCAGTTGTTCATTCGCAGCACCCATGCCGTCCGCGCGACCCCGGCCGGCGTGGCGTTTGCCGAGCGTGCGCGGCGGATCGTGGCGGAATTGCAACTGGCCCGCGCCGAGGCAGTGTCCCTGAGCAGCGCGCCGGAAGGCTTGATCCGGATCGACGCGCCCGCCGCGTTCGGCCGACGGCATCTGGCACCGGTGATCGCTGATTTTCTGATGCTGTACCCCGGCCTCGACGTGCAACTGCACCTGATCGACAGTTTTGTCGACATGCAGGGTTTGAATCTGGGCAAGGTCGACCTTGTGCTGCGCGCCGGGCAAATGGCCGATACCAGGCTGGTGGCCACGCCGCTGGCGAGCATGGTGCGCATCGCCTGCGCCAGCCCCGCTTACCTGCAACGCCGAGGCGTGCCGACCGATCCAGCACAGCTGAGTGATCACGACGGCCTCGACTGGGATGGCCTGGCGCCGCCATTTGCGTGGCGTTTCGAGCAAAACGCAGAAATGCATTTGCATCGTCCCGGGCGCATCCGTATGAGCGCCAACAATGCCGAGGCGCTGGTCTGCGGTGCGCTGGCCGGGCTCGGTATCGCGCACTTGCCGACCTGGCTGACCAGCGAATACCTGTTGCGCGGCGAACTGCTGCCGCTGTTCTGTGAACACGGCCTGCCACCGCCGGAAACCACCGGCATCTATGCGTTGCGCCTGGAGCAGCAACCTAACCCGAGGAGTCGTTTATTGCTGGAGTACCTGAAAGTCCGCTTCAGCCCTGTCCCGCCGTGGGATCTGGCGCTGCGAACCAATCTGGACCGACACTAGGGCAGAATTATCTGGCGCATTAAAGATTCGCCCGCTAGATTCATGAAGATCACTGATCAAGGCTTTGAGATGAACACCGAACGCGACACCACGGATAACTGCGACGACCTGCTGCTGGACAACCAGGCCTGCTTCGCCCTGCATTCCACTTCACTGCTGATGACCAAGGTCTACAAGCCGCTGCTGCAAGCGCTGGGCCTGACCTATCCGCAGTACCTGGCGATGATGGTGTTGTGGGAACGGGACGGTTTGACCGTAGGCGAAATCAGCACGCGCTTGCTGACCGATCCCGGTTCGTTGACCCCGTTGCTCAAGCGCCTGGAAGTCGAAGGCTTGCTCAGCCGCACTCGCAGCCGCGAGGACGAGCGAGTGGTGATTGTCGAGCTGACTGAACAGGGCCGCGCGTTGCGGGACAAGGCGCGAGGCGTGCCCCAGTGCATCCTCGGCGCCAGCGGCATGACGCTTGAGCGCTTGCAAAAACTGCAAGCGGAGCTGCAAGTGCTGCGCAGCAATCTGCAGGACAGCCTCTAACCTCCCAGACACCGAAGATCCCTGTAGGAGCAAGCTTGCTCGCGATTGCGATGTGTCATTCAGCGTTGAGGTTGACTGACAGGCCGCTATCGCGAGCAAGCTTGCTCCTACAGGGTTGCGGTGTTCTTGCTGTCTTGGCTCGCCTTCGCCCCTCCTGAAAAAAATCTTCGTCGAAAAAAACTGCTTCGACAGCTCTAGATCAACTCTTTCGCTAATACTCCCTCCACGGTCCTTTCCCTTTCCTGCGATTTTTTTAAAAATTTATCTTGCGCGCTAAATATTAGCGCGATACATTCATCTCGCACTTACTTAGCGCGCAAACATTTAGCGCAAATCATCCAAACCTGAAACGAGGCCTACATCATGCAAACTCTCTACACCGCAATCGCAACCTCCACTGGCGGCCGTGACGGTCGTGCGGTTTCCAGCGACAACATCCTCGACGTCAAACTCGCGACCCCGAAAGAACTCGGTGGTGCTGGCGGCGCGGCCACCAACCCGGAACAACTGTTCGCCGCCGGTTACTCGGCCTGCTTCATCGGCGCACTGAAGTTCGTTGCCAGCCAGACCAAACGCAGCATCCCGGCCGACGCCTCGATCACTGCCCACGTCGGCATCGGCCAGATTCCTGGCGGCTTCGGTCTGGACATCGACCTGCACATCAGCCTGCCGGGCCTTGAACAAGCCGATGCGCAAACCCTGGTCGACGCGGCCCACCAGGTCTGCCCGTACTCCAACGCCACCCGCGGCAACGTCGAAGTGCGCCTGCACGTGACCGTCTAACCGTCGACTCCAAGACCGAACAGGAAACGAACATGAACACTTTCAGCAAAGTCTTGACCGGCACCCTTCTCGCCCTGTCCATCCACAGCGCATTCGCGGGCGACGGGGTTGAACACAACACCCAGGCGTTCCTCGATGTCCTGAATGCCGGCACCGGCAAACCGATGGAACAGCTTTCACCGAAAGATGCCCGGGCCATTTTGGTCGGCGCGCAAGCCGGGGTGAAACTGACGCTGCCAAAAGCAGACGTCAGCCAGAAGACCATTCAAGTCGACGGCCAACCGCTCAGCCTGACCATCGTCCGGCCGGCCGGGGTCAAAGGCGAGCTGCCGGTGTTCATGTTCTTCCACGGCGGCGGCTGGGTGCTGGGGGACTTCCCGACCCACGAGCGGCTGGTTCGGGATCTGGTTGCGGGTTCGGGGGCAGCGGCGGTGTTCGTCAACTACACCCCTTCACCGGAAGCGCATTACCCGGTGGCGATCAACCAGGCTTACGCGGCCACTAAATGGGTGGCCGAGCACGGCAAAGAGATCAACGTCGATGGCAAGCGACTGGCCGTGGCCGGTAACAGTGTCGGCGGCAACATGGCGGCCGTGGTTGCGCTGATGGCCAAAGACAAAGGCACCCCGGCGATCAAATTCCAGGTGCTGTTGTGGCCGGTGACCGACGCCAGCTTTGAAACGGCGTCTTACAACCAGTTTGCCGAGGGACACTTCCTCACCAAAAACATGATGAAGTGGTTCTGGGACAACTACACCACCGACGCCAAGCAACGTAACGAGATCTACGCTTCACCGCTGCGGGCGACCACCGCACAACTCAAGGGCTTGCCACCTGCGCTGGTGCAGACGGCCGGTGCTGATGTACTGCGCGATGAGGGTGAAGCCTATGCGCGCAAACTGGATGAGGCGGGTGTGCCGGTCACGGCGGTGCGTTACAACGGCATGATTCACGATTATGGTTTGCTGAATGTGGTGAGCCAGGTGCCAGCGGTTCGCTCGGCGATGCTGCAAGCGTCCGAAGAACTGAAGCAACACCTGAAGAAATAACACCGCTCACCCTGTAGGAGCCGGCTTGCTGGCGATGGCGTATTCAAGATCGCCATCGCCAGCAAGCCGGCTCCTACAGGTTTGTGTATCAGTCGAGATCAATGATGTATGTGATACCGCCTTCGCGAGCAGGCTCGCTCCTACAAGGGTTCATCGTTGAATCCGGAATTTCAGGCACAAAAAAGCCCGACTCAATGGTCGGGCTTTTTCATTCCTGAAGCAGTGCTTATTTAGCACGGCCTTTGTAGGAACCGCCTTCGCGGGTATCGATCTCGATCATGTCGCCGATTTCGATGAAGTCAGCAACCGACAGCTCGGTACCGTTCTTCAGTTTGGCAGGCTTCATTACCTTGCCGGAAGTGTCGCCGCGAGCGGAACCTTCGGTGTAGTCAACCTGACGCACGATAGTGGTCGGCAGTTCTACGGAAACCAGACGCTCTTCGAAGAAGATCGCTTCGCAAACATCGGTCATGCCTTCTTCAACGAAAGGCAGAACGGCTTCGATGTCTTCAGCGTTCAGCTCGTACATGGTGTAGTCGGTGGTGTCCATGAACGTGTAGGTGTCGCCGCTGATGAAGGACAGGGTCGCTTCTTTGCGGTCGAGGATTACGTCGTCCAGTTTGTCGTCAGCGCTGTAAACGATCTCGGTCTTGTAACCGGTCAGCAGGTTTTTCAGCTTGGTCTTCATGATCGCGCTGTTACGACCGGATTTGGTGAATTCAGCTTTCTGAACCAACCATGGATCGTTTTCGAGACGGATCACGGTACCGGGTTTCAGTTCTTTACCAGTTTTCATTGCGAATATCCGAATTTGGATGGGATTTACAAAAATCTAGGCCGCGTATCATATCCAATTTACATAAAACTGTACCAGCGCTGCGGCAAGATCAGCCTGCAAAGCCTGTTCCAGACACCACGCTTCGGCGTGTTTTTGCAGTTCTGGCCAGTGTTTACGGGTCGTAGCCCAATGGTCGGACATATCATGCCCGGCATTCCACTCTCGCCAAAGACCGCTGATCGCCTCGCGGGCAGGCGCAGACAGGCCTTTTGTGTAGAGCGTGAGGAAGGCTTCGAGCTTGTCCAGGTGAATGTCTTCGTCCTGCCGATAGATGTGCCAGAGCAGCGGCCGCCCTGCCCATTGCGCGCGGACAAACGAATCTTCGCCGCGCACGGCGTTGAAATCGCAGCACCAAAGCAGGTGATCGTATTGATCCTGTCGGACGAACGGCAGCACTTGCACGGTCAATGACTCGCGCACATGCACCGCGCCCGCCGCCAAACCCTCGACACCGAGCCAACGTTCGACATCACCGAGAATCCGCCCTTCGGGCACCAGCAGATGCGTGGCCACTGGATCGGCGGCCATGACATCCAGCCAACTGGCCAGGCCGGCATTTTCGTAGGCGAACAGCGAAATCAACTGCGCGCCTTGCGCCCGATCAATCCCTAAACCTTGCAGGAATGCGCGCTGAGCCTCGGGGTCTTGCTGAAACTGCCGACGCCGTTCCAGCAATCCGCTTTCACGCAGCAAGCCACCGGTGCCCTTTTGGAACCCCGGAAAGAAAAAGAATTTCTGCACGTTTTTGTACTTCACCGACGGCAAGCCGTGGCAGCCGACGACCCAGTCTTCTGCGCTCAGGTAGTCGAGGTTCAACCACAGCGGCGGCTTCTCCCGCGCCGCCATGGCCTCCATGTAAGCACTCGGCAACTGGCAGGCGAACGCGGCGATCACCACATCAGCCGCGTCAGTCGGCTGCCAGTCGGCCGTCCACTGACGCACCTCGACCCCTTCCTGCCACTGCTGTGAAAGGTTGAGATCGATGGCTGGGCACAAACGCTCGAAGGCCCGCAAATCATCGACCCACAAACGCACGTCCATCGCATGTTCGGCCACCAATTGGCGGGCCAGGCGCCAGGTCACACCGATGTCGCCAAAGTTATCGACCACGGTGCAAAAAATATCCCAGCGCCTGCGGTTTTTCATTTGAGGCATTTCAGGCATTCCAGGCTCCCGTTGGCAAAGGCGCCGATTGTCCGCATAAATTACCCCGTGCAGAAGAGCCGACGGCGATTAATCTTCATGCGACAATCGCCACTCGCCCGCGACCACCCGCCAGGAGGCAGTCATGCCCTACCGTCCCAATCCGCGCCGCCGCTTGCCGATCCAGCTTAATGCCCTGCAACTGACGGGCAGTATCGCCCTCGGATTGTGGCTGGGTTTCCTCGCGATCGCACTGACCTGCTGGCTCGCCTCGCGCCTGTTGTTCAGCGAGCAACTGGCGCCCGTTGCGCAAGCGGTGGAGCAATTGGCCAAGCCGCCGATGGTGGTGCAACCGGAGCCGGACATTCCGCCGCAGAGCCCGATTTTCCAGCAATACGAAGAGAACCTGCGCAAGAACGAGCAGGCACAACGGCTGGATCAGGCGCGAAGCAGCAACCGCAATCTGTCGAACCCCAATTGCCAGTTCTGGCTGCAACAGGACCGGACGGCACCGAGCGAAAAAAGCCGCGCCAATGTCCTGCAATTCTGCGATTGATCATGAATAAGCAAACCGTCCACCAACTGATTATCGACAAGCTGCGGATCGATCTCGATATCGCCGAGCGTGCCGCGCAAACCGCTTACGAAACGGCGACCCACGAAGAAAACATCGCCGAAAACAAGTACGACACCCTGGGCCTGGAGGCGTCATATCTCGCGGCCGGACAGGCTAAGCGCGTGGAGGAAATCAGGCAGTCACTGACGCTGTGCCAGAACCTGACGCTACGGCCTTATGACGACCAGCGCGGCATCGAAGTCGGCGCCCTGCTCGGTCTCGAAGACGAAAAGGGACGTGAGCAATGGCTGTTCCTGGCGCCCGACGCGGCAGGTTTGAAGGTCGACTTGGTGGGGCAATGGATTACCGTCATCACCCCTCGCTCGCCGCTGGGCAAAAGCCTGCTGGGCAAGTTCGAGGGGGACGAGGTGGAGATTCTGGTGGCGGGTGCTCGGCAACAGTTTTCTGTTACCGAGGTGGTTTAGCGGGAGATCAATGAACCGGCAGTTCGACGCCGTCGAATAGCTCTTCCAGTTCCTGCTTGTTGTGGCACTGAATGGCTTTGGCCATGACTTCGCGGGTCAGGTGCGGGGCGAACTTCTCGATGAAGTCGCACATGAAACCACGCAGGAAGGTGCCGCGGCGGAAACCGATTTTGGTGATGCTGGATTCGAACAATTCGCTGGCATCGAGCACCACCAGGTCATTATCGAGTTTGGTATCGACCGCCATTTTTGCCACGATGCCCACGCCCAGCCCCAGGCGAACGTAAGTCTTGATCACGTCGGCGTCGGCGGCGGTGAACACCACTTTCGGCGTCAGGCCGCGATGGCTGAAGGCTTCGTCGAGTTTCGAACGGCCGGTGAAACCGAAGACATAAGTCACGATCGGGTATTCGGCCAGCGCTTCGAGGGTCAGCTTCGACAGCTTGGTCAACGGGTGGCCCTGAGGCACGACCACGCAGCGGTTCCAGCGGTAGCACGGCATCATCACCAGATCACCGAACAGCTCCAGCGCTTCAGTCGCGATGGCGAAATCGACGGTGCCGTCAGCGGCCATTTCGGCGATCTGCATCGGCGAACCCTGGTGCATGTGCAGCGCAACGTCCGGGTATTGCTTGATGAAATTGCTGATCACCGGCGGCAACGCATAACGCGCCTGGGTGTGCGTGGTGGCGATCGACAGGGTGCCTTTCTTCTCGTTGGAGAATTCCTGGGCGATCTGCTTGATGCTTTCAACCTTGCGCAGGATCTCGCCGGCGGTGGTGATGATGCGCTCGCCGGCCGGGGTGACGCGGGTCAGGTGCTTGCCGCTGCGAGCAAAAACCTCGACGCCCAATTCGTCTTCCAGCAGACGGATCTGCTTGCTGATGCCCGGTTGCGAGGTGTAAAGGCTTTGGGCTGTAGCGGAAACGTTGAGGTCGTGGTGCGCCACTTCCCAGATGTAGCGCAATTGTTGAAGCTTCATATGAATCCCTCAAAGCAAGTAGACGCCACGGGCATCAGCGACGGTATATAACTATATTAATGGTTTGAAGAATAAATCTAGAACTTTTTTATCAAACTGCCACTATTCGTGGACTAGCGGTCCCCTTGGCGACGGCGTTCCACCAGCGGCACCAGATAGACCGGGACCCGAGCCAACTGCAACACCCGCGCTGCGGTCCGCCCCAAAGGCGTTTCCGCACCAGCACCATGGCTATGACTACCTACGATCAACAAATCCACGGAGAGTTTCTGCGCCTGCTCGAGAATCACCTGCGACGGATCGCCCTGAAGCACCCGCACCGCTTGTATCCGCTCCAGATCCTGCTCCCCTTCATCCCCCAGTTCTTCACGAAAACTGTCGAGCACGCGCTGCTCGATATTGGCGATCACGGTGTTCAGGCCCTGACTGTGAAACTCGTTCAGCGCCTGCTCATCGAGGTAACTCTGAAGCACCGATTCGGCAAACAGCCCCATGGGTTCAACCGCGTGCACCACATACAGATCGGCATTGAATGTTCGAGCCAGCTCCAGGGCATGCTGCATCACCAAAGGGGCGTACAGGCCGAGGTCAGTGGCATAGAGCATCGAACGAATCATATGACCTCCTCGAGTGCCAACATGGCGGAGATTGATTCAGCTTAGCAGTGCCTTGGCGAGTGCGACGTCCCGCGTAACGCGTTGAACGGCGGGCTTAAACCTTTTGCTCATTGCTTATGCCATGCGGCACATGGCCGGTAGCGACCACCTCGCGAGCCAACTCGCAATGGCCGGCCTGATCGTCGAAAAACACGTCAGCGGCAAAGGCTTCAAGGAAAGCGGACTTGGTCAAGCCACCCAGAAACAGCGATTCGTCCAGACGAATATCCCACTCGCGCAAGGTCCGAATCACCCGTTCATGAGCCGGTGCGGAACGCGCGGTGACCAGCGCGGTACGGATCGGACAGTCGTCCTCCGGGAACTCGCGCTGCAACAGATTGAGCGCCGCGAGAAAGCCTTTGAACGGCCCACCGCGCAAGGGCTCGCGGGCGCTTTCGCGTTCGCTGGCCTGGAACGCTTCAAGGCCGCCGGCCTGATAAACCCGCTCCGACTCGTCGGAAAACAGCACGGCGTCACCGTCGAAGGCAATCCGCAACTCATCGCTGGCCGCACGGCTGGCGCCGCCCGACAGAATGGTCGCCGCCGCGAACCCGGCATCCAGTGCGCTGCGCACGTCTTCGGCATGGGTCGACAGGAACAGGTCGCAGCCAAACGCCTTGAGGTACGGATACGGACTGCGCCCGCCGACAAATGCCGCGCGCGAAATCGCCAGCCCGTAATGGTGAATCGAGTTGAACACCCGCAGCCCGGTGTCAGCGCTGTTGCGCGACACCAGGATCACCTCGACCCTGGCGCGGCCGAGGCTGGCGTTCAGGTTCAGGAGTTTTTCAACGAGAGGGAATGCGTCGCCGGGCTCGAGGATTTCGTCTTCGTGTTCGATCTGATATTGCCGATAAGCCTCGACGCCGCTCGACAGATAAACCTTGTGGCTTTCGCTCAGGTCGAACAGCGCACGCGAAGAAATCGCCAGTACCAGTTTGTCGTCAATCGTCTTTGCCATGCCCTTCCCCCTCGGGTTGATCGACTCAGGTGTTGCGTCGATCGATAAAACTCAAACTGCGATACAACGCGTCGATTCGCGGCAATTCGCACCCGGCAGCCTTGGCCACCGCCAGCGGCCGGGCGTAAATGGCCGCCAGTTCCAGCGGTCGCTTGTGCAAAAAGTCGTGGTGCATGCTCGGCCAGTAGTCCGGCATTTTCTCGGTCATCATGAACAGATAATCGGCATAACCGGCCGGCATGTCGTGACCGCAGGCCTTCGCGCCCCGGACCACTTCGGCCATCAAGGCCTTGATCAGTTCGCGGCTGTCGACATCGGCCATCAACGCTGTGGTGCCCGCCCCAAGCAGAACCGACAGGCCGTTGTATGGAATATTCCAGACCAGTTTTTGCCAGCGCGCCTGTTGCAGGTTAGCCATGGCCTGGGAATCGATACCGGCGCTGCGGAACAACCCGGCGCCCTCCTCGACAATCGCCATGCGCGCCTGCTCATCGCCAGCGGGGCCACTGTGGTAGCCGACGTTCACCGCGCCGAGGGCCTGATGAGTGATCGCGCCCGGGCCGGTGCGATGCACGCAGATCAGACAAAGCCCGCCGAGCAGGTGCAGCGTATCGGGAAGCAATGACCGCAGACTGTCTTCGACGTCCAGGCCATTTTGCAGCAGCAGTACCTTGGCATTCGGCGCTGCGGCTTGAATGATCGCCGGCGCCAGACCGGCATTGCTGGTGGTCTTCGCGCCCACCAGCAACCAGTCGCAGGGCGGCATGTCTTCGGCCGACGAATAGGCCTGAACCGGATTCAACGTCAGCGCGCCGTGCGGTGCACTGTCGACGTGAAGTCCGTGCTCAGCCACCGCCGAAAACTCGCTGCGCAGCAGAAAATGCACATCGAAACCGGCACGCGCCAGCATGACCCCGTAAAACCCGCCGATTGCACCGGTTCCGATAATACCGATGGTCGGTTTGGCAACTGCAGCCGTCATGGCAACTCCTCTGCTGTTCTCGTCAACGCCTGACCTACGGCCTCATTCAGCTCGGTAGCGGTCAGGCGTGATTTTAGTGCCCCGAAGAACTCACCGTCGCGCACCACAAACAGCGCCGGCAAATGAAAGACCTGATAACGCTCGACCACCCCGCCGTTGTCCCCGGCATCGATCCAGCACAAGCGATCGACATCCAGATCGAGCCTGGGCAATTGCTCTCGGGCAAAACGGCAACTGGCGCAGCCGACGCTGGTAAAAACAACCAGCGAAACGCCGCTCATCGCCAGCAACCGTTGGTCGGCGTCGAAATCGGTCAGTGCCAATTCGACCACTATACTGGGGGAAACAATGTCAGATGGCCGACACATGGAGTCCGTGCTCATGGGACGTTTTATTCCTCATCCTGACGATGTACCCGTCGAATTAACGTTGCTAAAACCTGAGTGTATTTCACGGCAACAGCTGCACACTATCAGCCTCGGGGGCATGGCTTGCAATTACCACCGCGCCTGGCGTCACGGTACCGCGCTGGAAGTCCGCATGCCGACCTTGAACCCCGATATGCGTTTCCTGGGCTACGTGGCCTGGTGCTTGCGACGCAAGCGCGGCTACCTGGTAGGCATTGCCTTTGTTGACGAGCAGATGATGTTCAGCGCCCGAATGGGCGAACAGGTGTGTCAGATCGAGCGTTACTGTCGCTTGCATGACGCCCACGACGACCTGCAGGAAACCCAGGCGCTGGCCCTCGAATGGGTCCAGCAGCACGCCGACGAGTTCTCCCACGACACGGTTCGCAAGGCATTTGCGCAGGCGGTGCTGGATTAAGGGACGTCATCAATTCGTTGCGAATGGCCCTTAAACCGCTGTCTGCCCATTGTCGAGCCACGGTGTAACGCGCTAAGGTTCCGCTCCCCGACGCGCTTAATTTGCTGTGCTCCGCCGCGCGGGTTCGCTGGCGGCCGGCACCCGTGACCTGACGAGTAAACGATGGCTGATTTACCGATCAACGACCTAAACGTCGCCTCCAACGAGACGCTGATCACTCCTGACCAGCTCAAGCGTGATATCCCTCTGAGCGACGCTGCCCTGCGCACCGTCACCAAGGGTCGCGAAGTCATTCGCAACATTCTTGATGGCACCGACCACCGCCTGTTTGTCGTCATCGGGCCGTGCTCGATCCACGACATCAAGGCTGCCCACGAATACGCCGAGCGCCTGAAAGTGCTGGCCGCGGAAGTGTCCGATACGCTGTATCTGGTCATGCGCGTGTATTTCGAGAAGCCACGCACCACTGTCGGCTGGAAAGGCTTGATCAACGACCCGTACCTGGACGACTCCTTCAAGATTCAGGACGGTCTGCACATTGGTCGTCAGTTGCTGCTGGACCTGGCCGAAATGGGCCTGCCGACCGCGACCGAAGCCCTTGACCCGATCTCTCCGCAATATTTGCAGGACCTGATCAGCTGGTCGGCCATCGGCGCGCGCACCACCGAATCCCAGACTCACCGTGAGATGGCCTCCGGCCTGTCCTCGGCGGTCGGCTTCAAGAACGGCACCGACGGCGGCCTGACCGTGGCGATCAACGCCCTGCAATCGGTTTCCAGCCCGCATCGTTTCCTGGGGATCAACCAGGAAGGTGGCGTGTCGATCGTTACCACCAAGGGCAATGCCTACGGTCACGTGGTGCTGCGCGGCGGCAACGGCAAGCCGAACTACGATTCGGTCAGCGTCGCACTGTGCGAACAAGCGCTGAACAAAGCGAAGATCAAGCCGAACATCATGGTCGATTGCAGCCACGCCAACTCCAACAAGGACCCGGCCCTGCAACCGCTGGTGATGGAGAACGTCGCCAACCAGATCCTCGAAGGCAACCGGTCGATCATCGGCCTGATGGTCGAAAGTCATCTGAACTGGGGCTGCCAGGCGATCCCGAAAGACCTCGCCGACCTGCAATACGGCGTGTCGATCACCGATGCCTGCATCGATTGGTCCGCCACCGAAAACACCTTGCGCAGCATGCACGCCAAGCTCAAGGATGTGCTGCCTAAACGTGATCGCACCTGATCACTGTTCAGCGCACACAAAAACGCCGGGCTTAACCCGGCGTTTTTTTATGCGTTCGTTTTACTGGCTCAGCTTGGCCGCATGCCGCTGGTGGCGCTCCATATAGCGCTCCACGTAGGAACACGATGGAATCACGGTGTAGCCCATTTCCTCGGCGTACTCCAGCGCCTTCTCGGTCAAGGCTGCCGCAATGCCGCGACCACGCAATGCGTTGGGCACGAAGGTGCGATAGATATCCAGAGTCTGTTTCCCCAGATCCATATAGGTCAGGTAGGCACGATGACCGTCCACATTGGTCTCGAACTGATGACCTGCCTGGTCATGGTTGATGGACAACGCCTCGCTCATCACAACTCCTCTGCGGGTCTTGAATTCTGACCCCTACCTTACCGATGTTTTTCCGGCGAAGGAACATCTACGCCACCCCCGTGCCTGAATGGACACCGAGAAGAGCTGCACCGATCTCGCGCAACCGAGCACGTATCAAATAGTAGGCACCATTGGCAGAAATGCTCAAGGTGCGCTCGTCATCACGCTGGGTTGGGCGGGTGCTGCTCCGGGTTACGCAGGGACGGCTCGACCGAAGCGCTCTGCGGGTCGATAGCCTGAACATTGCCGGATGTTGAGACTTAAGACGAGCGCCCCTCTATTAAGTCACCTCAACTAGGCGAAAGAGTTTGAGAGGTGCCGCGCAAATTCCGAACAAAAGTGTAGACGAATCCATCTAGACAGACTTTAGCCAAGATGGGAAAAACAGTCCTGCCGCTGGGAACTTTTTCGTGCCAACTCGCTCAGCTCGGGCCTTGCAGCTGGATATTTTTTAATCAATCGCAAGTAAAAGTTGCTCGAAAAAGAATCAACGCCTACAATTTTTTTTGCTTCTTGCTTTACGTCAGTTTACTTACGACAAGTAATGGGTAGTATGTACGCCGGCTATTTCCTCACTCTGAGGAGACAGCTACTTTAATTGAAAGTCCTTGAAGGGGAACACGATGAACAACGTTCTGAAATTCTCTGCTCTGGCTCTGGCCGCAGTTCTGGCTACCGGTTGCAGCAGCGTATCGAAAGAAACCGAAGCACGTCTGACCGCTACTGAAGACGCAGCTGCTCGCTCCCAGGCTCGTGCAGACGAAGCTTACCGTAAAGCTGATGAAGCTCTGGCTGCTGCTCAAAAAGCACAACAGACTGCTGACGAAGCTAACGAGCGTGCTCTGCGCATGCTGGAAAAAGCTAGCCGCAAGTAATAATCCTTCGGGGTTGTTATCAAGCCGACCCATTTTTTGGGTCGGCTTTTTTATTGCCCGGCGTTTGTCCAGGCAATAAAAAACCCGCCGACGCTCTCAGCGCCGGCGGGTTCTGTTCAAGCCTTACTGCAACGGATCGATCGGTGCACTCGTCACCATCGGCGCAGAAGCATTCGGCACGGCGATTTCCACCGGCAGGCCATCTTCAGCGGCAACCACATCACGCACCACATCCCAGTTCATGCGCAGGTTGTTGGTGATGTCTTCGCGCTTGAGCATCGCGTTGATCACAGCCGTGTGCTTGTCGACGACCGACGGGTTGCCCTTGTCGTCCAGCGGCGTGTGCGCTTCCAGATAAACCTTGCCGCCACTTACACCGAACTTGTACGGGTCGTTGAGAATGCGCACTGACGTGCCGACCGGCACCATGCCTGCCATTTGCAGCACGTTGTTGTTGAACATGCGGAAGCAGCCGTGGCTGGTGCGCATGCCGATGCCGAACTTCTTGTTCGAACCGTGGATCAGGTAGCCCGGTGTGCCCAGGGTGAACTTGAACGGGCCCAGCGGGTTGTCCGGGCCGGCCGGCACGACGTTCGGCAGCGGATCGCCGTCAGCGGCGTGTTCGGCCTTGATCGACGCTGGAGGCGTCCAGGTCGGGTTCGGCGTCTTCGCAACGATGCTGGTGTGGGCAATCGGCGAACCCCAGCCTTCACGACCGATACCCAGCGGGAAGGTGTAGACCACGTTCCGGCCTTTCGGGAAGTAGTAGAGGCGGTATTCAGCCAGGTTGATGACGATGCCTTCACGTGGGCCGGGCGGCAGGATGAAGCGCGTCGGCAGCACGATCTCGGTGCCGGCACCCGGCAACCATGGATCGACGCCCGGGTTGGCCGCGACCATTTCCGAGTAGCCCAGATCGTAGGTGGTACCAAGGTCGGCGAAGGTGTCTTCGTACTTGGCCTTGATCACTTGCACCTGGCCGATGATGTCTTCACCGGGCGGTGGCAGGGGTAGCTCCAATGCTGCTACGGGGCCAGCCATACAAAGGGCGGCAAGAGTCAGGCAGCGGGTGACGGCAGGAAAGCGCGGCAACATCCGGAAAATCCTTCGCATAATCGACTGGGGTTTAAGAACGCAATTGTACACTGGCGCTCTGGTATTCGGGGAGAGACACCGATAGAGCGTGAATTGGCTGCGATATTTTTTCAGGGGGGCATATCCGTTTTTGCGGTAACGGCCGCTATTGGTTTCGCCCTTACGGCGAGTCACTTGGAAGAGCCCCAAGTAACCAAGGGCTCTTGCCCCTTTCGTTCGGTGGCTCGCTAATGCTCGCCATGCCCTCGCTCCGGTCCTGCTCCGTGGGCCCGCCGCCATCCATGCCGGGTTGCCCACTGCGCAGAACCTCCACTCGGCCTCTCGAGGGGGCGCTCAGATCAAAAGCTGAAGGCGAGCTAACGCTCGGCCTGATGAGTGGTGAAAAGCAAAAGCAAACGCGATTCCCTGTAGGAGCCGGCTTGCCGGCGAAAAACGCCCAGACACCGCGTTGATTCAGACAGCCCGCGTCATCGTTGACGTCCATCGCCAGCAAGCTGGCTCCTACAATTTTGAATCGTGCGAACCCAATCCATTGTAGGAGCCGGCTTGCTGGCGATTGCGTCCGTCCAACCAACACATTAATTGTCTGACCCACCGCTATCGCCAGCAAGCCGGCTCCTACAGGGGAGCGGTGTACATGTCGGGAATGAGTGAGCGCAGCAGAGAAGAAGAACGCGGACAACTAAAGAGCCAGGTCGGCTTTCAGGCCGCCTCGGCGGCTGTGGCGGTAGTCGCCCCCTCGAGAGGCCGAGTGGAGGTTCTGCGCAGTGGGCAACCCGGCATGGATGCCGGGTTAGCCGCGCACGGCCAGGGATGGCCGATCGCGGCGGGCCCACGGAGCGGGACCGGAGCGAGGGCATGGCGAGCATTAGCGAGCCACCGAACGAAAGGGGCAAAAGCGCTTTGGTTACTTTCGCGCTTTTCGAAAGTGACTCGCTGTAAAAGCGAAACCGTCAGTGGCCGTTACCGCAAAAACGGATATGCCCCCAACCCAACCCAACCCAACCCCACATCAAGCCATCAAAGCTCGAACCGCAGCTCCGGCCAGATCGGCGAAGTACCGCGTTTTTGCGACTCCAGAATGGCCCGGCACAACGAACACAGCCGCTGGTCCTGAAACACTCGGCGATCAACGCTCGACCAGCGCGGTTGCGCGGGCAACAGGCTGCCGCACAAGGTGCGATCGGCCGAGCCGCCCAGCTCCAGCTGACGGGTCACCAGATGTACCCGCACTTCCTGGCAGGCGAACAGATCCAGCTGTTCGTCAGGCTCGATCAGTTGATAGGCAAAAAGTGACCAGGCGGGACGCGGCATCGGGGGCTCCAAATCGGGGGCGCCACATTAGCCGAAACGCCGCCACTAGAAAAGCGTCAAAGCAGCGGTTTCAGTGTCGGCCAGACATTTTCCAGCAACTTGTCCTGAGCCCCCGCAGTCGGGTGCAGGCCGTCTGACTGCATCAGGTCCGGATGCCCGCCCACACCGTCGAGGAAAAACGGCACCAGCGGGATTTCTTTCTCGGTCGCGACGTTGCTAAAAGCCTCAGCGAAGGCCTCGGTATGGCACTAGCAGTATTTGAGCCGAACGGTACGTTTGTCGGATTTTGGGATCGGAAAGCCTCTATCAATCGATTCCATATTGACATCATTGACGCGCGCCAGCGAGACTCAACAAATAACCTCACCTTCGATAAGGAAATCTCATAATGAAAAAGCGCTCATTTCTGGTACCAATGGCTACTCTGGCAGCAGCAGTAGCTACCGAGCACGCATCGGCAATAACCGCCCATGAGGTTGCCGTACCCGACGCTGATACTTCAAACACCCTACAAACTGCTGCTCCGAGTGAGAATCTCTCAGCTCGCGGCGGAAATGACCTATTTGCGTTTGTTCTAAAACGTGGCGATCAAGGTCAACTGATGGCTTACCACAGCTCTCATAGCTCACACGCGTCTCATAGCTCCCATAGCTCCCACCACTCGGGCTCCTAAAATGGAGCTCGCAAATACGCTCATTTTTAATGAGCGGTTTTATGACGTGCAGGCTCTGCAAAAAGCAGCTTACCGCTCAATGAACTCCGTGACGGTTGATATCAAATCCGTTGATGGGCAATTTATCTGCACCCTATCCCCGAATATCGGTACAGACGAACCGTCATTTCTGTCTGCCGTTCAAGAATTCAAGAAGGATGTTCTCGACTACCAGCTACGCCACAAGCTGAACGCGGAGACCCTACCGATCAAGAATCTGATCCTTGGACTGGCGTTTTCAAAAACCGGGCTTATCAGTGAGTAAATTTCAAAAGCGGGAGTTTTACACGCAGCAATGCTCCTACGAGTTGCTGCCCTTCAAATTTGACCGCCTGAATGACGACGAATATGTCATTACCAACATGGCAGGCGAGTTTCACGTCATACCAGCACCGATGCTGGAGCCAATCATAAGCAAGATGCTTCCGGCCTCATCAGAGCTGATCCCAACCCTGCGATCCAAGCAATTTATTCGCTTCCCCAATGAGCAGGCACCGCTTCAACTCCTTGCTCTGAAGATACGCACGCGACTGGCCAGATTGGCGCAGTTCACCAACCTGCACATCTTTGTGGTTACGCTTCGCTGCGATCATAGCTGCCCGTACTGCCAAGTATCGAGGCAGTCGGAGAGTAAAGGCGAATTCGACATGACCAGGGATATGGCAGACAAGTCGCTGGATTTCGTTTTTAGGACTCCGAATCCAGCCATCAAAATTGAATTTCAGGGTGGAGAACCTCTGCTGAATTTTGAAATGGTGAAGTACGTTGTTCTTGAGGCAAAAAAACGCAACTTGCATGAAGGCCGCGATCTGCAGTTCGTCATTGCGACCACGCTTTCGCTCCTAAACGACAATGTGCTCGATTTCTGCAAGCAACATCGCATTGTGCTTTCATCGTCGCTCGATGGACCAATGGATCTGCATAATGAAAATCGCCCAAGGCCGGGGCGAGACAGTCACCAGCGTTTTGAAGAAGGTTTGAAAAAGGCCCGATCAACCCTCGGTTACGACCAAGTGTCGGCCCTGATGACAACCACAGATAAGAGCCTGCCGCGAGCACGTGACATCATCGATGAATACTTGCGCCTAGGCTTCGACGGAATTTTTCTACGCACGCTCTCCCCATATGGCTTTGCAATCAAAACCAAAAAATTCATGTCTTATGACACTGAGCGCTGGCTGCAGTTTTACAAGGAAGGTCTTGAGTACATCATCGAACTGAACAAGTCCGGCGTACGATTTGTCGAGCAATACTCGGGGCTTGTGCTTACAAAAATGCTGACCTCAGGAGACCCTGGGTTTGTAGATTTAATGAACCCTGCTGGAGCTGGTATTGCAGCTATCGTGTTCAATTACGATGGCTCCGTCTATGCCTCAGATGAAAGCCGTATGCTAGCCGAGATGGGGGATCATACCTTCCGGCTCGGTAATATCCTTGAGAATTCATACGAGGAGATCATTCTCTCCGACCAGCTTCTGGATGCACTGGAAAACTCCTTCACCTTGAGTGCTCCGATGTGCTCCGACTGCGCATTTGAAGCGTACTGTGGCGCTGAGCCCGTCTACCATCACGCCATTCATAAAGATGTCGCAGCAAGGAAACCTGAGTCCTCCTTCTGCAAACGGAATATGGCGATTTTCAAGCACCTCATCCAGCTGATGGGGAATGACGAAGAAACGAAACGGATCTTCATGGGGTGGGCTAACCGATGCTGAAGCTCAGCGGAAAAATTATCCGCATCCACGCGGTTGATGTTCTTAAGAACCTCACTTTGATCAAGGTTTCGACTAATCGGAAGCTGCCCGAGATCTTGCGAAGGGATATGGCTTATCTGGTGTGCGATCACAGTATCCCCCGAGGGTTCGCGCACTATCTACTACTGGAGCGACATCAGTCGCGGGCCCACGAACTGCCTTCTGACGCTGATTATTCGGTTCTGCCAAATGACTACAGCTACATAGGGGATAATGACGTCGTCAGACTTACAGCTGATCGCCAAAGCATCCGCGTACTTTTTCGGGCTTCGTCGCCGCACAACAGCATCCTGCTGACAGAGCAGTGCAATCATTACTGCCTGATGTGCTCGCAACCCCCTAAAGCAGTTGATGACTCGTGGATACTTGATGACGTTGAGACCCTGATTCCATTAATTCCAAAAGACACCAGGGAACTGGGATTTACAGGCGGCGAGCCCACGACCAACAGGGACCGCTTCCTTAAGATCCTGCGCTTGACCAAAAGCTATCTTCCAAGAACAGGAATCCACATCCTCTCAAACGGACGCAGCTTCAAAGACCTCGCGTTTACGGAAAAATATGCAGCATTAGAACTATCCGATGCGATGATCGGAATCCCTGTCTATTCTGATGACCCGACGTTGCATGACTACATCGTTCAAGCTCAAGGGGCATTTGACGAAACCATCCAAGGAATTCTCAACCTTAAGCGCTTAGGTCAGAAGGTTGAAATCCGAGTCGTCATTCATAAGCTCTCAGTGCAGCGGCTTCCCGAATTGTGTGAATTCATCGCCCGCAACCTCCTATTTGTTGACCAAGTAGCACTGATGGGCCTTGAAATGATGGGCTTCACCAGAGCAAATCTTGACGAGCTATGGATTGACCCAATCGAATATAAGGACACGCTTAGTAAGTCGGTCAGCATTCTGGCCAGATACGGCATGAACATTTCGGTCTATAACCATCAGCTTTGCTTGGTGAACCCGGACATTCTGCCCTACTACCGAAAATCGATCAGTGATTGGAAAAACGAATTCGCCCCAGAATGTCAGAGCTGCGAAAAGCAGAACGAGTGTGGAGGATTCTTCGCATCGGGGGTTAAATTCGGTTACAGCAAACAGCTATCGCCCTTCTAATCTGATTGTTTCGCTTTGAATTTCCTGTTTTTTCATGCTTCGGTGATGTTTACAAAATTCAGCGTCTGTTCTGATTTTTGTAAAAAATTCTTTCAAAGCAGCGGTTTCAGTGTCGGCCAGACATTCTCCAGCAACTTGTCCTGAGCGCCCGCAGTCGGGTGCAGGCCGTCTGACTGCATCAGGTCCGGATGCCCGCCCACACCGTCGAGGAAAAACGGCACCAGCGGGATTTTTTTCTCGGTCGCGACGTTGCTGAAAGCCTCAGCGAAGGCCTTGTTGTAGCGCGCACCGTAGTTGGGTGGCAATTGCATGCCGAGTAGCAGCACTTTGGCACCACTGGCCTTGGAGCTGTTGATCATCGCTGCAAGGTTTTGTTGCAATTGTATTGGCAGCATTCCGCGCAGCCCGTCATTGCCGCCCAACTCAAGGATCACCAACTCCGGTTTATGCTCTGCAAGCAGCGCAGGCAGGCGCGCCCGGCCTCCGGCACTGGTGTCGCCGCTGATGGACGCATTGATCACCTTATCGTCGAAACCTTCGCGCTTGAGCCGTTGCTCAAGCAGCGACACCCACCCCTCGCGGGTATCCAGTCCGAAACCGGCGCTGATACTATCGCCAACGATCAGGACAGTACCCGCCGCTGCGTTCTGGGCCATGCACATCAAGGCCAGGCCAGCACTCAAAAACCACACTCGCATCGGATTCTCCATGGGCGCAAGCATTCTCACCGCGAAGGACCTCAGCAAAGTGGTTCCCAGCGCGGAAGGTGATCTGACTATCCTGCACGAACTCAGCCTGGAACTGAACAAGGGTGACAGCCTGGCCATCGTCGGTGCGTCCGGCTCGGGGAAATCCACCCTCCTCGGCCTGCTCGCCGGCCTCGACCTGCCGAGCAGCGGCGAAGTCACCCTCGCCGGCCAGGGCCTGAGCAATCTCGATGAAGATCAGCGCGCACGCATTCGCGCCGAGCACGTCGGTTTTGTCTTTCAATCATTCCAGTTGCTCGACAGCCTCAACGCCCTGGAGAACGTCATGTTGCCGCTGGAGCTCGATGGCCGCAAAGACGCCCGTGAGCGCGCTACCGAATTGCTGCAACGGGTCGGTTTGGGCCAACGCCTGACCCACTCGCCCCGCCAGCTCTCCGGTGGCGAGCAGCAACGTGTGGCGATTGCCCGTGCGTTTGCCGCCGAGCCCGATGTGCTGTTCGCCGACGAACCCACCGGCAACCTCGACAGCCACACCGGCGAGCGCATCAGCGATCTGTTGTTCGAACTGAACAAGGAACGCGGCACGACCCTGGTGCTGGTGACCCACGATGAACGCCTGGCACATCGTTGCCGGCGCCTGATCCGCCTTGAAGCCGGCCTGCTGGTCGCCCCTCTGGAGCCTTGATGGCACGCCTGCCGCTGTTGCGCCTGTTCAGTCTCGCCATCCGCCAACTGCTGCGCGACGCCCGCGCCGGTGAGTTGCGGGTGTTGTTCTTCGCTTTGCTGGTAGCGGTGGCGGCGAGTACCGCCATCGGCTACTTCGGCGCCCGCCTGAATGGCGCCATGATGCTGCGCGCCACCGAGTTTCTCGGCGCCGACCTGCTGCTTGAAGGCAGTTCGCCGGCGCGACCCGAACAGATCAAAAGCGGCACGGATCTGGGCCTCGAACATGCGCAGGTGGTGGAGTTCTCCAGCGTAATCGCCACCGACAATGGCATTCAGCTGTCCAGCATCAAAGCCGCCGACGACGTCTATCCACTGCGTGGCGAGCTGAAAAGCGCCGCCGCGCCCTTCGCTGCGGAAAAATCCGGAGGCGGACCGAAACCTGGCGAAGCCTGGGTTGAAGCGCGACTGCTGACCGCGCTGGACTTGAAGATCGGCGACAGCATCGACGTCGGCATGCGCACCCTGAAACTGGCGCGCGTGCTGACCTATGAACCGGATCGTGCCGGCAACTTCTACAGCCTGACGCCGCGGGTGCTGATCAACCTCAGCGATCTCGCGGCGACCGGCGTGGTGCAGCCCGGCAGCCGCGTCAGCTACCGCGAACTCTGGCGCGGCAAGGCCGAAGCGCTGGAAACTTACCGTCAATTGATCAAACCCGGCCTCGCCGCCAATCAACGCATTCAAGACGCCCGCGATGGCAACCGGCAGATCGGCGGCGCACTCGGCAAAGCCGAGCGCTACTTGAACATGGCGAGTCTGGTCGCGGTGCTGTTGTCCGGCGTCGCGGTGGCGCTGTCGGCGACGCGCTTCGCCACCCGCCGCTTCGATGCCAGTGCACTGTTGCGCTGCCTCGGGCTGTCCCGCCGGGAAACCATGGTGCTGTTCAGTTTGCAGCTGACGGTTCTCGGACTGTTGGCCAGCATCAGCGGCGCCTTGCTCGGCTGGCTGGCGCAACTCGGGTTGTTCGCGCTGCTGCATGATTTGTTGCCGACCGATGTTCCACCGGGCGGCCTGCTTCCGGCCATCGCCGGGATCGGCACCGGACTGGTGGCGCTGGCCGGTTTTGCCTTGCCGCCACTGGCTGCATTGGGGCGGGTCCCGCCATTGCGCGTATTGCGCCGCGACATGCTGCCGATTCCTTCCAGCACCTGGATGGTCTACGGCGCGGCACTGGGCGCGCTCGGGCTGATCATGTGGCGCCTGAGCCTGGATTTGGTACTGACCTTCGCCCTGCTCGGCGGCGGCGTGATCGCGGCGCTGGTGCTGGGCGGCCTGCTGTTGCTGCTACTGAAGAGCCTGCGTCGAATGCTCGCGCGCGCTTCGTTGCCGTGGCGTCTCGGCCTGGGTCAATTGCTGCGTCATCCACTGGCGGCAGCCGGCCAATCGCTGGCCTTCGGTCTGATCCTGCTGTCCATGGCGCTGATCGCTTTGCTGCGCGGCGAATTGCTGGACACCTGGCAAAACCAGTTGCCGAAAAACGCGCCGAATTACTTCGCGCTGAACATCCTGCCGGCGGAAAAACAGGCATTCACCGACCGCCTGATCGAACTGTCGGCACAATCGGCGCCGTTGTACCCGGTGGTGCCGGGGCGATTGATCAGCATCAATGGCGAACCGGTGCAGGACATCGTCAGCAAGGACTCGGCCGGTGATCGGGCGATTCAGCGCGACCTCAGCCTGACCTGGGCGGCAGACCTGCCGGCCGGCAACAAACTCACCGCCGGCAACTGGTGGGGCGATCAGGCACCGGACGACGTTCCCGGTGTGTCGGTTGAAGGCAAAGTCGCCGAGAGCCTGAAGCTCAAGCTCGGCGATCACTTGGTCTTTACTGTCGGCGGGGTCAATCGCGAAGCGAAGGTTACCAGCCTGCGGGAGATCAACTGGGACAACTTCCAGCCGAACTTCTTCATGATTTTCCAGCCCGGCACATTGAAGGATCTGCCAGCGACCTACCTGACCAGTTTCTATCTGGCGGCGGGCCACGACCAGCAGATCGTCGACCTGTCCCGCGCTTTCCCGGCAGTGACCATTCTGCAAGTCGAAGCCTTGCTTGCGCAGCTGCGCAGCATCCTCGCCCAGGTCACCCTGGCGGTGGAATACGTGCTGTTGTTTGTGTTGGCGGCGGGGATGGCAGTGTTGTTCTCGGGCCTGCAAGCCACGCTGGATGAACGCATTCGCCAGGGCGCATTGTTGCGGGCGCTGGGGGCCGAGCGTCAGTTGCTGGTCAAGGCCCGACGGATCGAGTTCGGCCTGCTTGGTGCGGTCAGCGGATTGCTGGCAGCGCTGGGCTCGGAGCTGGTGAGCCTGGTGCTGTACCGTTACGCCTTCGACTTGCCATGGCACCCGCATCCGTGGCTGCTGGTGTTGCCACTGATCGGCGCCGTGCTGATCGGCGGTGCCAGCGTGTTTGGCACCCGACGCGCCTTGAACGCCAGCCCCCTGACAGTCTTGCGCGAGGGTTGATAGACTCAACCCTTCTCAACCACAAGAAGTTGCCATGAGCCGTTATCGCCCTCCCCGCACCGCTGGCACCGCGCTGATCACCCCTGAAGGTGAAGCGCGGATGCGGGCCGAGTTCCATGAGCTCTGGCATGTGCGCCGACCGCAGGTCACGCAATCGGTCAGCGAGGCCGCGGCGCAGGGTGATCGCTCCGAGAACGCCGAATACACCTACGGCAAAAAGATGCTGCGCGAAATCGACAGTCGCGTGCGCTTTCTCACCAAACGGCTGGAAGCGCTCAAGGTGGTCAGCGAAAAACCCAGCGATCCGAACAAAGTCTACTTCGGGGCCTGGGTCACCATCGAAGACGAGGACGGCAAAGAGTCGCGCTACCGCATCGTCGGGCCGGATGAACTGGACTTGAAACTGGGCCTGATCAGCATCGACTCACCGCTGGCTCGCGCCCTGATCGGCAAGGCACTGGACGCCGAAGTTCGGGTCCAGACGCCTACCGGCGAACAGTGCGTGTATATCGTGGCGATTGATTACCCATAAGCCTTAACGGCGGGTGATCAGCCCTTGCCGGGCGACGCGCGTTAGTTGCCTGATCATCTCTGGCGCGTCTTCAAGGGCGGGCGACTGAATCACCGCCAGGTCGAAACTGTCGCTGGCAAAACGCGCCAGTGACTCACCGTCTTCGACAAACTGGATCAGGAAAGCTGCGGGCCCACCGGTACGACGTGGCCAACCATCGAGGTAACGCAGGAGCGTCGGCTGATGTTTGCCGCCAAGCAGGATTTTTGGATTGCGCTGGGTCAGATGTGCCGTGATCGGCGCGGGGCGTACAACGGGGTTTAGTGCATTCATCGTGTCGTGTCTCTGCCTCAAAAGTCTGCATGGCAGGTGAGAGGCAACACCGAACCAGCGCTTTAGCGGTATTTCGAAGCCTGTTTCAAGCTTCTATCGGCAACTGAATGAGTCACCTGGCGCCCCGCAAGTAGCTGTTTAAATCGGCGCATGAGCAGCATCCTAGAGAAGCTGACCGGACAGTGTCAAGAATGACGCACAACAAAAAAGGCCCGCGCAATGCGGGCCTTTTCGTTGAGCCAGAGCGATCAGCCAGCGATGGCGCGATCAACCGACAGCTTGCCGGCGCCTTCGAACAGCACCGCGATGCTGCCACCCAGCAGGGCCAGGGCGAATTCATAACCGTTGTTGGCCATGAACAGACCGTTGCTGATATGCACACTGAAGATTGCGACCAGCGACAGGAACGTCAGGCCAAGTGCCGCAGGGCGGACCAGCAAGCCGATGATCAAGGCCAGACCGGCGAAGAACTCGGTACCACCGGCCAAAGTGGCCATCAGGTAACCCGGTGCCAGGCCGATGCTTTCCATGTACTGCGCGGTGCCCGCCAGGCCGTAGCCGCCGAAAGCGCCGAAGAGTTTCTGCGAGCCGTGGGCCGCGAAGATGATGCCGACGAAGATCCGCAGGACAGTCAGGCCGTAGCCAGCGCGGGTAAACAGTACCTTGTTGATCAGTGAGCTCATGCTGTGTCATCCATTGTGTGTTTGTGTGTTGGTTGGCCGCTATATTAATCAATAAATTAAATGCTAAAAGCGCAAATTTTTCGCCATAACAATCAGTTTATTCGATCACTTCCTTGAGGCTACTTTCTGCCCCTGGGGTTCCAACGACTCCCGCTCCCGATCGAACGCCAAGTAATACTTGTTCACGCTATTAACATAGCTGACGGGTCCCATTCCCACCTGCTCCATGGCGATGCGCTCGACCTGGAAGAACCATTGATTGGGATTCAAGCCTCGCCGACGCGCCTCGGCGCGCATGCCCTGAACCCGCTCCGGCCCGATGTTGTAAGCCGCCAGTACGAACGCCATGCGCTCACGCTCGTTGAGTTTGGGGCTGGCGAAAAACTTGCGGCGGATCATCGCCAGGTATTTGGCCCCGGCCTGCACATTGGAATCGAGGTCCTGAATGTTGTTGACCCCTACCCGCTGGGCCGCGGACGGAGTGATCTGCATCAGGCCAGTGGGGCCACCGCCGCTTCGTGCGCGGGGTTGCAACGCGGACTCCTTGAAGGCCAATGCCGCCAGATTCAACCAATCCATGCCTTGGGCATCGGCGTGTTTCTGCAGTACCGGTCTGAGTTTTTCCAGGCGCTGGCGATCAGTCTTGGCCAGTGGGTAATGCACTTGATAGAGGCGACGATAGATGCGCAGAAACGCCGCGTCCTGATCCGAAGGCTTTTTGTACCCGATCAGGAAGCGATCGATGCTCGCCCGCAGCATCGAGGCATCGCGGCGTACGAACCAGAATTCTTCCCCCGGCTCGCTGATCAGCACCTGCCGATCGAAGCGCAACTTGGGCAGGATCTTGCCCCAGCGTTCGGCAATCGGCTGCTCGACGATGGTCAGATGAAAAATCCCGCCCTGAACCATTTCCAGCACGTCTTCGACCGCCAGACTCGGATCGACCCACTCGATCTTCACCGGTGCCAGTTTGTGCAAGGCAAGTTTTTGATTGATCTGACTGATCGCCTCCCCGGCGGCGCTGCCGGTGGGTAGCGCCAGGGTTTTACCGGACAGTTGTTCGAGGCGGGTGTAGCGTTTCTCGCCCTTGATTCCGACCAGGACCAGAGGAATGTCGCTGGCAATCGGTTCGCTGGTGCTGACGGCGTAGCCCGGTTGCAGATCGAGCAACTCGCCCGGTGCAACCAGATCCCCCTCCCCGCGCTGCAACGCGCCGAGCAGTTGATCCTTGGCTTTGGGAATGATCTTGAGCGTCACTTCCTGACCGTCACGGGCATGGCCATTGAGGTATTGCTCGAAGGCACGCAAGCGATGGTATTCGACGCCGATGGCCTGGCCCTGGACTTCGCCGGAGCTGTTGCGGCTCTGGTTGACCAGCACCTTCAGCACACGGCTGCTGCGGATTTCCTGCAGGTCGCGCACCTTGGCCGCCGGCACGGCTTGCAGCGGGCCGGCCAGCCGCGCAACCGCCGGCATCGGCAGCAGCAACGAACCACACAGCAGTAACAAAATCGAGGGACGTGTCATCCACTCTCCGGAAAGAATACTGGGTCAATTTCAAAAAAATGTTTGAAATCGAACGTCAGAAACAGAGCGCCTTGAGCGCTGGCAAAGTGCGAAAGACTGGCACAGTGATGGCATGCTGACCACCCCAGCTTGTCTCGCGGCATCAAAAGACAGCTTTAACTCGTTGTAGTTCTTGGCTTTTCTTATAAATCTACAGCTCTGATATGCTTTCCGGCCTTTGGTCCGAGGTAGCACCATGCAACTCATCGATATCGGCGTCAACCTGACCAACCCCAGTTTTGCCGACAAACACCAGGCTGTACTCGACCGCGCCTATGCCGCCGGAGTCTGCCAATTGGTGCTCACCGGCACCAATGTCGAAGGCAGCGAACAGGCGCTGGAGCTGTGCCGGCAATTGGATGAAACGGCGCAACGGCTGTTCGCCACCGCCGGCATTCACCCTCATGCAGCCAGCGACTGGAACGCCGACAGCGCCCAGCGTCTGCGCAGTTTGCTCAAAGAGCCGAACGTAGTGGCGGTGGGTGAATGCGGGCTGGATTTCAATCGCGATTTCTCGCCGCGTCCGCAACAGGAAAAAGTCCTCGAAGAGCACTTGGCGATGGCGGTCGATCTGCAACTGCCGGTGTTTCTCCACGAACGTGATGCCAGTCAGCGCTTGCTGGAAATCCTGCGCGATTACCGCGACCAATTGCCGGCCGCCGTGGTGCATTGCTTCACCGGCGAAAAGAAAGCGCTGTTCAGCTACCTCGACCTGGACTTGCACATCGGCATCACCGGCTGGATCTGCGACGAGCGTCGGGGCACGCATTTGCATCCGTTGGTGAAAGAAATCAAACGCGGGCGGTTGATGCTGGAGAGCGATGCGCCGTATCTGCTGCCGCGCAGCTTGCGGCCAAAGCCGAAAAATGGTCGCAACGAACCTGCGTACCTGACTGAAGTGTTGCGGGAAGTGGCGTTGCATCGCGGGGAAAGCGAGGAAGAGCTGGCGGCCCACAGCACCGCGTGTGCGCGGGCTTTTTACGGACTGCCAGTGATCGACTGAAACGCAATCAACTGTAGGAGCGAGCCCGCTCGCGATGGACTAATGAACACCGTGTTTATCCAATAAACACGCGTTATCGTTGGCGACCATCGCGAGCAGGCTCGCTCCTACAGAGGGGTGACACTCAGTGGCTGCTGCGCATCATTTCCTTCGGCACATACTTGCCGATCTCGAACTTGCCGATCGCCGCACGGTGCACTTCATCCGGGCCGTCGGCCAGGCGCAGCGTGCGTTGCATGGCATACATGTAGGCCAGCGGGAAATCGTTGGAAACCCCTGCCCCGCCATGGATCTGGATCGCCCGGTCGATGACGCGCAACGCCACGTTCGGGGCCACCACCTTGATCTGCGCGATTTCGCTCTTCGCCACTTTGTTGCCGACGGTGTCCATCATGTACGCCGCTTTCAAGGTCAGCAGGCGCGCCATGTCGATCTCCATCCGCGAGTCGGCGATTTTGTCGATGTTGCCGCCCAAACGCGCCAGGGGCTTGCCGAATGCGGTGCGATTCACCGAGCGTTTGCACATCAGTTCCAGCGCACGCTCAGCCATGCCGATCGAACGCATGCAGTGGTGAATTCGGCCCGGGCCAAGGCGACCCTGAGCGATTTCGAAGCCACGTCCTTCGCCCAACAGGACGTTTTCGTACGGCACCCGGACGTTTTCGAACAGCACTTCGGCATGACCATGAGGCGCGTCGTCGTAACCGAATACCGGCAGCGGACGAACGATCTTCACGCCCGGTGCATCCACCGGCACCAGAATCATCGAGTGCTGGGCGTGGCGCGGCGCATCAGGATTGCTCAGGCCCATGAAGATCAGAATCTTGCAGCGTGGATCGCAGGCACCCGAGGTCCACCACTTTTTGCCGTTGATCACCCACTCGTCACCGTCACGCACGGCGCGGGCGGCCATGTTGGTGGCGTCGGACGAAGCCACGTCCGGTTCGGTCATGGCGAACGCTGAGCGGATCTCGCCGCGTAACAGCGGTTCGAGCCAGCGTTGTTTCTGTTCTTCGTTGGCGTAGCGCACCAGCACTTCCATGTTGCCGGTGTCGGGCGCCGAGCAGTTGAATGGCTCAGGCCCCAGCAGCGAGCGGCCCATGATCTCTGCCAATGGTGCGTATTCGAGGTTGGTCAGGCCGGCGCCGAGTTCGGACTCAGGCAGAAACAAATTCCACAGGCCTTCAGCCTTGGCCTTGAGTTTCAGTTTTTCCATGATCGCAGTCGGCTGCCAGCGGTCGCCCTCGGCAACCTGGCGCTCGAACACGGCTTCGGCGGGATAAACGTAGGTGTCCATGAACGCGGTCACGCGCTCACGCAGTTCTTGCACCTTGGGCGAATAAGCGAAATCCATGAGCAGCTACCTTCTGGGGGGAGGTTGTTTAGGTCATGCAATCGATGCTAGAACAGCTACGAAAATTTACCTAGCCTATTCTCGGCGTGTATTAACATTCATCACCGATATATGATCGGCTGATTGAGAACCAACAATAAGAGTGCAGCGCAATGAATCTGAGCAAGGTCGACCTCAACCTTTTCATCGTCTTCGACGCGATCTACACCGAAGCCAACCTGACCCGCGCCGGACAGATTGTCGGCATTACTCAACCGGCTGTTTCGAACGCTCTGGCCCGCCTGCGCGAGACGTTCAACGATCCTTTGTTCGTGCGTACGGCCCAAGGCATGGTGCCAACGCCGATGGCGCAAAACATCATCGGCCCGGTGCGCAACGCCCTCTCGCTGCTGCGGGTGTCGGTGCAGGAAAGCCGCATCTTCAACCCGTTGCAGGCGGTCAAGACGTACCGCATCAGCATGACCGACCTCACCGAAGCGGTGATCCTGCCGCCACTGTTCCAGCGCCTGCGCCGCCTGGCGCCAACGGTGATCATCGAGAGCTTTCTGTCCAAACGTCGCGAGACCACCAAGGAACTGGCGGCCGGGCGACTCGACTTTGCGGTGGACGCGCCGCTCAACACCGACCCGCAAGTGCGTCACGTCAAGTTGATGGAAGACCGTTACGTGTGCGCCATGCGCAAGGGCCATCCGCTGGCGACCAAGGAGAAATTCACCCTCGATGACTATCTGTCACTGACGCACATCCATATTTCCAGCCGCCGCAGCGGTCTGGGCCATGTCGACCTGGCGCTGGGCAAGATGGGCATCCAGCGCAAGATAGCCCTGCGTTCCCAGCATTACTTGATGGCGTCGCAGGTGTTGCAGCAGACCGACATGGTCATGACCGTGCCGGAGCGCTTCGCCCGCCGCCATGATTTGTACTCGGTAAACCTGCCGGTCAACGACGTGCCGCCGGTGGAAACTCACCTTTACTGGCACGAAAGCACCGACCAGGACCCGGCCAACCGCTGGATGCGTGAGCAGATGATCGAGTTGTGCCAGCAGGTGACGGCGCATGAGAAGAAGCTCGATAAGGTGTAGGGCTTTGTACCGCGTTATCGTTCTTCGCGAGCAAGCTTCGCTCCTACAGGATTTACACAGTACCTGTAGGAACGAGCGGTGCGGCGATCCGACTTGCCCGCGAAGAGGCCCGCAATGACGACGAAAAAACCCGCCCCTTGACGTAAACGTCAACCTGCCATTAGCTTAGCGCCATGACCTTTTTTCGAGCGCTTCCATGAGCAGCCAGACCTATAGCATTTCCGACCTCGCCCGCGAGCTCGACATCACCACGCGGGCCATTCGCTTCTATGAAGAGCAAGGCTTGCTCAGCCCCGAGCGGCGCGGCCAGGAACGCATCTATTCGCCCCGCGACAAGGTCAGCCTGAAACTGATCCTGCGGGGCAAGCGCATTGGTTTCTCACTCGCCGAATGCCGCGAGCTGATCGAACTCTACGACCCCACCGGCGGCAATCAGAAACAGCTGCAAACCATGCTGAGCAAAATCGCCGAGCGCCGCGAACAGTTGGAGCAGCAGATGCTCGATATCGAGCAGATGAAGCTGGAACTGGACACCGCACAGGAGCGCTGCACTCAAGCGCTGGAACAGACGATGAAAAGCCAGCCGGTGGTTCAATAGGTCAACACATTCCCCTGTAGGAGCGAGCCTGCTCGCGATGAGGGCGTGACATTCAATATGGATGTTGACTGATCGTCCGCCATCGCGAGCAGGCTCACTCCTACAGGGTTCCATGAACATTCAGACAGACAGCACAGGTCGATTCCCATGTCCCTTCCTTCCCACGTACGCCTGGTCGAAGTCGGCCCTCGCGACGGTCTGCAAAACGAAGCTCAACCGATCAGCGTTGCTGACAAGGTGCAACTGGTCGATGCACTCACGGCCGCGGGCCTCGGCTATATAGAAGTCGGCAGTTTCGTTTCGCCCAAATGGGTGCCGCAGATGGCCGGATCCGCCGAAGTCTTCGCGCAAATCCAGCGCAAACCGGGCGTGACCTACGGCGCCCTCGCCCCCAACCTGCGCGGCTTCGAAGATGCGATCGCCGCCGGGGTCAAGGAAGTCGCAGTGTTCGCCGCAGCGTCCGAAGCGTTTTCCCAGCGCAACATCAATTGCTCGATCAGCGAAAGCCTGGAGCGTTTTGCGCCGATCATGGAAGCCGCCAGGCAGCACGGCGTTACCGTGCGCGGTTACGTGTCCTGTGTGCTGGGCTGTCCTTATGAAGGTCACGTCAAACCCGAGCAAGTTGCCCTGGTCGCCCGCGAGCTCTATGCCATGGGCTGCTACGAAGTCTCACTGGGGGACACCATCGGCACCGGCACGGCGGGCGCGACGCGCAAGATGTTCGAAGTGGTTTCGGCCGACGTGCCACGGGAGAAACTGGCCGGGCACTTCCACGACACCTACGGCCAGGCCATGGCCAACATCTATGCCAGCCTGCTCGAAGGGATCTCGGTGTTTGACAGCTCCATCGCCGGCCTCGGCGGCTGCCCCTACGCCAAAGGCGCCAGCGGTAACGTCGCCACCGAAGACGTGGTTTACCTGCTCAATGGCCTCGGCATCGAAACAGGTATCGACCTGGACGCCTTGATTCTCGCCGGTCAGCAGATTTGCACGGTACTGGGGCGCCCAACCGGTTCGCGCGTGGCCAAGGCTCGCAGCGCGCAGTAAGTGCGCTGATGTGTCCAGGTGTTACCGCTGCGTCTGGAACGTGGGGGATAAGCGAGTAACACGGAAACAAATTGTAGGGGTTTACCTGAGCGAAAAATCCTACAAAAAATCAAGTCATTGATTTTAAAGGGTTTTTAAAAGTTGGCACGGCTTCTGCTATCTCTATGGCATAACAAGAATAAAAAGCAGCAAACCAATAAAAATAAGACGTAACGACTCTGACATAACAAGAACAACACGGCAGAGACGCAGCTAACAGATTTTTTTGGAGAAGGTGTGCTTTTCAGGGTGCTTTTCGGAGTAACCCGCAACCGGGCAGAGAACAATAAAACTACCTTCAGGTAGCTCCCGAACTGGTTGGATCGCTTAGCGAAAAAGTAGATCAGCGCTCAAAAAAATACGTTTGCTCTTGATCCCGGATGGGGATCGACAAAAACAGCGGTAAAGGGTCACGGTTGCCAAAAACAAAAACAGACCGCCCCTCAATAATAAAAAAAGAGCATGCGCAACGAAAAATTAAAGGGGAGCTTCGGCTCCCCTTTGTGCTTTCTGCGATTCAGGTTTTCACCATCGCCCCTGTGGGAGCCAGCCTGCTGGCGATTGCGGTGGTTCAGACATAGGCATGTTGACTGACACTCCGCTATCGCTAGCAGGCTGGCTCCCACAAGGGGAAATTTGTCACGCCTTGTTGATGCGCAACTCCTCGATGCTGATCTCGCGCATCCGGAATTTCTGGATCTTGCCGGTCACCGTCATCGGAAACTCTTCCACAAACTTGAAGTAGCGCGGTGTCTTGAAGTGCGCGATGCGCTCCTTGCACCAGGTTTGCAGCTCTTGCTCGGTGGCACTGTGACCGGGGTGGAATTTGATCCAGGCGACGATCTCTTCGCCATAACGCGAACACGGGATGCCGATCACTTGCACGTCCGCCACCGCCGGGTGAGTGAAGAAGAATTCTTCCAGCTCCCGCGGGTAAATATTCTCACCGCCTCGGATGATCATGTCCTTGTTGCGTCCGGCAATGCACACGTAGCCTTCATCATTCATGCTCGCCAGATCACCGGTGTGCATCCAGCCGGCCTGATCGATGGCTTCGGCGGTGCCTTGCGGGTTGTTCCAGTAGCCGAGCATCACGCTGTAGCCACGGGTGCAGAGTTCGCCGATGGTGCCGCGAGGTACCAGGTTGCCCGCCTCGTCGATGATTTTGCTTTCAAGCTGCGGTTGGGTGCGACCGACCGTGGTGACGCGCAATTCCAGTTCGTCTGAAGGACCGGTCTGCAACGACACCGGACTTGTTTCCGTCATGCCGTAGGCAATCTGCACTTCATTCATGTGCATTTCGCTGATCACCCGACGCATCACTTCGATCGGACAGGTCGCGCCGGCCATGATCCCGGTACGCAGGCTCGACAGATCGAATTGCGCACGTTGCGGCTGATCGAGCATGGCGATGAACATGGTCGGCACGCCATACAGTGCGGTGGCCTTTTCTTCGGCGACGGTGGTCAGGGTCAGCAGCGGATCGAAGGCATCGTTGGGGTAAATCATGGTGCTGCCGTGGGTGATGCAGCCGAGGTTGCCCATGACCATGCCGAAGCAGTGATACAGCGGCACCGGGATCACCAGCCGATCATTGGCGGTCAGGCCGAGGCTTTCGCCCACCATGTAACCGTTGTTGAGAATGTTGTAGTGGCTGAGGGTCGCGCCCTTCGGAAAACCGGTGGTGCCGGAGGTGTACTGGATGTTCACGGCCTGGTCGAAATGCAGGCTGTCCCCCCGCTCGCGTAACTGCTCGCCGGATACACCCGCTGCGAGATCGCTCAGTTGCGACCACGGCAGAAAACCTGATGGCGGCTGCGCATCCAGGCTGATCACGCCGCGCAAGTCCGGCAGACGCTCGCTCTGCAACTGGCCGATGGATTGCTCTGCCAGCTCGGGCACCAGGCCTTGCAGCATGCCGTGGTAATTGGAGGTCTTGAACGCGCCCGCGCAGACCAGCCACTGGCAGCCTGACTGCTTCAGCACGTATTCGAGTTCCGAGCTGCGATACGCCGGGTTGATGTTGACCAGGATCACGCCGATCTTCGCGCTGGCGAACTGGCTGATGCACCACTGCGCACAATTCGGCGCCCAGATGCCGAGGCGATCACCGGCCTGCAACCCCAGCGCGAGCAGTGCCCGGGAATGAAGGTCCACGGCGTCGGACAGTTGCTGCCAGGTGTAGCGCAACTGTTGATGGCGCACGACCAGCGCCTCGCCCGTCGGGTACTGCGCGACGGTGTTATCAAATGCCTGACCGATGGTCATCGCCAACAAGGCTTTGTCCTGAGAACCACGGGTATAGCTGCGCTGCGGGCTTGCACTGGGTTGATCCATGACGACCCCTATTGTCTTTATTAATGGGCTACCAACGGATACCTGCAGGAGCGATGCTTGCTCGCGAAGAGGCCTCTACATTCAACATTTATGTCGACTGATCTGACGCTTTCGCGAGCAAGCATCGCTCCTACAAGTTGGGTCGGCTTTCTATCTTGAACTGGCTCTACTCTCGCTCAAGTTGACGTTAACGTAAAGGGTGATTGACAGCCATTCGTCACAGGCTTACGTTAACGTAAAGGTGAGAGCCAAATCACGACCCTCCCCGCCCTACAAAAAAGCCAAAAGGTGACCCATGAGCTATCCATCCCTGAACTTTGCCCTCGGTGAAACCATCGACATGCTGCGCGATCAGGTCCAGTCCTTCGTCGCCAAAGAGATCGCCCCGCGCGCCGCTCAAATCGACATCGACAACCTGTTCCCCGCCGACCTGTGGCGCAAGTTCGGCGACATGGGCCTGCTCGGCATTACCGTCCCGGAAGAATACGGCGGTGCTGGCCTGGGTTACCTGGCGCACGTGGTGGCCATGGAAGAAATCAGCCGCGGTTCGGCGTCGGTCGCCCTGTCCTACGGCGCGCACTCCAACCTTTGCGTGAACCAGATCAACCGCAACGGCAATCACGAACAGAAAAGCAAATACCTGCCAAAGCTGATCAGCGGCGAGCACATCGGCGCCCTGGCCATGAGTGAACCGAATGCCGGTTCCGACGTGGTCTCGATGAAATTGCGCGCTGACAAACGTGGTGATCACTACGTGCTCAACGGCAGCAAAACCTGGATCACCAACGGTCCCGACGCCAACACCTATGTGATCTACGCCAAGACCGACCTGGAAAAAGGCCCGCACGGCATCACCGCGTTCATCGTCGAGCGCGACTGGAAAGGCTTCAGCCGCAGCAACAAGTTCGACAAGCTCGGCATGCGCGGCTCCAACACCTGCGAGCTGTTCTTCGATGACGTCGAAGTGCCGGAAGAAAACATCCTCGGCGTACTCAACGGCGGCGTGAAAGTGCTGATGAGCGGCCTCGATTACGAACGTGTCGTTCTGTCCGGCGGCCCAACCGGGATCATGCAGGCGTGCATGGACCTGATCGTGCCGTACATCCACGACCGCAAGCAGTTCGGGCAAAGCATCGGCGAATTCCAGCTGATCCAGGGCAAAGTCGCCGACATGTACACCCAACTCAACGCCAGCCGCGCCTACCTTTATGCGGTGGCCCAGGCCTGCGAGCGCGGCGAAACCACGCGCAAGGATGCCGCCGGCGTGATCCTCTACAGCGCCGAGCGCGCCACGCAAATGGCCCTCGACGCGATCCAGATTCTCGGCGGCAACGGTTACATCAACGAATTCCCGGCCGGTCGTCTGCTGCGTGACGCCAAGCTGTACGAAATCGGTGCTGGCACCAGTGAGATCCGTCGCATGCTGATCGGTCGCGAACTGTTCAACGAAACCCGCTAAACGGAGCTGTCCATGGCTATCCTGCATACCCAGCTCAACCCCCGTTCGGCGGAGTTTGCCGCGAACAGCGCGGCGATGCTCACCCAGGTCGACGCCTTGCACACCCTGCTCGCGCAAGTGCAGCAAGGTGGCGGTCCGAAAGCGCAAGAACGCCACACTTCGCGGGGCAAATTGCTGCCCCGCGAGCGGATCAATCGCCTGCTCGATCCGGGCTCGCCGTTTCTCGAAATCAGCCAATTGGCGGCCTACGAGGTGTATGGCGAAGACGTGCCGGCCGCGGGCGTGATTGCCGGGATCGGTCGAGTGGAAGGCGTCGAGTGCATGATCGTGGCCAACGATGCCACCGTGAAAGGTGGCTCGTATTACCCGCTGACCGTGAAAAAACACCTGCGCGCCCAGACCATCGCTCAGCAGAACCGCTTGCCGTGCATTTATCTGGTGGACTCCGGCGGCGCCAACCTGCCGCGCCAAGATGAAGTGTTCCCGGACCGCGAGCACTTCGGGCGGATCTTCTTCAACCAGGCCAACATGAGCGCCATGGGCATTCCGCAAATCGCGGTGGTCATGGGCTCGTGCACTGCCGGCGGCGCTTACGTGCCGGCGATGGCCGACGAAGCGATCATGGTTCGCGAGCAGGCGACTATTTTCCTCGCCGGCCCACCGCTGGTGAAAGCCGCGACCGGTGAAGTGGTCAGCGCCGAAGATCTGGGCGGCGCCGATGTGCACTGCAAGATTTCCGGGGTCGCCGACCATTATGCCGAGAGCGATGAACACGCCTTGGCCATTGCCCGACGCAGCATCGCCAACCTCAACTGGCGCAAGCTTGGCGAACTGCAACAACGCACGCCCATCGCCCCGCTCTACAGCAGCGACGAGTTGTATGGCGTGGTCTCGGCCGACGCCAAGCAGCCGTTCGATGTGCGCGAAGTGATCTCGCGGCTGGTGGACGGTTCGGTGTTCGACGAATTCAAGGCGCTGTTCGGGACCACGCTGGTGTGCGGTTTTGCTCACCTGCACGGTTACCCGATCGCGATCCTCGCCAACAACGGCATCCTCTTCGCCGAGGCCGCGCAGAAAGGCGCGCACTTCATCGAACTGGCCTGCCAGCGCGGCATTCCGTTGCTGTTCCTGCAAAACATCACCGGCTTCATGGTCGGCCAGAAGTACGAGGCCGGCGGCATTGCCAAGCACGGCGCAAAATTGGTGACCGCCGTGGCGTGCGCCAAAGTGCCGAAATTCACCGTGATCATCGGCGGCAGCTTCGGCGCCGGTAACTACGGCATGTGCGGGCGGGCCTACGATCCACGTTTCCTGTGGATGTGGCCGAATTCACGCATCGGCGTGATGGGCGCCGAGCAAGCGGCGGGCGTGTTGGTGCAGGTCAAGCGTGAGCAGGCTGAACGTGGCGGGCATAGTTTCAGCGCCGAGCAGGAAGCCGAAATCAAGCAACCGATCCTCGATCAATACGAAGAACAGGGCCACCCTTACTACTCCAGCGCACGGCTGTGGGACGACGGCGTCATTGACCCGGCGCAGACCCGAGATGTGCTGGCCCTGGCCTTGTCCGCGTCGCTGAACGCGCCAATCGAACCGAGCCGCTTCGGCGTGTTCCGGATGTGATTTGACTTTGTAGGAGCGAGCGGGCGGCGATCCGACTTGCCCGCGAACAAGCATGACGCGGTGCAACAGATACACCGTGGCGCTTCCTTCGCGGGCAAGCCTCGCTCCTACAGAATAGAGTTGTGGAGACGGACAATATGAGCGACTTCAACACCCTCGAACTGCAGACCGACCCGCGTGGTTTCGCGACCCTGTGGCTCAGCCGGGAAGAAAAGAACAACGCGTTCAACGCCGAGATGATCCGTGAACTGATCCTCGCGCTGGACAAGGTCTCGACCGACGCCAGCCTGCGCTTTTTGCTGGTGCGCGGACGTGGCAAGCATTTCAGTGCCGGCGCCGACCTGGCGTGGATGCAGCAATCGGCCGAGCTCGATTACCACACCAACCTCGACGACGCCCGGGAACTGGCGGAGCTGATGTACAACCTGGCCAAGCTGAAAGTTCCGACGCTGGCCGTGGTACAAGGCGCGGCTTTCGGCGGCGCGCTGGGCCTGATCAGTTGCTGCGACATGGCCATCGGCGCCGACGACGCGCAGTTCTGCCTGTCGGAAGTGCGTATCGGCCTGGCACCGGCGGTGATCAGCCCGTTCGTGGTGCAAGCCATTGGCGAACGCGCGGCACGCCGTTATGCGCTGACCGCCGAGCGCTTCGGTGGGCAACGCGCTCGGGAAATCGGCTTGTTGTCGGAGAGTTATCCGGGCAATGAGCTGGAGCAGAAAGTCGAGCAATGGATCGACAACCTGCTGCTCAACAGCCCCGCAGCCATGCGCGTCAGCAAGGATTTGCTGCGTGAAGTCGGCAACGGCGCGCTGACCCCGGCGCTGCGTCGCTACACCGAAAATGCCATCGCGCGCATCCGCGTCAGCCCCGAAGGCCAGGAAGGCCTGCGCGCCTTTCTGCAAAAACGTCCGCCGAGCTGGCAGGCCGAAACCACCCCCAAGGAGCCGCGTTGATGAGCGCACCTGTCATTACCTCTCTGCTGGTGGCCAACCGTGGCGAAATCGCGTGCCGGGTCATGCGCACCGCCAAGGCCCTGGGCCTGACCACCGTCGCCGTGCACAGCGCCACCGACCGCGAAGCACGGCACAGCCGCGAAGCGGACATTCGCGTTGACCTCGGTGGCAGCAAAGCCGCCGACAGCTACCTGCAAATCGACAAGCTGATCGCCGCCGCCAAGGCCAGCGGCGCGCAGGCGATTCATCCGGGTTATGGTTTTCTGTCCGAGAATGCCGGGTTCGCCCGCGCCATCGAAAAAGCAGGCCTGATCTTCCTCGGTCCGCCCGCCTCGGCCATCGACGCGATGGGCAGCAAGTCCGCCGCCAAGGCCTTGATGGAAACCGCTGGCGTGCCACTGGTGCCCGGTTATCACGGCGAGGCCCAAGACCTCGACACCTTCCGCGACGCCTGCGAACGCATTGGCTATCCGGTGCTGCTCAAGGCGACGGCAGGCGGTGGCGGCAAAGGCATGAAAGTGGTCGAGGACGTCAGCCAACTGGCCGAAGCCCTCGCCTCGGCCCAGCGTGAAGCGCAATCCTCGTTCGGCGATTCGCGGATGCTGGTCGAGAAATATCTGCTGAAGCCGCGTCACGTGGAAATCCAGGTTTTCGCCGACCAGCACGGCAATTGCCTGTACCTCAACGAACGTGACTGCTCGATTCAGCGTCGGCACCAGAAAGTCGTCGAAGAAGCGCCCGCACCGGGCTTGAGCCCGGAACTGCGCCGCGCCATGGGCGAGGCCGCCGTGCGTTCGGCGCAAGCCATCGGTTATGTCGGCGCCGGCACCGTGGAGTTCTTGCTGGATGCGCGCGGCGAGTTCTTCTTCATGGAGATGAACACGCGCCTGCAAGTCGAACACCCGGTCACCGAAGCCATCACCGGCCTCGATCTGGTGGCCTGGCAGATTCGCGTGGCACGTGGCGAAGCGCTGCCGATGACTCAGGATCAAGTGCCCCTGATCGGCCATGCGATCGAAGTGCGGCTGTACGCCGAAGACCCGGGCAATGATTTCCTGCCGGCCACCGGGCGCCTGGAGTTGTACCGTGAATCGGCTGAAGGTCCGGGTCGTCGGGTCGACAGCGGCGTGGAAGAAGGCGACGAAATTTCGCCGTTCTATGACCCGATGCTCGGCAAGCTGATTGCCTGGGGCGAGGATCGCGAACAGGCGCGTCTGCGGTTGTTGAGCATGCTCGATGAGTTCGCGATTGGCGGGCTCAAGACCAACATAAACTTCTTGCGTCGAATCGTTGGTCATCCCGCGTTTGCGGCGGCTGAGCTGGATACCGGGTTCATTCCGCGTTACCAGGAGCAACTGCTGCCAGAGCCCTCGCCGCTCAGTGATGAGTTCTGGCAAGCCGCGGCGCAGGCGTTTTCCCAAAGCCAAGCGGACACGACCCGCACTGATGACCTGAGTTCGCCTTGGGCTATCGGCACTGGGTTCCGTGCCGGATTGCCGACAGAAATCACCCTGCATTTGAGCTGCGAAGGTCAGGACCGCGCGCTGACGTTGGGCGCTACCCGATCGGCGCAACTCGCGGGCGAGCAACTGCTGACCGAACACTACGGCGTACGCCGCCAGCATCGGGCAATCCGTCGCGACGGCGTTGTGTATCTGCAATGGGATGGTGAATTACGCCGCATCGAGTCCTACGACCCGATCAGCGCCGTCGAAGCCAGTCACAGCCATCACGGCGGGCTCACTGCGCCCATGAACGGCAGCATCGTGCGAGTGCTGGTGGAAGCCGGGCAAACGGTCGAAGCCGGGGCGCAACTGGTGGTGCTGGAGGCGATGAAGATGGAGCACAGCATTCGTGCACCACACGCCGGGGTGATCAAAGCGCTGTATTGCCAGGAAGGCGAGATGGTCAGCGAAGGCAGTGCATTGGTCGAGCTGGAAGAAGCCTGAAATGCGGATCGGTCCTACGCATTGCGAGGACCGATCTGATCAGAATCTGGCCGTTGCCTGAACCACTACGCCGATGATTCGGCAGGCTTCGGTGTAAAGGGCTTTCGGATACGTCGGATTGAGCGGGACCAGGTAACGCTGCCCGCCCTCTTCGATCAGTTTGCGGAACGTCGCTTCAGTGCTGTCCGGCCATTGGGCGATCACCAGTTTCCCGGGCTCCGGCACAATGGCTGGGTCCACCAGGATCATCATGCCCTCGGCGATACTGACGCCGCTCGGTGCAGTCATCGCATCGCCCACCACGGTCAACCAGAACGCCGCGCCTTGAGCGTGGTAGTCGGTCAGTTCGAATCGCGCCGTGTCATAGACCGTCGGCTCACCGTCACGCACCTCGCAGGATTCGCGCCAGTCACTGACCGGGTAACGGAAGTACGGGTTGTACTTGCGCACCAGATCCTGGCTTTCCTCCTTCGCAATGTCCGGCTCGCGAATCACCAGCGCCACCTCGAGAAACTCCATGCCCAGTGCGTGCAGCACACGGTTCATGTCATCGATGCCCGGTTGGCGACGTTTGTTCAGCCAATGGCCGACGCCGCCCTGGGACATCCCCAGGCGGTCGGCGAGTATTTCCTGAGTGACTTTGAGTTCACTCATCTTGGCCTTGACCAATTCAATCCATTTATCCATGTGCGGCACGATACGTGGGCGCCTCCGGCCAGCAAAACACAACTTGTAGTATTTAAATTTTCGTCACAAATACAGTTCGTACTACGATTGGATCACGGATTTGAATCTAACACGGAGCTTTGCCATCGCCATGACCATCCCCAGCAATGACTTGCCAGACATGCAGATCGACACCTCCCTCACCTCGCCAAAAGGCTCGGCCGCCGCGCAGCGCGCCCTGGACTATTACTTGAAACCAGCTGTGTCCGAAGCGGTGGAAGAGGAGCGTTTTTTTGATGTGAACCGAAATGTCAGCTGCGAGGAAGCACTGGTGCGCGCCTCAGACCTGTTGCGCTGCGCTGCCGCCACGGCGTACGAGTCGGCGAACAATCTGCAGGGCGTGCACCGGGACCTGGCGTTTTCGACGGTGCATATGATCGATATGGCCAAGGCTTTGCTGGACCGATCCCTCGACGGGGATCATCACGCATAAGGCAGGCAGGGATATTTCGCGGGGCGCGGGAAAGAATTTTCCAATCGCGCAGATAAAATCGTTTGACTTGCAAACGAGAATGATTATTATTGCATGCAGCTGGTCGCGAGATCAGTTGATTGTCCAAGTGACCTTAGGTCGGTCTCCTGGACTATCTCCTCATCAGGCTAATCACGGTTTTTGACCCGGCTTTTTGCCGGGTCTTTTTTTTGCCAGTTATTCTGGCTTTACCTTCAGGCTAATGAAGTCTTTGGGTGCTGCAAATTCGATGGCGCGGATAATATCAAAAGAATATCTGTTGGCAAGAGAAGCCCGGCAACATTGGGCCAAACTAACGGAAAATAGCACTTGAGAATCAATCGCACAGTCTCTAAGCTGCGACGGCGTCAAGGAGGACGCCCCCCTTTTACCCCGCAATTTCCCCCGGTTTTTCCCTTCCCAGCGTGTAAAGTATCAGCCATAAAAATCATATTCAGGAATCGATTATGACCGTGGCTAGATCTTCTTTCGACATCAGCGCCAACTTCGACAGCGGCAACATTGAAGTGCTGGATATCAGCAATCCGTTGCAAGCACTACTGGCCATCAAGCCAGACACCCGCAGCCAGCATTTTCAGTGGTTTCACTTCAAGGCCAGCGGTTTGCACGTCGGACAGGAACACTGGTTTCGTCTGAACAATGCCAGTAAATCCTCGTACAACAAAGCCTGGGACGGCTATCAGGCAGTGGCGTCCTACGACCACGTCAACTGGTTCCGGGTGCCGACCATCTTCGAAGGCGACTGCCTGCGTTTCAGCCTCGAAGCCACGGCCACCCACGCTTGGTTTGCCTACTTCGAACCCTACAGCCGTGGCCGCCATGACTGGTTGATCGAACAGGCGCTGACCAAGGCCGGCACCGAATTGCTGGCCACCGGCAAGAGTGTCGAAGGTCGTGACATTCAGTTGCTGCGCAAAGGCACCGGCGCCGAAGGCCGGCGCAAGGTCTGGATGATTGCCCAGCAACACCCCGGCGAACACATGGCCGAGTGGTTTATGGAAGGTGTGATCGAACGCCTGGAAAGACACGACGATCCAGTGCTGAACAAACTGCTGGCCAGCGCCGACCTGTACCTGGTGCCGAACATGAACCCGGACGGTGCCTTTCACGGTCATCTGCGCACCAACGCCATGGGCCAGGACCTCAACCGCGCCTGGCAGAGCGCCAGTCAGGAGATCAGCCCGGAAGTGCTGTTCGCTCAGCAACAGATGGAAAAGTACGGCGTCGACCTGTTCCTCGACATCCACGGCGATGAAGAAATCCCCTACGTGTTCACTGCCGGTTGCGAGGGCAACCCAGGCTACACGCCGCGGATCGAAAAGCTCGAAGAGCATTTCCGCAGTCATCTGAAACATCTGACCAAGGACTTCCAGACCAAGCACGGCTACACCCGCGACGAGCCAGGCAAAGCCAACATGACCCTGGCGTGCAACAGCGTCGGTCAGAAATTCGACTGCCTGTCGTTGACCCTGGAGATGCCATTCAAGGACAACAACGACAAACCGGATCCGTTGACTGGCTGGTCCGGCAAGCGTTCGAAGCAACTGGGCAAGGATGTGCTGACGACCGTGGCGGACATGGTCGATACCTTGCGCTGATCCTGCGCAATGGCTGCATGCCAGGCATGCAGCCACGCCTCATTCGGCCGCCACTCGCACACAATCCTCCGGCCCCAGCAATCGCCCGTCCTCGGCGCGCAATTCCAATGGCCGCACCGGTCGACCGTTGTCGCGGTCAACCACCCGTGAATGCGTCTCCCCGTCCTCATAAAAAAACGCCTCGCCCCACTGCCGCAAGCCGATGATCAGCGGAAACAGGCCTTTGCCCTTCTCCGTCAGCACGTATTCCTGATACGCGCTGCCATCCGACGCCGGCACCAGATCGAAAATCCCGTGGCTCACCAACGTGCGCAATCGTGCCGAGAGAATGTTCTTCGCCATGCCCAGGTTGCGTTGGAACTCACCGAACCGGCGAATGCCGTCGAACGCATCGCGCACGATCAGCAACGACCACCAATCGCCGATGGCATCCAGTGAACGGGCCACCGGGCATTCGGCGCTCTCCATGCTTGTACGCTTGGCCATGCCTGCGCTCTCGAAAACAAATGTGGTTGCAATATAAAACCAGCTTACTTACCGTACAACTGGTTTTATTTAGAAACCACTTTAGGAGCCCGGCATGAAGCCCACTCAAACAACACTCAGCAGCGGCGTCGTGTTGCTGTTCGCCGTCGCCTGCGGACTGGCCGTCGGCAACGTGTACTACGCGCAACCCTTGCTCGATGCGATGGCCGAGGCGTTTGCCATGGACCCCGCCACTATCGGCATCGTCGTCACGCTCACCCAGATCGGTTACGGCGTCGGATTGTTGTTGCTGGTGCCGCTCGGTGATCTGCTGAACCGCCGACGCCTGATCGTCACGCAAACCCTGTTGTCGGCGCTGGCGTTGTTGATGATTGCGTTAGCCTCGAACAGCACCTGGCTGTTGCTCGGGATGACATTGACCGGGTTGTTGGCGGTGGTCACCCAAGTGTTGGTGGCCTACGCCGCGACATTGGCCATCCCGGCGCAGCGTGGGCGTGTGGTCGGCGTGGTCACCAGCGGCATCGTCGTCGGCATTTTGCTGGCGCGGACGGTGGCAGGCGGCATGGCCGATCTGGCCGGCTGGCGTTCTATTTATCTGTTGTCGGCGGGGTTGACCCTGGTGATGGCTTTGCTGCTGTTGCGTGTGCTGCCTAAACACGAGAACACGCAACCGGCCAGTTCCTATGGCGCGTTACTCGGCTCGGTGTTCACGTTGTTCAAGGAAGAACCTGTGCTGCGTCAACGGGCGGTACTCGCATTGCTGACCTTCGCCAGTGCCATGGTGCTGTGGACGCCCATGGTGTTGCCGCTGAGCGCCCCGCCGCTGTCGTTGTCCCACACGCAAATCGGCTTGTTCGGGCTGGCCGGCGCTGCCGGAGCACTGGCCGCCGCGCGTGCCGGGCATCTGGCTGATCGTGGTTTGGGTCAGTGGGTCAGCGGTTTGTCATTGTTGTTGATGCTGGCCTCCTGGCTGCCGATCGCGCTGACTCAATCCTCTTTGTGGGCCCTGTTGTTGGGCGTGATCACCCTGGATCTGGGTTTGCAGGCCGTGCACGTGACCAGCCAAAGCATGATCTACAGCGTGCGCCCCGAAGCGCAAAGCCGCCTCACTGCGGGGTACATGCTGTTTTATTCGATTGGTAGCGCGCTGGGGTCGATCGGCTCGACGGCGATGTACGCCTGGGCCGGGTGGCTGGGGGTATGCCTGTTGGGTGCGGGGATTAACGCCGTGGCATTGGGTTACTGGTGGCTGACGCTGAAAAGTGGCGCACCCGAACGATGCGCCACACAAGCCGGTTAACCGCGGTCCTTGTTGCCCCGCAGCATGCTGTCGAGCACATCATCACGCCGTACCCAACCGTGAAACAACGCCGCCGCCAGATGCAGCAGCACGGTCAGAAACAGCAGGTACGCCAGATACCCGTGCGCCTTGCGCAGGAACGCAAACACCTGCGCATTGGCTGGCACAATCGACGGCAACTGCAATGAACTGCTGAGCATCACCGGGTCGCCCGCTGCCGAAATCATCGCCCAGCCGAGCAGCGGCAGGATCAACATCAAGGCATACAGCAAGACATGCGAAGCCTTGGCCGCCAGCGCTTGCCAGCCCGGCAGGTCTGCCGGCAAAGGAGGTTGCCGGGTGGAAAAGCGCACAGCGAGGCGCACGATCACCAGCAACAGAATGGCGATGCCCAGCGGTTTGTGCAGATGGATCAGCCACTCGTGCCGCTCAGAGACGGAAGCGGCCATGCCCGCGCCGATAAACAGCATGGCAATGATCATCAGCGCCATCAGCCAGTGCAGCAGTCGGGCCAGCGGCGCGAAGTGGTTCGGTTGGTTGCTCATTGTTGAGCCTCCTGTTTGGCGGCGGGCAACTGACTGACTTCACTGGTGCGGCGCAAGTAGGAACTGGCGTAACCGGCGGAGCGAGCGGCGAGCAACGGGTCGTCGGAACCTTCGATACCGGCGGGCAATACCAGCGGGTCGTAGTTGATGTCCCGGCATTCGCCATTGAGCTGCGGCTGGGTGCTTTCGAGCACCAGCGTGCCGGCGTTCACCACTTTGCGACCGTCGGGCCAGGCCTTGCTGGCGTCGTTGACCGGATCACCGGGGTTGGCCAGCGTGATGTTCAACTGCCAACGCAGCGGCCCCAAGGCAATCCGTTGAAGCAGGTCTTTTTCGAGGAAATCGCCACCCTCCGGCGCCGTGGCACCTGCCGCGTCCTGCACCAACGGCACCATGCTCCAGCGCACCGCTTGCTTTTGCCCGGCGGCGTTGACTAGGTAAAACGCATTGACGCTGTTATAGGTTTCCGTCACGTAACTGGCGGACGGCTTGGCGGTTTTGATCCAGGCCAGGAACGGCCCGGCCTCCGGGTGCGCCCCAAAGAATGCCGGCACCGCTGCCGGGTTCGGTTTGCCGGTGGCCGGGTCCGGCGACTGGGCTTGCTGCAATTGATAGAACGCCTCGGGTGTACCCACCGGGAACACCGGCATGCTGTTCATCCCGGTGCGCCACTGTTGGCCGTTGGCCTGGGTGAAGCGCAGCGCCAGGCTGCGGATCGGCACGGCGCTGTCCGGCGCATAAGGGTTGCCCGCCGGCAACGCGAAACGCCCGACCACCGGGGTCCGCGCCTCATTGAACACCTGAGCGCTGGAATAGCTGCGCGCCTCGCCGCTGCTCTCGAAATGCCCGATCACGCACACGCCTTTGGAGTGATTGCGCCGGAAGCCCGGGTGCACGCCGTTGTTGGTTTCCAGCACGTTGATCAGCTTTTTCGGGGTCAGTCGCTGTGGGTCAAAGGTGCCGTTGACGTAGGCAAATGCCCCGGCCACTGCAGCGACCACCACGGCAATACCGGCCAGACGCAACGTCAGGCTCGCGGCACTCAAGGGGGGCCGGGTGGGCGGTGATGAGCGATCTACCATGAAAGACTCCAGGGCCATCGGCCACAAGTGAGAAGGATCAAGCAGACGAACCCCGCGAACGTTTATTCCATCGTGCGGTATTTATTTTTTCAGGCGTGGAATAACCTTCAGTGCCGGGCGTCTCTCTAGTCCACAGCGTAGTGACTAGCCAGAACTTCATGAACGAGATCGACGAACAACTCAGAGAAATCATTCCCGGATTGCGCCGGTTTGCCGTGTCGTTGACGCGCAACCCCAGCAGCGCCGACGATCTGGTGCAGTCGTGTCTGGAGCGGGCGCTATCGAGTTGGGGCGACAAACGCCCCGAAGGCGACTTGCGCGCCTGGCTGTTTTCGATTCTGTATCGGCAATTTCTCGACGCTCACCGGCGCTCCCGGCGTTATGCGCGGATGCTCGAATTCTTTACCGGACGGGACGATACCCAACCGTCGGTGGAGCGCACCGTGATCGCCCAATCGACCCTGCAAGCCTTCGATCAGCTCGGCACCGAACAGCGTGCGCTGCTGCTTTGGGTGTCGGTCGAAGGCCTGAGTTACAAGGAAGTCGCCGAGATTCTCGACGTCCCCGTCGGCACCGTCATGTCGCGCCTGTCCCGCGCCCGCCAGGCCTTGCGCCAACTCAGCGACGGCGAAATCACCCGCCCTTCCCTGCGGAGACTCAAATGATCAGCATGCCCCCGAGCGAGCGTGACCTGCACGCGTATGTGGACCACCAGCTCAATGATGACGACCGACGTCTGGTAGAGACTTTTCTGGCCGGCAACGTGGAAATATCCGCACAGGTTCGCGCCTGGCAGCAGGACGCCCAGCAACTGCGCGCGGCCCTGAGCGGTGCGTTGCAGCAACCCGCCAACCCGGCCCTCGACCCGGCGCTGATTCGCCAACGCCTCAAACGCCAATCACGCCGCCATCTGGCCAGCGCCGCGGTGTTGCTGATTGCCGTGAGCATCGGCGGCTTCAGCGGTTGGAAGGCGCGGGAGATGACCCTCCTCAGCGCGGCGGCGCCGATGGCCGACGCGATGCAGGCTTATCGGCTGTTTGCCCAGCAAGGCATGCTGCCGGCCGATTACAAGGTCAGCGATGACGGCGATATGCAGGGCTGGCTCGACCGCTATTTCACGCAGGCCCATCGCTTGCCGGACCTTTCCGGCGCGGGGTTCAAACCGGTCAGCGGGCGCTTGCTCAGCACTGAGCAAGGGCCGGCGGCGATGGTGGTTTATGAGGATCGCAGCGGGCATAAAGTCAGCTTCTACGTGCGCCCGCCGGGTCCGAAAAACTTTCTGCTGCCGAGGGGTAGTCGCAGTGACGGCGGGTTGCAGGCTGAGTACTGGTCCGGCAGCGGTTACAACTACGCGATGGTCAGCCCGAGCGATACGCCGACGGCGCAGATGCTCAAGCAAACCGTGCAGTTCTAGGTCCCCCTGTAGGAGCCGGCTTGCCGGCGATAGCGGTGTATCAGTCACCATTAATTTGACTGACACACTGACCACCCCTTGTAGGAGCCGGCTTGCTGGCGATGGCGGTGTGTCAGTCACCATTGATTTAACTGACCCACCGCCATCGCCAGCAAGCCGGCTCCTACAGGGGATTTGTGTGGTTTCAGCTTTGGCCGAAGACTTGGGACGGCCGCCGCAACAACGGATCAAACGGATTGATCCGCGGCCCGATCAGCGCTGCTTCGCGCTTGAGCATCTCCACCACTGTCGGCAAGCGATCCGGGCCCAGCCGATCACTCACAGTGGCCACACTCAACGCCGCCACCGCTCGCCCCTCGCGATCCAGAATCGGCACCGCCACGCCGGCCATGCCTTGCAGCACGCCGGTGTTGCGCCCGGCGTAACCGAGGGCGCGCACGTTCTCGACTTCCGAACGCAGGAACACCTCGTCGTACAGGTGAAAATCCTTCAGCCGCGGCAGGTTGTAATGGATCACCGTGTCGCGCTCCTCTTCCGGCAGGAACGCCAGGATCGCCAGACTGCCCTGGCCCACGCCCAGCGCCACCCGCCCGCCGATGTCACCGGTAAAGGTGCGAATCGGAAACGGCCCTTCACTGCGGTCCAGGCAGATCGCATCAAACCCGCTGCGCGCCAGTAGAAACAATGAATCCCCCAGCGAAGCCGACAACCGCAGCAACGACGGCCGCACCAGTTCGCGCAGGTTTCCGGTATTGCCGGCACGCGCCGCCAGCGCAAAAAAATCCAGGCTCAGGCGATAGCGTTTGCTGCGAACGTCCTGCTCGACCATGCCCTCGTCCATCAGGCTGCGCAGCAAACGGTGCGTGGTCGGTTGCGACAAACCGATGCGCTGGGCCAGTTGCGTCACGCGCTCCCCGCCCTCGACGGTGTCACCCAGACTGCGCAGCACCGCAAACAGCCGGGAGACCGCACCGACGCCGACTTCATTTTTGTTTTCATTCCGTTCAATGGAATCAGTCATGCCATTTCTCGACAATTAATTTACTCACCGAATGAAACTGAAAATAGTCATCGCTTCAGTGAAATAGGCCATTGAGCCCATCCTAGTCTTCGTCCTAATCTGCGTCCACAGGGGCGATTCGAACAACAGCGGCAGCCGACCCAAGTCGAGCGCCAACGCACCCCGCAACACCCTTTCGTATCTGCCCATACAAAAAAGCGCGACCTCAGGCCGCGCATAACAATCTCAGGTGGAGCGCAGTTATGGCTTTTGTGCAACTTGAAGGACTCGGCAAACGTTACGGCGACATCGACGCCGTCGTCGCCACCCACCTCTCGGTCGAGAAAGGCGAGTTCGTGTCCCTGCTCGGCCCTTCCGGCTGTGGCAAAACCACCACCCTGCAAATGATCGCCGGCTTCGTCGAAGTCACCAGCGGGCGCATTCTGCTGGACGGTCGCGACATCACCCACGCCAAACCCGCCAGCCGTGGCTTGGGCGTGGTGTTCCAGAGTTATGCGTTGTTTCCGCACATGACCGTCAAAGACAACGTCGCCTTCGGCCTGCGCATGCGCAAAGTGCCCAACGGCGAGTTGCAGCAGCGCGTGGATCGGGTGTTGAAACTGGTGCGTCTGGACCAGCACGCAGAACGTTACCCACGCGAACTGTCCGGTGGCCAGCGCCAGCGTGTGGCGCTGGCCCGCGCCCTGGTGATCGAGCCGCCGGTGCTGCTGCTCGACGAGCCGCTGTCCAACCTCGACGCCAACCTGCGCGAAGAGATGCAATTCGAGATCCGCCGCATCCAGCGCGAAGTCGGGATCACCACGTTGATGGTCACCCATGACCAGTCCGAAGCGCTGTCCATCAGCGACCGCGTGGTGGTGATGCAGGCCGGGCGCATCACCCAGATCGACGCGCCCTACACCCTTTACGAACACCCGCGCACCGAGTTCATTTCCGGCTTCGTCGGCAAGGCCAATCTGTTGCCCGGCGAACGAGACAGTGCGGGTGTGGTTCAGGTGCGCAGCGGCGGTGAACTGACCCTGAGCCTGCGTCCGGAAAAAATCGATCTGCGGGACAAAGATCACGGCCGCCTGCAAGGCAGGATCGTCAGCCGCTTCTTTCTCGGCAGCCAATGGTTGTACGGCGTTTCGACCAGCCTCGGCGAACTCAGCGTGGTGCGCCGCAACGACGGCTCGGCACCGCTGAACGAAGGCACACCGGTCGGCCTCGACTGGGACACGGCGCTGCTGCGGGTGCTGAGTGTCGACGAGGTGTCGGCATGAGTACGCTCGTGGCTGTTCGCCAGGGACGTCAGGGCTATTTGTTGTCGGCACCGGCGCTGGCGCTATACGTCTGCCTGCTGGTGATCCCGCTGCTGCTGACGCTGGTGTTGTCGTTCAACGTCTTCGACTACAGCTCGGGCATCAACGGCGACGCCTACACCGTCGACCATTACAGCAGTCTGCTGGGTGATCCGTACTTCTACGAAATCTTTTTGCGCACGTTCTGGATCAGCGCCCTGACCACCCTGCTCTGCGTGGTGATCGGCGTGCCCGAGGCTTACATCCTCAGCCGCATGGGAGCGCCATGGCGTTCGATTTTCTTGATTCTGATCCTCACGCCGTTGCTGATTTCGGTGGTAGTGCGCGCCTTCGGCTGGAGCCTCTTGCTCGGCGCCGACGGTCTGGTCAACCAGACACTGCAAGCCTTCGGCGGCTCACCGATGAAGCTGTTGTACACGCCGTTCGCGGTGGTGATTGCACTGGTTCACGTGATGTTGCCGTTCATGATCATTCCGGTCTGGACCTCGCTGCAAAAACTCGACCCGGCCGCCGAACAAGCAGCGATGTCGCTGGGTGCCAGTCACTTCACGGTGATGCGCCAGGTGGTGTTGCCGCAAATCATGCCCGGCGTGCTGTCCGGCACGTTGATCGTGTTCGGCCTCGCGGCCAGCTCCTTTGCCATTCCCGGCCTGCTCGGCGGGCGGCGGATCAAGATGGTCGCCACGCTGATCTACGACCAGTACCTGTCGGAGCTCAACTGGCCGATGGGCGCCGCCATCGCCGTCGCGCTGCTGTTGCTCAACCTGCTGATCATGCTGTCGTGGAACCGGATGATCGAAGGCCGCTACAAGAAGTCATTGGGATAACTCGTCATGTCCAAGAACGGTCCTTTCGCCCTGCTGTTCCATACCCTGGTGGTGGTGTTCATGCTGGCGCCGCTGGTGGTGGTCTGCCTCGTGGCGTTCACCCCGGAAAACACCCTGAGCCTGCCGACCACGGAGTTTTCCCTGCGCTGGTTCCGTGCGGTGTTCGAGCGTGCCGACTTTGTCGATGCGTTTTACAACAGCCTGATCCTGGCGTTCTGCGCGGCCAGCCTGGCGACGCTGATTGCGGTGCCGGCAGCGTTGGCAATCACCCGTTTCGAGTTTCCCGGCCGGGACTTTTTCAATGGCCTGTTTCTGTCGCCGATCATCATTCCGCATCTGGTGTTGGGCGTGGCACTCCTGCGCTTGTTTGCGCTGATGGGCGTCAACGGCAGCTTCGCCTGGCTGATCTTTGCTCACGTGCTGGTGATCACGCCGTATGTGCTGCGACTGGTGCTGGCCTCGGCCATTGGCCTGGATCGCAGCGCCGAACACGCGGCGCAATCACTGGGTGCCGGGCGCTTCACGCTGTTCCGCCAAATCACCTTGCCGATGATTTTGCCGGGGGTCGCCGGGGGCTGGCTGCTGGCGTTCATCAACAGTTTTGACGAGGTGACGCTGTCGATCTTCGTCACCTCGCCGGCCACGCAAACCTTGCCGGTGCGCATGTACGTGTACGCCACTGAATCCATCGATCCGATGATGGCGGCGGTGTCGGCCCTGGTGATCGCGCTGACCGCGCTGACGATGATTCTGCTTGATCGGGTCTACGGCCTGGATCGGGTTCTGGTGGGTAAACAATGAGGGCGCCATGGCTCTGCTGAAACGACTGGCCGAAGGCGACCGCCCGGCCGTGAACTTTACCCTCGACGGCGCACCGGCCAGCGGGCTGCTCGGCGACACCGTGCTGACCGCCGTGCTGACCTGCAGCGAACACTTGCGCGGCAGCGATTTCAGCGCACAGCCCCGCGCCGGGTTTTGCTTGATGGGCGCGTGCCAGGACTGCTGGGTCCGCCTGGGCGATGGCCGGCGAGTGCGCGCGTGTTCGACGCTGCTAGAAGCCGGCGAAGACATCAGCCGCGAACCGGGGCGATCGCTATGAACACACATTACATCTCCCCAACCCGAATCCCCTGTAGGAGCGAGCCTGCTCGCGATGGCGGCGTATCAGCCGACATAAATGTTGGATGTAAGGCCCCCATCGCTAGCAAGCCAGCTCCTACAGGGGATCTGTGCCGGGCACAAAATTCGCGACCAACCCCAATCAACTGTAGGAGCCGGCTTGCTGGCGATCGCGGTGTATCAGCTGACATCGATGTTGGATGTGAGGCCGCCATCGCTAGCAAGCCAGCTCCTACAGGGGAGCTGTGTCCAGCACAAAATTCGCGACCAACCCCAATCCACTGTAGGAGCCGGCTTGCTGGTGATCGCGGTGGGTCAGCTGACATGAATGTTGGATGTGAGGCCGCCATCGCTAGCAAGCCAGCTCCTACAGGGGAGCTGTACCGAGCACAAAATTCGCGACCAACCCCAATCAACTGTAGGAGCCGGCTTGCTGGCGATCGCGGTGTATCAGCTGACATCGATGTTGGATGTGAGGCCGCCATCGCTAGCAAGCCAGCTCCTACAGGGGAGCTGTGTCGGGCACAAAATTCGCGACCAACCCCAATCAACTGTAGGAGCCGGCTTGCTGGCGATCGCGGTGCATCTGTCGACATGGATGTTGAATGTGAGGGCCTCATCGCCGGCAAGCCAGCTCCTACAGGGGATCTGTGCCGAGCACAAAATTCGCGACCAACCCCAATCCACTGTAGGAGCCAGCTTGCTGGCGATCGCGGTGGGTCAGCCGACATGGGTGTTGGATGTGAGGCCGCCATCGCCGGCAAGCCAGCTCCTACAGGGGATCTGTGCCGAGCACAAAATTCGCGACCAACCCCAATCCACTGTAGGAGCCAGCTTGCTGGCGATGGCGGTGGGTCAGTCGACATGAATGTTGGATGTGAGGCCGCCATCGCTAGCAAGCCAGCTCCTACAAGGGAGCTGTGTCGAGCACAAAATTCGCGACCAATCCCAATCCACTGTAGGAGCCGGCTTGCTGGCGATAGCGGTGGGTCAGCCGACATGGGTGTTGGATGTGAGGCCCTGTTCGCGAGCAGGCTCGCTCCTGCAGGGGGTTGGGTATGAAGTCGGTGGTTATTGTGGGTGCCGGGCCGGCCGGGATTCGTGCGGCGCAGACGCTGGTGGCGCATGGTGTGCGCCCGGTTTTGCTGGACGAAGCCGCGCGCGGTGGCGGGCAGATTTATCGGCGGCAGCCAGCGAACTTCAAGCGCTCGGCGGTCAAGCTGTATGGCTTCGAAGCGCGCAAGGCGAAAGCCTTGCACCAGACGATTGACGAGTTGCGCGAGCAGCTCGATTACCGTCCTGAAACCCTGGTGTGGAACGCCGAGGCCGGCGCGCTCGACACCTTGCACGAGCAGCGCGCCGCACGCTTGGAGTTCTCTCGGGTGATCGTCGCCACGGGCGCCACCGACCGGGTTTTACCGGTGCAAGGTTGGACGCTGCCTGGCGTCTACAGCCTTGGCGCTGCGCAGATCGCCCTGAAATTCCAGGGCTGCGCCATCGGTGAACGCGTGGTGTTCGCTGGCAGTGGACCGTTGCTGTATCTGGTGGCGTATCAATACGCCAAGGCCGGCGCGAACGTGGTCGCGGTGCTCGACAGCTCGCCGTTCAGCGCCCAAGCCCGCGCCCTGCCCGATCTGTTGGCGCAACCGGCCACATTGGCCAAAGGCATCTATTACCGCAGCTGGCTGACCGCTCACGGCATCCCGGTGCATCAGGGGGCAACCTTGAAACGCATCGATGGCGAACACCGCGTGCAGTCGCTGCGTTGGTCCAACTCAAACCGTGAGCATCAACTGGACTGCGACGCCGTGGCATTCGCCCATGGCCTGCGCAGTGAAACCCAACTCGCCGACTTGCTCGGCTGCGCATTCGCCTGGAACCCGCTCAACCGCGCCTGGCTGCCGCAGCGTGACGGCGCCGGTCGCAGCAGTGTCGCCGAGGTTTATCTGGCCGGCGACGGCGCCGGCATCATGGGCGCCGACGCGGCGGAAATGGCCGGCGAACGGGCCGCCCTCGCCTTGCTCGAAGACATGGGTCACGTGGTTGCGCCCAAGCGTGGCGTGCAACTGGAGCAGGCACTTGAACGAATCGATAGCTTTCGCCAAGGCCTGGAACGCGCTTTCGTGTTTCCACAAAACTGGGCGGCCGATACGCCGGACGACGTGATGGTCTGCCGCTGCGAAGAAGTGCGCGCCGGTGACATCCGCGACGTCGTGCGCGAGGGCCATTGGGAAATCAACCGGGTCAAGGCCCATTGCCGGGTCGGCATGGGTCGCTGTCAGGGGCGCATGTGTGGCGCTGCCGCCGCAGAAATCATTGCCTGCGCCAGTCAGCGAAACGTCTCTGACATCGGCCGCCTGCGGGCGCAGGCACCGATCAAACCGTTGCCGTTTGGTCTGGAGGTCGAGCCATGATCGAGGTCGATGCAGTGATCATTGGCGGCGGCATTGTCGGTGCCTCCGCCGCGCTCTTCCTGAGCAAGGCCGGGCGTCGCGTGGCGCTGCTGGAACGCGATTTTTGCGGTTCGCACTCCAGCGGCGTGAACTACGGCGGCGTGCGGCGACAGGGCCGACCGTTGTCGCAACTACCGCTGTCGCAACAGGCTCACGAAATCTGGGGGCAGTTGCCGCAGTTGATCGGCATCGACGGTGAGTACCAGCGCAGCGGCCACTTGAAACTGGCGCGCAGCCTCAACGACCTGCGCGCATTGCAGGACTATGCCGCCAGCAGTCAGGGTTTCGGCCTCGACTTGCAGGTGCTTGATCGCAATGAATTACGCAGGCGTTTTCCGTGGGTCGGCGACGTCGCGGTCGGCGCTTCGTTTTGCCCGGATGACGGTCACGCCAACCCACGACTGGTTTCACCCGCGTTTGCCCGGGCAGCACAGCGCCACGGCGCGCAAGTCCACGAACAATGCGCGGTGAGCGCCGTGGAGCACGACGGCCAGCGCTTTCGCGTCAGCACGCAAAACGGTTTAGAGCTGCACTCCCCTTGGCTGCTGAACTGCGCTGGCGCATGGGCCGGCAGCCTTGCCGCGCAGTTCGACGAAGCGGTGCCGATGCACGCCGGGCACCCGGCGATGTTGGTCACCGAACCCTTGCCATGGGTGATGGATGCCAGCACCGGCGTCGAGGGCGGCGGTATTTATGCGCGTCAGGTCGCGCGCGGCAATTGCGTGTTGGGCGGCGGCCAGGGGTTTGCCCTCGACGGCGCGCGCGCCCGCCCCGGTCAACACGCGGTGATCGAAATCCTGCGCCAAGCCGTGGAGCTCTATCCGTTTCTTGAAGGCGCCCAGGCGATTCGTACCTGGAGCGGCACCGAAGGTTACTTGCCCGATCGCCAACCGGTGATCGGTCACAGTGGCACTCAACCCGGTCTGTTGCACGCGTTCGGCTTTGCCGGCGCAGGTTTCCAGATCGGTCCGGCGGTGGGTCAGGCGCTCACCGAGATCATCTGCAGCGGCGCCTCAACCACGTCGCTGGATGCGTTTTCCATCACCCGGTTTCACTCCATCTCCGTTGCTTGATAGAGGAAGGTCGCGCCAATGAATAACGTCAAACGCACTGCACTGCTCGGACTTTCGTGCCTGAGCGCCCTGCTCACGGTTACCCAGGCCCAGGCCGAACCGACGCTTTACCTCGGCATGAACGGCGGGACCATGGAACGGCTCTACGCCGACAAGGTGCTGCCGGTTTTCGAGAAGGCCAACAACGTCAAAGTGGTGATCGTGCCCGGCACGTCCGCCGATATTCTGGCCAAGGTCCAGGCCAGCAAAGGCAACCCGCAAATGCACGTGATGTTCCTCGACGACGGCATCATGTACCGCGCCATCGCCATGGGCCTGTGCGACAAACTCGAAGACAGCCCGACCCTGGCGCAGATTCCGGCCAAGGGCCGCATCAAGGACCAGGCCGTGGCGGTCAGCCTTGGCGTCACGGGACTGGCGTACAACACACGGTTGTTCAAGGAAAAAGGCTGGGCGACGCCGACCTCGTGGATGGACATGGCCGACCCGCGCTTCAAGGACAAACTGGTGTTCCAGTCGATGGCTTCTTCGACCTTCGGCCTGCACGGTTTCCTGATGTTCAACCGGATTCAGGGCGGCAGCGAAACCGACGTCGAGCCGGGCTTCAAGGCGTGGCCGAACACCGTCGGGCGCAACGTGCTGGAATACATTCCGAGCTCGGCGAAGATTTCCGAAATGCTCCAGACCGACGAAGCGGCGCTGTTCCCGCTGACGCCGACCCAGGTCACCGCGCTGAAACTCAAAGGCATGCCGGTCGAATATGCGCAACCGAAGGAAGGCGCAGTGGTGCTCAACGTTGCCGAATGCGCCATCGCCAACAACACCCAGCCGCAACTGGCGCAGAAACTCGCCGCGTTTCTGCTGACCCCCGAGGCGCAAGCCGCTGCACTTGAAGATGGCGATCAGATCCCGTCCAACCCGAACACCCCGACCACGGACAAGACCCGGGGCCAGGTCGAAGCGATGAAGCAGTATCTGACGACGGCGATTGCCATCGACTGGGACCAGGTCAACGAACAGCGCCCGGCGTGGAATGCGCGGTGGAATCGTAGTATCGAGCGGTAGTTCACTATCGAGCCAACACAACAAAACCCTGTGGGAGCGGGCCCGCTCCCACAGGTTTGGCGCTCCCCCCACCTCCAGCATCACACTGCCCAATTGCGCCCCGCACTTGTCGACACAACTGGAAGCAAATTTCCTCATTTGGTTACACTACACCGCCGCAGCTCGGGGAGCCTGCCTGACGATTACGGGGTGACACAGTGGCCGTTCGACCGCCCAACCGTTCGCGATTCACACCACGCTGGCCCGCGCTGCGCCGCCTCTTCGGCAAGGCATCGACCGCTTCCGCCGCTCATTCAGCGACGGGGCGCGTAATCCACGACTACTTCCGGCACAAGGCCCATGCACAGGGTTACACCCTCAGCCACAGCCAGCAGCGCGTAATCGACTGCATGGCGCAGCACGCCGCGGCACTGCTCGGCACTTCGGCGAAAACGCTGCCGGGCCTGTATCTGTACGGCGCCGTGGGGCGTGGCAAGAGCTGGTTGCTCGACGGCTTTTTCCAGGCGCTGCCGATCGCGGAAAAACAGCGCCTGCACTTCCACGAGTTTTTCGCTCGACTGCACCAAGGCATGTTCAGTCATCGCGATCACCCGGATGCGCTGGCGACGACGCTCGACGACTTGCTGAACGATTGCCGCGTGCTGTGTTTCGACGAGTTTCACGTCCACGACATTGGCGACGCGATGCTCATCGCGCGGCTGTTCAAGGCTCTGTTTCGCCGAGGCATTCTGCTGCTGGTGACCTCCAATTACCCGCCTGAGGGCTTGCTGCCAAACCCGCTCTACCACGCGCGCTTCAAACCGGTGATCGACCTGATCAATGCGCGCATGCAAGTCATGGAAGTCGGCGGCCCGCACGACTATCGCAGTCAGGCGAGAACCCACGCCCAGCAGTTGTTTACCCAGGGTCACTACGTCTGGCCGGCTACGCTGGCGCAACGTCAGGCACTGAACCTGCCCGGGCCCGACGCGCCATCCATTCCTTTGCCCGTCGGCAACCGGCATCTCCCAGCCCGATATTGCGCAGGACGCACCATCGGTTTCACCTTCGGCGATCTGTGCGACCACCCCACGGCGGTCATGGATTACCTGGAGCTGTGCCGACGTTTCGACCACTGGATCATCGATAAACTGCCCAACCTCGCCGACTGCTCGATTGCCGCGCAGCAGCGTTTCATCAATCTGGTGGACGTTCTATACGACCAGGACAAGCACCTGATCCTGCTCGGCCACCGCTCGTTGCGCGAAAGCCTGGGCGGCGATGCCATTGACCTGGCGCGCACCCGCAGTCGATTGGGACAGTTGATGGAAGTCAGGGAGACGGCCTGAACCCAGTTCTTGCGGCGCAGCACCCAACGCCATCGCGAGCAGGCTCACTCCCACAGTTGACCGCGTACATCCAGATAACTTGGTCTACTGTGGGAGTGAGCCGGCTCGCGATAGCGGTCTGACAACCACCCGGGTTTTACCGCTATCATGTCGCCCTTTATCGGGCCTCGCGCCCTACCTTCGATCAATAGCGAATCTGATCATGGATACCCTTGCCCAACTGCGCGCCGGCCTGCTGGCTGGCACCACTCGCCTGGACCTGGCCGCCGACCTGACGGAGTTCCCCCGGGAAATCCTCGACCTGGCGGATTCGCTGGAGGTGCTCAACCTCAGTGGCAACGCGTTGCGCAGCCTGCCGGACGACTTTCATCGCCTGACCCGTTTGCGCGTGTTGTTCTGCGACCGCAACCAGTTCAGCGAACTGCCCGCCTGCCTCGGCCAGTGCCCCGCACTGACCATGGTCGGTTTCAAGGCCAACCGTATCGAAACCGTACCTGGCGCCGCGCTGCCGCCGTTGTTGCGCTGGTTGATCCTGACCGACAACCGCATCAGCGAATTGCCGACCGAACTGGGCGAACGCCCGTATCTGCAAAAACTGATGCTGGCCGGTAACCGCCTGCGGTGCTTGCCCCAGAGCCTGAGCAATTGCCATCGCCTCGAGCTGACCCGCATCGCCGCCAACCAGTTTACCGAGTTGCCATCCTGGTTGCTGACCCTGCCGAGCCTGACCTGGCTGGCCTATGCCGGCAATCCGCTGGAAACCGAAGCCGATGCCGCCGCGCTCGATGCCACGCCGACGATTCCCTGGTCACAGCTGAGCCTTGAACAGAAGCTGGGTGAAGGCGCTTCCGGCGTCATTCATCAGGCGTTGTGGAAGCAGGCAACGCCGGTCGCGGTCAAACTCTACAAGGGCGAAATGACCAGCGATGGCTCGCCGCTGCATGAAATGAACGCCTGCATCACCGCCGGCCTTCACCCCAACCTGATCCGGGTCGAAGGACGGATTGTCGAGCATCCGCAGGCCCAGGCCGGGTTGGTCATGGAGTTGATCGACCCGAGCTATCGCAACCTCGCCGGGTTGCCGAGCCTGGAATCCTGCAGCCGCGATGTCTACGCCAGCGATACCCGGTTCAGCGCCGACGTGGCCTTGCGGATCGCCTGTGGCATCGCGTCGGTGGCCGAGCATCTGCACCGCCAGGGCATCACCCACGGCGACCTCTATGGCCACAATATTCTATGGAACGAGCACGGCGATTGTCTGTTGGGGGACTTTGGCGCAGCGTCTTTCCACGCGACCGAGGACAGCCTTGAAACCCGTGCATTGCAGCGGATCGAGGTGCGTGCGTTTGGCGTTCTGTTGGGGGAACTGCTGGAGCGGATCGACTCGGGGCTGAGTGATCAGGCGCGTGTGAAGCTGGAGGATTTGCAGCAACGTTGCTGCCAGCCGAAAGTGCTGGCGCGGCCGGGGTTCAGCGAGATTGTGCGGGAATTGAACAATCGGTGACCGCTGCGCGGTCAATCGCTAGCAGGCTAGCTCCCACAATTGACCGGTGTTCACAATCCAGTGTGGGAGCTAGCCTGCTAGCGATGGCGGTATCACTGAAGCAACAAATTACCCAGCCAGACCGACAAACATGTCCTGCACATCATCGTGGTTGTCGAGGCCTTCCAGGAACGCTTCAACCTCAGCCATCTGCTCGTCGCTCAGGCCGCTGACCGGGTTCTTCGGCTTGTAGCCCAGCTTCGCCGACAACACGGTGAAACCCTGCTCAGGCAAGGCTTTCTGCACCGAATCCAGATCGGTCGCTTCGGTGATGAACAGAGTAGCGCCGTCATCGGCAGGTTCGAAATCCTGTGCGCCGGCTTCGATAGCGGCCATTTCCGGATCGGCATCCGGGCTGTCCGGGGACGCCTCGATCATGCCCACATGGTCAAAGTCCCAGGCGACGGAACCGGAGGCGCCGAGCTGGCCCTTGCGGAACGCGACGCGGATTTCAGCGACGGTGCGGTTGATGTTGTCGGTCACGCATTCAACGATCAGCGGCACCTGGTGCGGCGCGAACCCTTCGTAAGTCACGCGATGGTATTGCACGGTTTCGCCGAGCTGGCCGGAGCCCTTCTTGATCGCACGTTCCAGGGTTTCGCGGGGCATCGACGCCTTTTTGGCCTGTTCAACCACCAGACGCAGGTGTGCGTTGGTGGCGGTATCGGCACCGTTACGCGCAGCAATGGTGATTTCTTTCACCAGTTTGCCGAAGATCTTGCCCTTGGCGTTGGCTGCCGCTTCTTTGTGTTTAACCTTCCACTGTGCGCCCATTACTCACTCTCTTATCTATGGCGCCGAGACATCTATTGGCCGACGCTTTGCGCAAGTTTATACGGCCTAAAGTTGGCAATCGACCAAAAAATCCATCCTGTCGAATCGACTTCTTCACCGCTGGTTGTAGGGCGATTCTGAAACGTCGATTTGCGGTGACCATAAAGGCCCACGGTTTCGTACCCTCTGTGCCCGTACTCCCTGGCAGAAGCGCGATCGATGCACAACGACAAGGAAAGTCCCTTCACCCTGACACTGCTGGACGCCGATTTGAGTTGGCAGGTGGTTCAGTTCAGTGGCCATGAAGCGCTCAACCAGCCCTATCGATTCGATATCGAAGTGATCGGCCTGTCACCGGCGATGAGCCCGGATCGCCTGTTGCAACAACCGGTGTTCCTCAGCCTGACGCAAGGCCTTGGTATTCATGGCGTCGTCCACAGCGCCAGCCACGAACATCGCGGCCCGCACTGGATCGGGTACAGATTGGTGGTGGTGCCCTGGCTGCAAAATCTCGACCGGCAGCATTGCCGACGGGTGTTTCATCAACTCAATGTGCCAGCGATCCTGCGCCAGTTACTCGCAGAAAACTCAGTGCCCGAAGACAGCTATCGTTTCGAACTGCCGAACGGGCGTTATCCCGCCAGGCCGTTTTGCATTCAGTTTGACGAGAGCGACCTGACGTTCCTGCAACGTCTGTGCGAAGAAGAAGGCATCCACTATCACTTCGAACATCAATGCGACGGCCATGTGCTGGTGCTCGCGGATGACTGCCTGAGTTTCCCCCAGGAACCGCTGCTGACGCCGTTTCATGGCGACACCCCCGAGCACGCGAACGAGCCGGTGATCAACGAACTGTTCCAGCGGCACACCTCGCCGCCACTCTGCGCGCCCCCCGCCCCGCCACCGCTCGATCGCGAACGGCTCAGCCGCCGGATACTCGAGCGCTTGCGCTGTCTGCATCGGCAGATACAGGGTCAAAGCAATCACAGCGAATTGCGCAGCGGACGCATCGTGCAAGTGTCGGAACATCCGTTGCAGAACTTCAACGATCAATGGCTGCTGACCGAGCTCCGTCATCAGGGACAGCAACCGTCGATACTCGCCCCGGCCACCTCTGACATGAGCCGGCGTTACAGCAATCAGTTCACCGCCATTCCGTGGTCAACGGTGTTCCGCCCCGCGCTGACACACGCCAGGCCCGGCATTCCGGGCTTCCAGACGGCGCGGGTGCTCGGCCCGGCCGGCCAGCCTGCGGTGCTGGATGAACAAGGCCGGATACAGGTCAGATTGTGGCCCACCCCAGAGTCCGATGACGATGAATCCCCCGGCCTTTGGCTACCCCTGGCTCTCGCAACAGCGGACGGTCGGATCGATCCGTCGAAGCTGCCGGTCGCCGGCACCGAGGCGCTCATCAGTTTTCTCGACAGCGATCCGGACCGCCCGGTGTTGTGCGCGACGGCGAGCCATCCGCCAGCGCCTCGAACCACGCGACAACCACGCGGTGATGACCGGCTGCTGCTTGATTGGCTGATCAACCGTCAGGCCTGATCAGCCCTTGTCCGCCTTGCCCGCTGCCGCCGCGAATTTCGCCAGGCGCACGTCCAGATGCCGTGGCCGACGCCCGTGATCTTCGGCGCGCTCCTTGCGGCGGATGGCGTTGCGCACCATCAGCGAACCGAGGTAGCGAATCGGCTCCGGCGGAAAGAAGCCCAACGGACCGTTGACCAGCGGTGAACGGGTCCAGGCATTGTCGAGCCCCTGAACCATCGAAGCGAGAATCTGCCCACCCATGTGACAGGGCCCGACCCCGCTGCCGGAATAACCGAAGCCGTAGAACACATTCCCGTGGGCGCTCATCTGGCCGAAGAACGGTAAACCGGTGACCGAGCGATCCGACGGACCGTTCCACGTCGCTTCGACTTTGACCTCGGCAAACGCCGGAAAAAACTCGCTGAGGCTGTGCTGCAACAGGCCTGCATAGGGCGATGGCTGATCGAACACCGGCAGCATCCGGCCACCGTAGGCAAACGTGTTGCCGCCCTTGCCGAGCATGATCCGGCCGTCCGGGGTGTTGTGGTAGTAGTGCACGAAAATCCGTGAATCGAGCACCGTGACACCGCTGGTCAAACCGATCTGGTCGAGCAGGTCCGGCCGTGGTTCGGTGATCAGCATGTCGCTGGAGACAATCGCCACGCTGCGCTCGAACTGCGGGAACGCGCGGGCCATCCACGCGTTCATCGCCAGCACCACCCGGTCCGCGCGGACAGTGCCGTGCGGGGTCTGGATCCCTGCCGGTTTGCCCTCCTCCAGTCCGGTCATCGCGGTGTTCTCATGAATCCTCACGCCCAACTGCAACGCCACCCGGCGCAAACCGCGCACCAGCTTGCCCGGTTGCACGCTGGCGGCGGCCGGTGAGAACCAGCCTTCCAGGTGTTTTCGGGAACCGGCCATGCGCTGCACATCCGCGACCGGCCGTTGCGTGAACGAGTTGATGCCGTGGCGTTCGAGCGCAGCGATCACCGCGTCGGTCGAGCCGCATTGGGCGCGGTTGGTCGCGGTGTAGAGCGTGCCGTCGAGGCGGTAATCGGCGTCCACGCCGTACTGTTCGCAGAAGGTGCCGATCGCATGAATACTGCGCTCGGATTCCTTGACCAGCCGCACCGCCTCTTCGACGCCGAACAACCTTTCCAGGGTGAAATACTTGGCCGACCACGACAGCGCACAACCGCCGTTGCGGCCGCTGGCGCCGGCACCGCAGATGTCGGCTTCGATCAGCAACACATCCAGTTCCGGGTTCTGCTCCTTGAGCATGATCGCAGTCCACAAACCGGTGTAGCCACCGCCGACGATGCAGACATCGGCGCGGGTGTCGCCGGGCAAAGGTTCGCACGGCGCGCACGACTCAGCCGCCAGCGCCTGTTCCAGCCAGAAAGGTCTCATCGGTATTTCCTCAGGTACGCAGGGGTTTGACGCTCATCGGCCGGTTCGGCACGAATGCAGTTTCGCCACGCAGGCCAGCCGGGCGGCTATTCCAGTAGGGGATCAGCACCAGCGCTGAAAACAAGGCGCAGCCGGCGAAGATAATGAACACGGTGACCGAGTCGAAGTAGCCCGGCAGCAAACCGCCGAGGATCGCCCCGACCGAGCCGCAACCGTTGACGAAGCCCGCCGACGTGGCGCCGGCCTTGGCGGTGCCGAAATCGATGGCCGCCGCGCCGCTGATCATCGAGTCAGGTCCGTACAGGGTCAGGCCCATCACGAACAGCAGCGCCACCACCAGCATCACACTGCCGGTGTGCAAGGCGCCCATGAACAACGCCAGCGAAATGGTCAACGCAAGCAAACTGATCACGCAGGCCGGCATGCGTCGGGCGCCGAACAGTTTGTCCGAGGCCAGCCCGAGCAGGATCGGCCCGAGCAACCCGGCCAGTTCGAACGCCGTCGGGATGATCGCCGCACCGACCTTGCCCACGGTTGGCATCTGCTCGAAAACGATCACCGGCCCCCACAACAGAATCGCGTAGCGCGCCGGTTTCAGCAGGAAGTACGCGAGCCCGAGAACCAGCACCGTGCGGTTGCGCAGGATTTCCTTCAGCGGTTCCAGCACGCTGATCTTGCTTTGCGCATGCGCCTCCTCGGCGGTCAGCGCAGGCTCGGGTTCCACCGCCGGCAAGCCAACGTCTTGCGGTTTGTTGCGTTGAAAAATAAAAAACAGCACGGCGACCAGCCCAACCACCGCCGCACTGGAAATGAACGCCGCATGCCAGGAGCCGATGAGCGTATACGCCCACCAACCGGCAAACGGCGAAGCCACGAGCCCGCCGAAGGCATAGCAGGAACTCCATAACCCGAGCACCCGACCGCGCTGTTCGGCGGGGAAGAAACTGCCGATGTTCTTGCAGAGCCCCGACCATCCCGTGGACTGGGCCAGGCCTTGAATCAACATGCAGGTGGCGAAAATCGGTAACGTCGCGAAGCTGCCCATCACCAGCGCCGCCGCAGCGGAAATCAGCAACCCGCCGAGCACCACGACCCGTGGGCCAAAGCGGTCGGCGAGGATGCCCCAAGTGAATTGCCCGATGGCGTACGCAGCGAGATAGATAGCGTCGAGGTTGGCCATGGCCATTTTGTCGAGGGTGAACGTGGGGTCTTCGGCGATCCCCAGTTTGGCCACGGAAAAGGCTTTGCGGGTGAAGTAGAAAGCGGCGTAGGCGAGCCAGGTGATCGCGAAGATCTGCACGCGCCAACGCTTGATGGTGCCGATGTGCTTGTTCATTGTGGTTCTGACCTCAGGGTGTGAGTGTGCCGGCAGAATTGGAAGAAAACGCCTGTGTTTTTTATTGTTGAGCACTGCGATATCGCTGCGTCCCTTTGGCGATACCGGTCAGATGAGTCCTGCAATTGCACGCGCAGGCTCATGGTCACGGAGGCTGTTCGACTGACCAGTCACCGCGACTGGAGCCGATAAAAACAATTACTGATTAATAAGTGAAATCGATTTATCGTATTTCCAATATAAGCCCAGCTTGTTACTGGAGGTTTCGATGTCGGTTTCCCACGCCCAGCTCAAAGCCTTCCATGCCGTGGCTGTTCACGGAAGCTTCACCAAAGCCGCCGAGCGGCTTTTTCTCACGCAACCGGCGATTTCCGACCAGGTGCGCAAGCTCGAAGAGCGCTTCGGGGTGTTGCTGTTCCACCGCAACAAACGTTCGGTGCGCCTGACCGATCTGGGTGAACGCTTGTTGAGCATTACCCAGCGATTGTTCGTCATCGAAGCCGAGGCGCAGGAGTTACTTCAGGACTCGCAGGCGTTGCAGACCGGCAGCCTGATTCTGGCGGTGGACGCCCCGGTGCACGTGCTGCCGCAGATCGCGCGGTTCTGCGAGCGCTACCCCGGCATCAGCGTGAAGATCGAAACCGGCAACACTGATGAATCGCTGTTTCGGCTGTTCAACTATCAGGCTGACCTGGCGTTGCTCGGGCGCGATGTCAGCGATGAACGATTGATCTCGCTGCCGCTGCGCAATGACCCGATGGTGGCGTTTGTTTCGCGCAATCATCCGTGGGCCGACCGCGAGTCGATCTGCCTCGCGGACCTCGACGACACGCCACTGGTGCTGCGGGAAATCGGCTCGGTGACGCGCCAGACGCTGGAGGAGGAAATGGCCGGCGCCGGGTTTCGGATTCGCCCGGCGATTCAGGTCGAAGGCCGGGAGGCGGCGCGTGAGGCGGTGGTCGTGGGGATCGGGGTGGGCGTGGTCTCGGCGGCGGAGTTTGGTGCGGATTCGCGGGTGTGTGCGCTGCCGATCACCGACTGCAAGCGGCGGCTGACGGAAACGCTGGTGTGTTTGCGCGAGCAGAGTTCGCGGCGGGTGGTGGCGACGTTTCTGGAGATGGTGCGCGAGAGTCTGGTGTAGGCAGGTCTGGCCCCTTCGCGGGCAAGTCGGATCGCCGCCCGCTCGCTCCTACAGGTTGCATACGACCTTGTAGGAGCGAGGCTTGCCCGCGATGGCCGCGCCGCGGTCTAACTGACCGGCGCCAACTCGAAAAACGCCTGAATCAAGCGCAAATCCCGCCGCCGCTCCATGCACCCGATCATGTGCCGGTTCACCAACCCCTCGCCAATAATCGGCACCGCCGCCACCCGTGGGTCATGGCTGACCTCCACCGACGACACCACGCCAACCCCCAACTGCGCCGCGACGGCCTCGGTCACCGCCTCGCGACTGTCCAGTTCCAGCAACACCCGAGGGCTCACCTTCGCCTGGGTGCAAGCATCATCGAACGTGCGTCGAGTAATCGAACTCGGTTCGCGCAACACCATGATGACCTGATCCAGTTCCTTCAGCGGCACCCCTTTCGAACGCTGCGCCCAAGCATGCCCCTCAGGCACCAGCGCACAAATCCGCGACTCGCTCAGCGCCTGCAAATGCAACCCTTTGCGCGGTTCAACCTCGGTCAGCACCGCCACATCGGCATGCTCCGACAACAGCGCCGCCAGGGTTTCCTGCGCATTGCCCAGGCGCAGGTTCACGGTGATCCCCGGATACCGCGCGCGCAGGCTCGCGAGCATCGGCATGACCATGTGCGGCCCGTCCGCCGCCACTTCCAGACGCCCGGTGAGCAATTGCCGATTGGCCTCCAGCATCACTTGCGCTTCTTCGGCCAGACCAAACATCGCCCGGGTGATCGCGGCGAGTTTGGTGCCCTCCTCCGTCAGCTCGACCCGACGCGCGGTGCGCCGCAGCAAGGTGATCTGGTAGTGCTCCTCCAACGCCTTGATGTGCCCGGTGACCGCCGGTTGGCTGATGAACAGCCGCGCGGCGGCCCGGGTGAAGCTGCCCTCGCGGGCCACCGCATCGAAGGCGCGGAGCTGGAACAGGTTCATGAATAACCCTCACTGATGGCTGGCATAACAACAAACAATTTGATTGATAGCACGGCAAATTGCAATTTAAGCCCCGTAGCTTCATCCCATCGATTGCGAGGACACGAGAATGAGTACTGCCGAACCCATCCTGCTCACCCCCGGCCCGTTGACGACGTCGGCCCGCACCCGTCAGGCGATGATGGTCGACTGGGGTTCATGGGATGACCGCTTCAATCAACTGACCGCCAGCCTCTGCGAGCAACTGCTGGCGATCATCAACGGCGGCGACAGTCACCACTGCGTGCCCCTGCAAGGCAGCGGCACCTTCGCCGTCGAAGCGGCAATCGGCACGCTGGTGCCTCGCGACGGCAAAGTCCTGGTGCTGATCAACGGCGCCTACGGCAAACGCCTGGCGAAAATCTGCGAAGTGCTCGGCCGTTCCTTCAGCACCTTTGAAACCGCCGAAGACGAACCGACCACCGCCGCCGACGTAGACCGTCTGCTGCGGGCCGACGCCAGCATCACCCACGTCGCGCTGATCCACTGCGAAACCAGCACCGGCATCCTCAACCCGCTGCCGGAAATCGCCCAAGTCATTGCGCAACACGGCAAACGCCTGATCATCGACGCCATGAGTTCCTTCGGCGCGTTGCCGGTGGATGCGCAACAGGTGCCGTTCGACGCGCTGATCGCCGCCTCGGGCAAATGCCTGGAAGGCGTGCCGGGGATGGGGTTTGTCTTCGCTCGAAAAGACGCGCTGGCCAATGCCGCCGGCAACTCGCACTCGCTGGCGATGGACCTGTTCGACCAGCACACCTACATGGCCAAGACCGGCCAATGGCGCTTCACCCCGCCAACCCACGTGGTCGCGGCGCTGCACGAAGCCCTGCTGCAATACAACGAAGAAGGCGGTTTGCCGGCGCGGCATCAGCGCTACGCCGACAACTGCAAAGTGTTGCTCGATGACATGGCCAGGCTCGGCTTGCGCAGCTTCCTGCCCACCGCGATCCAGGCGCCGATCATCGTCACTTTCCACGCACCGAAAGACCCGCGTTACCAGTTCAAGGAGTTCTACGAACGCGTCAAGGCCAAGGGTTTCATCCTCTATCCCGGCAAATTGACCCAGGTCGAAACCTTCCGCGTCGGCTGCATCGGCCACGTCAACCAGGCCGAGATGCACGCGGCGGTGGCGGCGATTGCTGAAGTGCTGCGCGAGATGGAAGTGCTAGAAATCTGAACCACAGGCGCCTCAGCTGTTGTAGGAGCTGGCTTGCCAGCGATGGACTCAACAGCACCGCGCTCATCCAGACAACACGCGTCATCGTTAACGACCTTCGCTGGCAAGCCAGCTCCTACAAGGACATCGATACTCATGAACTACGCAAACCCAACCAAACTGCAAGCCGCCATCCTCGACTGGGCCGGCACCGTGGTCGACTTCGGCTCCTTCGCCCCAACGCAGATTTTTGTCGAGGCCTTCGCCGAATTCGACGTCCAGGTGTCCATCGAAGAAGCCCGTGGCCCGATGGGCATGGGCAAGTGGGATCACATCCGCACACTGTGCGATCAGCCGGCCGTCGCCGAACGTTATCGCAAGGCCTTCGGCCGCACGCCGACCGACGATGACGTCACTGCGATTTACCAACGCTTCATGCCACTGCAAATCGAAAAAATCGCCGAGCACTCGGCGCTGATCCCCGGCGCGCTGGAGACCATCGCCAACCTGCGTGCGCAAGGGATCAAGATCGGCTCCTGCTCCGGCTACCCGAAACAGGTCATGGACAAAGTGGTCGAACTCGCCGCCACCAATGGCTACGTCGCCGATCACGTGGTCGCCACCGACGAAGTGCCCAACGGCCGTCCATGGCCGGCTCAGGCACTGGCCAACGTGATCGCCCTGGGCATCGACGATGTCGCCGCGTGCGTGAAGATCGACGACACCGTGCCAGGCATTCTTGAAGGTCGTCGCGCCGGCATGTGGACCGTGGCGCTGATCTGCTCGGGCAACGCGCTGGGCCTGGACTACGAAGGTTATCGCGCCCTCGGCAGTGACGAGCTGGACAGCGAACGCAAGCGCATCCACGCACTGTTCGAAGGCTCGCGCCCGCACTACATGATCGACACCATCACCGATTTGCCGGCCGTGATCGCCGACATCAACCAGCGCCTGGCCAACGGCGAGATGCCGCAAACCAACTGATTAACCACATTCCCCCCTGTAGGAGCCGGCTTGCTGGCGATGGCGGTGGGTCAGCCCACAAAAAGGTTGCTGACCCACCGCCATCG
>NZ_JACVBM010000014.1:0-189997 GCF_014852385.1 Pseudomonas sp. PDM03 | reverse complement strand
GCGTTCCGACGATGGCATCACCGCGGTGATTCAGAAACACCGTGTCGATGCCATCGTCGGAACGCCGCCCGCAGCAAGCCGGCTCCTACAAGGACGGATCTTCCGTACCGGGTCTTTATTTTTTTCGACTTAAGTTGCCCACTATGTTCAAACGCCTTGCCTGGCTGGCGCTCTGTGTCTGCGCCCCGCTGTCCGCCGCGCCTCACATCGACAATCAACGTTTGCAGCAACTGGCCAACGACCCCTTCTGGATTTCCCTGGGGCATTACGAAACCGCCAAGCTCGGTGGCTGGCGCAGCTATGTCAGCGACAGGAAGTTCTTTCTGGCGCCCGATGGCAACGAACACCCCGACCGCGAACTGGCGGCCACCGTGCAGGCGCTGTACGCCCCGGCCAGTGCCGGCGAAAAACATGCGCAATGCGTCTACCCGGCGCGTACCCGCTGGCTCAAGGCGCAACTCAACCTGACTGACTTGCCGGCCTTGGACTGTGCCGAATTCAAGCAATGGTTCAAGGATGTCTCGCCCCACAGCGCGGTGATGATTTTCCCGGCAGCCTACTTGAACAGTCCGTCATCGATGTTCGGCCACACGCTGCTGCGCATCGATCAGGCGGATGTGCAGAGCGACAAGACGTCATTGCTCAGCTATGCCATCAACTTCGGCGCCTACATCGAAGGTTCCGACAACAGCATTCTCTACGCCTGGAAAGGTTTGATGGGCGGCTACCCGGGCCTGTTTGCGCTGGTGCCGTATCAGGAAAAACTCTCGGAATACCGCAGCCTCGAAAACCGTGACCTGTGGGAATACCGGCTGAACCTGACACAGCAGGAAACCGAGCGCATGGTCGAGCACGTCTGGGAACTCAAGCAGATCCAGTTCGACTATTTCTTCTTCGACGAAAACTGCTCCTATCGCCTGCTGGAACTGCTGCAAGTGGCGCGTCCGAGCCTGCGCCTGACCGAACAATTCCCGCTGACCGCCATTCCCACCGATACGGTCAAAGCAGTGAAAGAAGCCGGACTGGTGGAGTCCATTCAGTATCGGCCGTCCCGCGAACGTGAACTGCTGAGCCGCGCCGAACCGTTGAATCCTGAAGAGCAGCAATGGGTGCTGAAAGTCAGCGCCGACCAGAAACAGTTGCAGGAACCGGCGTTCAAGGCGCAACCGCGCGAACGTCAGGCGCTGATCATTGACGCGGCTTACCGCCTCGAACGCTACCGCGCCAATGGCCAGGAACGCGACCCGCAGCGGGCTCAGCGCAGTTTTGAATTGCTGCGGGCGATCAACCAGAACCCGGCGCCGGAGCTGGACATCCCGCAACCGGGCTTGCCCGAAGATGGCCATGAATCGCGCACCTGGCAGGCCGGCCTCGGCACCCGGGGCGACAAGGCCTTCGGTGAATATGGCCTGCGCATGGCGTATCACGATCTCAACGACAACTCGGAAAGCTTTCCCCTCGGCGCGCAGATCGAAATCCTGCAGATGAAACTGCGCCAGTACGAAGGCAATCAGTGGCAGTTGCAACAACTGGATCTGGCGACCATTCGCTCCCTGACTCCGCGCAACGAGCTGCTGCAACCGCTGTCGTGGCAGGTCACCGGCGGCCTGGAGCGGGTGCCGGGCAAACATGACGATGAAACCCTCGTCAGTCATGTCAACGGTGGTGGTGGTGGCACGTGGCAACTGGGCGACGACATGCTCGGTTTTGCCTTGGGCACCGTACGCGTCGAGCACAATAACGACTTCGCCGGTTTCATCGCCCCGGCGGCGGGTTTTAACAGCGGAGTGCTATGGAAGAATCCGCTGGGCAATTTCAGCCTGGAGGCCAAGGGGGATTTCTTCACCAATGGCGAAGTACGCCGTAGTTTGAGTCTGAACCAGCAGTGGGAATTGTCGCGCAACCTGGGTCTGCGTCTGAGCGCCCAGCGCGAATTCAGCCATCTGGCCACACCCGAGAATGAAGTGATGCTTGAAGTGAAGTGGTATCACTACTGACCTGTAGGAGCCGGCTTGCTGGCGATGGCATCACCGCGGTGATTCAGATACACCGTGTTGATGCCATCGCCAGCAAGCCGGCTCCTACAAGCGATGGCGTCACCGCGGTGATTCAGATACACCGTGTTGATGCGATCGCCAGCAAGCCGGCTCCTACAGGTGATGGCGTCACTGCGGTGTAACTGAACGACCGTGTTGATGCCATCGCCGGCAAGCCGGCTCCTACAAGGGATCTGTGTAGTTCAACGGATTCATCACAGGCCTTTCACGAAGGTCTCACGAATGCACTTCTAGACTTGAACCATAGGCCGTTGAACGGCCGGGAGTCCGAGATGTGGCGTTGTGTGGGTGTGATGGGTGTGTTGCTGTTGTGCGCGGGTTGCCAGACGACTCACGAAGACCTGATTGCCAAGGGTTATCCTCCGGCATTCGCCGATGGTTTCGATGACGGCTGCAGCAGTGGTCGACAGGCTGCCGGGGCGATCACCGGTGAGTTTCGCAAGAACGTGCCGCGGTATCTCAAGGACAAGCCATACGCCGAAGGCTGGAGCGATGGTTTCCGCCAATGCCAGGCCATGCGCGAAAGCGAAGACCGAGAGGACTATCGCAGCCATCACTGGGACGAACGTGAAAAAGCCTGGCAACAGCAGAAAGATCAGGACGCCGCCCGTGCGTTTCGCTCGCAATGAGTCGCTGACAGACATCCGCCGAAACTAAAAGCCTGTGACCATGGCCTAAACCCTATAACGGGAGGAAACCATGAGTCGCGCCTTCGTCAATGAAGATAACGCCGCCGCGCAAGCCGATCAGCCCGTCGAACGGCAGGTCAGCACGCAGCCCAATTACGTCACGCCCGCAGGCCTTGCCCAGTTGCAGGCAAAAGTCGTCGGGTTGCAACAATTGCACAACGACCAATCGGCCAAAGGCGAACAGGCTGACAAGCAACGCCTGGCGGACCTTGAGCGGGATTTGCGTTACTTCAATCAGCGCCTGCAAAGCGCTCAAGTCGTGACCGCCGCCAGTTCAACGCAAAAGGTGCAGATCGGCAGCCGCGTGACCTTCGCCGACGAGCACAGCACCGAGCAAACCGTGCAATTGGTTGGTGAAGACCAGGCCGACGCGTCTGCGGGCCTGATCAACTGGGGTTCACCGCTGGGCCGGGCATTGCTTGGGGCGCAACTCGGCGACGAGGTGCTGTGGCAACGCCCGGCCGGCGATCAGACGATCGAAATCATCCGCATCGAACCGGCTTAAACCACACCCTGGGCGAGCATGGCGTCGGCGACTTTGACGAAACCGGCAATGTTCGCGCCTTTGACGTAGTTGATGCGGCCGTTCTCTTCGCCGTAATGCACGCACGCATGGTGGATCGACTGCATGATCCCGTGGAGTTTGCTGTCCACTTCCCCGCCGGTCCACAGCAGACGCATGGCGTTCTGCGACATCTCCAGCCCGCTCACCGCGACACCGCCGGCGTTGGACGCCTTGCCCGGCGCGAACAGAATCCCGGCCTCGATAAACAGGTCCACGGCTTCCAGGGTAGTCGGCATGTTCGCACCTTCCGCCACGCAGATGCAGCCGTTGCGCAGCAACGTGCGCGCGGCCTCGGCATCCAGTTCGTTTTGAGTGGCGCAGGGCAGCGCGATGTCGCACACCAGATCCCATGGGCACTGACCTGCGCGGAACTCCAGGCCAAAACGCGTGGCCAGCTCGCTGATCCGTCCACGCTTGACGTTTTTCAGCTCCAACAGCGCCAGCCACTGTTCTTCGGTCAAACCCGCCTCGCAGTACAGCGTGCCTTCGGAGTCCGAGAGCGAAATCACCTTGCCGCCCAGGTCCATGACCTTGCGCGCCGCGTACTGCGCAACGTTGCCGGAACCCGAGATCGCTACGCGCTTGCCTTCGACGGCTTCGCCGCTGCGCTTGAGCATTTCCTCGGCGAAGTACACGCAGCCGAAACCGGTGGCTTCCGGGCGAATCAGGCTGCCGCCATAGCTCGGGCCTTTGCCGGTCAGCACGCTGGTGAACTGGTTGCTCAGGCGCTTGTACTGGCCGAACAGGAAACCGATTTCGCGGGCACCGACGCCGATGTCGCCGGCCGGCACGTCAACGTCCGCACCGATGTGACGGTACAACTCGCTCATGAAGGCCTGGCAGAAGCGCATGACTTCCGCGTCGCTTTTGCCTTTAGGGTCGAAGTCCGAGCCACCCTTGCCACCGCCCATGGGCAACGAGGTCAGGGAGTTTTTGAAGGTCTGTTCGAAGGCGAGGAATTTCAGTACGCCGAGGTTCACCGAAGGATGGAAACGCAAGCCGCCCTTGTACGGACCGATCGCGCTGTTCATCTGGATGCGGAAACCGCGATTGACCTGCACCTTGCCGTGATCGTCGACCCAGGAAACACGGAACACAATCGCCCGCTCCGGCTCGCAGATCCGCTCCAGAATGCCGGAGGTCAGATAATGCGGATTGGCTTCGAGAAACGGCCACAGACTGCGCAGGACCTCTTCGACGGCCTGATGGAATTCAGGTTGGTCCGGGTCGCGTTTTTTCAGTCGGGCAAGGAAGGTTTCGACGGATTCGATCATGGAAAAGTCTCGGCAAATTTATTGTCGTTGGAAGAGATTGGGCCGGACTTTAGCAAACGGAGTGCGCACAGTAATAGAGCAAAATGTCGCGTTTATGAAATTAAATGGTGCGCAGGATATAAATAAACTCCCTTTTCAGGCTGATTTCGCACCTAAAAAGGGATTCACAATCCGGGTTTTGCACCATTAGTTACACCGCTATCGCGAGCAGGCTCGCTCCTACAATTTGAATTGCATTACCCCTGTGGGAGCGAGCCTGCTCGCGATGAATTCGCCACGGTGCCACTGAAAAAACCCATAAAAAAAACGGAGCCCGAAGGCTCCGTTTTTTTTATGCAACCAACCCGAAATCAGGCCAGTTTCTTGTGCCGTACACGATGCGGCTGGGAAGCCGCTTCGCCGAGGCGTTTCTTGCGATCGGCTTCGTACTCGGTGTAGTTACCTTCGAAGAACACCGCTTGCGAATCGTCTTCGTACGCCAGGATGTGCGTCGCGACGCGGTCAAGGAACCACCGATCGTGAGAGATCACAATGGCGGCGCCCGGGAAGTCCAGCAGGGCTTCTTCCAGGGAACGCAGGGTTTCAACGTCGAGGTCGTTGGACGGTTCGTCGAGCAGCAGGACGTTGCCGCCCTCTTTCAAGGTCAGGGCCAGGTGCAAGCGACCGCGCTCACCACCGGACAGGTCCTTGACGAACTTCTGTTGATCGCCGCCCTTGAAGTTGAAGCGACCGACGTAGGTACGCGACGGGATCTCGTAGTTGCCGATGCGGATCTGATCCGAACCGTCGGAGATTTGCTGGAACACAGTCTTGCTGCCGTCCAGGTCTTCGCGGCTCTGATCGACGCAGGCCAGTTGCACGGTTTCGCCGACTTCGATGCTGCCCGAATCCGGTTGTTCCTTGCCCATCAGCATGCGGAACAGCGTCGACTTACCGGCACCGTTACCGCCGATCACGCCAACGATGGCGCCTTTAGGCATGGAGAACGACAGGTTGTCGATCAGCACGCGATCGCCGTAGCCCTTGGAAACGTTCTTGAACTCGATGACCTTGTCGCCCAGGCGCGGACCGGCCGGGATGTAGATCTCGTTGGTTTCCGAACGCTTCTGGAATTCCTGCGATTGCATTTCTTCGAAGCGTTGCAGACGTGCCTTGGATTTGGACTGGCGGGCCTTGGCGCCTTTGCGCACCCACTCCAGTTCTTCCTTCATGGCTTTTTCGTGGGCCGACTGCTGCTTGGATTCGGCAGCGAGACGATCGGACTTGGCTTCAAGCCAACCCGAATAGTTGCCCTCGTACGGGATACCGGCGCCGCGGTCGAGCTCGAGGATCCAGCCAGCAACGTTGTCCAGGAAGTAACGGTCGTGCGTGATCGCAACGACAGTGCCCGGGAAGTCGTGGAGGAAGTGTTCCAGCCAGGCGACGGAATCGGCGTCCAGGTGGTTGGTCGGTTCGTCGAGCAGCAGCATGTCCGGTGCGGACAGCAGCAGGCGGCACAGGGCCACACGACGTTTTTCACCACCGGAAAGGAATTCGACCTTGGCGTCCCAGGCCGGCAGGCGCAGCGCATCGGCGGCGACTTCCAGTTGGCGATCCAGGTTGTGACCGTCGCTGGCTTGCAGGATGGCTTCGAGCTTGGCCTGTTCGGCGGCCAGTTTGTCGAAGTCGGCATCTTCATCAGCGTAAGCCGCGTAGACCTCGTCCAGGCGAGCCTGGGCGTTCTTGATCACGCTGACCGCTTCCTCGACCACTTCACGCACGGTCTTGGTCGGGTCCAGGATCGGTTCCTGTGGCAGGTAGCCGATGTTCAGCTCCGGCATCGGACGGGCTTCGCCCTCGAACTCGGTGTCGACGCCGGCCATGATTTTCAGCAGCGTGGATTTACCCGAACCGTTGAGGCCGAGCACGCCGATCTTGGCGCCGGGGAAGAAGGACAGCGAAATGTTTTTCAGGATTTCCCGCTTCGGCGGAACAACTTTGCCCAGCCGATGCATGGTGAAGACGTATTGAGCCATGGAGAACCTTGGGTCAGTGACAGATGAATGATTGGAGCGCAGGCGATGCCCGGCCAGGCCGTGCGCGTCGACGACTGATAGGTATCAATGCTGCGCGCTGAAAAAACCTGATTCTAGGAGCTGGAACGCTCCCGCGTAACCGGCAAAGCTACCTTATTGACAGAAGGCAGTCCAGCCGGGAGGGTCTGGCACTTTGCCACAACTCAAGGCATGCTAGCCGCCCTCCGGGCGTCCGGCTTATAGTGCACGTCGCGCCAGTCCAGCTAAACCGCAGGATTACAGTTTGTCTAATGTCACTCCGCCCTTGACCACCCGTGCACCGACTGCTGTGTCCGGTTCCCCCCTGCGCGGAACATTAAAGGGCGCGCTGGCGACACTCGTGCTTTTGCTGCTCGCGTTGCTGTTCTGGCAACTGCTGGATCAGCTGCGTGAAACCCAGAAAAACCAGCGCCAATACACCATCGACTACACCGCCGATCTGGCGGCGCAAGTCAGCCTGAATATGTCGCTCAATGCGCAGATCGCCCTCAACCTGCTACCGATCGTCGAACAGCCACAAAGCGCCGACGAACAGCAGGAGCTGCTGCGCAAGCTGCAAAAGTCCTTGCCCGACCTGCGCAGCCTCGCGTTGTTGAGCCCCTCAGGGAAAGTCATCAGCGACACCGCCGCCGACAGCGACGACGCCGACTACCTCGTCGAGCTGGTACGCCGCAGCCGTACCCAGGCACATTATTTCAGCAACGCCGATAACGGTTCGGTGGTGCACCTGTTGCTGCATCAAGCCAGCGGCAGCTCTCGGGGCTATTGGGTCCTGCGCCTGACGCCGAGCTTCTTCTCGTCATTGACCAAACCAGGCGAGGCCGGCATCCGCCCAATGTGGCTGGTGGAAAACCGCGTCAATCACCAGGTCATCAGCCGCGATGACTCACAGCCCCTGGCCAAGCCGAGCGAGCTGACCGCAAATGATGTGGCCAACAGCGTGCTGACGGTTCCCCTGACCGGCAGCGACTGGCAACTGCGCGGGTTGTTCGACCGGCAACGTGTGATCGAAGAACTGCTGCCGGCGTTTATCGGTAAATGCCTGTTGGGGCTGGCGCTCTCTTTACTGCCGCTGATCGCCCTGTTGAACATGCGCCGCCGTCAGCGCCAGGTGACTGAAGGTCGCCGGCGCTATCAGGATATTTTCGAAGGCACCGGCGTCGCCCTGTGCGTGCTCGATGTGTCTGGCCTCAAGAACGTCTTCGACAAAAACCAGTTGCACAGCACCGAACACCTGCAAACCTGGCTGGAAACCCCGGAACAGCGCCAGCAACTGTTGCAGGAACTGCGCATCACCGAGGTCAACCAGGTTGCCCTGCAACTGCTCAACGTCAATTCCTGCGAGCAAGCCTGGAAGTTGCTGATCGACGGCAATCCGCTGGATGGCACCGCCATCGGCAATCAAGTGCTCGAAGCGGTGCTCAACCAGCAAAAACAGTTCGAGCTGGAAATAAAACTGCAAGACGCCAATGGCCGCGATCAGCACCTGTGGCTGGTGATGCGCCTGCCGGAAAATCAGGACGACTATAAAGCGGTGATCCTGAGCATCAGCGACATCACCAGTCGCAAGCTCATCGAACTGTCGCTGCTTGAGCGTGAAGGGTTCTGGTCCGACGTGGTGCGCACCGTGCCGGATCATTTGTACGTCCAGGACGTGATCAGCCAGCGCATGATCTTCAGCAACCACCACCTGGGCCAGACACTCGGTTACAACCGCACCGAGCTGCACCAGATGGGCGAGTACTTCTGGGAAATCCTGCTGCACCCCGAAGATGCGGACCACTACCACCGCGCGCGACAGACCCAGCGGCACGCGGGCTATACGCAATTGCTGCAATGCCAACTGCGCTTCCGTCACCGCAACGGCAAATGGCGGCGTTTCGATATTCGTGAACAGGCGCTGGCGCGGGACAAACACGACCAGGTCACACGGATCATCGGCGTGGCCAAGGACATCACCGAGCAGATCGAGGCCAGTGAGTCCCTGCGCGACAGCGAGCAGCGCTACCGGATGCTCGCCGAAAGCATCAGCGACGTGATTTTCTCCACCGACAGCAAGCTCTCGCTCAACTACGTCAGCCCGTCGGTGCAAGCCGTGCTGGGCTACGACACCGAATGGATTTTCCAGAACGGCTGGCAGTCGACCATTGCCAACCCGCAGCAGTTGAGCGGCATCTACAACCTGATGGACCGCGTCAGCAAAGCGCTGGGCAAGCCCGACCAACTGGCGCTGCTTCGCAGTCAGGTGCAGACCCAACTGTTCCTGTTCGACTGCCTGCGTGCCGATGGGCGCAAGATTCCGATCGAGTTGCGGCTGGTGCTGGTCTGGGACGAACACGGTGCGTTCGAAGGCGTGCTCGGTGTCGGTCGCGACATCAGTCAGCAACGCCGCGCCGAGAAAGACCTGCGCATGGCGGCCACGGTATTCGAACACTCGACGTCGGCGATCCTGATCACCGACCCGGCAGGCTATATCGTGCAGGCCAACGAAGCGTTCAGTCGCGTGAGCGGCTATGCGGTGGAGCAAGTGCTCGACCAGTTGCCGAACATGCTGACCGTCGACGAGCAGCAGGAAGCGCACCTGCGCTATGTGCTCAAGCAATTGAACCAGCACAGCACCTGGGAAGGCGAAGTCTGGCTCAGGCGTCGTAACGGCGAGCATTACCCGGCGTGGGTCGGTATCACAGCGGTGCTCGACGATGAAGGCGATCTGGCCAGTTACGTGTGTTTCTTCAGCGACATCAGCGAGCGCAAGGCCAGTGAACAACGGATTCACCGCCTCGCCTATTACGACGCCCTGACGCACCTGCCCAACCGTACGCTGTTCCAGGACCGCCTGCACACCGCGCTGCAATCGGCGGAACGGCAGAAGTCCTGGGTGGTGCTGATGTTCCTCGACCTCGACCGTTTCAAGCCGATCAACGACTCCCTGGGCCACGCCGCCGGCGATCGCATGCTCAAGGAAATGGCCACGCGCCTGCTTGGTTGCGTCGATGACGACGACACCGTGGCGCGCATGGGCGGCGACGAATTCACCTTGCTCCTGCAACCGCGGGCCAACCGCGAAATCGCCCTCAACCGGGCGATTCACGTGGCCGAACAGATTCTCGCCAGCCTGGTGAAACCGTTCGTGCTTGAAGGCCGCGAATTCTTCGTCACCGCCAGTATCGGCATCGCCCTGAGCCCGCAGGACGGCAACGAACTCAGTCAGCTGATGAAGAACGCCGACACCGCGATGTACCACGCCAAGGAACGCGGCAAGAACAACTTCCAGTTCTATCAGGCGGACATGAACGCCAGTGCCCTCGAGCGTCTGGAGCTGGAAAGCGACTTGCGTCACGCCCTGGAACAGAACGAATTCGTTCTGTACTACCAGCCGCAATTCAGTGGCGACGGCAAACGCCTGACCGGCGCCGAAGCCTTGCTGCGCTGGCGTCATCCGCGCCGAGGCCTGGTGCCGCCGGGGGATTTCATTCCGGTGCTCGAAGAACTGGGTCTGGTGGTGGACGTCGGCGACTGGGTGATCAGCGAGGCGTGCCGTCAGCTCAAGACCTGGCATCAGGCCAAGGTGCGGGTACCGAAGGTGTCGGTAAACATCTCTGCCCGGCAGTTCTCCGACGGCCAGCTCGGCACGCGGATCGCCACCATCCTCAAGGAAACAGGCCTGCCACCGGCGTGCCTGGAACTGGAGCTGACCGAAAGTATCCTGATGCGCGAAGTCAGCGAGGCGATGCAGATTCTGGCCGGGCTGAAAAACCTCGGGCTGAGCATCGCGGTCGACGACTTCGGCACCGGTTATTCGTCGCTCAACTACCTCAAGCAGTTCCCGATCGACGTGCTGAAAATCGACCGTACCTTTGTCGATGGCTTGCCGTCGGGTGAACAGGATGCGCAGATCGCCCGGGCGATCATCGCCATGGCCCACAGCCTTAACCTGGCGGTGATCGCCGAGGGCGTGGAAACCCATGAGCAGCTGGACTTCCTGCGTGAGCATGGCTGCGATGAGGTTCAGGGTTACCTGTTCGGTCGGCCGATGCCGGCGGGCCGGTTTGAAGCGCAGTTCAGTAATGATGCGTTGTTCATGTTCGATTGAGGTTGTGCAGTGGGGCTGATGGCCCCATCGCCGGCAAGCCGGCTCCTACAGGGGATCGCATTCCAACCGTAGGAGCGAGGCTTGCCCGCGAAGAGGCCGGCACGATCGCCGCCGATTCCTGCATGAACACCACTTGTCTGCGACATGATGCCCTTTCATATGCCATCTAAATCCCATTGGGTTAGAATGCCCCCCTTTTCTGCCCCGATCCTTGAGGACCGCCATGTTCAGCCGTGATTTGACTATTGCCAAGTACGACGCCGATCTTTTTGCCGCCATGGAGCAAGAAGCTCAGCGCCAGGAAGAACACATCGAGCTGATCGCTTCGGAAAACTACACCAGCCCTGCGGTGATGGAAGCTCAAGGCTCGGTACTGACCAACAAGTACGCCGAAGGCTACCCGGGCAAGCGCTACTACGGTGGTTGCGAGTTCGTCGACGTCGTTGAGCAACTGGCCATCGACCGTGCCAAAGAACTGTTCGGCGCCGATTACGCCAACGTTCAGCCGCACGCCGGTTCGCAAGCCAACAGCGCCGTTTACCTGGCCCTGCTGCAAGCTGGCGACACCATCCTGGGCATGAGCCTGGCTCACGGTGGTCACCTGACCCACGGTGCCAGCGTTTCGTCCTCCGGCAAACTGTACAACGCCGTTCAGTACGGCATCGACGCCAATGGCCTGATCGACTACGACGAAGTCGAGCGCCTGGCCGTTGAGCACAAGCCGAAAATGATCGTGGCCGGTTTCTCTGCTTACTCGCAGATCCTCGACTTCCCGCGCTTCCGCGCAATCGCTGACAAGGTTGGCGCCTACCTGTTCGTCGACATGGCCCACGTGGCCGGTCTGGTCGCCGCTGGCGTTTACCCGAACCCGGTGCCATTCGCTGACGTCGTGACCACCACCACGCACAAGACCCTGCGCGGTCCACGTGGCGGCCTGATCCTGGCTCGCGCCAACGCCGACATCGAGAAGAAGCTGAACTCCGCAGTATTCCCGGGCGCCCAGGGTGGCCCGCTGGAGCACGTGATCGCCGCCAAAGCGATCTGCTTCAAGGAAGCGCTGCAGCCTGAGTTCAAGGCTTACCAGCAACAAGTGGTGAAAAACGCCCAGGCCATGGCCAGCGTCTTCATCGAGCGCGGTTTCGACGTGGTTTCCGGCGGTACTGAAAACCACCTGTTCCTGCTGTCGCTGATCAAGCAGGAAATCTCCGGTAAAGACGCTGACGCCGCTCTGGGCAAAGCATTCATCACCGTGAACAAGAACTCCGTGCCAAACGATCCACGCTCCCCGTTCGTCACCTCCGGCCTGCGCTTCGGCACTCCGGCTGTGACCACTCGCGGCTTCAAGGAAGCAGAGTGCAAAGAGCTGGCCGGCTGGATCTGCGACATCCTGGCTGACCTGAACAACGAAGCGGTGATCGACGCCGTTCGTGAGAAGGTCAAGGCTATCTGCAAGAAGCTGCCGGTGTACGGCGCTTAATTCGCCCGTTAAACCGTAGTTAGAAAAAACCGGCCAGTGATGGCCGGTTTTTTTTCGCCTGCGATTTGTGGGTGCCGGCTGGCTGGAGCGCTTGTTCTTGAGCCTTGCATTGATCTTTTGGGCGCCATCGCCAGCAAGCCGGCTCCTACACACCCAGCTTCGCTGGTCAGACCGGTCATGCCAATTTTCAGGTTTTCACTTGTAATCGTAAAAAAATCCGGCGTAGACTGCGGCTGCACTGGACATACCGGTAAGACCACAATAATTAAGTCCTGAATCTGATGCGCGCAGCGCACGGCAGCCAGGACACCGACCAGGATTCCTCCCATGCTCAGATGGTGCTCGCGTTCAATCTTCCTTCAAGTGGTTCTCGGACTGGTGCTCGGCATCGTCTGCGGGCTGACCCTTCCCGAATACTCCGCTCAGCTCAAACCCCTCGGCGACGGTTTCATCAAACTGATCAAGATGCTCATCGGCCTGATCGTGTTCTGCGTGGTGGTCAGCGGCATCAGCGGCGCCGGCGACCTGAAGAAGGTCGGACGCATCGGCCTGAAATCGGTGATCTACTTTGAAGTGCTGACCACCATCGCCCTGGTGATTGGCCTGGTGTTCGCCTTCAGCACCGGCATCGGCAGCGGCGCGAACATTCATCTGGAGCAGCTGTCTGCCGCCGACATGGGCGACATCGCCCAGCGCGGCCAGCACATGCACACCACCACGCAGTTCCTGATGGACCTGATTCCGACTTCGGTGATCGGCGCCTTTGCCGACAACAACATCCTGCAGGTCCTGCTGTTTTCAGTGCTGTTCGGCAGCGCACTGAACCTGGTGGGAGAAGCCGCGTCGGGCATTTCCCGGCTGATCAATGAGCTGAGCCACGTGATCTTCCGCATCATGGGCATGATCGTGCGCCTGGCGCCGATCGGCGTGTTCGGCGCGATTGCCTTCACCACCAGCAAATATGGCCTGGACTCCCTGCAACACCTGGGCAGCCTGGTCGGTCTTTTCTACCTGACGTGTGTCGCGTTCGTGACGCTGATTCTCGGCCTGGTGATGCGCCTGTCCGGCCTGCGCATGTGGCCGCTGCTCAAATACCTGCGCGAAGAACTGATGATCGTCATGGGCACCGCATCGTCCGACGCCGTGCTGCCGCAAATCATGCGCAAGCTCGAACATCTGGGTATCGGCAGTTCAACGGTCGGGCTGGTGATTCCCACCGGTTACTCATTCAACCTCGACGGTTTTTCGATCTACCTGACATTGGCCATTGTGTTCATCGCCAATGCCACCGGCACGCCGTTGGCCATGACTGATTTGCTGACCATTTTGCTGGTGTCGCTGATCACCTCCAAAGGGGCTCACGGGATTCCCGGCTCGGCGCTGGTGATTCTGGCAGCGACACTGACGGCCATCCCGGCGATTCCGGTGGTCGGTCTGGTGCTGGTACTGGCGGTGGACTGGTTCATGGGCATCGGCCGCGCGCTGACCAACCTGATCGGCAACTGCGTCGCCACCGTGGCCATCGCCCGATGGGAAAAAGACATCGATATCCAACGCGCAAACAAGGTGCTTTCCGGTCAGGTGGGTTATACCTTCCAGCCTCGAAAACCGGTCGCGCCCGCGCACCAGCAGGAATTTTAAACAACGTGTGCCCGCCTATGGCCGGGCACATTATCGCGACTTGGAGCGAACAGTGATTACCTCGTCAACCGTCGTAAATTCAGTAGTGGAAAAACTTCGTGCCGCGCTGGCACGTGGGCAATGGCGCTCCGGCGAGATGCTGCCGGGGCAACGTGAACTGGCCGAACAACTGGGTATCAGCCGTCCGAGCCTGCGCGAGGCGGTCATCGTCCTGGAAACCCTCGGTCTGGTGCGCTCGATGCCGGGCAAAGGCGTGGTGGTGCTCGATGCCCAACTGACAGACAGCCAAAGCCACGACAGTGCAGTGGCCGGCGCGAGCCTGGAAGACGTGCTGCAACTGCGCTACACCCTTGAGCCGTTTATCGTCGGCCTGGTGGCGCAGTCGATCAGCAGCAAGGAAGTCGGGCAATTGCGCCTGACCCTGATGGACATGCGCGAAGCTCTGGAGGCGAACGACAGCGAAGCCGGGGTCAACGCCTACATCGCGTTCCACGAAGAGCTGTTCACGCTGACCTCGAACCCGATTTTCCAGAGCGTGGTACAGCAGACCAGCAACGCCCTCAAGCAAAGCGCCGAGGTGCTGCGCAACTCCCCCGAGCATCTGGCCGAACGCCTCGAAGAAAACGAAGCCGTGGTGCGCGCGATCCGCAGCAAAAACAGCGCCCTGGCGAGTGCCGAAATGCGTCGGCACATTCTTCGCGAAGGCCAGCGGATGGGCATCGAATTGAATATCCCGGACGACAACCTCGGCAGTTGAACCCTCTTGGAACCGGAGACAGGCCATGAACAGCTTCGCTTCAGCGCAAACTCTTGTTGCCCTGCCCTTTCCCGCGCCGACGGATGACCTCTACTCGCGAGTCTTCGACGCCATTCTTGAACAACGCATCGATGCGGCCAGTCGCTTTACCGAAGAAAGCCTGGCGCAGATGTACGGCGTTCGCCGCAGTGACATGCGTGGGGTGCTGACGCAGTTGTCCCATCAGCAGATCATCGTGTTGCGCACTCACCATCGTCCCCGAGTCGCTGCGCTCGATCACGAGCAAGTCCGGCAGACGCTGCATGCGCGGCGGCTGACCGAAACCACGGTGGTGCGGCTGGCGTGTCAGCAGCCCCGTGCGCAGGACTTGAAATGTCTGCGTGGGTTGATTGATCGCGAGCGCCAATGTGCCGCGCATGGCTCGGCGATCAGGTTGGCGGGGGCGTTTCATCTGCAGCTGGCCGAAATGGCGGGGAATGCACCGTTGGCGCATTTTCTGGGCAGCCTGGTGCCACTGACTTCGCTGGCGATTGCGCAGTTTGATGTATCCGTGGAGGGTTATTGCGATTGGCGGGTGCATTCCGCGATTCTGGATGCGGTGGAGCGTGGGGATGCGGTGAAGGCGGTCTCGCTGCTGAGCGGGCACCTGGATGATCTTGAGGAAATATTGCTGAACTCAGGACTTGGGCTTAGTCAGGATCGTGTTGCTGGTTAGATCGCTTTCGCGGGCAAGCCTCGCTCCTACGGATATCACCGACTGTAGGAGCGAGGCTTGCCCGCGAAGGCGTTATCACTGACGAACGAAACGATTCAATCCGCCGCCACCCGCGCAAACCCCTCGCGAATCTTTTCTTCCGGCAATTCATCGGCAATAAACACAATCACGCTTTCCCGCGCCTCGCCCTCTGCCCATACCGTGTCCCAGTCGAAGCCATACAACTTCAACACCCCCTGAAACACCATGCGCCGCGGCTCGCCAAGGATGTTCAGCACGCCTTTGTAGCGCAGCAACTGCTTGCCATGTTCTTCCAGCAGTTCGTTCATGAACTCGCTGAGCTTGTCGATATCCAGCGGCTTGTCGGTGCGCAGCACCAGGCTGGAAATGCGGTCGATGGAAGGCGCTTTGCTGACCGGGCGCAAACTCACGCCTCCACCCAGGTCGGCATTGAGGTTGAAGCCGCGCACATCGAGCAGTTCGGCCAGATCGATCTGGCCGTGGTCGACCACGCGAATCGGCGCGCGACGGTTGATACGGGTCAGGCGCTCGCTCAACGCAGTGAAGGTCGGTTCGTCCACCAGATCGCGTTTGCTCACCAGCAAGCGGTCGGCGAAACCAATCTGCGCCTGGGCGATGGTTTGTGTCAGGTGTACGTCGGCGTGCGCGGCATCGACCAACGTGATGATGCCGTCGAGGATGTAACGCTCACGCAGTTCTTCGTCGATGAAGAAGGTTTGCGCCACCGGTGCCGGATCCGCCAGGCCGGTGCACTCGATCACCAGACGGTCGAAGGCGATTTCTCCACTGTCGAGCCGCTCAAGCAACAGGTAGAGCGCTTTGGTCAGGTCGGTGTGGATGGTGCAGCAGACGCAGCCGTTGGACAGCGTCATCACTTGCACCGGCTCGTCGCCCAACAGTTGGGTGTCGATGCCGGCGTCACTGAATTCGTTTTCGATCACGGCGATTTTCAGGCCGTGCTCGGCTTTGAGCAGGTGGCGCAACAGCGTGGTCTTGCCGGCGCCGAGGAAGCCGCTGAGGATCGTGACGGGGATGGGAGAGGACAACTGGAGTCTCCTGCTTTACAAAATTAGAAAACAACATAAAACAAATGTGGGAGCTAGCCTGCTGGCGATGGCGGACTGTCAATCAACAATGATGTTGAATGTTCAGCCGCCATCGCCAGCAGGCTAGCTCCCACAGGGATTGCTGTTAACCCGACAACCGGGTCAACAGCACTTCGGCCCACCCTTGCCACCGTAACGGGCTTCCTGACGTTCCCGAAAGAACATTTCGTAGCTCATCACCGGTTTGTCCGGGTGTTTGGTCTGCATATGCTCGACGTAGTTGTCGTAGTCGGGCATGCCGACCATCAGGCGCGCGGCCTGACCGAGGTATTTACCGAGGCGACTCAGGTCATTGAACATGCTGCAATCCTCGATTACGCGTCGGGCAAGGCCTGGAATGGCGATTCTTTATCCGTACGCTCTTTTTTACCCCAGGCGGCAATGCCGACCTTGAGTGCATAGAACAGGATACTGAACACCACGAACAGGAACAGCGCGGTCAGCGTTGCGTTGGTGTAGGCGTTGAAAATCACGTGTTGCATCTGGGTGATGTCCTTGGCCGGGGCGAGGATCTGACCGTTGGCCAGCGCATCGCTGTATTTTTTGGCCAGCGACAGGAAGCCGATCGCCGGGTTGGCGTCGAACAGCTTGATGAAGCCGGCAGTGGTGGTGCAGATCAGCAGCCAGACCGCAGGCAGCATGGTCACCCAGACGTAGCGTTGGCGTTTCATTTTGATCAGCACGACGGTGCCGAGCATCAGCGCGATACCGGCCAGCATCTGGTTGGAGATACCGAACAACGGCCACAAGGTGTTGATGCCACCCAGCGGATCGATCACGCCCTGATACAGCAACCAGCCCCACATCGCCACACAACCGGCGGTGGCGATCAGGTTGGCGGTCCAGGATTCGGTGCGTTTCAGCGCCGGCACGAAGGAGCCGAGCAAGTCCTGCAACATGAAGCGACCGGCACGGGTACCGGCGTCTACAGCTGTCAGGATGAACAGAGCTTCGAACAGGATCGCAAAGTGGTACCAGAACGCCATGGTGTTTTCACCCGGCAGGACACTGTGCAGGATCTGCGCGATACCGACCGCCAGGGTCGGCGCACCGCCGGCGCGGGCCAGGATGGTGGTTTCACCGATGTCCTTGGCCACCGCTTGCAGCGCTTCCGGAGTAATTGCAAAGCCCCAGCTGCTGACAGTTTGTGCAACCGCTACCACGTCACCACCGACGACGGCCGCCGGGCTGTTCATGGCGAAATACACGCCTGGCTCGATCACCGAAGCGGCAACCATCGCCATGATGGCCACGAACGATTCCATCAGCATGCCGCCGTAACCGATGTAACGGGCATTGACCTCGTTATCCAGCAGTTTTGGCGTGGTGCCGGAGGAGATCAGCGCGTGGAAACCCGAGACCGCGCCACAGGCGATGGTGATGAACAGGAACGGGAACAGACCGCCTTTCCATACCGGGCCGGTGCCATCGATGAACTGGGTCAGCGCAGGCATTTTCAGCTCGGGCATGGTGACCAGGATGCCGATCGCCAGTGCGATGATGGTGCCGATTTTCAGGAACGTCGACAGGTAGTCACGCGGCGCCAGAATCAGCCACACTGGCAACGAGGCGGCCACGAAACCGTAACCGACCAGCATCCAGGTGATCTGCACGCCAGTGAAGGTGAAGGCTTTGGCCCAGACCGGGTCTGCGGCAATCTGCCCGCCGAGCCAGATCGAACCCAGCAGCAACAGCACGCCGACGATGGAGATTTCACCGATGCGGCCCGGGCGGATGTAGCGCATGTAGATGCCCATGAACATCGCGATCGGGATGGTTGCCATCACCGTGAAAATGCCCCACGGGCTTTCAGCCAGGGCTTTGACCACGATCAGCGCCAGCACCGCGAGGATGATGATCATGATCAGGAAGCAGCCGAACAGCGCGATGGTGCCGGGGATGCGGCCCATTTCTTCGCGGACCATGTCACCGAGTGAACGGCCGTTGCGGCGGGTGGACATGAACAGGACCATGAAATCCTGAACCGCACCGGCCAGCACCACGCCGGCGATCAGCCACAGCGTGCCGGGCAAGTAGCCCATCTGCGCCGCCAACACCGGACCGACCAGCGGCCCCGCGCCAGCGATGGCCGCGAAGTGGTGACCGAAGAGGATGTGTTTGTTGGTAGGGACGTAGTCCAGACCATCATTGTTGAGCACGGCGGGGGTGGCCCGTCGCGAATCGAGTTGCATCACGTTGTTAGCGATGAACAGACTGTAGTAACGGTACGCAACCAGATAAATGGCCACGGCAGCGACCACAATCCACAAGGCGTTGATTGCCTCGCCGCGGCGCAATGCCACTACACCAAGGGCGCACGCTCCGACGATTGCCAGCAGCAGCCAGGGTAGATGGCGTAGCGGGCTATTATTATTTTTCATTTTTTTATTCCAGCCAGGGTGGACAAGAAAGACAGCCACCCCGAGTTTAGCTCTCCTGACGGCAAAGGCCATACCCGACATTGGTCTAGACGCCTGTGTCAGCTGGCAGGCTTTGACAATGCGGGTCTATAGTCAGCGGACATCAAGAGGAATAAGCCATGAGCGAACACCCTGCCAATCGCCGCCGCTTCAAACGTATTGCGTTCGATGCCCGAACCGAGCTTTGCCAAGGGGAATTCATCTGGCCAGTGAAGCTGATTGACTTGTCGCTCAAGGGATTGCTGATCGAGCGGCCCGAGCCATGGCTGGGCAACCCGGAAAAGATCTTTTCCGTCGACATTCATCTCAGCAACGACGTTGACATCAAGATGGACGTGCAACTGACGCACGACGATCCTCGCCATTTGGGCTTCGTTTGCCGATACATCAGCCTGGATTCCATTGCGTGCCTGCGGCGATTGATCGAGTTCAACCTGGGGGACCCCGAGGAACTGGAGCGCGAATTGGGCGCCCTGATCGAAGTCTGAAAACCCGACACCAATCCAATGTGGGAGTGAGCCTGCTCGCGATAGCTGTTTAACATTCAACGATGATGTTGACTGACAGTCCGTTATCGCGAGCAGGCTCGCTCCCACAGGATCGGTGTTCTATCTGGCAGGTTATTCGAAGAGTGCGTCGAGGGCCTGTTCGAGGCGGGTCACGGCAATAATCTGCAATCCCGGCGGAGACTCCTTCGGCGCATTGCCCTTGGGCACGATGGCCCGTTTGAAGCCGTGCTTGGCGGCCTCTTTCAAGCGTTCCTGCCCACTCGGCACCGGACGCACTTCGCCAGACAAACCGACTTCGCCGAACACCAGCAGGTCATGGGGCAATGGCCGGTTGCGCAAACTGGACATGACCGCCGCCATCAGCGCCAGGTCGGAAGCGGTTTCCAACACCTTCACGCCGCCCACCACGTTGAGGAACACGTCCTGGTCGTGGGTCGGAATACCGCCGTGTCGATGCAGAACCGCCAGCAACATCGCCAGTCGGTTCTGATCCAGCCCCAACGTGACCCGACGCGGGTTGGCCAGATGGCTGTCATCCACCAATGCCTGAACTTCCACCAGCATCGGTCGGGTGCCTTCCCACGTTGCCATGACCACACTGCCCGGGACTTCTTCCTGTGCACGAGTGAGAAAAATCGCCGAAGGGTTGGAGACTTCTTTCAACCCCTTGTCGGTCATGCCGAACACGCCCAGTTCGTTGACCGCGCCAAAACGGTTCTTCACCGCCCGCAGCAAGCGCAAGCGTCCGTCGGATTCGCCCTCGAAATACAGCACGGTATCGACCATGTGCTCCAGCACGCGCGGACCGGCCAGCGCACCTTCTTTAGTTACGTGACCAACCAGGAAAATCGCTGTGCCACTTTGTTTGGCATAACGCACCAGCAAGGCCGCGCTCTCCCGCACCTGGGACACGCCGCCCGGTGCCGATTGCAGCTGTTCAGTGAAAATCGTCTGAATCGAGTCGATCACCATGACCTTGGGCTTTTCGACCCGGGCGGTGGCGATAATGGTTTCGATGCAGGTTTCAGTCATGACCCGCAGTTGATCCTGCGGTAATCCCAGGCGTCGGGCGCGCATGGCCACTTGCTGCTGGGACTCTTCGCCCGTGACGTACAACGCCGGCATGCTCTTGGCGAGGTTGCACAAGGTTTGCAGGAGGATGGTTGATTTGCCGATGCCCGGATCACCGCCGATCAGTACCACCGAACCGTCCACCAGCCCGCCACCCAGGACGCGATCGAGTTCACTGGAGGCGGTGGAAAAGCGCGGTATTTCTTCGACGCTGACTTCGGCCAGGGTCTTGATCTGTGCCTGTTGGCCGGTCCAGCCGGTGCGACCGCTGGGGGCTGCGGCACCGCCGCTCTCGACCATGGTTTCGGTCAAGGTGTTCCAGGCCCCACACTCGCCGCACTGGCCGGCCCACTTGGGGAAGGTTGAGCCGCACTCGGTGCAGCCGTACATGCGCTTGGCCTTGGCCATCTGAACTCCCGGCAAAAACCGCGATGATAGCTCAGCTGGGCTGGATCAGTGCGACGGAGTTGCCCAATGGAGTTCTGTTAAAACTTATTCGGTTCTCGAGACACCTAAAGTGTTGCAACTGGAACAACTTGTACAACGCACCACTCAAATAATATTGTAAAAATTAACCCCCCCACAAACCTATACACGCCATAGCACTCTAAAAAAATAATGTACAACATCATCCAAAAACAAATAATTTAATACAGAGAATCAAATCGATGGCCTTACGACACCCTGCTCCATTTGTTTTTCCGACCACTATTTTCTTAGCCGAGAACTGACACCTGAAATACAGCACTGTAAAACTTATTGCGCACACTCCCACTACACTTAATAAGTCACTCCTGAGACGCACACAATTTTAATGATAACCGCCACATCCATCGCTGATCAGCACAACCGACTGAATGACGAACAACACCCTTTAGATGGAGGGCTCACGCCTGGAAGGCTCAGACCTACACATCAATGATGGCATTTTGAAAACTTTTTACCGTCAAACCGGTCGATAGCAAGCTTGCGATACCAGCAGTTGTTTCGGGCAAGAACCATTTGGCTGATTTACACTGCGTTACCAACCTCATCTGTAACAAGGAAATAACCTATGGGCGTGCTAAATGAGTTCAAGGCCTTCGCGGTAAAAGGCAACGTGGTCGACATGGCCGTCGGTATCATCATCGGTGCCGCCTTCGGCAAGATCGTTTCGTCGTTTGTCGGCGACGTGGTCATGCCGCCAATCGGCCTGCTGATCGGTGGGGTGGATTTCAGTGATCTCGCCATTACGCTCAAGGCCGCCAGCGGCGACGCCCCCGCAGTGGTGCTGGCGTACGGCAAATTCATCCAGAGCATGATCGACTTCATCATCGTCGCGTTCGCGATTTTCATGGGCGTCAAAGCCATCAATCGCTTGAAGCGCGAAGAAGCCGTTGCGCCCACCCTGCCGCCGGTTCCTACCAAGGAAGAAGAGCTGTTGGGTGAGATTCGCGATCTGTTGAAGGCCCAGAATAATCGGCCTGAATAATCTGATGCAGATAAAAAACGGCGCCTTCGTGGCGCCGTTTTTTTTTACCAATAGTTTTCCACCGCCACGTGCCCAGGGCGTCGGCTGAGACTCAAGTGCATGTCACGCTGTTTCAGCAGTTTTCGCGTGTCATCGATCATCTGCGGGTTACCACACAGCATGACCCGCGAATGCTCGGACGTCATTGCCACGCCCGCCGCCCGCTCCAGTTCGCCACTCTCGATCAAGGTGGTGATCCGGCCATTCAAGGCACCTGGATGCTGTTCGCGGGTGACGGTGGCAATGTACTGAAACTTGTGCGCGTACTCGGCCAGATAGTCACGCTGCATCAATTCCGCGATCAGTTCCTGATACGCCAGCTCCCGGGCTTCGCGCACGCTGTAGACCAGGATGATTCGCTCGAACTTCTCCCAGACCTCGAAGTCCTGCAGGATCGACAGAAACGGCGCCACGCCCGTGCCGGTGGATAACAACCAGAGATCCCGCCCATCGATGAAGCGATCAAGCGTCAGGTATCCAAAGGCCTGGCGGTCGACCAGCAGCGTATCGTCGACGCCCAGCCGACTCAGCTCACTGGTGAACTCGCCCCCCGGCACCACGATGGAAAAGAATTCGAGGAATTCGTCATAAGGCGAAGACACCATGGAATAGGCACGCCACACAACGCTGCCGTCAGCCTTGGTCACGCCCAGCCGGGCGAATTGCCCTGCACGAAAACGAAAACCCGGATCCCGCGTCGTACGCAGGGTGAACAGGTTCGGAGTCAATGGCTTGACGTCGAGCAAGGTCTGGCGCGTGAATTTTTCTGCACTGGCAGTCATGGGGCGCTCCATTCAACGGATAGCATCCAGTGTCCCGCAAAGCGGGAAAAACAAACACCGACGATTTGTAGTGCCTTTAATTATCAACCTGAACATTACAAATAGTATTTGATCTTTTTTGACGTACCATTCAGTTAATAAAACGACCAATGAAATTAAACTCAACATTCAAAACCCGCCGTATTTTTAAAAACTCCATTAGAACTTGATATTTATTTTTTAAAACGCAGTAAAGCCAAAAAATCTCACTTTTATGTAGGATTCGTCCTACACTCGCTTCGTGCAGGATTTCGGATCCAATCAGCACCCCGGCAGATTGTAAAATGGAGATACATGATGGAGCGGTGGAAGGAGTCACAACTCAACCAACTATCGAGCACGAAGCATATTGATGCCGCGTACCCGATCGCACTTGAATTCGCGAAAAATATCGGGTTTAAATTTTTCGCTTTTTCAACCACTTATCAAACAAAAAACAACCAGCTCAACACTATCCGACACAACAATTACCCAACCATCTGGAACAAGTATTATGAACAGAAAAACTTAAGCTCGGTGGACCCAGTAGTAGCTCATTGCAATCACTCAATGCTGCCCATTATGTGGAGCGAAACGCTTTTCTCCAAGATTCCTTCCCTGTGGGAGGCCCTGGAAACGCATGGTTTGCAGCACGGCTGGTCACAATCGCTGCATGACGAAGAGAGCGGCCTGTGCAGTATTCTGAGCCTGGCAAGGAGCCATTGCCCGATTACGGCCCTGGAGCTGTATGAAAACCTCGGTTTTTCGGTGTTCATGTGCCGTCATCTTCATGCGTTGATCGCACAATCGTTGCCCAAGAAAATGCTGAAACCACCCGCTCCACATTTATCTCCACGGGAAATCGACGTATTGGAACTGGCGGCAGCCGGCAAGACGGCTGAAGAAAGCGCGCGAATTCTCAACCTGAGCGCACGGACCATCCATTTCCACATTCAAAGCGTGATTTTGAAACTCGGGGTCAGCAACAAGATTGCCGCGATCATCGCCGCGATCAAGGCCGGTCACCTCAAAAGCACCTCGACACGTTGATCGATTAAAACCTGCGAGTAACGTACCATTTGCGATTCCTCCTGAGTGTTGACGTGTGAACCTTCACGACGCAGTGCACTTGGACGGTCTCGCCCGCTACAACGCCCCTGGGCCGCGGGATACCCGTTGATTTACCCAGAGCCCCGCCCCATGCCTTTGCTCGAAACACCTTTCGCCCGCCTCGACCTGATCCGCCAGCCAGAACAGCAGAACGAACCGCTGCAAGCGTTCGATGCCGCCGACGAATACCTGCTCAATCACCTGGCCGAACAACAACCGGCTCCGGATACGCGCGTTTTGGTGCTCAACGACAGCTTTGGCGCATTGGCCGCCAGCCTCGCGGGCAAGGTTCAGGTGACCAGCAGCGGCGACTCGTTCCTGGCCTTTCAGGGCCTGGAAAAAAATCTGATCCGTAACGCTCAGGCATTTGATGCCGTGCCTCGCGTGCCTGCCAGCGAAGCGTTTAGCGGCCCGTTTGATCGAGTCCTGATCCGCGTGCCGAAAACCCTGGCCTTGCTGGAGGAGCAATTGATCCGTCTGCAAAGCCAATTGGCGCCCGGAGCCCAAGTGATTGCCGGCGCCATGATCAAGCATCTGCCACGCGCCGCCGGGGATTTGCTGGAGCGCTACATCGGTCCGGTTCAAGCCTCGCTGGCGGTGAAAAAGGCTCGGCTGTTGATGGCCACCGCTGAAGCCAAAGCTCCCGCGACGTCGCCCTACCCGTCCCGCTATCGGCTCGATGCGCCGGCGATTGAACTGCTCAACCACGCCAATGTGTTCTGTCGCGAAGGGTTGGATATCGGTACCCGAGCCTTTTTGCCGCACTTGCCGACAAACCTCGGCGCGGCACGGGTCGCTGATCTGGGCTGCGGTAACGGCGTTTTGGCCATTGCCAGCGCTCTGCAAAACCCGCAGGCGCACTACACGCTGGTGGACGAATCCTTCATGGCCGTGCAATCGGCCGCCGAAAACTGGCGCGCGGCGCTGGGTGAGCGAGACGTGATCGTGCGTGCCGGGGATGGTCTGGCCGGACAGGAACCGCAGTCACTGGACGTGGTGCTGTGCAACCCCCCGTTTCACCAGCAACAAGTCGTGGGCGACTTCCTCGCCTGGCGGATGTTCCAGCAAGCGCGCGAAGCGCTGGTAGTAGGCGGCGCGCTGTACATCGTCGGCAACCGTCATCTGGGTTATCACAGCAAACTGGCGCGGTTGTTCCGTGGCGTCGAACAAGTGGCCGCCACGCCGAAGTTCGTGATCCTCAAAGCCCGAAAATAATCCCGGGCAAAAAAAACCCTCCAGCGCAGGAGGGTTGTAAATCCGGGCCGCAAGGCGCCGGGATGGGATTTTGCGAATTCAGTGGGTCGACAGGCCTGCGGCATTCATGAACATGCGCATCAGGCTCGCAACGATGAACAGCGCCACCACGCTGCCAGTCCAGATCATCGCCAGCCAGCCGAGCCGCTGCCAGAGCGGCTTTTTCTCTGCCGCCTGGATTTCTTCCAAAGTGTGTTTACCAGTCATGGCGTTCCAACCCTCCTCTTCAAGGTTGATGGCGTCAGTGATGACGCCATCGCGAGCAAGCTTGCTCCTACAGGATTAGTGGTAACCATCTTCATGGGTGACCTTGCCGCGGAACACGTAGTAGCTCCAGAAGGTGTAACCCAGGATGAACGGGATGATGAACAAGGTGCCGACCAGCATGAAGCCCTGGCTTTGCGGCGGTGCGGCGGCGTCCCAGATCGAGATCGACGGCGGCACGATGTTCGGCCACAGGCTGATGCCCAGACCGCTGTAGCCGAGGAAGATCAGCACCAGCGTCAGCAGGAACGGCGTGTAGTGCGCATTGCGAGCTACGGCGCGGATCAAGCCGTACATGGTCACCAACACCAGAATCGGCACCGGCAGGAACCAGAACAGATTCGGCAACGTGAACCAGCGCGCAGCGATTTCCGCGTGAGCCAGCGGCGTCCAGATGCTGACGATACCAATCACCGCCAGCACCAAGAACGCCAGCGGCCGCGCCAGGTTGTGCATCTGCTCCTGCAACTTGCCTTCGGTTTTCATGATCAGCCAAGTGCAACCGAGCAGCGCATAAGCCACCACCAACGCCACGCCGCAGAACATCGTGAACGGTGTCAGCCAATCCAGTGACCCGCCGGCGAACTGACGGTTGACCACCGGCAGCCCATCGATGAACGCACCCAGCGCGACGCCCTGGAAGAAGGTCGCAGCGATGGAGCCACCAATGAACGCCTTGTCCCAGAGGTGGCGCTTGTCGTCCTTGGCCTTGAAGCGGAACTCGAACGCCACGCCGCGAAAGATCAGCCCTATCAGCATGAAAATCAGCGGCAGGTACAGCGCCGAGAGCACCACCGAATACGCCAGTGGGAAGGCGCCGAACAACGCCGCACCGCCCAGCACCAGCCAGGTTTCATTACCGTCCCAGACCGGTGCGACGGTGTTCATCATTACGTCACGGTCGGTCTTGCCCGGGATGAACGGGAAGAGAATCCCGATGCCCAGGTCGAAGCCGTCCATGACCACGTACATCATGATGCCGAAGATGATGATCACGGCCCAGATCAGCGGAAGATCAATACCCATGACTCAAATCTCCTTGGTCAGGCTGGGACTGTGGTCGTTTTCGGCGCCATCATCGTCAGCCGCAGACAGGGGACGCGCCGGTGTGCGTTTCTGGCCGGGACCACCGTCGTTGGTTTCCTTGCCTTCGTCGATCTTCGGCCCTTTGCGCACCAGGCGCATCATGTAGCCCAGACCGGCACCGAACAGCGCGAAATAGACCACGACGAACAGGATCAGCGTGATGCTCATCTGCATGAAGCTGTGATTGGAGGACGCGTCCGCCGTGCGCATCAGGCCGTAGACGACCCAAGGCTGACGACCGATTTCAGTGGTAAACCAGCCGGCGAGGATCGCGATCAGGCCGGACGGCCCCATCCACAATGCCAGGTACAGGAACGGTCGCGAGGTATACAGCTTGTCGCTTTTGCGCAGCCACAGGCTCCACAGACCGGTAAAGATCATCAGCATTCCCAAGCCGACCATGATCCGGAACGACCAGAACACGATGGTCGAATTCGGCCGGTCTTCCGGCGGGAACTCCTTGAGCGCCGGCACCTGTTGGTCCAGCGAGTGCGTGAGGATCAGGCTGCCCAGGTACGGAATCTCGACGGCGAACTTGGTCCTCTCTTCTTTCATGTCCGGCCAGCCGAACAGGATCAGCGGGGTCGGTTCATCGCCGTGGTTTTCCCAGTGGCCTTCGATCGCGGCGATTTTCGCCGGTTGATGCTTCAACGTATTGAGACCGTGGAAGTCACCGATGACCGCCTGAATCGGCGCGACGATCAAGGCCATCCACATGGCCATCGAGAGCATGGTACGGATCGCCGGGTTGTCCTTGCCGCGCAGCAAATGCCAGGCCGCCGAGGAACCGACGAAGAATGCGGTCGCGACAAACGCGGCCGTCGCCATGTGCATCAGGCGGTACGGGAACGACGGGTTGAAGATCACCGCCAGCCAGTCGGTTGGAATGACCTGGCCGTTGACGATTTCGAAGCCCTGCGGGGTCTGCATCCAGCTGTTGGACGCAAGAATCCAGAAGGTCGAGATCAGCGTGCCGATGGCGACCATGACCGTGGCGAAGAAGTGCAGATTGCGCCCGACCTTGTTCCAGCCGAACAGCATGACCCCAAGGAAACCGGCTTCAAGGAAGAACGCAGTCAGTACTTCGTACGTCAGCAACGGCCCGGTGACGGAACCGGCGAAGTCCGAAAAACGGCTCCAGTTGGTGCCGAACTGGTAGGCCATGACCAGCCCGGAGACCACGCCCATGCCGAAGTTGACGGCAAAGATCTTCGACCAGAAGTGGTACAGATCGCGATAGGTGTCGTTATTGGTTTTCAGCCACAGGCCTTCGAGTACCGCCAGGTAACTCGCCAGACCAATGGTGATGGCCGGGAACAGGATGTGGAACGAGATGGTGAACGCGAACTGAATTCGGGCGAGATCAAGCGCCTCCAAACCGAACATAAGTCTTCCTCTGTCAGGTAATACCGGCTGAAGGCTTGCGGCCTACACCCACGGCCCCCACGAATAGGAGTGTGGCGAATTTGAATTCGTTCTTCTTTTTACAAACATCACACGTAGGGAATTCGGCCATCTGGCCACCAGATCAATTCCACAAAGGCCTTGATCTGGATCAAGCATGGGTAAAAGAGTAGTCCGGTTTTTGGCGATGGACGGTGTGGTCTTTTGCCGCGTGACAGGTTGCCTCATAGCCACAGTCATAGCTGGCAACACATTCCTGTGGGAGCGAGACCGGCTTGCCGGCGAAAGCGGTCTGTCTGTCACCTTTATGTTGAATGTGCCGACTCCATCGCCGGCAAGCCGGTCTCGCTCCCACAAGGGATTTCAGGGTTTTCTGGATCGGTGTCTAGCTAACTAAATTTCCCGCCTCTGCAACTTCTGGTTACAGGTTGGTGATAATCTCGGGCCTCCCCTCGCTCAAGATCTGCCTCCGATGCCCAGCCAAGCGCCTTTGCTGTTACGTCATCACCGCCCTTTCATCGCGTTCTGGCTGGCTCGGGTATTTACCGCCAGCGGCTTTCAGATGCTCACCGTGGCCATCGGCTGGAACCTCTACCAACTGACCGGCAACGTGCTGGATCTGGGTCTGGTCGGTCTGGTGGAGTTTGCCCCGCGCGTGCTGTTCATGTTGCACACCGGGCATGTCGCCGACCGCTACGACCGGCGTAAAGTCGCGGCGATCTGTCAGTCGCTGCAAGCCTTGATTGCCTTGACCCTGGCGATTGGCGGCGCCACCGGCCATGTCACTCGGGAAATGATCTTCATCCTCGCGTTTCTGCTCGGCGCCGCGCGCTCCTTCGAGATGCCGACCACCCAGGCGCTGCTGCCAAGTATCGTTCCCACCGCGCTGTTCCCCCGCGCCGTGGCCGCGGCACAGTCCGCCCAACAATCGGCGACCATCGTCGCGCCGGCCCTCGGCGGCTTGCTGTATGCCTTTGGCAGCGCCTGGGTCTACGGCCCGACCGTGATTCTCTATGTGATTGCCTGCCTGCTGATGCTCAACCTGCCCGCGCGGCAAACGCCGTTGAACAAAGGCAAGGCCACCCTGGATTCGCTGCTGGCGGGTATCCGCTTCATTCGCAGTCGGCCGGACATTCTCGGGGCGATTTCTCTGGATCTGTTTGCCGTGCTGCTCGGCGGCGCGACGGCCTTGCTGCCGGTGTTTGCCAAGGACATTCTGCTGACCGGGCCATGGGGCCTGGGCTTGTTGCGCTCGGCTCCGGCAGTGGGCGCGTTGCTGATGTCGCTGTGGCTGGCGCGGTTCTCCGTGGATCGCAAGGTCGGTCGGGTGATGTTTACCGCCGTCGGTGTATTCGGCGTCGCGACCATTGCGTTCGGCCTGTCCACTTCATTCTGGTTCTCGCTGGCGGTGCTGGTCGTGTTGGGCGCAGCAGACATGATCAGCATGGTGATCCGCGCGTCCTTCGTGCAACTGGAAACCCCGGATGAAATGCGTGGCCGGGTCAGCGCCGTCAACGGCCTGTTCATCGGTGCCTCGAACCAGTTGGGCGAGTTCGAATCCGGTCTCACCGCCCATTGGTTCGGCACCGTGCCGGCGGTGGTCATGGGTGGTATCGGCACGCTGGTGGTGACCGGAGTCTGGATCAAACTGTTTCCGACCCTGGCCAACCGGGATCGCATGCATTTGCCGGCGGAAGAAACGACGGCCTGACATTCGTTAAACCACCAACTCCCTCGTCACCGTCGCCCGCGTGGCCTTGCCGCAAAGTTGTTCCACCAACGTCAGAGCAAACTCCAGTGCGTCCGCCGAACCTTGCGCAGTAACGCAATTGCCGTCGACCACCACCGGTTGATCAACGAAGTTGCAGCCCAAAAGCTGATGACTGGCCGAAGGCAGGCAAGTCATCCGCCGTTGACGCAGGACGCCAAAGGCCTGAAGTGCCAGGGCCGGGGCTTCGGCGATGCCGGCGAACAGACGGCCGGCTGCCGCCTGATCCTTGATCAATTGCTGCAAAGGTTGATGGCCGGCCAGATGTTGCGCGCCGACGGCACCGCCAGGCAGCGCGACCAGGTCGAACGGTTGGGCCAGCAAATCCACCAGCATTGCATCGGCCGTCACGCGGGTGCCGCGGGCACAGGTGAGCATGCGCCGGCCTTCGATGCTGGCCACCACCACTTCAACCTTGGCGCGGCGCAGCACATCGATCAGCGTCACGGTTTGCAGGTCATCGATGCCCTCGGCGAGGGTAATCAGGGCTCTAAAGGTCATGGGCGCAATCCACAGAATGATCTTTAAAGCGTAGTCAGCTTTCCTGACCCTTGTTCGAGCCGGCCGTTACTTGATGTAAAGCTGCGTCGACAGCGTATTACCCGGCGCATTGATCGACGTGTTGCTGAAGGTGAACGTGCCTTCCTGCTTGCCAGCCAGATCGAAGACATACAGATAGCCGACTGTTTTACTACCGACTGTGCATTCGGTCAGATTGCCGTTATCAAAGGCGCAGACCGGGGTCCGGGTACCGTCCACATCGAAACCGTCCAGCCCGACTTGCGCCTTGCGACCATAGCCGACTTCCAGCACGTAGATCTTGATGCTCGGACCGCTGTGATCGCAACGGGTCTTTTCCTGGCCTTCGCTGATGTCTTCAAACCCACAGGTCGGCGACTCGACCTTGAGCACCTTGACCTGGCTCAACGGCGCCGCCGAGGCAGCCGAAGCGGTTTGCGCCCCCAGCATCAAGGCAATCAATACTGCGAATACGTTAACCAGACGCTTTTTCATGCAATCCCCATGTCCCCCAAAACCAGCGCGCAGTATGGCGCACTTGGCTTTAACGCAAAACATCGACGACGATCACCACCATAAGCAGCCACAACCCCACGCGGCTGGTATGATGCGCGGCTTTTTCCGACCCACAGAAAATTACCAGGCGCCTGCAGCGGTCTGTGCTTTGCTGTTGAGGTCGATACATTCACGGCGCCGGGCGCGCCACGGGGAGCAGACATGCTGGAAAGGCTGTTTCAACTCAAGGCACACAACACCAACGTGCGGACCGAGATTCTTGCGGGCGTCACGACCTTCCTGGCCATGGCCTACATTCTGTTCGTCAACCCGAGCATCCTCGGCGAGACCGGCATGGACAAAGGTGCGGTGTTTGTCGCCACCTGTCTGGCAGCCGCCATCGGCTCCACGACCATGGGCCTGATCGCCAACTACCCGATCGCCCTCGCACCGGGCATGGGCCTGAACGCCTTCTTTACCTACACCGTGGTCCTGCACATGGGCCACACCTGGCAAGTGGCGCTGGGCGCGGTATTCATCTCGGCAGTGTGCTTCTTCCTGCTGTCGATCTTCCGCATCCGGGAATGGATCATCAACAGCATCCCGCTGCCGCTGCGCTCGGCGATTGCTGCCGGTATCGGCCTGTTCCTGGCGCTGATCGCCCTGCACAACGCCGGCATCGTGGTCAGCAATCCGGCGACCATGGTCGGCCTCGGTGACCTGAAACAACCGGCACCGATCCTCGCCACCCTGGGTTTTGCCCTGATCGTTGCCCTTGAAGCCCTCGCCGTGCGCGGTGCGGTGCTGATCGGGATTCTGGTTGTGACCATTGCGTCGATTGCCCTCGGTTTCACCCCGTTCGGCGGCGTGATGTCGATGCCGCCATCGCTGGCGCCGACCTTCCTGCAACTGGACATCAAGGGTGCACTGGACATCGGTCTGGTCAGCGTGATTTTCGCCTTCCTGTTCGTCGACCTGTTCGACAACTCCGGCACCCTGATCGGCGTCGCCAAGCGCGCCGGCCTGATGGGCAAGGACGGCCACATGCCGAAAATGGGCCGCGCGCTGATCGCGGACAGCACCGCGGCCATGGCCGGTTCGTTGCTGGGTACGTCGACCACCACCAGTTACATCGAATCCGCAGCGGGCGTGAGCGCCGGCGGCCGTACCGGTCTGACGGCCATTGTGGTGGCGATCCTGTTCCTGCTGGCGCTGTTCTTCTCGCCACTGGCCGCCAGTGTTCCGGCATTTGCCACGGCGCCGGCACTGCTGTTCGTCGCTGTCCTGATGACTTCCGGCCTGGCCGAAATAGACTGGGACGACATCACCGTTGCCGCACCGGTCGTGGTCACTGCGCTGGCCATGCCATTCACTTACTCCATCGCCAACGGCATCGCTTTCGGTTTCATTTCCTGGACCGCCATCAAGCTGCTGTCCGGTCGCGGCCGTGAGCTGAACCCGGCGCTGGTGATTCTGTCGATTCTGTTTGTGATCAAGTTGGGTTGGTTCAACGCATGACTTTTGATTCCCAGGCTTACACCGTTCAGCTCGAAGAAAAGGTCTCGCGCCTGCGCGACCTGCTGGCCCCGTTCGATGCACCGGAGCCGGCAGTGTTCGACTCGCCGCTGAAGAACTTCCGCCTGCGTGCCGAATTCCGCCTGTGGCGTGAAGCCGGCGAGCGTCACTACGCGATGTTTTCCCAGGAAGACAAACGCACGCCGATCCTGATCGAAGAGTTCCCGATTGCCAGCCTGCGCATCAATCAACTGATGCCGCAGCTCAAGGCCGCGTGGAAAGCCAGTGCGGCCCTGAGCCACAAGCTGTTCCAGGTGGAGTTCCTGACCACATTGGCCGGCGATGCAATGATCACGCTGTGCTATCACCGTCCGCTGGATGAACACTGGCACGCGGCGGCATCGAAGCTGGCAGCCGAATTGAACGTCAGCGTGATCGGTCGCTCGAAAGGCAAACGCGAAGTGATCGGCCACGATTATGTGGTCGAAAAACTTGAAGTCGGCGGCCGCACCTTCAGCTACCGTCAGCCGGAAGGCGCGTTCACCCAGCCCAACGGCACCGTGAACCAGAAGATGTTGAACTGGGCTTACGACGCACTCGGCGACCGCCCGGACGATCTGCTGGAACTGTATTGCGGCAACGGCAACTTCACGCTGCCGTTGGCGACCCGCGTACGCAAAGTGCTGGCCACCGAGATCAGCAAGACCTCGGTCAACGCGGCACTGAGCAACCTCAGCGAAAATGCGGTGGATAACGTCACGCTGGTGCGCCTGTCCGCCGAAGAGCTGACCGAAGCCCTGAACGAAGTGCGCCCGTTCCGTCGCCTGCACGGCATCGATCTCAAGAGCTACGAGTTCGGCAGCGTCTTCGTCGACCCGCCTCGCGCCGGCATGGACCCGGACACCTGCGAACTGACCCGACGCTTCGACAATATCCTGTACATCTCCTGCAACCCGGAGACCCTCGCGGCCAACATTGCCCAACTGCACGACACCCACCGCATTAGCCAATGCGCGATGTTTGACCAGTTCCCGTGGACTCACCACATGGAATCCGGGGTGTTGTTGATCCGGCGTTGATTGCAACCGCCTGATACAAGAAAGCCGTCAGTACGACGGCTTTTTTGTGCGCGTTCATTCGGTGATTTCTGGTTTGCGCGGGCGTCCGCCCTTGCGACCATTGGCCCGCGCCGCCTCGGCCTTGGCAGCGCTGCTTTGGCGACCATTGCGCGAGGCGATGACCGAGGCGGCCATGTCCATCAACGGCTTGCTCGCCGAGATCATGCCGGCGATGGATACATGCAAATCCTTGCCCTCATGGCAGAGGGCGGTTCCGGAAAAGCCGACTTTCAGGCCGGCGAAATCCTCGACCTCGAATCCATCGAACTCCGGATAGTGCTGCACCGGCAGCAGCACGCCACTGCCATCAACGAAACTGACTGCCAGACACGGCTCAACATAGGACACGGCCGTCACCTGAAAACCACCTTTGTGACGCGCTTGCCCACGACGGATGGCCGTATCCAGCGCGGCTTCTGTCACAGGCCGATCCGCCAGTGTTTTCGCCTCTATCGATTTCATAACTTGATCTCCACACCCTCCGAAACGCCAAACAGCGCCAGCAAGGTCTTGTTCGTCTCGGGCTCATAGCAAGCCGAATAAATCATGTTGGTCGCACTGGCAATCCTTTTCACCACGGCGACTTCGCTGGTCTGCCAGTCCCATATTTGATGATTGAGGCAGACCGTGTGCAGCTTTTCCCACCAGATCTTACGGGCACGACGCAAATGAGCAGGCTGACGGAGTGCGTGACGCAAGCCTTCCAGTACGGCGGCAGGTGGCCGGTTGGAATGAGGCACCACATCCCACAGCTCTACGCCGTTGTGCCAAAAGCAGAACTTGAAGCGTGCGCTCCAGGCTCCGGCGTCTACATGCGTATGCGGTGGGCAGTGTTCATCGCGCAACATGATCACCATTGAAAGCCCTTTGTAGCTGAACAATTTCATGTTAACCCATCCGTTAGGTTGTTGAGCTCAATGACCCGTCATTCCCTTGAAAATCCGATAACCGGTGCAAGCCTTCACGTTATCGCCCGAACTTGAGGCTAGCGTTCCAACTCGCATCGAGCGTGGCGATACGCTGCAAAAATGGTAAGCAATCCTTTCCGCAATTTGATAAACACTGCATCAAGTCCTTCATTTGATCCCCGGTGTAATCAATCATGCAGCGAACATTCGACGATCTTCAGCTCGGCAGCATCGAACTGTTTTGCCTCGCCGCTGAAGCTGGCAGCTTTACCGCCGCCGCGCTGGTCGCTGGCGTGACGCCGGCAGCGGTGAGTCGGTCCGTGTCGCGCATGGAAGAACGCCTGGGCGTGCGGCTGTTCGCGCGGACCACTCGCAGCGTCAAACTGACGGATAGCGGGCGCCGGTATTACGAAGAATGTCGTCAGGCGCTGGCGCAATTGGTCGAGGCCCAACGCGAGGTGATGGGCCAGCAGCAAGAGCCTTCCGGCACCTTGCGCATCAGTATCCCCACGACGTATGCGCATCACCGGATCCTGCCGTTGCTGCCGGCGTTTCGGGAGCGTTTTCCGCAGGTGAAAGTCGAGTCGCACATCAGCAATCGCAACATCGATTTCGTCGGTGAAGGCTATGACCTGGCTATCCGCGTGCGAGCGATTCCGGATTCCGGGCTGATCGCCCGACAATTGGAGGACGCGCAACTGGTGATGATCGCCAGCCCCGATTACCTGAAGCGCGCGGGCACGCCGCAAACCCTGGACGACCTGAAAAATCATGAATGCATCCAGTACGATTTGCCCAGCAGCGGTCGGCGGATTGCCTGGCTGTTCAACGACGATGGCGTGCAGCGCGAGATCCTCGCCGAGGGTGATCTCAGTTGTTCCGACGACGTGCTGGGCGGTGTGACCCTGGCCAAACATGGGGCGGGTCTATTCCAGACTTATCGTTTTATCGTCGAAAAGGAGCTGGCCGATGGCTCGCTGGTGGAAATCCTCAAACCTTACGGCGGACGGTCACGACCATTCACCCTGCTTTACCCGCAAAGCCGCCATGTGCCTCTGCGGTTACGGGCGTTTATTGATTTTCTGATCGAGCATTTGCCGCGTTGAGATGCCGAAACCGTCCGATCACCGCACACAAACCTCCGTCTTGGCGCCTGTTCAATTGACCAAATTAACCATCTAGTACAATTTATCTCCACAGGCTGAAATATCAGCCCATGCCAAAAATAATATGTGGAGAGACCCTGATGAACCCTATCGTTCTGGTGCTCAACGGCCCGAACCTGAACTTGCTCGGCACCCGTGAACCGGCAACTTACGGCCACGAAACCCTGGCGGATATCGCAGCGTTGTGCGGCCGGGCCGCCGAAGAGTTCGGCCTGGCGGTGGAGTTTCGCCAGACCAACCACGAAGGTGAACTGCTCGACTGGATTCACGCCGCCCGCGGTCGTTGCGCCGGGATCGTCATCAACCCCGCCGCCTGGACCCACACCTCGGTCGCCATTCGTGACGCCCTGATCGCCAGCGAATTGCCGGTGATCGAAGTCCACCTGTCCAACGTCCATGCTCGTGAGCCTTTCCGCCACCACTCCTTTGTTTCAGCCATTGCCACCGCAGTAATGGCCGGTTTCGGCAGCCATGGCTATCGCCTGGCGCTGGAGCATTTCAGCCTGCGCTTGAAAGGGTGAACGCCGTGACTCAGAACAACGCGGTACTGGCCGGGCTGATCGGCGCCGGCATTCAGGCGTCCCGTACGCCCGCACTGCATGAACATGAAGGCGACGCTCAGGGTTTGCGTTACCTCTACCGTCTGATCGATCTCGATCAGTTGAAACTCGACAGCAGCGCCCTGCCCGACCTGTTGATGGCGGCGGAACGTATGAACTTCACCGGCCTGAACATCACCTTTCCTTGCAAGCAGTCGATCATCCCCCTGCTCGACGAGTTGTCGCCGGAAGCCCGCGGTATCGGCGCGGTGAACACGGTGGTGTTGAAGGACGGTAAACGCATCGGCCACAACACCGATTGCCTGGGATTTGCCGAAGGTTTTCGCCGTGGCTTGCAGGGCGTTGCCCTTGAGCATGTCGTCCAGATGGGCGCCGGTGGTGCCGGTGCGGCGGTGGCCCACGCGCTATTGAGCGAAGGCGTACAGCGGTTGAGCATTTTCGATGTGGAAATCAGTCGCGCGCAGAGTCTGGCGGACAATCTCAATCAGCATTTCGGCGCTGGCCGAGCCGTGGCGGGTCATGATTTGCCGAACACGCTGGCTCAGGCTGACGGCCTGGTAAACACCACGCCCATGGGCATGAAAAAACTGCCTGGCATGCCGGTCCCGGTGGAGTTGCTAAGGCCACAGTTGTGGGTGGCGGAGATCGTTTACTTCCCGCTGGAAACCGAACTGCTGCGCAACGCCCGAGCCTTGGGATGCCGCACACTGGATGGCGGCAACATGGCGGTGTTTCAGGCGGTGAAGGCGTTTGAATTGTTCAGCGGCGTGGTGCCGGATGCGCAGCGAATGCTGGCGCATTTTCAAAGCATGAATAGCTGAAAAGCTTCGTCGGAATGCCGCCCAGACCAAGCCTCGCTCCTACAGATCAACGCAAAACCTGTAGGAGCGAGGCTCGCCCGCGAAGGCGTCAGGCCTGCAGGTATCGCAAAACCGACTCGCAAATCATCTCTCGATGACGCTGCTTGATGCTTTCGTCCGGCAGGTCGATCTGAAAAATCTCACCGAACGTATGGCGGTTCGACACGCGATAGAAGCAGAACGAACTGATCAACAGATGCACATCCAGGGGCTCAAGCCCCGCCCGGAACACACCCTCTTCAACCCCGCGACGCAATATCACGCCCAGTGAATCAAGAATGGTGTTGTTCATCGCCTTGATCGCATCGGAACGCTTCACGAATTCGGCGTTGTGAATGTTCTCGATGCTGACGATGCGCACGAAATCGACATTGCGATCATGGTGATCGAAGGTGAATTCCACCAGCCGCCGAATCGCCTCCACCGGCGCCAGTTCGGCCAGGTGCAGGCGGTTTTCGGTGCTGCGGATATCGCCGTAGAGCTTCTCCAGCACCTCGATGTAGAGCTGTTCCTTACTGCCGAAGTAGTAATAGATCATGCGTTTGGAGGTGTGGATACGCTCGGCGATCGCATCGACGCGAGCGCCGGAAAGCCCCTGCTGGACGAACTCTACAATGGCCTCTTGAAGAATGTTCTCGCGGGTCTTTTCCGGGTTGTTCTTGCGACTCTTGCGTGGCTCGGCCAAGGGTTCGTCGGGCGCTACGGAGAGTTCTGATGTCATTGTCATTGCGGGCTCACGGCCATCACTGCACAGGCTGGCGATTATGAGCCGCACGGCACAGTGAAGGAAGCCGCGCGGCAGCGGTTTAACCTCGCGTTTACGAAATTGCTACAACTTCGCCTGACGAACGGCGCCGCTGCGGGATTTAGCCATCGCCGCCAGCCGCACCGCCACATTCGCCGCACCGTAACCGGCATAGCCGTTTTTACGCTGGATGATTTCAAAGAAGAACCGCCCTTCGAACGGCTCGGTGTAAACGTGGAACAGCTCACCGCCCTGGGCATCACGGTCGTAGAGCACGTTGTAATAAGCCAGTTCGCTGAGGAATTCGTCGTCGAAATCGAACCGCGCCGCCAGGTCATCGTAATAGTTGAGCGGGATATCCAGCAGCGGCACGCCCGCCTCCTTGGCCCGACGGACCTCGGCAAAGATATCGTCGCAGTCAAACGCGATGTGATGCACACCAGAGCCGCGATAACTCGACAGCGCGTGTGAGATCGCGGTGTTGCGGTTCTCGGAAATGTTCAGCGGCAAGCGGATCGAACTGTCGCGGCTACGAAGTGCCCGGCTCTTTACCAGACCATACGGATCGGGCAGCACCACTTCGTCATCGGCTTCGAAATCCAGCAGGCTTTTGTAGAACAGCACCCAACTGTCGAGGCTGTCGGCCGGCAGCGCCATGGCCATGTGGTCGATGCGTTTGAGGCCACCGCTGGCCGTTTCCGTCGGTTGCAGATTGAAGTCGGTGCCGTAGACGTCGGCGTCCTGGTCCACCAGGTAAATCAGGCTGCCATCCGGCGCGCGCACCGCAGCCAGTTCCAGCTCATTGGGGCCGACCAGTCCGCGATAAGGCTGACCTTTATAAGCGACGGCCCGGGCCAGCGCGCTGGTGCTGTCATTGACCCGCACCGCCGTGGCGCAAAGCGACGGGCCATGAGCTTCGAAAAAGCTGTGGGCAAACGAGTAGGGCTCGGAGTTGAGAATCAGGTTGATGTCGCCCTGACGCATCAGGCTCACGCTTTTTGAACGGTGTTGGCCGGCCTTGACGAAGCCCAGCCGCTCCAGCCAATGAGAAAGCCTGGCGCCGAGGCTTTCGTCCACGGCGAACTCAAGAAATTCGATGCCGTTGTATTCACTGGCCTTCGGCGTCTCGAACAGAATGTCCGGGCTGGCCGCAGGTTTGGTTTCCTGTGCCAGCCGCTCGCGGGTCTTCTCTTCCAGGTACAGCAACGAACGCAAACCATCGGCGGCGTTGGCCCGTGGCGGTGCGGCGCGGAAGCCGTCGTTGAAGATCTCGAGCGACAACGGCCCGGTGTAGCCACTTTTGATGATCGGCGCGAGGAACCCCGGCAAATCGAATTCGCCCTGGCCCGGGAAGCAGCGGAAATGCCGGCTCCATTCCAGCACGTCCATGGCCAGGATCGGCGCGTCGGCCATTTGCACGAAGAAGATTTTGTCGCCGGGAATGTCGGCGATGGCACTCGGATCGCCCTTGAGCGACAACGTGTGGAAACTGTCCAGCAACACGCCCAGACTTGGGTGGTCCGCCTGGCGAACGATGTTCCACACCTGCTGCCAGGTGTTGACGTGCCGGCCCCAGGCCAACGCCTCGTAACCGATTCGCAGACCACGCGCACCGGCGTGTTCGGCCAGCAGACGCAAATCGTCGACGAGAATTTGCTCATCACCCACGGAATCGGCGGAAGCGTTGCTGCACACCAGCACCAGGTCAGTGCCCAGCTCCTGCATCAGGTCGAACTTGCGCTCGGCCCGCTCCAGATTGCGCGGCAGGCGGTCGCGGCGGCAGCCTTCGAAATCGCGGAACGGTTGAAACAGCGTGATGGCGATCCCGAGATCGGCGCACATCTGTTTAATTTCCCGAGGACTGCCGTCGTAATAGAGCAGGTCGTTTTCGAAAATCTCCACCCCGTCGAAACCGGCGGCGGCAATGGCTTCGAGTTTTTCCGGCAGGGTACCGCTCAAGGACACGGTGGCAATGGAACGCTGCATGTTTCGACTCCCGGTGGTGGAGACCATCTTGTTAGGGGCATTGCACGCATTTTTGTAGGAGCCGGCTTGCCGGCGATGGCGATCTTGCGGGCACCATCGCCGGCAAGCCGGCTCCTACAGGGACCGCGTTTTTCATGGAGTAAATTATTGGCTGTAGTATCGAGCACAGCAATTCAAAGTGTACTATCCGGTTAGTTTTCCGTGCGATTATCGAACACAATGGCCTTTGGCGAATTGACGATTTTTCGTCCACTGCCCACCATCCACTACACATTGAGTCCGGTCACAACCATCGGTCTCGGTGACCCAAGACTCAGAACACCACATAAAAATAATCGGTGGCCTACATGACTCCTTCTCAAAGCTCTCCCGTGGAGCGTTCCTCCACGACTCCTGCCGTCGGTGGCATCGGCGACAAGATCCGCGGCGCCATGGCCGTCGGCAAGACCCGTTGGGGCATGCTGGCGCTGGTGTTTTTCGCCACCACCCTGAACTACATCGACCGTGCCGCACTGGGCGTGATGCAGCCGATCCTGGCCAAGGAAATGAGCTGGACGGCGATGGATTACGCCAACATCAACTTCTGGTTCCAGGTCGGTTACGCCATCGGTTTCGTGCTGCAAGGCCGCTTGATCGACCGGGTCGGCGTGAAGCGCGTGTTCTTCTGCGCAGTGCTGCTCTGGAGCCTGGCGACCGGCGCCCACGGCCTGGCCACGTCAGCGGTCGGCTTCATGGTCTGCCGTTTTATCCTCGGGCTGACCGAAGCCGCCAACTACCCGGCTTGCGTGAAAACCACGCGGTTGTGGTTCCCGGCCGGCGAGCGCGCCGTGGCCACGGGCATTTTCAACGCCGGCACCAACGTCGGTGCGATGTTCACCCCGATGCTGCTGCCACTGATCCTGCATGTGTGGGGCTGGCAGGCCGCGTTCCTGTGCATGGCGTCGCTGGGTGGCATCTGGCTGCTGTTCTGGGGCCTGAAGTACTTCAACCCGGAAGATCACCCAAGCGTTAAACAATCGGAACTGGACTACATCCAGAAGGAAGTCGAACCGGAACAATCCCGCGTACCGTTCTCCAAAATCCTGCGCATGCGTGGCACCTGGGCCTTCGCCCTCGCCTACTCGATCACCGCGCCGGTGTTCTGGTTCTACCTGTACTGGCTGCCGCCGTTCCTCAATCAGCAATACAACCTGGGGATCAACGTGACCCAGATGGGTATCCCGCTGATCATCATCTACCTCACTGCTGACTTCGGCAGCGTTGGCGGCGGCATCCTGTCCTCGTTCCTGATCGGCCGCGGGATCAACCCGATCAAGGCGCGCCTGATGTCGATGTTCCTGTTTGCCTGCTGCATCATCGGCGTGGTCATGGCCGCCGGTTCGAGCAGCCTGTGGGTGGCGGTGTTTGCAATCTCCCTGGCCATCGGTGCACACCAGGCCTGGACCGCGAACATCTGGAGCCTGGTGATGGACTACACGCCTAAACACATGATGAGTACGGTGTTCGGCTTCGGCGGCATGTGCGCCGCGATCGGCGGGATGTTCATGACCCAGTTGGTCGGCCACATTCTGACCATCACCAACAACAACTACACCGTGCTGTTCACCATCATTCCGGCGATGTACTTCATCGCGCTGACCTGGATGTACTTCATGGCGCCGCGCAAGATTCCTACAGTCGAAAACTGATACACCCCAAACGCAGGCCTGATCCCGGGCCTGCGTTTTTTTATGCGCAGGATTTATGAATGCCCCCTTTTTTCTCAACACCACAGAGACCCACCATGTCCCCAGGTCACTTGAGCATTGCCAAACGCGCCGTGATCAGCTTCGGCGTTATCGCCCTGCTGGTTCTGTTGCAGGGATTGTTCGCCCTCAAACAGGTTGCGCAGGTCCGCGCCACCGGCCAGCACACGGAAAACATCTCCCTGCCGAGCGTTCGCTACCTGGGTGAAATCCGCGACTATGTCCTGAGCATTCGCGTACTCAGCCTGCGCATGGCCCTCAACCGCGACCCCAAAGTGCTCGATGCTACCGTCACACGCCTGCATCAAGTACAAGGCTGGCTGGGCGAGACGCTGGAAAAATTCACCCCGCTGGTCGGTGATTACAACCGGGAGCCGTACGAAAAGTTCGTCGCCACCGTCACCCGTTACCGTCAGGCGTTGGCGCAATACGAAGCGCTGTCGCGGGAGAACCGCAGCGAAGACATGACCGCGCTGCTCAACGGCAAAATCCAGGAGTACTCGACCCAGACCGGTGACCAGTTCGCCGAATTGATGGCCCTTGCCGCCAATGAAGTCAGCCTGTCGGCCAACCAGGCCGACTCGCTTTACAACCAGGTGAAGTTCACCGTGATCGGTGCGCTGATCGCCGTTGCGCTCCTGACTTTGTGCCTGGCCTGGCTGCTGATTCGCAGCATCGTCGTTCCGATCCGTCAGGCCGTAGCCGTGGCCGAGCAAGTCGCCGCCGGGGACTTGAGTAAACCGATTCACAGCCACGGCAGCGATGAAACCGCACGTTTGCTCAAGGCTTTGTCAGCCATGCAAACCAGCCTGCGCGAAACCCTGCAACTGATCAGCGGCACCTCGACGCAATTGGCGGCGGCTGCGCTGCAGATGAATCAGAACACTCGGCAGGATTCCGCTCGGCTGCAACAGCAACACAATGAAATCGAACAAGCCGCCACGGCCGTCAACGAGATGACGGTCGCGGTGGAAGAAGTCGCACGTAACGCGGTGTCGACTTCCGACAGCACTCGCCTGTCCACGCAGCAAGCCAACCAGGGCCAGACACGGGTCATTGAGACACTGGATTCGATTCAGGCGATGAGCAGCAATGCCGGCCTCGCTCTGCAACAGGTGCAAACGCTGGCCGAGCAATCCCGGGAAATCGGCAAGGTGCTGGACGTGATCCGCGCCATCGCCGAACAGACCAACCTGCTCGCGCTCAATGCCGCCATCGAGGCCGCCCGCGCCGGGGAAGCCGGGCGTGGGTTTGCAGTGGTGGCCGATGAAGTGCGGGCACTGGCTCATCGAACCCAGCAATCGACCCGCGAAATCGAACAGATGATTGGCCGGGTGCGGGGCGATACCGACAGCGTGGTGCTGTCGATGCACGACAACAGTCAGCGCGTCGCCGATACCTTGTCGATTGCCGAACAGGCGGGTCTGGCACTGGCAGAAATCACCCGGGCCATGGAGCAGATCCATGAACGTAATCTGGTGATCGCCAGCGCGTCAGAGGAACAGGCGCAAGTGGCCCGCGAGGTGGATCGCAACTTGCTGAACATCCGCGACCTGTCGCTGGAAAGTGCCGACGCCTCGACCCGGACCAGCGCCACCAGCCAGGAATTGTCGCAACTGGCGACCGGCCTGCAAAACCTGGTGGTGCGCTTCAGATTCTGACCCTGCTCAGCGACGGCTTTGCTGCCAGGCCGCCGCCAAACCGCTGCAGCAAATCACCGCGATCCCGACCACCGTGGTCAGGGTCGGCGTGTGGGAAAACAGCAACCAGCCGAGCAAACCGGCGAAGACAATCTGGCAATAGCCGAACGGCGCCAACAGCGCCGGAGCGGCGTAGCGGAATGCCTGAGTCAGAAACAAGTGCGCCGTCATCCCGCATGCCCCCAGCGCCACCATCATCAATCCATGCCCAAGGCTCGGCACTTGCCAGAAGAACGGCACCAGCGCGCTCATCACCAGGGTGTTGCACAACCCGGCGAAAAAGTTGCTGGTGGTCGGGCTGTCGACGCTGCTGAGCTTGCGGGTGAGCAATTGATAGAAGCAGAAAAACAGCGCCGAGCAGAGCGGCAGCAGCACCGCTGGCGTGAACAGATCACCACCGGGGTGGACGATGATCAACACGCCGATAAATCCGCAAATCACCGCGATCCATTGGCCGCGGGTGACGCGCTCACGCAGCAGCGGCACCGACAGCGCAGTCACCAGGACCGGTGCAAGAAAGTTGACCGCGGTGGCTTCGGCCAACGGGATGTACTGCAAGCCGGTGGTGAAAAACAGACTGGTGCCCAACAGGCACAACGCCCTCAGCAACTGCAGCAACGGTCGTTTGGTGCGTAGGACGCGCAGCCCGGATTGCGGCAGAAAAATCCCGGCCATCAACAAGGTGTGAACCACATACCGGGCCCACACCACCATGACGATCGGGTAGAACCCCGAAAGGTATTTCGACAAGGCGTCATGGCTTGAGAAGAGAAAGGTGGCGAAGACGATCAGCAAAATCCCTTTGAAGGGTTGGTTTACGCCGGAGAGCGGGGTGCTGACGGTCATTGGGATTCCTTTTTTACATCGAAAGTCAAAAGCTTCGTCGGAGTGCCGCCCAGACCGAGCCTCGCTCCTACAGGGTTATCCATTGCCCCTGTAGGAGCGAGGCTTGCCCGCGAACAGGTGCGCAGCACCGTCTAGATACGCGCCAACAATTCCCGGGCCTTTTCCAGCGCCATCTGCGCCCGTTGCAACCCGCTCACGCCCTGCTCCAACAACTTCACCGTTGGAATCTCCAGGCTGAGCGGAATATCAGCCGGCAAACACTGCAACAACCCCGCCAGATCACAATCGCCATCACCTGGAAAACGTCGCTCGTTGCGGGCCTGACGCAAAATCTCAGCCATGTCCGTCGGCCGCGGCCCCGCCACATCGCACAACTGCGCATACCGTAACCGTGACGGGGCGACTTTGGCCAGATCTTCCAGCCGAGAACCCGAGCGATCGAAATGAAACGCATCGACCAACACCGCGCCATTTTCGCGATCAGCGCTTTCGACAATGCGCACCGCTTGTTCAAGATTGCGCGCATCAGTCCAGGGCATGAACTCCAGGTGCGGGTGCAGTCCGTAAGGCGCCGCCAGATCACAGAGCCGGGCGAAGTTTTCCGTCAGCCGTTGCTCGTCAGAATCGTTACCCGCCACCAGCAATTCACTGGCACCAAACTCCGCACCGACTGCCAGAATTTTCTCGAAGTCGGCGACGACCGTGTCCGGTTTAAGACGCAGGATTTCAACATCCAGCACACGAATACCGGTGTCGCGCAGCCGCGCCAGCGTCTCACGCCGCAAACCGACATCGGCTACCAGCGCAAAGTGATGTTCTTCGGGCGTCGCCGGCTCAAGGCGTAGTCCCACATGGCTGTACCCGGCGCGTGCCGCGACGTCCACCATCTGCGGCGGTGACAATTCCAGTACCGTCAGACTGGCCAGGGAAAAGATCCGTTCACTCATGTTCATTCCTCGATCACCACCGGGGTGCAGGCGCGACCGGTTTCGGCGGCTTCGCGGATGGCCTCGATCAACGCCAGTGTGCGTGCCGCATCGGCAGCGCTGACCAACGGTTCGACTTCCCGACGCACCACGCGCACGAAATGCTGCAACTGCAAACCCAGGGCTTCATCGGCGTTGACGCTTTCCTGCATCGGCAACAAGGGTTGATGCCATCCCCCATCAACGTCGGCGTAATGCCAGCGCTTGAGTTGCGGAATGCTCAACGCACCACCGGTACCGGCCAGCAAGTAACACGGCTGATCCGCCTGACGCGGATACACCGGGTTCTCCCCGGAATCCAGCTCCCAACTCCAGGGCGCCGCCACCGCGTCGGAACCGGTCAGGCTGCCCAGTGCGCCGTTGTCGAATTGCAGCAACACCGCCGCACAATCCTCGTTGGCAAACCCGCGCACGGCATTGCTGGTGATCGCTTGAACCTGCCGCACTTCGCCGCACAGATGGCGCAGCAGATCGAGGTCATGGATCAGGTTGGTCAGCAACATTCCCGCACCTGGCTCGCGGCGCCACGGCGTTTCGAAATAACTGTCGGGTTTGCGCAATTGCCAGAGCGCCGTCACCGTCGTCAGCCGCCCCAAAGCACCGCTTTGCACCAGTTCGCGGGCACGGACGATCAGTGGATTGTGCCGACGATGATGGCCGACCAGCACCGGGACGCCGGTGGCTTTCGAGGCGGCTACCAACTCGCGCGCCTCATCCAGGTGCACGCCGACCGGTTTTTCCAGCAGTACCGGCACGCCGGCAGCCAGGCAATCGAGCGCGGTGCTGACGTGCAGCGTGTTCGGGTTGGCCACGATGACCGCGTCCGGCTTCACCTGCTCCAGCATCTGACGGTGATCGGCGAAATACCCCACGCCCCATTCGGCGGCGAGGCCTGCCGCTTGCGGGCCAGGATCAGCTACCGCGCACAGGGTCGCGTGCTTCAGGGTGTGCAGATGCCGGTAATGCTGCTGGCCCATGTTGCCGGCACCGATCAGGGCGATGCGAACGGGCGAAGTCATGGTGCGGTCCTCTTGTGATTATTGTTGATTGACCCTCAACAATTTAGAACCTGGTTCCAGATTCTTACACAAGCGACTCACGAAAGCGTGCGAACAACGCACAATTTTCCCGGCCAGACGAAGATCCTTTGTGGGAGCGAGCCTGCTCGCGAAAGCTGTTTAGGATTCAACAGATGCGTTGACTGACTCACCGCTTTCGCGAGCAGGCTCGCTCCTACAGGGTTATGTGTGGCGGTGGTTAACTGAAAAATTCTGACGCGAGACTCGCCGCCGACAACTCTTCGGCAAATCTCAACAACAGCGGCGCCAACTCATGCAGCCGCGCCCCCGGCATCCGCGCGCTCGGCCCGGCAATACTCAGCACCCCGATCACTCGTCCATCACTCGGGTGACGCACCACCGCCGCAATCGCCGAAGTGCCCACCGCCGAGCTCTCTTCAACCCAGGCGTAGCCCTGCTCCCGCGCCAGACGCAGGCGTTCGAGCAATTCAATGTTGGAACGCGGCGCATTCGGCCCGAGGTCTTTTGGACGCTCGCCGCCCTGGCGTTCCACCAGCGACAACGCTTCGGCATCGCTCATGCACGCCAGCCACGCATGGCCCGACGCCGTGTAAAACAGCGGCGCATCACGGCCCATGTCCGGGTCGTATCGCAGACCGGAGCGGGCGCCCTGGGACTTGGCGATCCAGGTTTGACGCTCGCCCTCGATGACCCCAAGGCGCACCAGTTCGCCGGTTTCCTGGGCCAGGCGATCAAGCACTGGCTGCACGATATCGGCGCCGCTTCCCGACAGATAACGGAACCCCATGGCCACCAGTTTGGTCGACAGGTGATAGCGCAAGTTATCCGGATTCTGCCGCACGTAACCCAGCCGAATCAGCTCGGCGAGCAAGCGATGAGTCGCGCTTTTAGGGATGTCCAGTTGCTCTGCCAGCGTCTGCATCGGCAGGCCGCGAGGGTCACTGGTGAGGCTTTCCAGCACGCTGAAAACACGTTCGATCTGACTGCCGGCCATGGAAGGTTCCGCCTGAAATTTGCCCGATTCTAGAAGACAAACCGCCTAATGCGAAATCTGGAACTGCTTGTTCGGTAACCGCCCGTTTTATCAGTTGAGTGGTTGCCGAGCGGATTCACGTCGCTATATTTTCTGGAATCCAATTCTAAAAATGTGCACTGGAGTTTTAAACAATGCCTGCCGAATCCCACAGCTCTCCAGACATCGACTGCGATGTATTGGTCATCGGCTCCGGTGCAGCCGGGTTATCGGCAGCGGTTACCGCTGCATGGCACGGATTGAAAGTCATTGTGGTGGAGAAAGACCCGGTATTCGGCGGAGCCACGGCGTGGTCCGGCGGCTGGGCCTGGGTGCCGTGCAATCCTCTGGCCCGCCGCGCCGGCATCGTCGAAGACGTCGAGTTGCCGCGCACCTATCTCAAGCATGAACTCGGTGAGCGTTACGAACCGGCAATGATCGATGCGTTCCTTGAGGCGGGCCCACGGATGGTCGCCTTTTTCGAACAGCACACCTCGCTGCAATTCGCCGATGGCAATGCCATCGCCGACATACATGGCGATACGCCCGGTGCCGGAACGGGCGGACGTTCGGTGATCGCAGCGCCCTATGACGGGCGAAAAGTCGGCAAGCTGCTGAGGCGTCTTCGCAAAACCATGCGGGAAACTTCGTTCATGGGCATGCCGATCATGGCGGGGGCGGATCTGGCCGCGTTTCTCAACCTGACCCGTTCGGTGTCCGCCGCGTGGCACGTCACCCGGCGCTTCACCCGGCACCTGCTCGACCTCATTGTGCATGGCCGGGCGATGCAGCTGGTCAACGGCGTGGCGCTGGTTGCTCGCCTGGCAAAATCTGCCGAAGACCTTGGCGTACTGCTCTGGGAATCAGCGCCTGTCAGCGAGTTGTTTCGCGAAGGCGATCAGGTCCGGGGCGCGCTGGTGAGCACCGCCAAAGGCAAGGTCCGCATCCATGCGCGCAAGGCTGTGGTGCTCGCGGCCGGTGGGTTTGCCAATGACATCGAGCGGCGCAAGGCACTGTTCCCGCGCACACCGACCGGCATCGAACACTGGGCGCTGCCACCCCTCGGCGTGGCCGGTGACGGTTTGCGCCTGGGCGAAAGCGCCGGGGCCCGGGTCAACACCGACATGGCCTCTCCCGTAGCCTGGGCGCCGGTCTCGCAAGTGCCACACAGGGATGGCAGCATCGGTCACTTCCCGCACATCATCGAGCGGGGCAAACCGGGGATCATCGGCGTACTGAGCAATGGCCAGCGCTTCGTCAATGAAGCGAACGGCTACTACGACTATGTAACGGCCATGGTCGCCGCTGCGCCTGCCGGCGAAGAGGTTGCCTCCTGGCTGATTTGCACCCATGGTTTTCAACGCCGATATGGGCTGGGCATCTCTCGGCCTTTTCCGGTTCCGTTGTCATCCTTTATCCGCAGCGGCTATCTGAAAACCGGCAACACGATCGAGGAATTGGCCCACGCCTGCGGCATCGACCCGAACGGCTTGCGCAGCACTGTGGCGGACTACAACCAGCATGCTCGCAACGGTGAAGACCCCTTGTTTGGCCGCGGTTCGACGCCTTACAACCGCAAACAGGGTGACGCCTTGCAGCAACCCAACCCGTGCGTTGCGCCCATCGAGCAAGGGCCGTTTTACGCGGTGAAGGTCCAGCCCGGCTGCTTCGGCACCTTCGCCGGGCTCAAGGTCAATCAACACGCCCAGGTCCTCGGCGAATCCGGCCAGGCCATCGCCGGGCTGTACGCCGCAGGCGGTGACATGGCCAGCATCATGGGCGGGCATTACCCCGCCGGCGGCATTAATCTCGGCCCGGCGCTGACGTTCGGCTACATCGCCGCGCGACATATCGCCGGCATCACTGCTTATGAACAGGAGATCGACCATGCAGCGCATCGTTAATGCACAGGGTTTGAACATGCCCAAACTCGGCCTCGGCACCTGGCCGATGCTCGGCGAAGAATGCACACGTGCCGTTGAACAGGCGTTGAAGTTGGGTTATCGGCATATCGACACCGCTGCCGCCTACAACAACGAAGAGGCCGTCGGTCAGGCGCTGGTAAACAGTCCTACGCCTCGCGAGCAGATCCACGTCACCACCAAAGTCTGGTGGGATCAACTGCAACCCGATGCCATGCGCCATTCCATGGACCGCAGCCTCAAGGCCTTGCGCAGCGATTACGTAGACCTGTTCATGATCCACTGGCCGACCACCGATTGGGACCTGCCACGCACGATCGAAACCCTGGTGTCATTCAAGGAGCAAGGCTTGGCGCGCAACATCGGCGTGGCGAATTTTCCGCTGCCGCTGCTGCGCAAAGTCGTCGAAGAACTGGGCGCGCCACTGTCAGCCATCCAGGTTGAATACCACGTGTTGCTCGGACAAAACGCGCTGCTGGACTACGCCCGTCAACATGACCTGGCACTGACGGCCTACTCGCCGCTGGCCCGCAACAAGGTCTCGGACATCCCGCAAATCCAGCAGATCGCCGCCAGACACGGGGTTCTGCCAACACAAGTGGCGCTCAAATGGCTGCTTGATCAACCGAACGTTGCGGCGATCCCCAAGGCCAGCAGCGAGGCTAATCAGTTGGCCAACCTGGCCTCGCTGGACGTCCAGCTCGATGACGAAGACCGGGCGTTGATTGCCGGTTTGTCGAAACGCGAACGACTGGTTAGCCCTGACTTCGCGCCAGTGTGGGATGCGTTCGACCAGTAAGCACCGGACTGCTTTTCGTAGGAGCCGGCTTGCCGGCGATAGCGTCCATAAGATCGCCATCGCCGGCAAGCCGGCTCCTACAAGTCATAGGGCGTTCGCCCTGACGTCATAAAAAACCCATCACCTGACGGAATTCGATGGGTTATCCATGTTCAATACACTCAGTAATGTTCCCGCCCGCATAAAAGCCGGACGACCGGACTGGCGCCGCTCCCACTCACCAGCAACACTCATCCCCACGATAATCAGAGGATTCCCACATGCTATGGAAAAAAGGCCGACGCAGCGACAACGTGGTCGATGCCCGTGGTGATGATGTCGGCGGTGGTGGCGGCGGGATGCGTTTTGGTGGCGGCAAGGGCCTGAGCCTGACCGCGATCATTCTGATTGTCGGGATCGGCTGGATCACCGGCCAGGACCCGTTGCAGATCCTCGGCCAACTCACCGGGCAGATGACCGAGCAATCGGCACCGGCACCGACGCAAACCCGCAAGGCACCGCCAGCCAATGATGAAGGGGCGGAATTCGTCCGTTCGATCCTCGGTGACACCGAAGACACCTGGGGCCAGATTTTCCAGCAGGCCGGCCGACAGTATAAAGATCCTACGCTGGTGCTGTTCAGCAACCGGGTGAACTCGGCGTGCGGCCTGGCCACCTCGGCGACCGGGCCGTTCTATTGCCCCGCAGACCAGAAGGTTTACCTGGACATGAGTTTCTTCCAGGAAATGTCGCAACGCTTTGCCGCTGCGGGTGATTTCGCTCAGGCCTACGTGATCGCTCACGAAGTCGGACACCATGTTCAGACCTTGCTCGGCGTTTCCGCGAAAATTCAGGCCGCCCGTCAGCAAGGCCGGCAAATGGAAGGTGACGGTGGCTTGTTGGTGCGTCAGGAACTGCAAGCGGATTGCCTCGCGGGTGTCTGGGCCAACAATGCACAGCAACGCCTGAACTGGCTGGAGCCGGGCGACATCGAAGAAGCCTTGAATGCCGCCAACGCCATCGGCGACGACCGCTTGCAGCAGCAAGGCCAGGGTCGCGTGGTGCCGGACTCGTTTACCCATGGCACGTCGGCGCAAAGGGTGCGCTGGTTCAAAACCGGATTTGCGCAAGGCCAGGTGGGCCAGTGCGATACCTTTGCGGCGAAAAATCTGTAAATGAAAAAGTGGTTGTTGATGTTGTTGTTTACTTGCACCTGTACCCAGGCTGCCGAGCATGGGGTCAAGGAGATCAGCCCCGGCCGACTCTTGTTGAACGAAGGTGAGATGGCGGTGGGCATCGGCCCGGCGCCGGCGAAAATCGAGCGCGTGCTGATCATCATCCACGGTCGGTTGCGCAATGCTGAAACCTACCGCCAGAGTGCCGAGCGGGCGGCAGAGCAAGCCGGGCAAAGCGCCAATACCTTGGTGATCGCTCCGCAATTTCTCAATGAAACCGACGTGGCACTCCATCCAGTCGCCGACACGGTGTTGCGTTGGCAGGGCAATGACTGGATGGCCGGTGGTTTATCCACCGCTCCGTTTGCCCTGAGTTCCTACGCGGCACTCGACCAGATCATCGCCCGGCTCGGCGATCGTCGACAGTTTCCGGATGTGAAGGATGTCGTCATCGCCGGCCACTCGGGCGGTGCTCAGGTGGTTCAGCGTTATGCGTTGTTGAGTCACGATCAACCGGAGCTCAAGGCGGCTGGCGTGCATGTGCGCTACGTCATCGCCAACCCGTCTTCCTACGCGTATTTCGATGAGCGGCGGCCAGTGGCGTTCAGTCACGCCGGTTGCCCGGCGTTCAATCGCTGGAAGTACGGCCTGTCAGATTTGCCCGCCTACGCCGAAGGACAAACGCCCGCGCAATTGGAGGAAAACTACGTTCAGCGTGACATCGTTTATCTACTGGGGCAGCAGGACATTGATCCGAACCATCCGGCGCTGGATAAAAGTTGTGAGGCGAAAGCCCAGGGCGCTAATCGATTGATTCGCGGGCGCAATTATTTTGAGTTTTTGAAGCGTAGCCATCCGCAAGGATTGAATCAGCAATTGATCGAAGTGCCCGGGGTTGGGCATAACGGGGATGGAATGTTTACGTCGCCGGAGGGGCAGAAGGTTTTATTTGGGCAGTGAGATTTTTGTTGCTTAATTTGACGCCATCGCTGGCAAGCCAGCTCCCACAATTTAATCTGCAACACTGATCCACTGTGGGAGCTGGCTTGCCAGCGATGAGGCCCTCAAGCCGAAAGCATCTGCTTGAGCTCAACACAATCCGCCGCATGCCAATCCGCCAATTCAGGCCACGGGTTATCCGGCAGATTCACCAACACCGTCCGCGCCCCCGCCGCCCGCCCGCAATCCAGATCAAACCGGTAATCACCGACCATCACCATCTCGCTCGCCGGCACGTTCCAGGCCTCGGCCAATTTCAACAAACCACCGGGGTGCGGCTTGGGCGGCGCTTCATCACGCCCCAGCACATCCTCCACCGCGAAGCAGTCTGCCAGGCCGATGGCCTCCAGTGTCACATGCGCCAGTTCCCGAGCATTGCGCGTGAGAATGCCCAGGCGATAACCGCGCCCCGCCAACTCGCGCACCAGCTCCACAGCTCCCGGCGCCGGTTTCGAACCCAGCGCCAGATCCCGTTCATGCTCCAGCAACCATGCATGTTTGGCTGCCGCTTCAGCAGCCGGTAACGCGGCGAGGTGGGTCAGGATGTCGTCTTCGGCCGGGATCGCCAGCGCCACGCGAATCGCCGCGAAGTCATGCACGGCCACCGTCAGGGTGCCGTCCATGTCGAACACCCAGTGCCGCACCTCGGCCAGGCTCATGCCCAATCCTTGCGGTGACGGATCAGCCCTTCCTGAGTGACCGACGCCACCAGTTGCCCGGCGCGATTGAACACGCTGCCACGGCTGAACCCACGGGAATTGCCGGCCCACGGGCTGTCCATCGCGTACAGCAACCAGTCATCGGCACGCAGGTCCGCATGGAACCACAGCGCGTGATCGAGGCTGGCGACCTGCATGTCTTTTTGCCAGACCGACTTGCCATGGGGCAACATCGAGGTGGTCAGCAGATTGAAGTCCGACGCGTAGGCCAGCAGGTATTTGTGCAGCGCCGGGGAGTCGGCCAACGCGCCGTCGGCGCGAAACCAGACGTACTTGACCGGATCGGATGGCTGCGGGTTGTAGGGATCTTTCTCGGTGACCGGGCGGAATTCGATCGGCTTCGGGCACAGCAGTTTTTCACGCATGTGCTCAGGGATCAGGTGCGCGCGCTGATGGGTCAGCTCCAGTTCCGAGGGCAGGTTTTCCGGCCCGACCACCGTCGGCATCTGGCCCTGATGCTCGAAGCCTTTTTCGTCATATTGGAACGATGCGCTGCACGTGAAGATCGGGTTGCCCTTCTGGATCGCCGTGACCCGACGCGTGCTAAAACTGCCGCCGTCGCGAACCCGATCAACCTGATACACCACGGGCAACGTGGAATCGCCCGGACGCAGGAAATAACCGTGCATCGAATGCACATGACGCGCGACTTCGACCGTCTGGCTGGCCGCCGACAGGGACTGACCGATCACCTGGCCGCCGAACAACTGACGAAAGCCCAGGTCCTGGCTGCGGCCACGGAACAGGTTTTCTTCGATCGGTTCCAGGGTCAGCAAATCGACCAGATCATCCAACACTTGGCTCATTCAGACTCTCCTCACACATCGCAATGCCGCGCAGTCTTGGCTGCGGCGGTCGATTCAGTTTCCGGCCAGGGCCATCATTGGCGCCATTGTAAACGTCCGGGCCGTCTTATCCATGCAAGGTTTGCAGCCATTGTTCACGGGTGATGCGGTACAGCACATGGTGACGCAGAGGATGATCGACCGCGAGTTTCGGGTGGTCGAAGTCACCGGCTGAATCATGGTGCATACCGATGGCCTGCATGACTTTCTGCGATGGCGTGTTGGTTTCGCAGGTGAAGGACACGACCTCGTTCAGCGCCAACCGGTCAAACCCGCAGCGCAGAGCGGTCCACGCCGCCTCACTGGCGTAACCCAAGCCCCAGTGTTCGCGAGCCAGGCGCCAGCCGATCTCGATGGCTGGAGTGAAAGGCGCGTCGAAACCGACCACGCCGAGCCCGGTAAAACCGATAAATGCACCGGTGTCCTTGCGCTCCAGCGCCCAGAGACCAAAACCATGCTCGGCGAAATGCCCACGAATCCGCCCGATCAGCGAAGCACTTTCCAGTCGACTCAAGGGTGCCGGAAAATAGCGCATCACCTGTGGATCGGCGCACATCGCCGCAAACGCCGGCAAATCCTCGTCACGCCACTGCCGCAACAGCAGTCGCGCGCTCTCGAGTTCCAGTATCGGCTCCATCATGCCCCTCCGTTTCCATGCCGCAAGTCTACATCGCTGGTAGGATCGTTCACTCATTCCTACACGCCGTACTCATAAAAGCCCGCCATGCCGCTGCCATTGATTTACCACGAAGACTACAGCCCCGAGTTCCCGGCGGACCACCGCTTCCCCATGGACAAGTTTCGCCTGCTGCGCGATCACCTGGTGGACAGTGGGCTGACCCGGGACGCCGACCTGCTGCGCCCGGAACTCTGCCCGCCGGAAATTCTCGCCCTCGCACATGACGCTGCCTATATCGAACGCTACATGAGCGGCGAGTTGTCCCGCGAAGACCAGCGGCGCCTCGGCCTGCCGTGGAACGAAGCCCTGGCCCGGCGCACGGTGCGGGCGGTCGGCGGTTCGCTACTGGCGGCGGAACAGGCGCTGGAACATGGATTGGCCTGTCACTTGGCCGGCGGCACGCATCACGCGCATTACGACTACCCGGCGGGGTTCTGCATCTTTAACGACCTGGCGGTGATCAGCCATTACCTGCTGGAAAGCGGTCGTGTGAATCGGGTGCTGATCTTCGATTGCGACGTGCATCAGGGCGACGGGACTGCACGGATTCTGCACAACACCCCGGACGCGGTGACCGTTTCCCTGCACTGCGAGAAGAACTTTCCTGCACGCAAGGCCGAAAGTGACTGGGACATCCCGCTGCCCAAGGGCATGGGCGATGCCGACTACCTGAAGGTCGTCGACGACGCGCTGAATTATTTGCTGCCGCTCTACCAGCCGGACCTGGTGCTGTACGACGCCGGTGTCGATGTGCATAAGGACGACGCGCTCGGTTACCTGAAGCTGACAGACGAAGGCGTGGCCGCTCGGGATGAAAGCGTGATGCGCCATTGCCTCGGGCGGGATATTCCGGTGGTCGGGGTGATTGGCGGCGGCTACAGCAAGGACCGCAAGGCGCTGGCGCGGCGTCACGGCATCCTGCATCACAGCGCGCAGCGGGTGTGGGCGTCATCAGGTTGTCATTGAGGTGTGCGCCTTTACCCACAATGCCTGTGGAGCTGCCTGTGGATAACCTGAGCGAAAGGGCCTACAGGCCATGCTGCATATGGCATGCAGAGCGCTGGTTGTTTTTTGATCACTATTTTATGAACACCCCGGAACCAATGTGGGAGCGAGCCTGCTCGCGATGAGGCCCTCACATCCAACATCGATTTTGACTGACCCACCGCCATCGCGAGCAGGCTCGCTCCTACAGTTAACCGTGCTGGTAGAATGCCCGGCTTATTCCGCCGAACCGCAGTGCATTCCATGACTCAGCCCTCGACTTCCCTCCCCCCTAAAGTCGCCATCATCGGCGGCGGCCCCGCCGGCCTGATGGCGGCCGAAGTGTTGAGCCAGGCCGGAATCAAGGTCGATCTGTACGACGGCATGCCTTCGGTCGGCAGGAAATTTCTCCTCGCGGGCGTAGGCGGCATGAATATCACCCATTCCGAAGCCTACCCGGCATTCCTCTCACGCTACGCCGAGCGTGCACCGCAAATTGCACCGCTGCTGCGAGCCTTTGGTGCCGAAGCGCTTTGCCAGTGGATTCATGACCTGGGCATCGAAACCTTTGTCGGCAGCTCCGGCCGGGTGTTTCCGACCGACATGAAGGCCGCGCCGCTGTTGCGCGCCTGGCTCAAACGCCTGCGAGAGGCCGGCGTAGTTATCCACACCCGCCATCGTTGGCTCGGTTGGGATAACAATGGTGGATTGCGTGTTGAAAGCCCTGAGGGTGAAAAAACCCTGAAGCCCGAAGCAACGCTGCTGGCCCTCGGTGGCAGCAGTTGGTCGCGCTTGGGTTCGGACGGCGCGTGGATACTGCCACTGGAGCAGCACGGCGTAGGACTGACGCCGCTGCAGCCGAGTAATTGCGGCTTCGAGGTGCAGGCCTGGAGCGAATTGATGGTCAGCAAATTCGCCGGCGCGCCGCTGAAAAATATCGCGATCGGCCTCAATGACGACATCCCTCGGCTCGGGGAATGTGTGATCACGGCCACCGGGATTGAAGGCAGTTTGATCTACGCCCTGTCGGCGCCCATCCGCGAAGCGATCAATCAGCATGGCTCGGCGACCATTCACCTCGACCTGTTGCCGGGCCGGCCTGTGGATAAAGTTCAGGCGGCGCTGAGCAAACCGCGCGGGTCTCGTTCAATGTCCAAACATCTGCACAGCCAGCTCGGGATAGATGGCGTGAAAGCGGCACTGCTGCGGGAACTGACGCCGGCAGAATGCTTCACCGATCCGGCGCTGTTGGCTAAAGCGATCAAGGCGTTGCCGCTGACATTGATGAAAACCCGTCCACTGGACGAGGCCATCAGCACTGCCGGTGGCGTGATGTTCGAGGCGATGGATGAACGTTTGATGCTCAAGCAGTTGCCTGGCGTGTTCTGCGCGGGGGAAATGCTGGATTGGGAAGCGCCGACAGGCGGCTATCTGCTGACCGCGTGTTTCGCCAGTGGGCGAGCGGCTGGGTTGGGGATGGTGGAGTGGCTCAAGCGCAAGGCTTGAGACCGAGGCGCGCCCTTCGCGGGCAAGCCTCGCTCCTACGGATTGGTGGTGCCCTTGTAGGAGCGAGGCTTGCCCGCGAAGGCGGCCTAACAGCCGCCGCAACCAATCAAGGCTTACGCTTACGCGGCCCAGTGTTAAACACCGGCACCTTACGCACAGGCTTGATCGAAGGCTCCGGCGCCGAAGCATCCCCGCTCTCGACCCATTTACCCAAATTGCGCTTACCGCCGCTGGACGTCTTCGGCTTCTTCGGTTTTTTCGGTTTCTTCACCACCTGGCCGCTGGCATCGGTGTCCGGCACGCGGTGCTCAGGTTCGAAATCGTGTTCCATCTGCCGAGGCAACGTCTGACGCGTCAACGTCTCAATGGCCGACAGCAAATTCACTTCATCGGCGCAGACCAACGAAATGGCCTGCCCGGTGGCACCCGCACGGCCGGTACGACCGATCCGGTGGATGTAGTCCTCTGCCACAATCGGCAGGTCGAAATTGACCACCAACGGTAAATCTTCAATATCCAGACCACGGGCTGCGACGTCGGTGGCCACCAGGATCTGTACTTCACTGGCCTTGAAACGGTCCAGCGCACGTTGACGCGTAGCCTGGGGTTTGTCGCCATGGATGCCGTCGGCGTTGATGCCCAGGCCCTGGAGTTTTTCCACCAGCGCATCCACGCCGTTGCGGGTCTTGGCGAATACCAGCACCTGCTTCCACTTGCCCTTGCGCAGCAGGTGGATGAACAGCTCCGGCTTGCGCTTCTTGTCCACCGTCACTACCCACTGTTTAACGGTGTTGGCAGCAACGTTGCGCGGGCTGACTTCGATGCTCAGCGGATCATTGAGCATTTGCCCGGCCAGCAGGCGAATCGCATCGGAGAAGGTCGCGGAGAACAGCAGCGTCTGACGTTTCTTCGGCAGCACGCGGTAAATGTTCCCCAGCTCCTCGGAAAAGCCCAGGTCGAGCATGCGGTCGGCTTCGTCCAGCACCAGGGTTTGCAACTGGTTGAACTTCAGCGCGTTCTGGCGGAACAGGTCGAGCAGACGGCCCGGCGTCGCCACCAACAGGTCGACGCCTTTGCGCAACTTCATCATTTGCGGGTTGATGCTCACGCCGCCATACACCGCATAGGTGCTCAGCGGCAGGTTCTCGGCGTACTGACGCACGGCTTCGTGAACCTGCTCGGCCAGTTCGCGAGTCGGCACCAGAATCAATGCGCGCACCGAGTTGGCGGTGACTTTCGGCCCTTCCATGGCCAGCAATTGCAGCAGCGGCAACGCGAAACCGGCGGTCTTGCCGGTGCCGGTCTGGGCGGCGGCCATCAGGTCGCGACCGGCCAGCACCGCCGGAATGGCTTGCGCCTGAACCGGCGTCGGGGTCTGGTAGCCGAGCGTCTCGAGAGAGCGCAGCAAGGGTTCGATCAGGCCAAGGGTGGCGAAAGTCATGGGATTACCGTAGGAAAATTCAGCGCGGTTGTGCAGAACAAGTGTGCAATGGCGCGCAGTTTACCCTAATTCACACTCGATTCTGTCTGCACCACCGCAGCAGGTCGTTCCGGCGCCCGGCGCCACTGCGGCAAACCGATCAACACCACGGCACTGATGATCACCAGCATGGCCAGGGCTTCTTCGATGCCGATGGTCTCGCCGACAAACACGATCCCCAGCAACACCGCCACCGCCGGGTTGACGTAGGCATAACTGGTGGCCGCTGCCGGACGTACGTTTTTCAACAGGTACATGTAGGCGTTGAAGGCGATGATCGAACCGAAGAAGGTCAGATAGGCCAGCGCCGCCCATCCTTCAATCGGTGGCATGGCTTCCAGATGTTCACCACTCATCGCACTGCCGATCAGCAACGCCACGCCGCCCACCAGCATTTCCACGGCACTGGCCATCGCGCCCTGGGGCAACGGCAAGTGTTTGCTCCAGACTGAACCGAACGCCCAGGCCGCCGCCGCAAAGATCAGCAACATCGCACCCAGCGGGCTCGATTGCAGGTTGGAACCGAGGTTGAGCATGGCGATGCCAATCAGCCCGAGCACAATCCCCGCCCATTCGAGACGAGTATTACGCGCGCCCCAGAAATATCCGCAGAGCAAGGTAAACAACGGCACCGTCGCCACCGCCAATGCCGCGACGCCGGAAGCGACGCCCATGTGCTCCGCCACACTGACCCCGCCGTTACCGCACGCCAGCAGCAAAATCCCGATGATCCCCGCCGCTTTCCACTGCGCCCAAGTCGGTGCCGGCGCCCCGCGCCAGCGCAGGAACGCGTACATCAACGTGCCAGCAATGACGAAGCGAATACCGGCGAGCAACAAGGGCGGCCAATACTCCACGCCGATACGGATCACCAGGTAAGTCGAGCCCCAAATCACGTACAAGGCGAAAAAGGCAGCGATCAACGGTAGGGGAAAACGACGGAGGCCAGGCATGGGGTAGCTCGCAGGCAAGGACAAATGAATAGCTATTCTAGAAAGGCGAACAGCAGAAAATAAGTTACAAAACCTGTTTATAGCGCCGGTACACTTTTCAAATCACGGAGATCAGCGCTATAAACCATGCTTTCGAAAGTCAGTCATTTTTCAGGAATGGACTATGGACAAATACGACCGCATGCTCCTTAGCGCCCTACTGGAAAACGGTCGTGCGTCCTACGCCGACCTCGCACGCAAAGTGAACCTGTCCGCCCCGGCCGTGGCCGAGCGCGTGGCCAAACTTGAGGCCAGCGGGGTGATCACCGGTTATCAGGCGAAAGTCGACATGGCCAAGCTGGGTTTGCCGATTCAATGCGTGATCGAACTGCGCCTGAACCAGCACGGTAATCAGAAAGCCTACGACGACCTGATCAAAATCCCTCAGCTGACCGAATGCCACCGGGTGACGGGTGATCCATGCGTGATCATGCAAGCGGCGGTGGGCTCGATGCCGGAACTGGAAGAGCTGATCAACCGGATTGCCACGTTCGGGTTCAGCAAGACGTCGATTGTGTTGTCGAGCGCAATAGAGAAGCGCGTGCCGTTGGGACAGTTGGAAGCCAATGGAAAGCCCTGATCCAACACGAACCCAGTAGGAGCCAGCTTGCTGGCGATAGCGGTGTATTAGTCGACATCAATGTTGAATGACGAACCGCCATCGCCAGCAAGCCGGCTCCTACAAGAGCTATGTATACCCGTAGGAGCGAGGCTTGCCCGCGAAACGATCTCTCAAACGCCGCTATAACCTGCGGATAACACACTCGGCATATCTCGCAGCCGAACCCAAGGCTCTTTGCGCCAATGCAGCAGCCGCAACGTTCCGCCAGCCCACTCCATTGCCGGCATATGCGGCGCTTGAGCCGAAACAGGTCCCGCCTCCTCCCGCAACATCGGCACTACATGGTGGGTCAACCAACGGCGCAAATGGCGGTTTTCCGGGCAGTAGTGATAGATCAACATCGCGTATACACCTGACTCGCTGAGCATCAATGTCTCTTGTGCGTCATCGCTTCCAGACAAACGCATCATCTGCCGCTGATCTGCATCGAGCTTGAGGGCTTGTCTTCCGTTTAGCTCCAACCCCATTAGCCGGCCGATATCGCGCGCACAGAACCACGCTTCTGCATGCAGCAAAATTGAACGTAGTTGAATGTGGTGACGGATGAACGTTTTGTGGGCGAAGTGAGCTGCGCGTGCAAGTGTTTGCGCGGGCTCAGCAGCGTTTTCAGGGGTGCCGGGGGTGAATGTGACCATGGGCGAATCTCCGAACCAAGTATGCCCCTAAAGAATTCGGGCTTGCAGTCCCGGTCGCTGCATTGGCAGCGACGTCCCAGAGGTTATCGATGCCGCAAATGGGCGGCAAGACGGACAATCCTTAAAGTTCGGTAGGATCGATCGTCGGATTTGAGGCGTGGCTAAACATAAGAGTTGAAGTCGGACACCGCCCCTGTAGGAGCCGGCTTGCTGGCGATTTGCGGCGTATCAGCCGCCATCAATGTTGAATGACGAACCGCCATCGCCAGCAAGCCGGCTCCTACAGGGGGTCGCGGTGTTTTCAGAATCCGCGATGGCGCTTGAGGTGTTCGTTGATTTTGGCCGCCGGCACTTTCTGCAAGCTGACCAACAAATCATGGGACAACTCACGCAACCCATGCTTCTGCCGCAACTCCTGCGCCAGGTGCGCCGTCAGGTTGGCCGCCATCTCTGCGTCGGCCATCGCCCGGTGAGCCTTGCCGGTGTTGGGCAGGCTGGCGAAGGTGGTGAGGGTGCCGAGCTTGTGATTCGGCGCAGCCGGCATCAATCGACGGGCCAGTAGCAGCGAACAAGCGAAGTTCTGCAACCGCGTACGCTTGATCCGCCCCAGTTCAAAGTCCCAGAACTTCTGGTCGAACGCGGCGTTGTGCGCCAGCAGCGGCGTGGTGCCGACGAATTCGTTGACCTCGTTCATCACCTGTTCCGCCGACGGCGCGGTGCGCAGCATGGCGTTGCTGATACCGGTGAGTTGTTCGATGAAGGCCGGGACACGCACGCCGGCGTTCATCAGGCTCTGGTAACGCTCGACGATGCGCCCCTGTTCAAGGATCACCACGGCAATTTCCGTGGCCCGGCAGCTGCTGCTCGGGGAGATCCCGGTGGTTTCAAAGTCGATGACTGCTATGCGTTCCAAACCTGTTTCAACTCCGTAAAAATCAATTCTTGAGCAGCAACGCGCCTTCGATCGGCACGTAGCGGCTGGCGGCGCGGATCAGCGAGTTGGCTGTCAGGCCCGGTACGCCGTAGGCCACCGCTTGTACGCCGTGCTTGGCGATGATGCGTTCCAGCAGCATGTCGAAATCACCGTCGCCGGAGGCCAGCACCACTTCGTCGACGTGATCGGCGGCGTCCATGATGTCGAGGGTGATGCCCACGTCCCAGTCGCCCTTGGCCGAGCCGTCGCTGCGCTGGATGTAGGGTTTGAGCTTCACGGTGAAGCCGAGGTTGCGCAGGATCTGCTGGAACTGCTGCTGTTTGCTGTCGCCGCGATCGATCGCGTAGGCATAGGCTTCGACGATATCGCCCTGCTTGCTGATGTCAGCCCACAGCGCGGCGTAGTTGAAGTGGCAACCATAGGCCTGACGCACGGTGTAGTAGAGGTTCTGGACATCGGCGAACACTGCAATTTTTTTCACCGTGCATCCTCTTTCGCGCAGGCGGGATCAGGCACCGGGCCCGAAAAGTTGCCCAGTATGCCAGCCTGGAGGATTGTTCCGCGAATAATCGGCCCGGAGCGCCGCAGCGCTCCGGACGAATGGCGTTTCAGACGAAGGAATCGTCGTCGCCGCCGAAGAACGATGAACTGTCATCGTTGTAGTCGGTGTCGGCATAGTCTTGGGAGTTGTCAGCCACGCGCTGGTCATCGCCCCAGCCGTTGTCACCACCGTGGTCGTTGACCTGGGCCGGCTCTTCCTTGATCACTTCCACCACTTCCGGCTGCTGGTTGTGATGGAACAGGCTGCTGATGCCTTGTGCCAGCATCACGCCACCCGCCACACCGGCTGCAGTTTTCAGCGCGCCGCCGAGGAAACCGCTGCCAACCGCCGGCGCCTGCTGTTGCGGCGCGTAGTTCTGCTGCGGTGGCGGTGCAGCGAAATTCTGCTGTGGCGGCTGCGCGTTGTACGACGGCCGCCCCGGCTCACGCCAGCCGCCGCTGGAGGGCGGTGCACTTGGCGCAGGCGTTTCACGGGAACTGCCACCGAAAATGCTCGACAGGAAACCACCGCTGCTCGGCGCCGGAGCAGGTGCCTGGGACTTGGCCGATTGCAGTTCGGCCTGCAATTGCTGGATTTGCTCGGTGAGTTGCTTGTTCTGTGCGTCGAGGCTCTTGATCGCTGCCTCCTGCACCAGAATCGCCTGGGTCATGAAGTAGCCCGCCGCGGGTTGGCGAGCCAGATGTTCCTTGATCCGCGCCTCGGCCAGGGCATCGCGCGGGGCTGCGTCCGTTTCGGCCTGTTGCAGCCGGGAAAACAGTCCATCGATCAGGGTTTGTTCTTCAGTGTTCATGGCGACCTCGTAGATTGCCGGGGAAAATCGTTGACCTTCTCGAAGGAGGATACGGTGCTCGACCTTAATGGAGGCTGAAACAAGTTGTTTCAATGAGCTTTACTGAACGTTTACGTTTGCGTCCCGACGCGCTGCATCGGTTAAAGTGGACCACTGCTTTCAACCTGCGATACCGACTGATGAATCCGTTCGATGTACTGCGTGACTCGCTGTATTTCTTTAAGCGCAATCTGAGCCAGATCGTGCGGCTGTGCCTGCCGCTGGTGATTTTCGAAGCGCTGCTGCAACAAGTGGTCGACCACAACACCGTGCCGGACAGCTTTCCCGGCGTCAGCGTGATCGTCGGCCTGCTGGTGTACCCGCTGTACACCGCCGCGCTGATCCTGTTTCTCGACGCGCGCAGCCGTGGCGAATCGCCGCGCAACCGTGACCTGCTGGCGAGGTCCGCGTACCTGTGGCCGCGCTTCGCCCTGCTCACGGCGCTCAATACATTGATGATCCTGCTCGGCCTGTCGTTGTACTTCCTGCCGGGCATCTGGCTGATGGTGACGTTGGCGTTCAGCGAATACCTGCTGGTGCTGCGCGGCCTGGCGCCGCTGGCGGCAATGAAAGAAAGCCTGCGCCTGACCCGCGGTCATTTCCTGCGGATTCTGGTGTGCATCCTGTGTGTGATGGGCCCGTTGTGGGTGCTCAAGGGTGTGACGCTCAACGTGTATCCGGAACCGCAGAACCCGGTGATTTCCCTGCTGATCGACAGCGCCCACAGCTTCCTGCAACTGTTCACCAGCGTGGTGTTGTTCCGTTTGTTCATGCTGATCAGCGACGTTCCCGAGAAAATCGACCGGCCGCTCTGATCGTGGGCTTCGGCCCGGCACTCGGTTATGCTCGGATCCATCTTTTGTAACGCTATAAGCCGAGCCATGACCCGACTACTGCGCTACACCCTGCTGGGCCTGTTGATAGCAATCGGCCTGATTGCCTTGCTGATCTACAGCCTGACCTGGCGCCCCGAAGCCAAGGAAGTTTTGCCCGTCAGTTGCAACGTTCAAGCACCGACACTGGTGCCCGGCCAGGCGTTGAAAGTGATGACCTGGAACGTTCAGTACCTGGCGGGTAAGCGCTATGTGTTCTGGAATGACCTGGCCGCCGGCGACGACGAAAAACCGACGACTGAAGACATGGCCTTCAGCCTCGATGAAGTGGCGCGGGTGATTCGCGACGAACAACCGGACCTCGTGTTGCTGCAAGAGCTCGATGACGGCGCCAAGGCCAGCGATTACCAGAACCAGTTCAAACTGCTTCAGGAACGCCTCGCCGATCTCTATCCGTGCAGCGCCCATGCCTTCGACTGGAAAGCCGACTTCGTGCCGCAACCGCACATCTTCGGCAGTGTCGGCCGGCAACTGGCAACCCTCAGCCGCTACCGGATCGAACACGCTGAACGCCTGCAATTGCCGGTCGCGCCGACTAACTTCATCAGCCGTCAGTTCCAGCCGAAAAATGCCTTGCTGGCCACTTACCTGCCGTTGAGTGACGGCGGGCAGTTGGCCGTCCTCAACACCCATCTGGACCGTGCCACCCAACCTGACGAAACGCTACAGACCCAGGTGACGGCGGTGGCCAAAGTCCTCGACAAATACGAAAGCCATAGCACCCCGTGGCTGATCGGCGGCGACTTCAACCTGTTGCCGCTGGGGCAATATCGACGCCTGCCCACCGAACAACGCACGCCCTACTCCGCCGACAGCGCGCTGCACCTGTTGTGGGACAAGTACCCGATGATCCCGACCAACAATGAAGCCAGCGGCATCGATCGGGCGCGGTGGCTGACGCATTACCCGAATGATCCAGGCTTGAACGGCCCGGACCGCACCGTCGATTACCTGTTTTACAGCCCTCGGATCAAACGGGTCGAGGCGACGGTGCGACAGGACGATACCTTGCGGATCTCCGATCACCTGCCGGTGATTGCGCGTTTCCTCCTGCCGGCTGCGCCGTAACCCCTGCCAAACACAGAACCCTGTAGGAGCCGGCTTGCTGGCGATAGCGGTGTGTCAGGCAACATCATCGTTGAAGGTACCGACGCCATCGCCAGCAAGCCGGCTCCTACAAGGGGTCGCGTTGTTCAATGGACCTCCTCCAGGTCGTCATGCAGCAGCCCGAAAATATCGCGTTTCATCTCGATGAATGAGCGCTCCATGACCATGTCCAGGGTCCGGGGACGTTCAATCGGCACGTCCAGAATCTGCTTGATCCGCCCTGGCCTGGCGCCCATCACGTAGACCCGATCACCCAGCAAAATCGCCTCGTCGATGTCGTGGGTCACGAACAGCACGGTCTTCTTGCTGTTACCCCAAACGCGCAATAACAGCTGCTGCATTTGCAGGCGCGTCTGGCTGTCGAGGGCGCCGAAGGGTTCGTCCATCAGCAGGATTTGCGGGTCATTGGCCAAAGCGCGGGCAATCGCCACCCGCTGCATCATGCCGCCCGACAACTGCTTGGCGTAGTTGTCGGCGAACCCGCTGAGGCCGACTTCATTGACGTAGTAATCGACGATGTCCTTGCGCTGCGCCGCCGCCATGCCGCGACGTTTGAGGCCGAACTCGACGTTCTGTCGCACGGTCAGCCACGGAAACAGCGTATAGCTCTGGAACACCATGCCGCGATCCGCGCCCGGCCCTTGAACTTGCTGACCGCCGACGTAGATCTCGCCTTCCGTGGGCTCGTTCAGACCGGCAGTGAGGTACAGCAAACTCGACTTGCCGCAACCCGACGGCCCGACCAGCACCGCGAACTGCTGATCCGGAACTTCGAACGAAACCTGATCCAGCGCGGTGAACACGCCGCCGTCGGGCTTCTGGTAACGCAGGCTGACTTTGTCCACTTGCAAACGAGGCGCGGCGTAGGCCGGGGCAGCCATCGGTGTGACGATACGCGGGTTGACGGCGGTTACTGAGCCCATGCGGCAATCCTCAGACGAAGGAAACGGAACAGTTGATCGGTGACCAGGCCCAACAGGCCGATGATCGCGATGGCGAGGAAAATCACATCCACCTGAAAGCCGCGCATGGCTTTAAGACTCAGGTAACCCAGGCCACTGGAAGCGGCGACCAGCTCGGCGACCACCAGGTACGTCCAGGCCCAGCCCATGGTCACGCGCAAGGTGTCGAGTACACCCGGCAACGAGGCCGGTGCGATCACATGCAACACCGCATCGCGGCGGTTCGAACCGAGTGTGTAAGAGGCGTTGATCAGGTCTTTGGAGATGCCTTTGGACACGTCCGCGATCATCACCAGTTGCTGGAAAAACACGCCGAAGATGATCACCGAGACCCGCTGCTCCAGACCGATGCCGATCCACAGAATGAACAGCGGCACGAACGAGGTCACCGGCAGGTAGCGGATGAAATTGACCATCGGTTCGAGGAACGCCTGAACGATGCGGAAGCTGCCCATCAGCAACCCCAGCGGCACCGCCACCAGCGACGAAACGACGAAACCGACCACCACCACTTCAAGACTGGCCCACACGTGCAAACCGAGCGTGCCGTCGCGGCTCAGGCGCACGGCGGCTTCGACCACCGCGCCCGGCGTCGGCAAGAACATGCCCGGCACCACGCCGCCGTAAGACAACCCGGCCCACAGGCCAACCAACAACACCCAGGCCAGGCCGCTCGCGCTCCAGATCACCGAAACCGGCAAGCCGGTCTTGGGCGTGATGCAACGGCTCAGCCATGAATTGCGCTTGAACATGCGAACCTCCTACAGCGGGCTGACGAAACGGTTGTCGATCAGGTCGTCATTGCTGACGCTGTAGGGTTTGCCCTGCAATTCACTGGCGGTTTCGTTGGCCAGTTTGATCAACGGTTCGCTGTCACCCGGCTTGCCCGGCGAGCCCAGGAGTTTTTCGCTCATGGCCTGATCGTAGAAGCGCACGCCTTGCGCGGCGGCTTCCAGTTCCTTCGGATCGGCGAGGTAGCCGCCAACACCCTTGGCCATGATTTTGTAGGCTTCCTGCGGATGGTCCTTGGTGTACTGCACCGATTTGTACAGACCGGCGACCAACGCCTTGACGTCTTCCGGCTGCTTCTCGATGACCGTGCAGTTGAGCGCGACCACATCGACGATCACGCCTGGCGTGCTGCTGCTGTCGATCAAGACTTTGCCTTGTTTCTTGTCACGCACCATCGACAGGTGCGGTTCCCACGTCACGGCGGCAGGCACACGACCGGCGATGAACGCGGTGGCGGCGTCGTCGGCCGTCATGTTCTGCACGGTGATGTCGCTCATGCTCATGCCGTGTTTTTTCAGCAAGTACGAGAGCCAGAACTGCGAAGTCGAGCCTTCGTTCACCGCCACGGCTTTGCCTTTCAGCTCTTGCAGGCTCTTGATGTCCTTGCCCACCAGAACACCGTCGCCACCATGGCTGTCATCGAGTGCGGCTACGGCCTTGAAGCAGAATTGCGGACGGTATTTCAGTACTTCATCGATGGTCGACGCCGAGCCGGACAATTCGCCCGAGGCTTGCGCGGCCATGTACATCGAAGCCTCTTCGACGACGGGCAATTCGACGGTCAAACCGCCTTCCTTGAAGTAGCCCAGGTCCTGGGCGAGGTAGAGCGTGCCGTAACCGACCCATGTGGTATGGCCGATGGACAGGGTGCCGGCCTGGACGCTGGTGGCGACCGAGGCAGCGATGGCGGTGACCGCCAGTGGATGAGCGACGCGGGTTAGCAAGGACTTGATCATGGAGCACTCCCAAAGCTGTTGATTTAGTTTTGTCATGGGCAGTACGGCCAGCAGCCCTGGAGAAGCGCTGCCACTTGTGGTCTCTGATGGACCTTTTGGTGGGCAGTGCTCGGCTGACTGGCGAGGTCGATGTTGGACCAAGGTGGGGAGAAGGAAAATTAGGAAATATGTCGGTGGGAGTGATGAAAAAACTGGGTAGCGTGCGCGGTAAAAGGGCGGGGTTGGCGGGGGTGCACGGGGTGAGTGCAAAACATGAGAGTTGTGTTGAATGGTCTAACGCAATCGCGAGCAGGCTCGCTCCCACAGGGGGTTCTATGCTGCCCTCTCTACCGAGGTCAACACAGTTCCAATGTGGGAGTGAGACCGGCTTGCCGGCGATTAAGGTCCGAAGGACCTTCCGGCAATCTTAAAGCCGCCCGTATTCCTGCGCCGTACGATCAACCGCTTTCAGGGTTTTCCCAACCAACTCATCAACCTCTTCCCGACTGGCAATCAACGCCGGCGCCATGATCATCCGCCCCAGCGTCGAACGAATAATCACCCCCTCCTCAAAGCCAATCGTGCGGCAACGCCAGGCAATGTCGTTCTCGTTGGCAAAGCGCTTGCGACTGGTTTTGTCTTCGGCCAACTGCAACGCCGCCACCATCCCGACACCCTGAATATCCCCCACCAACGGGTGATTGCCGAACACTTCACGCAAGCACTGTTGCAGGTACGGCCCGATGTCGTCCTTGACCCGCGTCACCACGCCTTCATCGCGCAACGCCTTGAGGTTGGCGATGGCCACCGCTGCCGCCACCGGGTGTCCGGAATAGGTCAGGCCGTGGGCAAACACCCCGCCCTGCTCCACCAACACCTGCGCCATTTTTTTCGACAGGATCAGCCCGCCCATGGGGATGTAGCCGGAGGTCAGCCCCTTGGCAATCGACAGCGTGTCCGGCTCGAAACCGAAGTGCTCATGGGCGAACCATTCGCCGGTGCGACCGAAACCACCGATCACTTCATCGGCGCACAACAGCACGTCGTACTTACGGCAAATCCGCTGAATTTCCGGCCAGTAACTTTCTGGCGGGAAGATCATCCCGCCCGCGCCCTGGAACGGTTCGGCGATAAACCCGGCGACCTTGTCCGCGCCCAGTTCGAGAATCTTCGCTTCCAGTTGCTGCGCCGCCCGCAGGCCGAATTCAGCCGGGGTCAGGTTGCCTTCATGGGCGAAGAAGTACGGCTCGTCGATGTGTTCGATGTCCGGCAGCATGCCGCCCATTTCGTGCATGAACTTCATGCCACCGAGCGCCGTCGCTGCCAGCGTCGAACCGTGGTAACCGTTCCAGCGACCGATCATGACTTTCTTCTCGGGCTTGCCGAGGATCGTCCAGTAACGGCGCACGGTGCGGATCAGCACCTCGTTCGCTTCGGAGCCGGAGTTGGTGTAGATCGCGTGGCTGTAGTGCCCCGGCAGCAGGCTGAACAGCAGCTCCGAAAGCTCGATCACCTGCGGGTGAGTGGTGTGGAAAAACATGTTGTAGTACGGCAATTGCTCAAGCTGTTGAGCCGCTGCCGCCGCCAGATCCTTGCGGCCGTAACCGAGGTTGGTGCACCACAGCCCGGACATGCCGTCGAGGTAGCGCCGACCATCGTTGTCCCACAGGTGCAGGCGCTCGCCACGGACCATCACCCGTGGCCCTTCATCGTTGAGCGCTTTCTGATCGACGAATGCGTGGATGTGGTGCGCAGCGTCGGCGGCCTGGTAGTCGCGGGTTTCACGTGGTGTGGTCATCGCCAGTTCTCCGTTTTGTTATTAGCGCAGTTGAAACCAGGTGGTCTTCAACTGGGTGTATTTATCGAATGAGTGCAGCGACAGGTCACGGCCGAAACCGGACTGCTTGCCGCCGCCGAACGGCACCGTCACATCGAGCGCATCGACGCTGTTCACCGACACCGTGCCGGCGCGCAATTGCCGCGCTACGCGGTGGGCTCGATTGAGGTCGTCGGTCCACAGCGAAGCGGCCAGGCCGTAGACGCTGTCGTTGGCCAGTTGCAAGGCGTGTGCCTCGTCATCGAACGCGGTGATCGCCAGCACCGGGCCGAACACTTCGTCGCGAAACAGCGGCATGTCCGGGCTCACGTTAGTGAAAATCGTTGGCTGGATGAAGTTGTCGGAGCCGTTGAAAATCGACTGCCGACCACCGCACACCTTGGTCGCACCCTGGCGCTGGGCTTGCTCGATGAACTTCATGATGCGCGCGGTCTGGCGGCTGTCGACAATCGCCCCGGCGCTGCTCGACGGGTCCAGCGGATCGCCCGGCAGCCAGCGTTCGGCCTGCGCCTTGAGGCGCTCGACGAACTCGTCATGGATCGAACGCTGCACCAGCAACCGCGAGTTGGCCGAGCAGACTTCGCCCTGATTGAAGAAGATGCCGAACGCAGCTTTTTCGGCGGCCAGATCCAGGTCCTGACAATCGGCGAACACCAGATTAGCGCTCTTGCCACCGCACTCCAGCCAGACCTGTTTCAGGTTCGATTGCGCGGAATACTGCATGAAAAATTTGCCGACTTCGGTGGAGCCGGTGAACACCAGGCAATCGACGTCCGGGTGCAAACCGAGGGCTTTGCCAGTCTGCTCGCCGAGGCCCGGCAGCACGTTGAGCACGCCTGCTGGCAAGCCGGCTTCAAGCGCCAACTCGGCCAGACGCAGGGCAGAAAACGGTGATTGCTCGGCGGGTTTGAGGATCACCGAGTTGCCTGCCGCCAGCGCGGGCGCGAGTTTCCATGCGGCCATGTCCAGCGGGAAATTCCAGGGCACCACGGCGGCGACCACGCCCAGCGCTTCACGGGTGACGGTCGCCAGTACGTTCTGCGCGCTCGGTGCGATCTGGTCGTAGAGTTTGTCGAGGCTTTCGGCGTACCAGCGAAACACCCCGGCGGCGCCCGGCACGTCGATGTTGTAGGCGTCCATCACCGGCTTGCCCATGTTCAGCGAATCCAGCAGCGCCAGTTCTTCGCGGTGGGTCATGATCAGATCGGCCAGACGCAGCAGCACTTGCTTGCGCTCGTTTGGCGAACGCGACGACCAGGTGCCGGCCTCGAACACCTGCCGCGCATTTTTGACAGCGGCGTTCACTTCGTCATCACCGCACGCTGTCACGTTGGCCAGGCGCTGGCCGGTGGCCGGGTTGATCGCGGCGAAGGTTTGCCCCGACTGCGCCGAACGGGGTTTGCCATCAATCAGGGCCTGGTCGGGAAACGCCAGCGCAGCGGCCTTGTTTTGCCAGTAGGTAAGCTCGAACACGTTCAGATGCTCCATGGGCTTTTCTTGTGAATTGGATGGTGGCCCAGGCCCGTGTCGAGGAAAAATAGTAAAAATGTCTTCGCAGACCATGAAAAAACTGGGCAGCCCATCTCCCCGGTCGTGCGGTATGTGGTTATTGTTCAGGCACAACAACACCGTCGTCAGAACGGACGCAGTCGGCGCAAAAATTGCTGGATGTCGAGTCCATCCACCCCGAGGTTTGCCGTGGCTGCCTACAACCTGCGTCAATTGAAGTACTTCATCACCACCGTCGAATGCGGCAGCGTTGCCGAGGCGTCGCGCAAGCTGTACATCGCCCAGCCGGCCATTTCCACGGCGATCAAAGGCCTGGAAGACAGCTTCGGCGTGCAATTGCTGATCCGTCATCACGCCCAAGGCGTGTCCCTGACGCCCAGCGGCGCACGCTTCTACCGCAAGGCCCAGGAACTGCTGCGCATGGCCAAGGAGTTCGAACAGAACGCCCTGGCCGACAATGACGTGGTGGCCGGGCAAATCGACATCGGCTGCTTCGAAACCGTCGCGCCGCTGTACCTGCCGCAATTGATTGCCGGGTTCTCGGCGCTGTATCCCGGTGTGAAAATCCGCATCCGCGACGGCGAGCAGCAGGAGTTGGTGCAAGGCCTGACCTCGGGCACCTTCGACCTGGCGATCCTCTATGAACACGACCTCGACGCCACCATCGAAACCGAACCCTTGATGCCAGCGCAGCGGCCTTATGCATTGCTGCCGGCGGATCATCGCTTTGCCCAACTCAAGCAAGTGTCCCTGCGGGATCTGTGCCTGGAGCCGATGATTCTGCTGGACGTGCAACCGAGCCGGACCTACTTCGTCAGCCTGTTCGAAGAACTGGGCCTGTCGCCGAACATTGCGTTCAGCTCACCGTCGATCGAGATGGTCCGGGGCATGGTCGGGCAAGGGTTCGGCTTCTCGATCCTGGTCACCCGCCCGCACTCGGAATGCACCTACGACGGGCAGAAAGTGGTGTGCGTGGACATCGTCGAAGACGTCACCGGCTCGGGATTGGTGGCGGCTTGGCTCAAGCGCGGGCAGTTGACCAAACCGGCGCAGTTGTTTGCCGACTATTGCCGGGAGCAGTTGACGGCCAAGGCCGGTGCTTGAATGCCCCGGCCCCATTCAGGAAACCTGAGGTGACCTGCGCTCGATTTCGATGCCGATGAGTGGACGCTTCAAGGCAATCGATACCCATGCCCCCACGGCTGCGATCACGCATGCGGCAAATCCCAACAGGAAGGACATGAAGCTGAGCTCTTGCGCGACAGCCAGCAGTCCGAGCACCGCTGCGGTTGCCTCGGCCGCTCCCCAGACACAGGTCTGGACGGCCATCGCGACAGAGCTGCGCCCTTTCCAAATTTTGACGGCCTGGGCTTGATACAACGGGCCACAGATCATCTCGCCAATAACGATAAAAACCACCACGACAAACAGAATCGCCTGAGCTTGCGATGAAATGATCAACAGCAGGCATCCCGTCCCGATCAACATGTTTGAAACGATGACGCGCCACAAGCGAGACACTCGCTGCGAGAGCGACGTTATATAAACCTGGCTGAAAATGATGATCCCGCTGGCCACCAGGAAAAGTACCCCCACCAACTCACTGGAGAAGCGCTCGGTCGCATAGGTTGGAAACACGTAATAAAACTGCGCATAGCCAATCATGGTCAGAAAATTGATTGCCATGAATGCAACAACTTTAGGGGACGCCTCGGATCCGTCCACTGTGGAAGAACGATCGCCAAACTCCAGACCTGCCGAGCGTGCCATGTGAGGAACCAGCGTGGTGGAAGCAGTTGCAAGCACACCTAAAAGCAATGGCAAGGCAACAAACCAGTAACCCGCCCCGGCCAGTATCAACGATGCGATGAAGGGGGCAACACCGGCGCCGGCGTTCGCTGCAACATTCTCGTAGGAAAGTACTCGCTCGTGCTCGCCCTCACGGAAGTACTGGACGATATAGGAGATCTGCGAAATCGTAGCGATCGAATTGGCCACGCCGAACACTACGACAAGCACCACCCAGATCAATACGTTGGTGATTCCCATCGCAGCCGTAACAAGCATCAATAACGCGGCCACCGCCACGCACAGTAATGCCAGTGCAATTTCCAGGCGGCGATCAACCTTGTCCAGAACACCTTGAAAGGCCAGTGCACCTATGCGGTTTGACACAATTGCAAAGCCGACGACGATGCCGGCAGCACTGGTACTGAGGCCCACGGCTGCATTGAGCCAGATAGCCATGAATGGATAAAAGCAACTCCATGCGGCGGACGATAGAAACCGGACGATGTAGATCATTTGAATACCGGTCTTCTAGGGCCACGATCAGTATGGACCAGCACTTGGCCGATCTCGCGCACGACAACTTCTGCATAGCCGGTGAGCATGCCGATCCAGGCATAATCGGAAGTGCCGATGGGTTGGATCACGCTGCCGACGTTGGCGATCGGCGTATGAATGGAAGCCATTTGCGGAACCTCCCAGTCATGCACGATTGCTTCGTGGTCCAGGCAATACCAATAGCTCAAGGTCTGCCGGCACTCTTCAACCGGTTTGTATTCCAGCGTGGCATCCAGCAATCCCAGCGGCAGCAGCGCAACATGCTGTAGAACGGTTGCAGGCGGCAGGTCATAGGCCAATGCAATCTGCTCGACGATGCTCGCCCCACCCAGGCGCCCCATATTGGCGTCAATCAGATAGGCCGTGGACGGTGTTGCGATGAACTCGCAATGAAAGAAACCGTTATCAAACGCAGAACGCGAAACCAGATCGCGCACTGCTGTCTCGATTTTCGAACGAACGGATTGGTCGATAAGCTGGTTGGCAGGAAACTGATTGGCGACTTCAGTGAACCCGACACGATCGCGTCTGGACAGCCCAAGGAAGACAACCCGTCCGTCCTGAACGAAGCCCTCCATGCTCACAAGGTCACCCACGCAGTGCGCCTGGACAATCCACGCAATGCCTTCGGGATCGTCGATTCCGCTCTCCAGGATGGCCGACTTGATCACACTGGCAGGATCAACGTCCGCCGCGATTGAAAGCATGGTCGTTGCCACCGCACCGGAGCCGACCGCGGGCTTGAGGACTACGTCATTTTTCACACCTGGCGTCAGCCAGGGAAGCACGAAATCGCCATCAGCCAGTGCAACACAGGACTCGGCCGGAACGTGCTCGGGTATCAAGCCGCCCACGAACTCCTTTGATGACAGTCTTGCAAATACCGCTGGCGGCGCGTTGAAGCCGAACTTTTGGGCAATCGCCGAGACAACCGGGAACAGCTCGTCAAAAAAGGTTGTAATGCTGTGGATCTTTCCAACCAGCGCTTCATTGGCCTTCAAGTAACCGGACAGGGCATCTGTGTCGGTAAATGCAGGAATGCAGGTTACCCCTTCGAATACAGCTTTGGCTGCTCCGTGAAAACCTGAAGGGTCAACGGAAAGTATCGGCTCGAACCCTGCACTGCGAATCGCATCGCAAACATACTTGATGGATACCTTGTTAATACCAACTATCAAAACATGACGCATATCTTTCACCTCCATCCATAAAAATGAAAAAACGACGATTATTGAGCTTCAACGGTTAGCGGCCGATACATCTTTCCGGGGTTCAGGATGTTCTCCGGGTCCAATGCCGATTTGATTGCCCGCATGACCTGGAGCGCCGTGCCGTGTTGTGCCGACATCCATTTCACTTTTCCTTGCCCTACGCCGTGCTCGCCACTGACCGTGCCGCCGAACGACAACGCCCGATTCGACAATCGACTGAGGAAAGCCTGAATCTCCACACTTTCATCCTCACCTTCCTCAAGCATGACCAGTAAGTGGAAATTACCGTCCCCTACATGGCCGATGAGTGGTGCGTCAAGCCCGGAAGCGGCGATGTCTGCCGCGGTGGCGCTGATACATGCACTCAGGCACGACAGCGGAACACAGACATCGGTGGCCAGCCCCTTGCGCCCCTTGTAGAACGCGTGAAATGCCCACCAGGCGTCATGCCGGGCCTTCCACAAGGCCGTGCGTTCTTCAAGGCGATCAGAAACCTTGACCTGCCCCCCGTGCTCACGAGCGCAAACCGTGAACATTTCAACGCTACTGGCAACCGAGGACTTATCCCCGTGGAACTCCAGGAAAAGATGGGGTGTTTGTGGCAAGCACAAAGAGGGGGAATAGGCGTTGCACGCGCGAACAGCGGTGACATCCAACAACTCGATCCGTGCAATCAAGAGGCCTTGCCCGAGCGCACTTGCCACCGTCTGTACCGCGCTGTCGACAGAGTCAAACGAACAGACGCCTGCGACGATGGCCTCCGGCAATGGATGTAACCTGACTTCCAGCTCACTGAATACGCCAAGGGTTCCCTCCGATCCCACAGCGATCGCCAGCAGGTCCAATCCCATGGCTGACTTGGGCGCTCTGGAGCCAATTTCAGCCACTGCCCCATCCGCCATGATCCAGCGTGCGGCTTTGACATTGGCAGCCATCGTCCCGTAACGAACGGAGTTGGTACCCGACGCACGTGTCGCCGCCATTCCCCCCATGGAAGCGTTGGCGCCGGGATCGACTGAAAAGAACAGCCCCGTATCACGCAAATAGCTGTTCAGCTGTTCACGGGTGACACCCGGCTGAACAGTTGCGCTCATGTCGGTAACGTTTACGCCGAGGATCGCGTTCATCTCTGAACAATCGACACATACGCCACCACATGGCGCGTTGATTTGCCCCTCGAGGGATGAGCGGGCGCCCACCGGGATCACCGCAACGCCATATTCACGACAGAGCCGTACAACCTGAACGATTTCCTCCTCGCTGCGCACGGTAACGACGGCATCGGGAGGGCTCAGATCGATACCAGGGGGGGCCTGACAGAATTGTTGCCTGATGCCTTGTTGTAGCCTTAAACGTTCGCCAAACAGCTGACGGAGTTTTTCAACAACCAGAGTATTCATTAGTCTCATCCCTGTTCTGACTGATCACTGCCAGGTTTCTTTTTATCTGCCGGATCACCGCGCTATCCCGCGCACTCCTGTGAGCGGTCGACGGTCGCGAATCAGCGAACAAAGAAGGCGATGACACCCGCCTCCTGTATGTTCATTCCTTGGTACTTTTGGTCTTTCGGGCCGCACGCCCGTCGTACTCCGAACGGCCAGAAACAATTAACCCGAAGAAATAAGGCTGGGCGCCTGAGTCCTCGAGCTGATGCCCTGACTTGTTATGCACTTCAATGAGAGAGAAAAGATCCACAAGACGGTCTTGAATCTGTTCTATTTCCGCGTCTTTCAGTGTCACCATCGAGCTGTATTTGAAAGAACCTGAAACATCAAAGTATTCACTTTTTTCAGGCTTGAGCAGCGACCTTTCCACTTCATGGCGCAGGAACTGATCCTTTAACCTCAACGCATCAACTGTTCTGGGCATCCTCAGCGTTGGTGCATGACGAACAAAGGGATCTTCAGGTGCTGTTCGTTCTTTTGAGACAAGGCTCAAGAAAGCTTCCGTCTGTTGATCGTAGGCAAGGCCAATTTGCTGGCACACCAACTGGATTTCAGCAACGGAGGCACTGTCCACCATATAGAGATAAGTCATCAATGGCAGCAGTTCAAAGTTCGCTTCGAATGCTGCGATCACCTCTTCGGTGATGATGAACTCACGCTCATACCGACTTAAACTCAGCGCCCGACGTAAAATTTTCGAATCATGCTCTCTCAGCTCAAGCCTGGAGGAAAGATCCGTGACTTCGACACCTTTGCCAAACAACATCTCGTGGACGTTAGCGGGCAGCAAGTCTCTGAAGTAATGCCAAAAATAATCAAAACTGACTTTGCTTGAGGCGTCGATACCAAGATGGTCATGCAACTCCACTGCGGCATCAATACTCAGGTATTTCCTTCCTGCCTCAACGTCACGATAGTAATTGGCCGAAAATGGAATATTGACCTCATCGAGAAACGTTGAAACCTTCAGATGTCCCTTTTCGATCCGCAACTGCATGAGAAACGCACCAAACGCTCGTTTACTATCCAAGCTCTTCAGCCTCTGCCGACAGAGTGACAACCACTCTGGTCGTGTTTTTCTTGATTTTCATACTGGAAGTTACCACGCCTATTTCCTGCGTATTACGCACATGAACTCCCCCACAGGGAATTGACCAGTCTTCGCATTGCCACCAACGAAATCCATGTCCTTTGCTCGTATCCGCTTCCGTACGAATCTCATGACTTGCAGAGCAAAACTCGTTCAAGGCATCCGTCGCCCGCCTCAGACTATCTTCGTCGAACTCTGCGATAAACTCGTATTGATTCTCCCCACCGTCGTCACTCAACGGAGAACGTACCGGGTGTGGAATCGACCGCCCAAGCGTCTGCTCCAGCATGCAGTGCATCAAATGCATGGCCGAATGAAGACGCATCTGATGATATCGCAATGGCCAATCAAGCGTTGCCGTAGCCTGCTGGCCAATCGCGCGCTCTCTCAGCAGCGTGAACGCCTCATCGTCAACGCTCAAGTAATGCCTGATCTGATCATCCCTTTTCTTGGTCGACACAATCTCCAACGCGCGCAATGCCTCATCCTTCCCTGGGCCCGGGATATTCAACACGCCTCGATCTCCGAGCTGTCCGCCTCCTTGCGGGTAGAAAACTGTCTCGCCAAGGAGCGCAAAAGGAAGACCCGCGTCGTCGCGTTCAAGCAAGTCGACTCGACATTCCAGTTGCTTCAGATACGGTTTTTCGTGAAATAAAGGCTGCGTTTCGCTCATTTTTACCTCGAGTAAAGTCTTACCGGGTTGCGCTGGAAGCCCTCGCGAATCATCGAGGGCTTCCATGGCCTGTTGGCCTCAGTGGCGCTCATGGGTTTCCAGTTTTTTCCTCAGGACATTACACAGTCTTGTCATCTGTTCCTCACTCCCGAACGAGATCCTGAGGCATGTATCCAGGCCATAATCGGTCAACTGCGAAGTCAGGAAGCCTTCGCCTTCCAGATAGCCATGCAAATCCTGGCAGTTGTGTTGGCTGACGCACTCCACGAATACAAAGTTGACGTACTGGCTTCTGGCTTGAATGCCATAGGCCTTGAACAGGCTCACAATTTCCTGCCCCCAGGCAAGACAATGCGCCGCAGTCTTGTCCAGATGATCAGAGTCCTGGAGCACGTATTCTCCCGCAAGGGCAGAAAACGAGCTGACGTTGTAGGGCGCGCGCCGCGATTGAAGTACCGGGACCAGGTCCGCGCTGGCAAAAGCCCAACCAAGACGTAATCCCGCAATGCCGTACGCTTTTGAAAACGTCCGCAGGCATATCGAGTTTTCCCGAGTGTTCACTATCTGAACGCCTGCGGAGTTTTCCCGATCCGGCGCGAACTCCGCGTACGCTTCATCGATAATGACCGTGGTACTTTTCGGAATGGCGGCCACAAGCGCCAACAGTTCAGATGGCGGTAAATAGTCACCCAGAGGGTTGGATGGATTTACCAGCACAACCACATCCGGCTTTTTCTCAAGGGCGATTTTCAGCGCTGTTTCATAGCCCTGACCAGCGGCTGGAAAAATCTCACTGTATTCGGCCCCCAGTAACGCTGATCTGATTTTGTACATTTTGAAACTGTGGTGCAGAGCCACGATGCGGCTGCCTGGTTTCAACAAGCCACGCAAAGAAATATCGATCAATTCATCAGAACCTGCCCCTACAACCACCCGCTCGGAATCAACACTCCAGCGCTCTCCGATTGCCGAGCGAAGAGACTTGTAAGTCACCTCAGGGTATTCGCTCAACAACGACGGCATCGACACGCACAGATGCAGTGCCAGGCCAGACGCGCCCAGCGGATTTTCGTTGGCATGCAGTCGGACACTATTGGCGCCCACTGCCGACGGCTCCCTGCCCGCGAGCACAGACTCCTTGACTGACGAACTCATCGGCCCTGCCCTCCCAAAACCTGGGCGACAATTTTTTCCAGATACCCGGTCAAGGCGACATCCCGATCCAGATAAGGGATAAGTTCACGCACTCGCCCGTGCCAGGAGCGGCCCTGGGGTCCCAGTTTCGTGCAACCTCTGATATCCGCGGCCTGGGCAGCACATATCAACTCGAAGGCAATGACATAGCGCGTGTTCTGAAGCACCTCGGCCACACGCCGCGCAGCCACAAGGCCGAATGAAACCACGTCCTGGAAATCCCCCGTGGTGGTCAAGGTCTGGATCGAGACCGGCGTAGCCAGGGAACGGTTTTCTGCCGTCAGGGAAGCGGACATGAATTGCCCCCCCATGAGGCCGAAACGCAGGCCGCCATTTTCCGCACACAGGAATGACGGGAGACCGTTGCTGTTTGCTTTCTTCAGGAAGCGATCGATTCGGCGATCGGAGAGGTTGCACATCGTGATCATGGAGATCGTCAGATAGTCCATGACCGAGGCGATGTACTGCCCGTGAAAGTGGCCATTGTGAAAAACCTGGCCATTCTCGGGCGTGATCAATGGATTGTCGTTCGATGAGTTCAGTTCGTTGGTGACCACGCGTTCGACGAATTCGATGGTCTCCAGAACCGGACCCAGAATCTGCGGGGTGCAGCGAATGGAGTATGCATCCTCGATGGGCATATCTTCCTGGCGAACCTGGTCTGTACGCAGCGCGCTCAGTTGCGACGACAATTCAATATCGTCGATCGCCAGTTCCGACCCTTGAAGATCGTCCCAGATGGCCTGGGCAATCTTTTGCTGGCCCAGATGCGGTTTCAACTGATGAACGTCAGGGTGGAACGGACGCACGCGAGCCTGCAACGCTTCGAAAGAGAAAGCGGAAATCGAGGTGTATTGCTCAAGCAAGTCCCTGGACTCGACCACATTCATCGCTGCGACCGCGACCATGCAGGAAGTGCCGTTGATCAGCGCCAGCCCTTCTTTGTAACTCAGGTGAAGCGGTGCCAGGCCCAACTGCTCAAGCGCCTGCGCCGCAGGGATGCGGGCACCCTCGAGATAGGCATATCCGTCCCCGGTCAGCATCCGCGCGACAGCCGCCAGCGGCCCCAGGTCGCCGCTGGTACCGAGAGAGCCCTTGCTCGGAATTTCGGGAATGAGACCGGCGTTATAGATGGCAATGTAGCGATCAAAATTCTCCAGCGAGATCGCCGAGTTTCCGCGCGACAAGGATACGATTCGCGCAAACATCGTTGCGCGGGCGACGCTGTCCGGAAAGCGCTCGCCGACGTTTGTCGAGACACCCTGAATCAGATTGGACTGGAGTTCATGGGCTTTCTCGATTGGCACAAGGTGGTCAACGAAGCCCCCCATTCCAGTATTCACACCATAGATGACCGCCCCTTGCGCGACGAGGTTTTCCAAGGCTTCTCTCGACGCCTGGACCCTTTGCCGGGTGGCTAGCGACGCGACCACTTTTTTTCCGGGCGCGGCAAACCTGATCAGGTCCTTGAGGCAGACATCGACGCCGGGAGTCAGTACAAACGTGCTATCCGACGTGAAGTTTTTTTCCTGAATCGTCATCTTTTCATCCCTGAGCTACATGTGACTGACCATCAGCCCAATCGGCGATGATCACGTTGATTTTTCGATTGCCCGAAAATGCGCGCCGGCCGTGAGCGAACTGAAGATTATCGAGCAATAAAAGATCGCCCTCCCCCAGATCGACATCTCGTTCCAACCCTCTGACGGTGTGGAACAGCTCGAGGGTGAGATCTTCCGGTAGCGGTTCACCATCGCCAAAACACATGGCTTCCAGCAGTTCCGGGCTCTTGCTGCGCGCGTTTATCAGTTCACTGGCGTCCTGCTCTCGACCATCGATACGCGCCCATTCGATCATGGCTGCAGCACCCCAGAAGTGCGCTTGATTGCACCAGATGCTTGCCGTTTTACGAGGATGCTGACGCATCGGAGCGATACAGTCCTGCCAAAGGACCAAGTCTTTGTCGCTCCATTCGAAGTCCCAACCCCGCGCTCGGCAGAGCACTTCTGCTTCGGCCTCGCAGTTGGTGGAGAACGTCTCCTGCCAGCTCTTCTTGACCCCGGGCTTGAGATTGACCCGCGCCTCGCAGGGTAAGGTCCTGCGCAATTTAAGGCCGCGATCGGTCAGTCGTTTCAATGTCACTTGATCAACCAGATGCTCCAGCTTGCGCATGTCCCCGATGACAGATTCGCCGCCCTTCCCGGCAGGCTCAACGCATACGAAAGCGATGATCTCGGGCGGACTTTTCACATAGGCCATTTCCTGATGGAGGATGACTGACCACGCGGGAGGTGTGCGGGTCGCTTCCATGACCTTGCCCTGAATAGTCGAGCGTGGAGAGCTCCCGCCGACGTAATCCCGGGTCTGGAAGCCCAGTGCGCCAATGGCCTTTTCAAACACGCCAGGGTCACGACACTGACCGGCGCCGCGAATGACAACGGCCCCGTCATTCAGCAGGTGTGCATGGATGTCGTTCGCGGCATCTGAAAAATAGCGGTGCGGATCAGCGTATCCGCTGGCCACGAAATCGAATGTCCCTTGTGTATCACTGCCCTTCACTTTCATCACTCCTCACTTCCCTGGAATCGTCGGCATCTCCGTCTGCGATGCATTGAATACCACTCCCCATTTACAAATTCAACAAATAGAAATATGTTTCTTCCGCTAGATGTTTTGCAGCTGCACGCGCGAACTCGCCGCAGCTCGTGCCGCAAAAACAACCCAACTGGTTGATATATATGAAAATAATTCAAGGATTCGAAGACTGTATGACCATGGAAAAGCCGCAATCACTCGCTGCATACGCAGGCACTTCATCGCTACTGAGTGATTGCCGCCACAAGCCCCCTGCAACGCTCCCCATCAAACCTTACGTGAGCCCCTTCTCATGAGTGGACCCAATGCGCGCCCGGGCGAGCTGAAGCGCAGCCTGAAAAATCGACACATTCAACTGATCGCCCTGGGTGGGGCAGTGGGTACCGGCCTGTTCCTGGGCTCGGCGGGAGCACTCAAGTCCGCCGGCCCCTCAATCATCCTGGGATACGCGATTTGCGGTTTCATCGCCTTCATGATCATGCGACAACTGGGCGAAATGATTGTTGAAGAACCCGTTGCCGGCTCTTTCAGCCATTTCGCCCACAAGTACTGGGGCGGGTTTGCCGGCTTCCTGTCGGGATGGAACTGCTGGATCTTGTACATCCTGGTTGGCATGTCCGAACTGACAGCCGTCGGCAAATACGTGCACTACTGGTGGCCAGAGATTCCGACCTGGGTATCGGCCGCAGTCTTCTTCGTGCTGATCAATGCAATCAACCTGACAAACGTCAAAATATTTGGCGAGGCCGAATTCTGGTTTGCAATCATCAAGGTCCTGGCCGTGATCGGCATGATTGCCATGGGCAGCTATCTCCTGGTCAGCGGCAACGCAGGGCCACAAGCCTCGGTGAGCAACCTGTGGCAACACGGCGGTTTTTTCCCCCATGGGCTGGGCGGGCTGGCGATGTCCATGGCAATCATCATGCTGTCTTTTGGCGGCCTGGAAATGCTCGGTTTCACCGCTGCCGAGGCGGAAAAACCTCGCACAGTGATCCCCAAAGCCATCAACCAGGTGATCTACCGCATTCTGATTTTCTACATCGGAGTGCTCGTGGTGCTGCTGTCGCTGACGCCGTGGGACAGTCTGTTGATATCACTCAATGCGTCGGGCGATAGCTACAGTGCAAGCCCATTCGTCCAGGCGGCCTCGATGCTCGACAGTGCCATCGCTGCGCATATTCTCAACTTCGTGGTTCTGACCGCCGCCCTGTCGGTCTATAACAGCGGCACCTACTGCAACAGCCGCATATTGCTGGGCCTGGCCGAGCAAGGTGACGCCCCGCAAAGCCTGGTCAGGATCGACAGGCGCGGCGTCCCCGTGCGCTCCATCCTCGCGTCGGCGGCCGTGACCCTGATCGCGGTGCTGATGAACTACATGATCCCGCAGCATGCCCTGGAATTGCTGTTGTCTCTGGTAGTTGCGACGCTGGTGATCAATTGGGCGATGATCAGCCTGTCCCACATCAAATTTCGCCAACACATGAACAACACCCGACAGACATCGCGGTTCAAGGCGCTGTGGTACCCCTACGGCAACTATGTTTGCCTGGCATTCGTGGTGTTCATATTGGGCGTCATGCTGCTGGACCCCATCTATCAGATGGCGGTGTATGCGATACCGATATGGGTTGCGTTGATGTGGATCTGCCATGGCATCAAGCACAAACGCAGTGTTTCGCAGGCTCTCTACGGGGAGGCCTGAACGATTGCAAATCTCGGACGACATGTCGCCCGGCTGAGGCCGGGCACGTACGTCCTTACTTGCGGGGTTTGATTCGTGCGGTGGCTTCAGCCACCAACGGATCATCCGGCCAGTAATGCTTCGGATACCGCCCCTTCAGATCCTTTTTCACCTCGGCATACGTGCTGCGCCAGAAGTTCGCCAGATCCTGCGTCACCTGCACCGGCCGCCGCGCCGGGGACAGCAAATGCAGTTTGACCACCTGCCGGCCACCGGCAATGCGCGGGGTTTCGGCCAAGCCGAACAACTCCTGCAACCGCACCGCAAGAATCGGCGGCTGCTCGCTGTAATCCAGACGAATCGACGACCCCGACGGCACGCTCAAATGATGCGGCGCCAGCTCATCGAGCCGTTGCGGCAGCGGCCACGGCAATAGGTTATGAACAATGCTTGAGAGATCCAGATTGGCAAAATGACTGAGCCGCGAGACCTTCCCCAGATACGGCATCAACCAGTGCTCAAGGCTTTTGAGCAGCGCAGCATCACTGACATCCGGCCACTCACTCTCGCCTTTGCTACCAAGGTCCAACTGCCGCAACAACGCCACCCGCGCCTGCCACTGACGCAACTCCGGCGTCCACGGCAACAGCTCCAGCCCCTTGCGCCGCACCAGATTCACCAACGCCTGACTGCGCGCTGTTTCATCGAGCCCGGTCAACGGTTCACGGCTGAGGATCAACTCGCCAACCTTGCGCTGACGCTCGGCGCGTAACACGCCTTCGCGCTCGTCCCAATCCAGCTGATCGACCACCCGCACCTGTTCGGCGAGCACCGAATCGAACAACGCCGGATCGAAATCCGCCGCCAGATAAATCCGTTCCTCGCGCTGCCCCTGACGGCTGCCGAGATCGGCGATCACCAGCCACGGTTGTTTCATCAAGCTGTCGGCTTCGGCGAACAACGCCGCACGACCGTTGGCCAGGCGATATTCCGCGCCACCCGCTCGACGTTGTTGCGCAACACGGTCGGGATAGGCCAGCGCCAGCAAGGCGCCGAGCCAGCGCGGGTGCTCCGGATCGCTGACCGGTTCCGACGCCTTGCCACGCAGATAACCACGGTATTGACGCGCCAGTTGCCGCGCTCGCTGAACACCGCCCTGAGCACCGCGTGCGGCACGCTCTTCGCCGGACAACAGCACCAGTCGACTGTGCAGATCGGCGCCGGCACCGCGCAAGATATCCCGCTCGCCGAGCAACGCCGCGACATCGCACGCCATGTCCGCCAAGCCCAGCGCCTGACCGCGCAGCAGCAAATGAGCGATGCGCGGATGCGCCGGCAGTTCGGCCATGGCCTGACCGTGGCGGGTCAGCGCTTCGCCATCCAGTGCGCCGAGGCGATCAAGCAAGTCCTGAGCCTGGGCATACGCGGCGGCGGGCGGCACGTCGAGCCACACCAGTTGCGTCGGTGTCACACCCCAGCGACCGAGCTGCAACGCCAGACCGGCAAGGTCCGCCGAAAGAATTTCCGCACTGGCATACGCCGCCAGTTGCTCGTGTTGATCCTGCGACCACAAGCGATAACACACGCCCGGCTCCAGCCGCCCTGCCCGCCCCGCACGTTGCGTGGCGCTGGCGCGAGAGATGCGCTGCGTGTCGAGACGAGTCATGCCGCTGCCCGGATCGAAACGCGGCACTCGTGCCAACCCGGCATCGATCACCACACGCACGCCGTCGATGGTCAGGCTGGTTTCGGCGATGTTGGTCGCCAGCACCACTTTGCGTTTGCCCGCCGGGGCTGGATCAATCGCGGCGCGTTGCGCGGCGAGGTCCAGTTCACCGTGCAACGGGCAGAGCAACACCTGTGTGTTTTCGCCCAGCGCATCGGCCAGTTGTTGATGCACCCGGCGGATTTCCGCTTGCCCCGGCAGGAACACCAGGAGGCTGCCGGTTTCATCGTTCAAGGCTTCGAGGATGGTTTGCACCAGGCGCGGCTCGATGAATTCACCGGGCTGGAACGGTCGGCCCCAGCGCATCGCCACCGGGTACATGCGCCCTTCACTGCGCAGGATCGGCGCGTCATCGAGCAACCCGGCCAGGCGTTCGCCTTCAAGGGTGGCCGACATCAAAAGAATCTTCAGCGGCTGATCATCGCGGAACAGTTCCCGGCCATTCAGGCTGAGGGCCAAGGCCAGATCGGCATCAAGACTGCGCTCATGAAATTCGTCGAAGATCAGCAAGCCCACGCCTTCCAGCGCCGGATCATCCTGCAAGCGCCGGGTGAGAATGCCTTCGGTGACCACTTCAATCCGCGTCCTGGGCCCGACTTTGCTGTCCAGCCGAATGCGATAGCCGACGGTTTCACCGACCTTCTCGCCCAGCTCACTGGCCAAGCGCTCCGCCGCCGCACGTGCAGCCAACCGACGTGGCTCAAGCATCAGAATGGTCTGCCCGGCCAGCCACGGCTCATTGAGCAGGGCCAATGGAACACGGGTGGTTTTACCGGCGCCGGGCGGTGCTTCGAGCACGGCTTCGTGGCGTGTCGCCAAGGCTTCACGCAGGGCGGGTAAAACTTCATCAATTGGCAAAGAAATCATGCTGGCTCCCAAACAGAGGGCCGAGTATAACGGCGAACTGCCGGACCTTTGTCGCGGTCCTAATTCATATCGACGACGCTTCGTTTTCCAGATGACTCAGGAGATTTCATATGCGTGTTCCCTTTCGCCTGATTGGCGGTGTATTGATTGCAACCCTGCTGACCCAGATTACCGCTTGCGGATCGATCTTCTACCCTGATCGCCGCGGGCAGATCGAAGGCAAGATTGACCCGGCTATCGCCGCGCTGGATGCCGTGGGCCTGCTGTTCTACATCATCCCCGGCCTGATCGCGTTTGCCGTGGACTTCGCCACCGGCGCGATCTATTACGCACCGGGCGAGACCGCGCAGGTGGCACCGGAAAAACTCAAGGAAGCGATCGGTGCCGATGGCAAGGTCGATACCCACAAATTGCAGACTATTCTTGAAACCGAACTGGGCCGCAGCTTCCCGCTGGACGATCCACGTTTGATTCAACACAAAGGCAGCACTCAGCAACTGGCCTTGCTCGGCCTGCAACCTGCCGCGTAATCCGTGCACATAAAGGAATAGCCGCACTTATGATTTCCAGCTCCGAACACGCCCGCCTGCTGCGGCTGGCGACCCGTGCCTCGGTGGCGGTGGCGTGCACGTTGATCGTCGCCAAAGCCATCGCGTGGTGGTTGAGCGGTTCGGTGAGCATGCTCGCCGGGTTGACCGACTCGGCCCTCGACGGTATCGCCTCGCTGCTCAACCTGCTGGCAGTGCATTACGCCTTGCGCCCCGCCGATGAAGATCACCGTTACGGGCACGGCAAGGCCGAATCGCTGGCGGGCATGGCGCAGGCGTTGTTCATTGGTGGCAGTGCGGTACTGATTGCGTTGCAGGCGTTTGATCGGCTCAAGCATCCGGAACCGGTGGGTGCTCCGTGGATCAGCATCGGCGTGATCGTGTTTTCCCTGGCGCTGACATTGGTCCTGCTGATGTTGCAGCATCGGGTCGTCAAGGCCACCAGCTCCAACGCGGTGCGTGCCGATTCCCTGCATTACCGTTCGGACTTGCTGCTCAATGGCAGCATTCTGGTTGCGCTGGTGCTGGCCGGGTTTGGCTGGCATCAGATGGACGCGTGGTTTGGCTTGGGGATCGCCGCTTACATCTTCTGGAGCGCCATCCAAATCGCCCGGGAAAGTTTTAAGGTGCTGATGGACGAGGAGCTGCCGCCAGACGTCAGCCAACACATGCTCGAACTGGCCTGCAGCGTACCGGGTGTGCTGGGCGCGCATGACCTGCGCACACGGGTGTCCGGCAACCAGTGGTTCGTGCAATTGCACCTGGAATTGCCGGGGGAGCTGACCCTGTCAGTCGCTCACGGCATCAGCGATCAGGCGGCCGATGCAATTCATGCGGCGTACCCGCGAGCCGAGGTGCTGGTGCACGCCGACCCGCAGGAAGTGGTGAAGGCCGCCAGGGCAAATCAGAAACTCACCTGATACCCGCGACTGCTCAGGCAGTTGCCCTGGGCCTGGCGGTAGGCTTGCACCACCGACGGATCCGGCTGGTAGGTGGCCGTGCGCGGATCGAAGCCACTCTGCTGCACCGCGTATTGATAACACTCGTAGCCGTCCTGATTGACCTGCTGCGGCGACTGCCCGTTGGCGGGATACGCCACCACGTCATAGCCATTGCCGGTCGGTTGCGGTTGCACGGGCGGCTCGACCACCACGTAATCCTGAGTGCTTTCCTGATAGGCGTAGTACGAGCCCGCCGCCAGGAACAACAGCGCGCCGCCGATCCACACTTCACGGGCGTAATCAGGCAGGTAGCTGACGCGAATCCCGCGCGGTGGCTGCACCACCACATAACGCGGGCCGAGCGGGCGATACCAGTAGCCGCCGGAGAAGAAATAATCCTGCCCACGATACGGCACGCGGTAGTCGCGGTCCGGGAAGCGGTCGATCACATGCCCCGGACGGTACTGCGGGCCAGGGCCCCAGCCGTTACCGTGGCCATTCGGGCGACCGGCCCAATGATGATCATCGGGACGTGAGCCTGGCCCGCCGGTCTGCCATTGCTGGTTGTAACCATTGTTTCGCGGGATGTCCTGATAGTAACCACGTTGCGGCTGCTGGGTCTGGCGCACGGTGTCGGGCCGGCCCTGGATCGGCAAGTCGTTGGCCGGCAATTGTGGCGGCGGCGGTGGCGGCCGGACGGGACTGTTGAAGTCGCGCGGCGGGTTGTCTCGCGGCTGATTGTTTTGCCACTGCCCGCCATTGCGCGACTGGCCGTTGTTCTCGAACTGACGGCTGTTGTCGCCACGAATGATGTCGTTGTTTTGCGGGCGCGGCTGATTGTTGCCGCCACGGCCCTGATTGTTGCCCTGATGACCGTCACCGCGTTGTCCATTGTCGGGACCCCGGTTCTGCGGCTCATCGGCCAGCGATTGCGCAGTGACACTGACACACAGCAAACCAACACCGGCCAAACGCCAGATGCGCGACTTCATGCTTTTCCTCACTGCGGGTTAGGGCCTGTACGTAAGACTGGGAAAGCACAGGCCGGTTCTGCAACAGGTTATCAGTCGCGCAACTTATTTATTGAGGGCGGGTGAAAAATTGCGGGCAAAAGAAAAGGGAGACCCGTCGGCCTCCCTTTGAGAACTTCGTCCGTGCTCGACGCTTATGACGTCGGCTCACCTCACGCCGTCTTCTGGACAGTGTGCAGCTCGGGGGCCGGCACATCCCCGGTGGGGGTGGCGGCCGCGACTGGCCTGATTGGGCGAGCCGCTGTGGACTGTTTGTCCGAGCAGTGATTCTGGTGATAAGAATAGGCCTGGGGCGCCGGCAGAGGATTGCGAAGATTGCTCAAATAAACATGACTTGCGCAATTTTTAACCCTGGATAGATAATCTGCCGCAATCGATATGACAAAGGCCTGATTGATGAGCAAACTCGACCGATACGACCTGAGCATTTTGGCGGAATTGCAGCGCGACGCGCGCATCTCCAACCAGGAGCTGGCCGAACGCATCGGCCTGTCACCTTCACCGTGCTCGCGCCGGGTCAAGCAACTGGAAGACGACGGCTACATCACCCGCCAGGTGGCCCTGCTGGATCGCAAAATGCTTGGCCTGAGCCTGACTGCTTACGTGCTGATCGGCATGGACCGGCATACACCGGAGCGATTCGAGAATTTCGAAGCGGCGATTCGCACCTTGCCGCAAGTGCTTGAATGCAGCCTGGTGACGGGGATGGATGCGGACTATCAGCTCAAGGTGGTGGTGCCGGACATGGATCACTATCAGAAGTTGCTGCTGGGGCACCTGACAAGGATTGAAGGGGTGACGAGTGTGCGATCGAGTTTTGTGTTGAACCAGGTGCTCAACAGCACCGAGTTGCCGCTGACTCATCTGCGTAGCTGACGACGCCTTCGCGGGCAAGCCTCGCTCCTACAGGTCCACGTCGTTCGATCAACTTGGACCTGTAGGAGCGAGGCTTGCCCGCGATAGGGCCCGCGAAGGCGACGAATAGCTGCGACACGCTGCCGCAGGTCAATGCCGCACCAATCCCCCATGCCGTATACTCCAGCGCCTTTTAGCCCCGCCCCCGCTGGAGATGTCCGATGGATCCTGCAGTATTCGAAGAGTGGATGATGACCGGACTGGTCAGCATTCTGATCATTTTCATGGGTTTCATCGTCTGGGATCTGGCAAAGAAATCCAAGGCCGGGCGCTTCGGCTCGTTCATCCTGTTCTTCGTGCTCGGCCTGGGCGTGGCCGCGTTCGTGATCAAAAGCGTGGTGATCGGCCTGATCGAATCCGGCACGTTATAAGCGCGCCGGCACTTCTTTCCACTGGCCCTGATCGAGCCCTTCGATCGACCAGTCGCCGATCCTGACCCGCACCAGGCGCAACGTCGGCAAGCCGACCGCTGCGGTCATGCGCCGGACCTGACGGTTACGCCCCTCGCGAATCACCAGTTCCAGCCAACTGGTCGGCACGCTTTTGCGAAAGCGCACCGGCGGGTTGCGGGGCCACAGTTGCGGCTCATCCAGTTGCCGCGCTTGCGCGGGCAAGGTCATGCCATCATTCAGCTCGACGCCATCACGCAAACGCTGTAACTGCTCGGCACTCGGCTCGCCTTCCACTTGCACCCAATACGTCTTGGCCAGTTTGTGCTTGGGGTCGGCAATCCGCGCCTGGAGCTGGCCGTCGTTGGTCAGCAGCAACAACCCTTCGCTGTCGCGATCCAGACGGCCTGCCGGGTAAATCCCGGGAATCTCGATGAAATCCTTGAGCGTCGCCCGCCCTTCGCCGTCGCTGAATTGCGTCAGCACATCGAACGGTTTGTTGAACAGGATCAGTTTCGGCTCGGCCGGGGGCGCTTTGGCGACACGGCGCAGGGCTGATGACGGGGTGTTCGCGCCAGGGCGGCGGGACACAGGACGTTGGGGACGGGACATGGCGAAGAGAACATCTAACGGTCAGGGCTGCTAATGCTAGTGCCCTGACCGCCAAATGACCATGACAACTCTCAATCAGCGGAACGGCGGCTCGTCGAAGCTGCGCAGTTTGCGCGAGTGCAACGAGTTGAGTTCGGTGCGCAACAAGTCCACCGCCTCGATACCGATCTTCAAGTGCTGGCTGACCGCGCGCTCATAAAAGGCGTTGGCCGAACCCGGCAGTTTGATTTCGCTGTGCAGCGGTTTGTCCGAGACGCAAAGCAATGTGCCGTACGGCACCCGCAAGCGATAACCTTGCGCGGCGATGGTGCCGCTTTCCATGTCCACCGCCACAGCGCGGGACAGGTTGATCAGCGGGCGTTCCTGGGCCCAGCGCAATTCCCAGTTACGGTCGTCGTAAGTCAGCACGGTGCCGGTGCGCAGGCGTTTCTTCAGCTCGTCGCCCTTTTCGCCAGTGATGTTGGCCGCCGCTTGCTGCAACGCCATCTGCACTTCGGCCAGGGCCGGAATCGGAATGTTCGGCGGCACGACCCGGTCGAGAATCCCGTCGCGGCGCATGTAGGCGTGAGCCAACACGTAATCGCCAATGGTCTGCGACTGACGCAGACCGCCGCAGTGACCGATCATCAGCCAGCAATGCGGACGCAATACCGCCAAATGGTCGGTGATGTTCTTGGCGTTGGACGGGCCGACGCCGATGTTCACCAAAGTCACGCCATGACCGTCGCTGGCGATCAGGTGATAGGCCGGCATTTGATAGCGATGCCAGACCACGCCGGCCGCAATCGCCGACGCTTCGCCGTGATCCATGCTCTTTTCGATGATCACGTTGCCCGGCAACACCATGCGCACGAAACGCGGATCACTGCGCAACTGCTCAAGGCCATGAACAATGAACTGGTCAACGTAGCGGTGGTAGTTGGTCAGCAGAATCCACGGCTGCACATGACGCCAGTCGCTGCCGGTGTAGTGCACGAGGCGGCGCAGGGAGAAATCCACCCGCGCGGCATCGAACAGGGCCAGAGGCAGCGGGTCGGTGTTTTCCCAATCGTACAAACCGTCGGCGATGCCATCGGTGGCGGCGGACAGATCGGTACTCGGGAACACCCGCGCCAGCACGGCCGCGGTGACGCCGGAGCCGGCCAGTTCATCGCCCTGCTCGACCACGTACGGATAAGGAATATTCTGCTGGCTGATGCCGACTTCCACGGTCACGGTGAAGTCGTGCATCAACGGCACGAGCTGTTCCAGCAGGTATTTACGGAAAGCTGCCGGATGGGTGACGGTGACGCTGTAGGTCCCCGGCAACTGCACCTTGGCGTAGGCGCGGGTGGTTTGCGGGACTTCGCCCTGGCAGTGGTAGGTCAGACGCAGTTCAGGATAACGAAACATCGCACGCTGTTCGGCGTCCGGTTCAACTCGATCCTTGAGGTAACGCTTGAGCGCCTGGCTCAGTGCGGTGGTTGCGCGATTGTGCAAGTGAGCAAGCCGGTCCACGGCTTGCTCGGCGGTTTGAACGATAATAAAAGCTTCGGTCACGATCAGCATCCTGTGTTCTGACTTGCAGGCCTTCATCTTGCCTGCATCGTCGCTTCACGGGAACAGTGGTGGCTACACAAATGCCAAGTCCACAGTAGATCCAATGTGGGAGCGAGACCGGCTTGCCGGCGATGACGGACTGTCAGCCAACAAAATTGCTGAATGTTGAACCGCTATCGCGAGCAGGCTCGCTCCCACAGGGGTTCGGTGTTGGTTACATAGATGGGGTCGAGCGGGCGACGATCGCTTCGACATCCAGCCCACGCGGCAACGCACCGTATACGCGACCGGCGTCGCCGAGACGGCTGGCGATGAACGCATCGCTGACCGCCGAATTGCCGGCCTCCAGCAACAGCTTGGCTTGCAGCCCCAACGCAATGTCCTCTGTGAGTTGCCGAGCACGATACTGAATATCGCTGGTGTCCTTGAACGCCGCCTGCAATTGGCTGATGTGCGCGGCTAGCCGCTTGTCGCCGTGACCATCGCCCAACTCGCTGAACAGCACATCCAGCACGCCCGGCTCTTTCGACAGCGCCCGCAACACATCCAGGCATTGCACGTTGCCGGAACCTTCCCACGTCGAATTGACCGGTGCCTCGCGGTACAAGCGCGGCAGGATGCTGTCTTCGACATACCCGGCACCGCCCATGCATTCGGCGGCTTCGTTGATCATCGCGGGTGCGCGCTTGCAGATCCAGTACTTGCCCACGGCGGTCACCAGGCGGGCGAATTTCGCTTCGTGCCCGTCATCCAGATGATCCAGCGCCTTGCCCATGCGCAGGCTCAACGCCAGCGCGGCTTCGCTCTCCAGGGCCAGATCGGCGAGGACGTTCTGCATCAACGGTTGTTCGCTGAGCAGCTTGCCGCCGACGCTGCGATGGGCGCAGTGATGACTGGCCTGGGTCAGCGCCTGACGCATCAAGGCGCTGGAACCGACCATACAATCGAAGCGGGTCATGGCAACCATTTCGATAATGGTCGGAACGCCGCGCCCCTCCTCACCGACCATCCACGCCAGTGCACCGCGAAACTCGACTTCGCTGGAGGCGTTGGAGCAATTGCCGAGTTTGTTTTTCAGGCGCTGGATGTAGAACTGATTGCGTGTGTCGTCGGGGCGATGGCGTGGCAACAGGAAGCAGGTCAATCCTTTGTCAGTCTGGGCCAGCGTGAGGAAGGCATCGCACATCGGCGCAGAACAGAACCATTTGTGGCCCACCAGTTCGTAGGCCTGGCCCGGCCCGCTGGCACCCACCGGATACGCCTTGGTGGTGTTGGCCCGCACATCGGTGCCGCCCTGTTTCTCGGTCATCGCCATGCCAATGGTGACACCGGTCTTATGGGCCATGCCAACATTGCGCGGGTCGTATTCGGTGGCGAGGATTTTCGGCAGCCACTGTTTGGCCAGATCCGCTTGCAAGCGCATCGCCGGCACACTGGCGAAGGTCATGGTCAGCGGGCAACCGCTGCCGGCTTCGGCCTGGCTGTGCAGGTAGGTCATGGAAGCGCGGGCGACATGGGCGCCGTCCTGTGGATGCGCCCAGGGCAGCGAGGTCAACCCGTGCTCGATCGCCGTGCGCATCAGCTCGTGATACGCCGGGTGAAATTCCACCAGATCGATGCGGTGACCGTAACGGTCGTGGCTGCTGAACACCGGTTTGTTCTGGTTGGCCAGGAACCCCGCTTCCATCAGCGGCCCGCCGGCCAACGCGCCGTAAGTGTCGATCCGCGACTCGGCCCACCCGGCCCCGAAACGCCGCGACCACTCCTGCAAAGGCAGGTCGATGCGATACAGGTTGGCGCCGTCCAGCGACGGCGGCTGGTTGGTGACTTCGTGGGTTTCGGCGAACTGATGCAGGTTCATGACGGGGCTCCTTAGGTCAGCCAAGGAGTTCAGTTAAGCACTGCCCCGAGGCCGAACAAAGTGGCATATCCGCCTAACTGTCGGCGCTTTCGCCTTGTTTTGGACAAAGCACGCGTCGATACAACGCGGCCTGCAAGTCTTCGAATTTCACCGGTTTGCTCAGGTAATCGATCAAGGCACTGGTTGGGCAGCGCTCCCGATCAGCGCTCAAGGCAATCATGAACACCGGCAATTCGGCACAACCCGGCAAGTCCCGGATCTGGCAGCAGACAGACTCCCCGTCGAGGGGCGGTAGCTGACAATCGAGGAGTACAGCGTCGAAGGTTTCACGCTGCAGGACTTCCAGCGCGGTCACTGCGTTGTCTGCCGTGCGGACCCGAAATCCGAGCTTGAGCAACATGCCGCGCATCACCAATTGATTGATGCTGTTGTCGTCCACCAGCAGCACCGTGCAGTCCTGAGGCAAGCGCAGGCGCGGGAATTCCCGGGTCATCAATGGCGTTGTCACGCGCTCGACCACCGGCAATTCAAACTCGACGTCAAGCTGGAAGCGGCTGCCGCGACCTGGCTCGGAGCGGTGCGTGAGTTTCCCGCCGAGCAGGTCGACCAGTTGTCGACAGATCGCCAGGCCGACACCGAGGCCGCCATATTCACGGGTCATCGAGCCGTCGAGCTGGAAGAACCGCTGATACAGCGTCGCCTCGCCCAGATCGGTGAAACCGATGCCGGTATCGATGACCGCAAAGGACAATGCCAGTTTGCCGGGCTCCACGTTTTTACCCGAGACCCGCAGCGCCACCCCGCCCACTCGCGTGAACTTGATCGCGTTATCCAGCAGGCATTCCAGGCATTGCGCCAACTTGACGTTATCGCCGTACAAGCGGTCTGGCAGGCCCGGTGTCACCTCGACCTTGAAGTCCAGCGACTTGCCCGACGCGTTGCCTTCGAACTGCACGCGCAAGGTATCGACCACGCTGCGCAAACTGAAGGTGGACGCCGAAGCCTTGAGCTTGCCGGCCTGCAATTCGGTCAGGGTAAGAATGCCGTTGACCATGCGCATCATGTCGCGTGCAGAACCGGCGGCGGTTTGCTGGTATTGCTCCAGCTCCGGGTCCATCTCGACGGTTTGCATCAATTCCAGCGAACCGATCACGCCGTTCATGGGGGTGCGCAATTCGTGGGTCAGCGTGGCGAGGAATTCATCCTTGAGCTTGTTACTGTGCGCCAGTTGCTGGTTGAGCACTTCAAGCTTCTGCCCTGCATCAAACAAGGTTTGCGCCTGTTGCTCGCGCATGGCGTTGATGCGGTCGGCCAGGGCCAGGGACAGCAGCGCCACCTCGATGGCCGAACCGATCTGGCTGGAATACATGGTCAGGAATACGTTCGGCAGGTAACCCAGCACCATCATCGTATTGATGATGCCGCCGAGCAAAAACGCCGACCAGGCGATGATGAAATAGCGCGCCACACGCAAGCCGCGCCACCAGGCGAAAAACCCTGCGGCGAAAATCACCACGGTGAACGACAGGGCCAGCGTCGTCGCCAGGCGCAGGGCCAGGGCGTAACTGGTCATCAATGACAACCCGACGACGACCGCACTGAACGCAATCAACGCCAGCAGCAAGCGATCGAGCCAGCGGCTGAGGGTCGCCGTTTGCAGGAAGCTACGGGCGAACTGGCTGCCGAACAACCCAGCGCAACCAATGAAGAACGGCGTTGCGGCGTTGGCCCACCACGGGTTGTCTGGCCAGAAATACTCTACGGCCGCGCCATTCACCGACAGCTGATACAGGCCGAACGAGGCAATATAAAAGATGTAATAGAGGTAGCTGGTGTCGCGCACGCTGAGGTAGATGAACAGGTTGTAGACCAGCATCCCCAGCAACACGCCGTAAATCAGGCCCAACACATAAAGCCGCACCGGCTGTTCTTCGAGGAACGCAGTGCTCGACCACAACGTGACCGGCGCCTGGATCGACCCTTCGCTTTGCAGGCGCAAGTACACGGTTTGCGTTTGGTCAGGCGTGAAGTTCAGATCGAACAGGTAGTTGTTCTGGCGAATCTCGCGGCTGCTGAACGGCAAGGCGTCGCCGGTCTGACGAGCCAATTGATAGCCACCGCCGGCATCAGGCAAATACAGATCAAGGTGATCGAGGGGCGGATAGGCCAGTTCCAGCAGCCACGTTCGCTGTGCAGCGGGATTGGTCGGGCGATAATGCAGGTCGATTTTCAGCCAGAACACCGAACGCGAGTAACCGGCGTTGAGCGTGGCCTTGTCATGGGGCTTGAAATGTCCGGCAGCGGCTTGCGCGCGGATATCGGCAATGCTCGCCTGACCATCGGTGTCTTCGAACACTTGCAGGGTTCGGCCCAAGGGCAGGCTTTGAGTGAACTCATCGAACTCGACTGCGCTTGCCATGAGGGGCAAGCAAAACAGCAACATCAGCAAATAGCGCATTTAAGCCCCAGCGTGGCCTGTCCGGTTATCTCAGGAAGCCCCTCATTCCTTTTGAGTAGACGTAAAACCGGCATTACCTGTTATTGGTTTGGATCCACTCTAGCATAGCCGTTGATGGCCATTGAACACCATTGAAATTTTTCTTGGAAAGGCTCTAGAACGGGTGTTCCAGAGAAGAATATAGAGCCAGAGCTGTTTGCTCGGTCAGATTGTGACAATCCCGGACGACTGCATTTCCAGCCCATGACACTCTATCGGCAGACCTGGCGGGCACTGCACCCGAAAATCGATGTTTGGTGGTAAGCTCGCGCACCATGAATATCTACAGCTCTCGCCCCGTTGTCCTCTGTCTCTCCGGCCACGACCCAAGTGGTGGCGCCGGCTTGCAGGCAGATATCGAAGCCCTGCTTGCCCAGGGATGTCATGCGGCTCCGGCCGTCACCGCCCTGACCGTGCAAGACACGGTCAACGTCACGGATTTCCGCGTCCTCGACCGTGAGTGGGTGCTGGCTCAGGCCAACGCCGTGCTCAACGACTCCGAAGTCGCCGCCGTCAAGCTGGGCATGCTCGGTTCCCTGGAAATGGTCGACACCGTCGTCGAACTGCTTCAGGCGCACCCGCATTTGCCGATGGTCTGCGACCCGGTGCTGCGCGCCGGCGGTGGCGGACGACTGGGCAAGGACGAAGTCGGCTACGCCATGCGCGAACGCCTGCTGCCCCTGGCCATCATCGCCACCCCTAACCTTCCCGAAGCCCGCATCCTCGCTGAACTGCCAGAAGGCACCGCCGACGAGTGCGCTGAAAAACTCCTGCCGTTCGTCAAACACCTGCTGATCACCGGTGGCCACGGTGATGAACACGAGATACACAATCGCCTGTACGGCCGCGACGGTCTGCGCGAAACCTATACCTGCCAGCGCTTGCCCGGCAGTTACCACGGTTCGGGTTGCACATTGGCGAGCGCCCTCGCCGGTCGTCTGGCCCGGGGTGAAAACCTCGTCAGCGCCGTGCAGAGCGCGCTTAACTACACGTGGCGCACCCTGCGCGATGCCGAGCAGTTGGGCAAAGGCCAGTTCGTGCCGCGCCGTCTGCCACTGGATTTCTGTTCGTAACGCCATGAGGCTTGTCCGATGAAACTACGTGGCCTGTACGCCATTACCGACAGCCAGCTGCTGGCCGGTAAATTTCTTTCGTACGTGGAGGCGGCGCTGGAAGGCGGCGTCACCCTGCTGCAATACCGCGACAAGAGCAGCGACGAGGCCCGCCGCTTGCGCGAGGCCGAAGCCCTGCGCGATCTGTGCGAACGCTACAAGACCCATCTGATCATCAATGACGATGCCGAACTGGCCGCACGCCTGAACGTCGGCGTGCACCTGGGCCAGACCGACGGCCCGCTGACCCCGGCCCGCGCGTTGCTCGGTCGCCAGGCGATCATCGGTTCGACCTGTCACGCGCAAATCGAGCTCGCCGAACAAGCGGCCAGGGAAGGCGCCAGTTATGTCGCCTTCGGCCGCTTCTTCAATTCCAGCACCAAACCCGGCGCACCGACTTGCAGCCTCGAACTGCTCGACCAGGCCCGCAGCACATTGCACCTGCCGATCTGCGCGATCGGCGGCATCACCCTGGAAAACGCCGCCCCGCTGGTGGCCCACGGGGTCGATCTGCTGGCGGTGGTCCAAGGCCTGTTTGGCGCCGAAAGCACGGCTGAAGTGACCCGCCGTGCCCGCGCATTCAACGAATTACTAAAAATCTGATTTGAGAGCCCCATCATGTCTCGTTCCGAAACGCTGTTTGCCAATGCCCAGAAACACATTCCCGGTGGCGTGAATTCGCCTGTTCGCGCGTTCAAGAGCGTTGGCGGCACCCCCCTGTTTTTCAAACACGCGGAAGGCGCCTACGTCACCGACGAAGACGACAAGCGTTATGTGGATTACGTCGGTTCCTGGGGGCCGATGATCCTCGGCCACAGCCATCCGGACGTGCTGGACGCGGTGCGCAAGCAGCTGGAACACGGCTTGTCCTACGGCGCCCCGACCGAGATGGAAACCGAGATGGCGGACCTGGTCTGCTCGATCGTGCCATCGATGGAAATGGTGCGCATGGTCAGCTCCGGCACCGAAGCGACCATGAGCGCGATTCGCCTGGCCCGTGGTTTCACCGGTCGCGACAGCATCATCAAGTTCGAAGGCTGCTACCACGGTCACTCCGACAGCCTGCTGGTTAAAGCAGGTTCCGGCGCCCTGACCCAAGGCGTGCCGAGCTCGGCCGGTGTACCGGCGGCCTTCGCCAAACACACCCTGACCCTGCCGTTCAACGACATCGACGCCCTGGAAACCATGCTCGCTGAAGTGGGCAAGGACGTGGCCTGCATCATTGTCGAGCCGGTGGCCGGCAACATGAACTGCGTACCGCCGGCACCGGGCTTTCTCGAAGGCCTGCGGACCCTGTGCGACAAGCACGGCGTGGTGCTGATTTTCGACGAAGTGATGACCGGTTTCCGCGTTGCCCTCGGCGGTGCTCAAGCGCATTACGGCGTTACGCCAGACCTGACCACGTTCGGCAAGATCATCGGTGGTGGCATGCCGGTTGGCTGCTTCGGCGGCAAACGCGCAATCATGTCGCACATCGCGCCACTGGGCCCGGTGTACCAAGCGGGCACCTTGTCGGGTAACCCGCTGGCAATGGCGGCCGGCCTGACGACCTTGCGCCTGATCAGCCGCCCAGGCTTCCACGCCGAACTGAGCGACTACACCAGCCGCTTGCTCGATGGCCTGCAACAGCGCGCCGACGCTGCCGGCATTCCGTTCGTGACCACCCAGGCCGGTGGCATGTTCGGCTTGTACTTCAGCGGCGCCGACGACATCGTCACCTTCGATGACGTGATGGCCAGCGACGCGAAACTGTTCGGCCGCTTCTTCCACCTGATGCTCGAAGGTGGCGTGTACCTGGCGCCAAGTGCATTCGAAGCCGGCTTCACCTCGATCGCCCACGGCGAAGCCGAGTTGAAACTGACCCTGGATGCCGCCGAGCGCGCCTTCGCTGCATTGAAATAACCCTGTGCCGCTGACGTTGGCGATTGCCAGCGTCAGCTTTCACCTACATTCCCGCCTCTTTTCCTACTCATCTGCCGATAATCCCCCGCAAAGTGGACGATATATTCCCCGTGCAGCAGAAAAACGAGTAAAGACTTTGTAAGGTTGGCCCTGCTTATTTCATAATGCGCGCTTATTGGATCCCCTCGTTGGGTCCGCGCGCCCTTCAGAGGTAAGTCGATTCCCATGAACCGCACCGGCCGCGCCCTTGCAATGGGCTGCCTGTTGCTCCTTCAGCCCCTGCTCGCGCTCGCACAAGCAGGCGGCAACTCGTTGTTAATCCCAGCGATGGGTCGCTGCACCCTCAATACCCAGCCGCAAGACCTGGCACAGGCGCTCGCCGCCTGTCAGAAAGCGTCGGATGAAGGGGATGCGCAAGCGCAATACGAGTTGGGTGAGTTCTACTACGACGGCAAAAACACCCCGCGCGATCTCAAGAAAGCCCTGGATTACTTCGAAAAGGCCTCGCTGCAAGGCCATGCCCAGGCGCAATTCAAACTCGGCACCATGTTTTTCCACGGCGAAGGTGTACCGGCCAATAACGTTCAGGCATACATCGTGCTGAAAATGGCGGCGGTCAATGGTGCGGAAGAAGCGCTGGATACGGCGGATGAAGTCGCCGAGAAGATGCCGCGTGAAGAGCTTGAAGTGGCGACTCAGGTGCTTGGGCAGATCTTCCGCAAGTACCTGATGGAATTGCAGAGCGCCGATGGGCGTACGCCTTTCTCGCCGCTTCCCTGATTTCTGCGTTGTTCTGACTGGCCCCATCGCGAGCAGGCTCGCTCCCACATTGGATCTTCAGTGAACACAATATCTGTGAACACTTGAGATTAACTGTGGGAGCGAGCCTGCTCGCGATGGGGGCAACGCGGTCTCGGGGCTTACTTCTCAGGCATCGGCATCGGAAACGGCATCACATTGCCGACCGCGCCACGGGCTTCGCTGATTTTCGGGGTGCCCAGACGCTCGACTTCGTCGATGCGCACGATCGAATGCATCGGCACAAAACTGCGCACCACGCCCTCGAACTGAGCCTTGAGCTTCTCTTCGCTCGGGTCGACGACCACTTGCGTGCGCTCGCCAAAGACGAACTCTTCCACTTCCAGGAAGCCCCACAGATCACTTTGATAGATCTGCTTGGCGTACATTTCGTACACCTGGCCCTGATTGAGGAAAATCACCTTGTAGATTGGAGCTTCACGTTTGGTCATGGTGGGCGAGCAACACATCGGGGGATAAAAATGAGGGCGCGAACTATAGCATAGCCACCGGACGCGCAACGGTAGGAACCTTGGGACATGTTCCCTATAATGCGCGGTTCTTTGAATCACGTGATGACTGTATCCATGGCCAAGAAGCTATACATCGAAACCCACGGTTGCCAGATGAACGAGTACGACAGCTCGCGCATGGTTGATCTGCTGGGTGAACATCAGGCCCTGGAAGTCACCGCTCGCGCTGAAGACGCCGACGTGATCCTGCTCAACACCTGCTCGATCCGCGAACGCGCCCAGGACCGGGTGTATTCCCAGCTCGGCCGCTGGCGCGAACTGAAACTGGCGAACCCGGAGATGGTGATCGCCGTCGGCGGTTGCGTCGCCAGCCAGGAAGGCGCCGCCATCCGCGATCGCGCACCGTACGTCGACGTGGTGTTCGGCCCACAAACCCTGCACCGTTTGCCAGAAATGATCGACGCCGCACGTGCCACCAAGCTGCCGCAAGTCGACGTCTCGTTCCCGGAAATCGAAAAATTCGACCACCTGCCCGAGCCGCGCATCGATGGCCCGAGCGCTTATGTGTCGGTGATGGAAGGTTGCAGCAAGTACTGCACATTCTGCGTGGTGCCCTACACCCGCGGCGAAGAAGTCAGCCGCCCGTTCGATGACGTGATTGCCGAGATCATCCACCTCGCCGAGAACGGCGTGCGTGAAGTGACGTTGCTGGGCCAGAACGTCAACGGCTATCGCGGGACCACTCACGATGGTCGCCTGGCGGACCTCGCCGAGCTGATCCGCGTGGTCGCCGCTGTCGATGGCATCGACCGGATTCGTTACACCACCTCCCACCCGCTGGAGTTCTCCGACAGCCTGATCCAGGCCCACGCTGAAGTACCGGAACTGGTGAAACACCTGCACTTGCCGGTGCAATCGGGTTCGGACCGCATTCTGTCGGCGATGAAACGCAACCACACGGCGCTGGAATACAAATCCAAACTGCGCAAGCTGCGCGCCGCCGTTCCGGGGATCTGCATCAGCTCGGACTTCATCGTCGGCTTCCCGGGTGAGACCGAAAAAGACTTCGAACAGACCATGAAGCTGATCGAAGACGTCGGTTTCGACTTCTCCTATTCGTTCGTCTATAGCCAGCGCCCAGGCACGCCGGCGGCCGATCTGGCCGACGAAACGCCGGAAGAACTGAAAAAAGAACGCTTGAACGCCTTGCAACATCGCCTGAACCAGCAAGGTTTCGAGATCAGCCGACAAATGGTCGGTTCGGTCCAGCGGATCCTGGTGACCGATTACTCGAAAAAAGACCCCGGCGAGCTGCAGGGCCGGACCGAAAATAACCGGATCGTCAACTTCCGCTGCGACAATCCAACCCTGATAGGTCAGTTTGCCGACGTGCATATCGATGCGGCACAACCGCACTCGCTGCGCGGCTCGCTGATCATCTAACTGTAGGAGCCGGCTTGCTGGCGATGGGGACACCGCGGTAGATCAGCGAGACCGCGTTATCGTTCATCGCCAGCAAGCCGGCTCCTACAGAATCGAGGTGTGTCAGGTCGAGATATTTAAGAGCTTTCGCACCCGCCTCACTGGCGTTATCCTTGATTTCATCTTAATTGCCCCAGGGCGGCTAAATACGACCTTGAACGCACCCATAGAACCACATCGTTTTATCCTCGAGCCCTTTGAGGCTCGCCGCTTTGCCAATCTGTGCGGGATGTTCGACGAGCACCTGCGCTTGATCGAGCAACGCCTGACCATCGAAATCCGCAACCGCGGAAATCAGTTCGAGCTGATCGGCGACCCCAAACACACCACCTCCGCGGAAAACCTCCTGCGCCGCCTGTACCGGGAAACCAAGGGTACCGAGCTGTCGCCGGACATGGTTCACCTGTTCCTGCAGGAATCGGCCGTCGAAGAGCTGGACAACGTTTCGCCGGCCGAACCTTCCGTGGCCCTGCGCACCAAAAAAGGCATGATTCGCCCTCGCGGCTTGAATCAGCTGCGCTACGTGAAGGAAATCCTCGGCAACGACATCAACTTCGGCATCGGTCCGGCCGGTACCGGCAAGACCTACCTGGCCGTTGCCTGCGCGGTAGATGCGCTGGAGCGCGAGCAGATCCGCCGCATCCTGCTGGTGCGCCCGGCGGTTGAAGCGGGCGAAAAACTCGGTTTCCTGCCCGGCGACCTGTCGCAGAAGATCGACCCGTACCTGCGTCCGCTCTACGACGCACTCTACGAAATGCTCGGCTTCGAATACGTCGCCAAGCTGATCGAGCGCCAGGTGATCGAAGTCGCGCCGCTGGCCTACATGCGCGGTCGCACGCTGAACAACAGCTTCATCATCCTCGACGAAAGCCAGAACACCACCGTCGAGCAGATGAAGATGTTCCTGACCCGGATCGGCTTCGGTTCCACAGCGGTCATCACCGGTGACATCACCCAGGTCGACCTGCCGAAAGGCACCAAGTCCGGGCTGCACCACGTGATCGAAGTGCTGAAAGACGTGCCGGGCATCAGCTTCACCCATTTCATGCCCAAGGACGTCGTGCGCCATCCACTGGTGCAGCGGATTGTCGAAGCCTACGAGCGCTTCGAGAATCGCGGGGCAGACGAAACACCAAAGGACAGCCGCCGCGATGCTTGAGCTTGATCTGCAACTGGCCACCGAAGCATCTGCGCCAAGTGAAGCCGAGTTCCGCCAATGGTGTGAACTGGCCCTGCGCCAGCGCACCGCCGACTCCGAAATGACCATTCGCCTGGTCGACGAAGCGGAAGGCCGCGAGCTGAATCACACCTGGCGGCAAAAGGACTACGCCACCAACGTGCTGTCGTTTCCTGCCGATGTGCCTGACGAGTTTCTCGACATCCCGCTGCTGGGCGATCTGGTGATCTGCGTGGCGGTGGTCGAGCGCGAAGCCGCCGAACAAGGCAAGGAACCCAAGGCCCACTGGGCACATCTGGTCATTCACGGCTGCTTGCATCTGCTGGGTTACGACCATATAGATGACGACGAAGCCGAAGAAATGGAAGCACTGGAACGAACGTTGCTTGCTGAGTTGGGCTACCCCGACCCGTACGCGGACGACGAAACAGAAACATCCCCTATCGTTACAACAAAGGATTCAGAGTAATCGCTATGAGCGAAGATCGATCGAGCAACGGGCAGAAGTCATGGCTGGGTAAGCTCACCCAGGCTTTTGCCCACGAGCCGAAGAACCGTCAGGAGCTGCTGGAGCTCCTGCGCGATGCACATCAAAACAAGTTGCTGGACAGCGAAGCGCTGGCCATTGTCGAAGGCGCCATCCAGGTTGCAGACCTGCAAGTACGGGACATCATGGTCCCGCGTTCGCAGATGATCAGCATCAAGGCGACCCAGACACCCCGCGAGTTTTTGCCCGCCGTGGTCGACTCGGCCCACTCCCGTTACCCGGTCATTGGCGAAAGCCACGATGACGTGATGGGCGTGTTGCTGGCCAAGGACTTGCTGCCGTTGATCCTCAGGGAGAACGGTGACAGCTTCAACATCAAGGACCTGCTGCGCCCGGCCACCTTCGTGCCCGAGTCCAAGCGCCTGAATGTGCTGCTGCGCGAGTTCCGCGCCAACCACAACCACATGGCCATCGTCATCGACGAATACGGCGGCGTGGCAGGCCTGGTGACCATCGAAGACGTGCTGGAACAGATCGTCGGCGACATCGAAGACGAGCATGACGTCGAGGAAGACAGCTACATCAAGCCGCTGCCCAGCGGTGATTTCCTGGTCAAGGCCCTGACGCCGATCGAGAACTTCAACGAATTCTTCGACAGCGAGTTCTCCGACGACGAATTCGACACCGTTGGCGGCCTGGTGATGAGCGCGTTCGGGCACTTGCCAAAACGCAACGAAATCACTGAAATCGGCCCTTACCGCTTCCGCATCCTGAACGCCGACAGCCGTCGGATTCATTTGCTGCGCCTGACACCTATTGCCCGTTAAGGACTGACATGCTCCGCGTAACCCGCCCCGGCTGGCCCGGTAACCTGCTGGCCGTGGCGGCCGGTGCACTCACCACCCTGGCCTTGGCGCCGTTCGATATCTGGCCGCTGGCACTGCTGGCGGTCGGGTTCTTTTATGCCGGTTTGCGCGAACTGAACCCACGTCAGGCCCTGGGCCGTGGCTGGTGTTTCGGTTTTGGTCTGTTTGGCGCGGGCACCAGCTGGATCTACTACAGCATTCACAACTTCGGTGGCGCTTCCGTGCTGCTGGCCGGGTTCCTGATGCTGCTCTTCACCGCAGCGATCGCCTGGTTTTTCGCCCTGCCCGCCTGGATCTGGGCGCGCTGGCTGCGACGCAACGAGGCGCCGCTGGCCGATGCCCTGGCATTTGCGGCGTTGTGGGTCGGCCAGGAAGCGTTTCGTGGCTGGTTCCTGACCGGTTTCCCGTGGCTCTACTCCGGTTACAGCCAGCTCGACGGCCCGTTGGCCGGGCTCGCGCCTGTGGGCGGGATGTGGCTGATTTCCTTCACCCTGGCCCTGACCGCCGCACTGATCTACAACGCCTTGCGCCTGGTGAAAGCGGGTCGTAAAGCCTTCATCGCCGCCGGCGTATTGCTGTTGCTCGGCCCTTGGGTCGTCGGCATCGCACTCAAGGGCCATGCCTGGACCACTCCGGCTGGCGAGCCGCTGAGCGTCGCGGCGATTCAAGGCAATATCGAACAAAGCATGAAGTGGGACCCGACGCAGCTCAATGCACAACTGGCGCTGTACCGCGACATGAGCTTCAGCTCCAAGCCGGTCGACCTGCTGATCTGGCCGGAAACCGCCGTCCCGGTGCTCAAGGAGTCCGCCCAGGGCTACCTGAACATGATGGGAAACTTCGCTGCGGAACGTAAGAGCGCGCTGATTACCGGCGTACCGATCCGTGAAGAAGTTCACCACCAGAAGCGCTTCTACAACGGCATTACCGTAGTGGGTGAAGGCGATGGCACGTACCTCAAGCAAAAACTGGTGCCGTTCGGCGAGTACGTACCGTTGCAGGAAGTGCTGCGCGGGCTGATCGCCTTCTTCGATTTGCCGATGTCGGACTTTGCCCGCGGCCCCGCCGATCAGGCGATGCTGCAAGCCAAGGGTTATCAGATTGCGCCGTTCATCTGCTACGAGGTGGTTTACCCGGAATTCGCCGCCAGCCTTGCCGCTCGCAGCGATCTGTTGCTGACCATCAGCAACGACACTTGGTTTGGCACCTCCATCGGCCCGCTGCAACACTTGCAGATGGCGCAGATGCGCGCACTTGAGGCCGGTCGCTGGATGATCCGCGCCACCAACAACGGCGTCACCGGCCTCATCAACCCGTTTGGGCAGATCACTGTCCAGATCCCACAGTTCGAACGCGGCATTCTGTATGGCGAAGTGGTGCCAATGCACAACCTGACGCCGTATCTTGAATGGCGTTCGTGGCCGCTGATCATCGTGTGCGTGCTGTTGTTCGGCTGGGCGCTGGTCGCGAACCGGATGGCCAAAACCGTTTAATCGCGGAGCCTGCAAAGAGATCGCAGCCTGCGGCAGCTCCTACATGGGATTGTGTACACCCTGTAGGAGCTGCCGCAGGCTGCGATCTTTTGATTTTTAGCGGTAAAACAACGAATACCCGATCTGCCCCGCCGCCTCATTCAACAACATCCCGCTTTGCCACACCGACTTGAATTCCGGGATCCAGCCAGCCAACGGCCGGGCATTATCCACCCCGAGAAACCCCATCGGCGCGGCCACCACCTCAAAACCCGCCTTCTGAAAACTCCAGACCGCTCGCGGCATGTGCCAGGCCTGAGTGACAACGACCACGCGCTTGACCCCTTCCGGTAACAACACCTCAGCACTGAATTGAGCGTTCTCCCACGTGGTGCGGCTGCGATCTTCCTGCCAGCGCACGGTCACGCCGAAATCATCGCGCAACGAATCGGCCATCAACCTGGCTTCGCTCGGCGGTGTCCCGTAATGCAATCCGCCGCTGGTCAGGATCGGCAAGCCCGACGCCTTCGCCAGCCGCGCCGCATAGCGCTCACGCTCCAGCGCGACACCGGTCGGCTGGTCGGCGCCCCAGGCCAGGTCGCCACGTTCGCGCCCCGCACCGAGCACGATGATCGCGTCGGCGCGCTGAGCCAGGGTTGCCCACTCCTCGCGAACCAGCGGCGGCTCGCGCTCCAGGGCTTTGGCGCCCCATTGCACAGCCACCGGCAGGCTCATCAGCCAGAAGCCGCCCGCCCCCAGCGCAAAGCACACACCGGCAAGGCGCGGCCTTGAGCGGCGAAACCACCAGGCAAGCACCAGCAACAGCAACAAAATGCCGGGCGGCATGAGAAGGTGTTTAACGAAGTAACGAAAAGGCATCGAGCATCTCCTGAAGATGCCCGAAGCCTAAGTGGGTTGACGCAATGCGACAACAAATGCGAAAGGACTAAGCTTTAAAAAACCATACGCCATGGGTTCAAGTGCCCTTACTTGAATTGCAGAGACCGGACCTTTACCGCGTCTTTGCCGGGTGCCTTGTCCTTGAGCCAGATGATCTTGGCCGAACGTGGTGCGTCGAGTTGCTTCACTGCTTCTGACAAGCATCCGTGTGTTTCACGTTCACTGCGGTCCAGATACGCCTTGACCAGTGCAAACTCTGCGGGGCTCAGGCCACGCAGTTCCAGCTCCTGGGGACGTTCATCGCGCAACCGGCCAGCGGTTTTTGCCGCGTCCAAGGCCAATCCCAGACGATCGATCAGTCTTTCGTACAACTCCGGTTTTGTACCTTTTTGCTGTGACTCAACCATCCCTCACCTCATTGAAGATAAGACTCACTCCCCATTTAGAGCTTAGCTTCCATGAACAAACCGGCTGAACGCCGCGACCAACGGCCCTCGCAGCCATTTCTGCGAGACGCGCGGCAGTAATCAGGGTTTCCCTCGGTAGAGTGCGGTCATGTATGCTACGGCGCTTCCTGTAACTCCACTTCCAGCTCGTCTGGGCACCGAAACGCCGATTTGGCGTGATCACCGTCCAGCGTCGCATTGAAGAGGATTAGGCCACCCCTATTCAGTTCAAAAGTAGCCATGCACGAACAATATCAGCCCCGTGAAATCGAAGCCGCCGCCCAGTCGTTCTGGGACGAGCAAAAGTCCTTTGAAGTCAGTGAACAGCCAGGCAAGGAGACTTTCTATTGCCTGTCGATGTTCCCTTACCCCAGCGGCAAGCTACACATGGGGCATGTGCGCAACTACACCATCGGCGACGTGATCTCCCGCTACCAGCGCATGCAAGGCAAGAACGTCCTGCAACCCATGGGTTGGGACGCCTTCGGCATGCCGGCGGAAAACGCCGCGATGAAGAACAACGTAGCACCCGCCAAGTGGACCTACGAAAACATCGCCTACATGAAAAACCAGCTGCGCAGCCTGGGCCTGGCGGTGGACTGGTCGCGTGAAGTGACCACCTGCAAGCCCGATTACTACCGCTGGGAACAATGGCTGTTCACTCGCCTGTTCGAAAAAGGCGTGATCTACAAAAAGAGCGGCACCGTGAACTGGGACCCGGTCGACCAGACCGTCCTGGCCAACGAGCAAGTGATCGACGGTCGCGGCTGGCGTTCCGGCGCGCTGATCGAAAAACGCGAAATCCCGATGTACTACTTCAAGATCACCGCGTACGCGGATGAACTGCTGGAGAGTCTCGACGATCTGCCGGGCTGGCCTGAACAGGTCAAGACCATGCAGCGCAACTGGATCGGCAAGTCCCGCGGCATGGAAGTGCAGTTCCCGTACAACGTCGATTCCATCGGCGAAGCTGGCGCACTGAAAGTCTTCACTACCCGTCCGGACACCCTGATGGGCGCGACCTACGTCGCCGTGGCCGCCGAACACCACCTGGCCACCCTGGCCGCACAGAACAACCCCGAGCTGCAAGCGTTCATCGCTGAATGCAAGGGCGGCAGCGTCGCTGAAGCCGACGTCGCCACCCAAGAGAAAAAAGGCCTGCCGACCGGCCTGTTCGTCGAGCACCCGCTGACCGGCGAGAAACTGCCGGTGTGGGTCGCCAACTATGTGCTGATGCACTACGGCGACGGCGCCGTCATGGCGGTTCCAGCGCACGACGAGCGTGATTTCGAGTTCGCCCACAAGTACAACCTGCCGGTCAAATCGGTGGTGCGCACCAGTTCAGGTGACACCAACCCGGCGCCGTGGCAAGACGCCTACGGCGAACACGGCACGCTGATCAACTCCGGCGAATTTGACGGCCTCGACTTCGCAGGCGCTTTCGACGCCATCGAAGTCGCGCTGATCAAGAAAAACCTCGGCGCCTCGCGTACCCAGTTCCGCCTGCGCGACTGGGGCATCAGTCGTCAGCGTTACTGGGGCTGCCCGATCCCGATCATCCACTGCGGCACTTGCGGTGACGTGCCGGTCCCGGAAGATCAGCTGCCTGTCGTACTGCCGGAAGACGTGGTTCCGGACGGCGCCGGTTCGCCATTGGCCCGCATGCCCGAGTTCTACGAGTGCACTTGCCCGAAATGCGGCGCACCGGCCAAGCGTGAAACCGACACCATGGACACCTTCGTCGAGTCCTCGTGGTACTACGCCCGTTACGCCTCGCCGCACTATGAAGGCGGCCTGGTGGAGAAATCCGCGGCCGACCATTGGCTGCCGGTGGATCAGTACATCGGCGGTATCGAACACGCGATTCTTCACCTGCTCTACGCGCGCTTCTTCCACAAGCTGATGCGCGACGAAGGCCTGGTGAGCTCCAACGAGCCGTTCAAGAACCTGCTGACCCAGGGCATGGTGATCGCCGAGACTTACTATCGTCGCGAAGCCAATGGTGCTTACACCTGGTTCAACCCGGCGGACGTCGAACTCGAACGCGACATCAAGGCCAAGGTCATCAGCGCCAAGTTGATCGCCGACGGCCTGCCGGTGGAAATCGGCGGCACCGAGAAGATGGCCAAGTCGAAGAACAACGGCGTTGACCCACAGTCGATGATTGACCAGTTCGGCGCAGACACCTGCCGCCTGTTCATGATGTTCGCCTCGCCGCCTGACATGAGCGCGGAATGGTCCGACTCCGGGGTAGAAGGTTCGCACCGCTTCCTCAAGCGCGTCTGGCGTCTGGCTCAAGCACACGTGACTCAGGGCCTGCCGGGCAAACTGGACATCGCCAGCCTGAACGACGAGCAGAAAGTCATTCGCCGTTCGATCCACCAGGCCATCAAACAGGCCAGCCACGACGTTGGCCAGAACCACAAATTCAACACCGCCATCGCCCAGGTGATGACGCTGATGAACGTGTTGGAAAAAGCCCCGCAAGCGACCGAACAGGATCGCGCGCTGGTTCACGAAGGTCTGGAAACCGTGACGCTGCTGCTGGCTCCGATCACCCCGCACATCAGCCATGAGCTGTGGCATCGCCTGGGTCACGCCGATCCGGTGATCGACGCCGGTTGGCCAGTGCTGGACGACAGCGCACTGGTGCAGGACAGCCTGACACTGGTTATCCAGGTCAACGGCAAGCTGCGCGGCCAGATCGAAATGCCGGCCAGCGCGACGCGTGAAGAGATCGAAGCCGCTGCCCGCATCAACGAAAACGTGCTGCGTTTTGTCGACGGCCTGACTATTCGTAAAGTGATCGTAGTGCCCGGGAAACTGGTCAATATCGTCGCCAGCTAATTGGATCAGGCGCCAGGTGAGCCTGGCGCCGAGTAAAACCTTTCGGGCCGCATGATCGGCCCACATGGTTTCAAGGGGAGCAACAAGATGATCAAACGCAATTTGCTGGTGATAGGCCTCGCGGTCCTGTTGAGCGCCTGCGGTTTCCAGCTGCGCGGCACCGGCACCTATGAAATGGCGATCAAGGAAATCGACCTGAGCGCGCGCAATTCCTACGGTGAAACCGTGACGCTCATGCGTCAGGTGATGGAAAACAGCGGCATCAAGGTCCACAGCGGCGCACCTTACAAACTGGTGCTGGCCGACGAAAAAGAAACCCAGCGCATTCTCAGCTACGCAGGCGCCGGCCGTACTGGCGAGTATGAGCTGAATACCGTGCTCGACTACGTCATCCTGGGTCGGAACGACCTGCTGCTGGTGAGCGACAAGATTGAAACGCAGCGAGTCTTCATTCACGACGGCAACAACCTGGTGGGTTCCGACCAGGAAGCCGCCGATGCCCGCAGGGACACGCGTCGTGAAATGGTTCAACGCATGATGATCCGCATGCAACAGCTCACGCCATCTCAGCTGGATCAGTTGCAAGAGACTGCCGAAGCCAGGGCCAAGGCTGAAGCCGCGGCACTGGAAGCAGCGCAAAAGGCTGAAGCGGAAACGCCGCGTCAGTCGCCTGTCGAAATCCCGCAGCAATAAGACTTACGGGGCGCTCAGGCGCCCCGTTTGCCCTCGCCTATGAAACTCGCCCCCGCCCAACTCGCCAAACACCTGCAAGGTACGCTCGCGCCGGTCTACATCATCAGTGGCGACGATCCACTGCTGTGTCAGGAAGCCGCCGACGCCATTCGCGCAGCCGCCCGTCAACAGGGCTTCGATGAACGCCAGGTGTTCGCCGCCGAAGCCAGTTTCGACTGGGGAACGCTGCTGCAAGCCGGCGCAAGCATGTCGTTGTTCGCTGAAAAACGCCTGCTGGAACTGCGTCTGCCGTCCGGCAAACCCGGTGACAAAGGTGCAGCCGCATTCATCGAGTACTGCTCGCGACCGGCCGAAGACACCGTGCTGCTGATCAGCCTGCCGAAGCTCGACGGCAGCGCGCAGAAAACCAAGTGGGGCAAGGCGCTGGTTGAAGGTCAGCACACTCAGTTCGTGCAAATCTGGCCGGTGGACGCCAGCCAGTTGCCGGGCTGGATCCGGCAGCGCTTGTCCCAGGCCGGCCTGTCCGCCAGCCAGGACGCCGTGGAACTGATCGCCGCGCGAGTCGAGGGCAACTTGCTGGCGGCCGCGCAAGAGATCGAAAAGCTCAAGCTGATGGCCGAAGGCGGGCAGATTACCGTCGAAACCGTGCAAGCCGCAGTAGCCGACAGCGCGCGCTTCGATGTCTTCGGCCTGACCGACGCGATTCTCAACGGCGAAGCCGCTCACGCCCTGCGCATGCTCGAAGGGCTGCGCGGTGAAGGCGTCGAACCGCCGGTGATTCTCTGGGCGCTGGCCCGGGAACTGCGCTTGCTGGCCAACCTCTCGCTGCAATACAGCCAGGGCGTGCCGCTGGACAAAGCTTTCAGCTCTGCCCGACCGCCGGTCTGGGACAAACGCAAACCGCTGATGAGCAAAGCCTTGCAACGCTACTCGGCGCAACGCTGGGCACAGTTGTTGTTGGAAGCGCAGCGCATCGACGCACAGATCAAAGGTCAGGCGGCGGGTTCGCCGTGGATGAGTTTGAGTCGGTTGTCGTTGTTGATGGCCGGGCAGCGGCTGACATTGCCTGCCGAGTAAGGCGTTCGACCGCATCACGGCCATCGCGAGCAGGCTCGCTCCCACAGGGATGGCGTCAACCCTGTGGGAGCGAGCCTGCTCGCGATGGCGGTCGTAAGATCTTGCACATTGTAGGGACTAGACAGACCCCCAACTTCGGCAGATTATTTCCCCCCGCAAAACCCCACTCAATCGAGAGATCCGATCATGAGCAAAAAGCCATCTAAACATGGCCCCAACAAGGCCAAATCCATCATCGCCCAGCCACTGTTCCGCAGCCGTCAGGAACGAGCCGGCAAGGGTAAAGGCAGCTACCGCCGCGAAGCCTTCCAGTCTGACAACTGGGAGGCTTCTTACTTTCTGGCGGCCTGAAAGGCAAGCCATCGCTCAACATGTTAAGGTCTGCACCTGATCCGTATTCCCTGGACCCGTGCATGCCCCTTTGTATTTCCCGTCGTTGGCATTTGCGCCAATTGATTGCTGCCTCCAGCCTCGTTCTGCTTGTCGCCTGCGCGGAAAAACCGACCGCCGCCGACGCCCAACCGCTTCAGACCCTTCCCGTCGCGACAGCCCCAGCGGTGATCCCGCCCGTGGTGCCGACCGGTGAAAATCTCGACATCCAGCCGACCCAGACCTTCGCCGAATGGCAGGCGGGTTTCCGCAAGGATGCGCTGGCCGCCGGCATCCGCGCCGACCTGTTCGACCGCGCCTTCGCCAATGTCAGCCTGGACACCAGCGTGATTCGTGCCGACCGCAGCCAACCGGAGTTTTCCCGCCCGGTGTGGGAATACCTCGATGGAGCCCTGTCGCCGTTGCGCGTGCGCAAAGGTCAGGCACTGGTCGGCCAATACGCCGACATCCTGCAAAGCATCGAACAACGCTACGGCGTCGATCGTCAGGCACTGGTCGCGGTGTGGGGCATGGAAAGTAACTTCGGCCAGTTTCAGGGCAGCAAGTCGGTGATCAACTCCCTGGCGACGCTGGCCTACGAAGGCCGGCGCCCTGGTTTCGCCCACGCGCAATTGATCGCGGCCCTGCAGATCCTGCAACAAGGCGACATCGCGCCGGAGAAAATGCTCGGTTCCTGGGCCGGCGCCATGGGCCAGACCCAGTTCATCCCGACCACCTACAACACCCACGCCGTGGACTTTGATGGCGACGGCCGTCGCGACATCTGGGGCAGCTCCGCCGACGCCCTGGCATCGACCGCGCACTACCTGCAAAGCTCTGGCTGGCAGAAAGGCCAGCCATGGGGCTTTGAAGTGCAGCTGCCGGGCAGCTTCAATTACGTGCTGGCCGATGGCTCGATTCGCAAGAGCGTCGCCGAATGGCAGCAATTGGGCGTCACGCTGCCTAACGGCGGCCAGGTTCCGGCCGGCTCGGAACACCTGTCGGCGGCCCTGCTGCTGCCGGCGGGCTATCGTGGCCCGGCATTCCTGGTGCTCGACAACTTCCGTGCGATCCTCAAGTACAACAACTCGTCGTCCTATGCGCTGGCCGTCAGTTTGTTGTCCGAGCGCTTCAACGGCGCGGGGTTCATCAATGGCACCTGGCCCAAGGATGATTTGCCGCTGAGCCGTACCGAACGGATCGAGCTGCAAAACCTGCTGAGCGCGCAGAAGTATGACGCGGGCACCGCCGACGGCATCATCGGCGCCAACACCCGCAAAGCGATCCGCAGCGCCCAGCAGTCGTTTGGCTGGCCGGCGGACGGGTATCCGACGCATAAGCTGCTCGAAGGCCTGCGTAACCGCTAAAAGCTTCGCGGGCAAGTCGGATCGCCGCACCGCTCGCTCCTACAGGAGTTACATGTTCCCTGTAGGAGCGAGGCTCGCCCGCGAAGACTGACTATCAGGCGCTGTAGAACTATCGCTTGATGACTACATCCTGCTCCAACACCAATTCCTTATTGCCCGCATCCAGCCGGACCAACGCCCCCATCGGCAACGTCAGGTTCGGATCGCAATGCCCGCTACGCCACCCCGACAACACCGGAATCCGCAACGGCTCGAACGTCTGCTTGAGCAACCGCTCCAGCGCAATCGAATCGACCCCCGCCACATCCCCCACCAGAACCCCGCGCAACTTGCCCAGCGTGCCGGCCAGACGCAGATGAGTCAGCAGCCGATCAATGCGGTACAACGGCTCGTTGATGTCCTCGATAAACAGGATGACGCCCTCTGCCTCGATTTCATAAGGCGTGCCCATGGTCGCGGCAATCATCGACAGGTTACCGCCCAGCAAGCGCCCGTGAGCGATGCCAGGCTCGATTGTGGTCAACGGGTAAGCCACCGGGTGCGTCAGCACACTGCCCGCCTTCACCTGCCCCCTGAGCATGTTGAAAAACGAGGACTCGGTAGGCTTTTGCTTGTCCCCCAACAAATCAGCGTTGAGCAGCGGGCCATGAAAAGTCACGAACCCGGCATAACGGCTGATCGCCAAGTGCAACGCGGTGATGTCGCTGTAGCCGATGAACGGCTTGGCGTTGTTCTGCAATAGTTCGAAATCAATACGATCGAGCAACCGCGGCGTGCCGTAACCACCGCGCAGGCAAATGATCGCATCGACCTCGCTGTCCGCGAACGCGGCGTGCAGGTCATTGAGCCGCACGTCGTCACTGCCGGCCAGATAGCCATCCTGCTCATACACACCAGGGAAAATCCGCAACGCGTAACCGCGCGCGCGCATCCAGCTGATGGCCTTATCGGTGTCCAGTGCCGCGGGGCCTGCGGGCGCAATGATGCCGATCAGCCCTTGCGATGGCAAGGCCGGAACGGGTTTGTGGGGAAAAAGAGTGTGAGTCGGTCGAACGGTCATCCATGAATCTCCCTGCGCGAAAGCTTCTGCACACAGTAGTCAGGAACGGGAATAAACAGAAGAGGGACAGTCGCCCCACAGCTTGCAGGAAAAGACTGTAGTTGCCGTAAGCACGGCCAAAAAAATGCCCGCAAGGCTGAAAAGCCTTGCGGGCGTTTTGTTACAACGAAGAGATCAGTTCAGCTTTAACCAGCTTCGCCTGCTCATCGGCGTGGTACGAGGAACGTACCAACGGACCGGAAGCGACGTTCTTGAAGCCCATCTTGTAACCTTCCTCGGCGAACCAGGCGAAGGTGTCCGGGTGCACGAAACGTTGCACCGGCAAATGGCTGCGGGACGGTTGCAGGTACTGGCCGAGGGTCAGCATGTCGATGTCGTGCTCGCGCATGCGCTTCATGACTTCGATGACTTCTTCGTCGGTCTCGCCCAGACCCAGCATCAGGCCGGACTTGGTCGGAATGTGCGGCATCATCTGCTTGAAGCGTTGCAGCAGGGTCAGCGACCACTGGTAGTCCGAACCCGGACGCGCAGCCTTGTACAGGCGCGGCACGGTTTCCAGGTTGTGGTTGAACACATCTGGTGGCTCGGCGGCGGTGATTTCCAGCGCCACGTCCATGCGCCCACGGTAATCCGGGACCAGGGTTTCGAGCTGCACGTTCGGCGACAGCTTGCGGATTTCGCGGATGCAGTCGGCAAAGTGCTGGGCACCGCCGTCACGCAGGTCATCGCGGTCAACCGAAGTGATCACTACGTATTTCAGTTTCAGGTCGGCGATGGCAATGGCCAGGCTTTCCGGCTCATTCACGTCCAGTGGTTTCGGACGGCCGTGGCCAACGTCGCAGAACGGGCAGCGACGGGTGCAGATGTCACCCATGATCATGAAGGTCGCGGTGCCGCCGGAGAAGCACTCGCCCAGGTTCGGGCAGGACGCTTCTTCGCACACGCTGTGCAGCTTGTGTTTGCGCAGCAACGCCTTGATGCGGTCGACTTCCGGGGAAACCGGGATGCGCACGCGGATCCAGTCAGGTTTCTTCGGCAGTTCGGTGGTAGGAATGATCTTTACCGGGATGCGTGCAACCTTCTCGGCGCCGCGCAGCTTGACGCCGGCTTCAACCTTGGCACGCGGGGCCGGACGCTCGGTGACATCCAGCGTCGGGATCATGGTTTGCACTGCATCAGTAGTCATATCAGTCGATTCCGCCCGTTAGGGTCGTCTGCTCAGCATAGTCGAGGTGTTTGACGAGCTGCGCGCGCAGCCGGGCACTTACCTCGGCAAATTCAATCGATCCTGCGTGATCGCTCAGCTGGGTCATCGCCAGCCCGGCGTAGCCGCAGGGATTAATCCGTCGAAACGGTTCCAGGTTCATGTCCACGTTCAGGGCCAGGCCATGAAAGGAACAACCGTGGCGGATCCGCAGACCCAGGGAAGCGATTTTCGCCCCATCGACGTAGACACCCGGTGCATCCGGCTTGGCCGCAGCCGTCACGCCGTAGCTGGCCAGCAGCTCGATCAGGCAGAGTTCCATGCGGGTGACCAGGTCACGCACGCCAAAACCCAGCTTGCGTACATCGAGCAACAGATAGGCGACCAACTGGCCGGGACCGTGATAAGTCACCTGCCCACCGCGATCGACCTGCACCACCGGAATATCCCCCGGCAGCAACAAGTGCTCGGCCTTGCCGGCCTGGCCCTGGGTGAACACCGGTGGGTGCTCAACCAGCCAGATCTCGTCCGCGGCATCGCTGCCGCGTTCGTTGGTGAAGCGTTGCATGGCATGCCAGACCGGCTCGTACGCCATCTGGCCGAGCTCGCGAAAGCCCAGCGTGCCAGACATCACAGCACCATGTGCACGAAGCCGGTAGCCCGCAGTTCGCTGTTGATGTTGTACAGCTGGTCCTGGTCGGTGGCGACGATGTGCAATTGAATCGTGGTGTATTTGCCGTTGGTGCTTTGGCGTTCATCCACACGGTCATGGTTGATCGTCGCGTGTTTCTTGACGATCTCGATGATCTTGTCTTTGTTGCCAACACCGGTATCGCTGATCACCTTAACCGGGTAATCAACGTTGGGGAATTCGATCTTGGGCGCCTTTACTTCAGTATCGGTCATGGCGTAACGGCCTCGTAAGCGTAAGCCGTGGCGACGGGCATGACCCCGCGCCGGATGAGCGCGGGACCCTGCAGGTGCACACTAATTCAGTTGAACAAGCCGTAGAAGAATAGACGGATGCTATCCCACATGCGACGGAAGATACCACCCTCTTCGACGCCATCCAGAGCGATCAGGTCAGCGCTGTGCACCACCTTGTCGTCCAGTTTGACTTCGACTTTACCGATCACGTCGCCCTTGGCGATTGGCGCAACCAGTTGCGGGTTCATGGTCATGCTGGCAGCGAGCTTTTTCAGCTGGCCTTTTGGCAGGGTCATGGTCAGGTCTTCAGCCAGGCCGGCCTTGACTTGATTGGTAGAGCCTTTCCAGACAGGGGCCTGAGCCAGCTCGGCGCCTTTCTGATAGAAGGTCTGGGTTTCGAAGAAACGGAAACCGTAGGTCAGCAGCTTCTGGGTTTCCGACGCACGTGCCACTTCGCTGTTGGTGCCGAACACCACGGCGATCAGGCGCATGCCATCACGTACGGCCGAAGACACCATGCAGTAGCCGGCTTCGTCGGTGTGGCCAGTTTTCAGACCGTCGACAGTCTTGTCGCGCCACAGCAGCAGGTTACGGTTAGGTTGCTTGATGCCGTTCCAGAAGAACTCTTTCTGCGAGTAGATCGCGTAGTGAGCCGGGTCTTCGTGGATGATCGCGCGAGCCAGCACAGCCATGTCGTGAGCCGACGAGTAGTGCTCAGGGTTCGGCAGACCGGTCGGGTTCATGAAGTGGCTGTTGGTCATGCCCAGGTCGGCCACGGTTTTGTTCATCATGTCGGCGAACGCGTCTTCGCTGCCGGCGATGTGCTCGGAGAGCGCAACACTGGCGTCGTTACCCGACTGAATGATGATGCCGTGCAGCAGGTCGCTGACGGTCACTTGCGAACCGACCTTGATGAACATCCGCGAACCGCCGGTGCGCCAGGCGTTTTCGCTGACGGTCACCGGGTCGTTTTCGCCGATCTGGCCGCGACGGATTTCCAGGGTCGCGATGTACGCGGTCATCAGCTTGGTCAGGCTGGCAGGCGGCAGGCGCTGGTCACCGTTGTTCTCGACCAGCACGTTGCCGCTGCTGGCATCCATGAGCACATAGGCTTTGGCGGCCAGTTGTGGCGGCGACGGCATCATCTCGACCGCGAAAGCGGCAGGCGAGAGGAGCAGCGGGACTAGAAGGCACAGGCGTTTGGCAAAGGTGGTGATGTTCATCCGTCTCTCGAAATCGCTAATGGAAACTGCCCGAAGGCAAAACTAATCTAGATGACCTTCTGACGGGCCATCGCGTGTTCAGTCGTTCACTCAGTACCCTTGCCGGGCTTTTGTTCTTCAACGAGCCAACAACCTGGTCCACCCCTCAAAACCGCAAGTGAACCGTCAATCAAGTACTACGTATTACTCGGCGGTGACCACGCTCGGCGAACCGAGATTGGCCAGGCGCACGCTGTTCTGCACTTGCTGGATTTCACCCGGCGAGCCGATCGGCCCCAGGCGCACCCGATGCAGTGTCTGTTGATTGCGCACGATCGAGCTGATGAACACCGGAGCGCTCACCATCCCGCTGAGCTTCGATCTCAGGAGTTCTGCAGCGTCCGGGTTGGCGAACGCGCCCACCTGCAGATACTGGCCAGAGGCTGGTACAGAAGCGTTTTTTTTTGCATCGATCTGCACGGGCACAACGGCCGCGGCGTGTTGCTGCGGCGGAGGCGTCCATTGCTCGACCGTGCCGGCCGATGCGGTAATCGTCGGCGCGGCATTTTGCGCTACTTGCGGCTCGTTGAGCATCAAAGGCGCCGGACGGCCTTTGGCCGCCCACCATTGCTGCGGGTCGATGCCTTCGACCTTGACCCGTGCGGTGCCGGTTTCGGCGTAGCCGAGTTTCTTCGCGGCAGCGTAGGACAAGTCGATGATGCGATCCGAGTAAAACGGCCCGCGATCGTTGACCCGCAAAATCACTGACTTGTTGTTGTCGAGGTTGGTCACCCGAACGTAACTTGGCAGTGGCAAGGTCTTGTGAGCGGCGCTCATGCCATACAGGTCGTAAACCTCGCCATTGGCGGTGTTCTGACCGTGGAACTTGGTGCCGTACCAGGACGCCGTGCCCGAGGCGACGTAGGTCTTGGATTCTTGCAGCGGGAAGTAAGTCTTGCCCAGCACAGTGTACGGGTTGGCCTTGTAAGGGCCGGTGTGCAGGGTCGGCGTGGCATCCGGGATGCGCGATACGTCGACGTCCCACCACGGTGCGCCATCTTTGTGGGCGCGGTTGATGTCCAGCCCCGGCGCCGAGCGCACGGCGGTGGATGATTTCTGTGACGGTGCGCGGCTGGTCGAACAACTGGCGACCAGCACTGCCAACGCGGCGAATGCCATCAGCTTCAGGGGTTTATTCATAGGCAATGCCCGCATTACTTGACGCCCCGTGCTTGGACCAGCTGTTCAGACAGTTGATGTACTGCCATGGCGTACATCACGCTGCGGTTATAACGCGTGATTGCGTAAAAATTCGTCAGGCCCATCCAGTATTCAGGGCCATTGTCACCTTCCAGGCGGAATGCCGTGACCGGCATATCATCGCGCAGCGCATCATGACTTGACCACCCTAGAGCCCGCAACTCCCCGACGGTTTTAGTCGGTTCGATGCCGGTGGTCAAACCTTCGTCGACCTGATCGCCACGCACATCGGCGCGGCTGACCACCGGTTCGCCGGCCACCCAGCCGTGACGCTTGAAGTAACTGGCGACGCTGCCGATGGCATCGTCCGGATTGGTCCAGATATTAATGTGGCCGTCACCGTCGAAATCCACCGCATAGGCGCGAAAGCTGCTCGGCATGAACTGCGGCAAGCCCATCGCCCCGGCGTAGGAGCCTTTAAGGGTCAATGGATCGACCTGCTCTTCCCGGGCCAGCAACAGGAATTCACGCAATTCCTTGCGGAAGAATTCAGCACGGGGAGGATAGTCGAAACCCAGGGTCGACAAGGCGTCGATAACCCGGTAATTGCCGGTATTTCGACCGAAAAACGTCTCAACGCCGATGATCGAGACAATCACCTGGGCCGGCACGCCATATTCCTGCTCGGCACGGGCGAGTACCGCCTCGTGCTGCCGCCAGAAATCCACGCCGCGTGCGATGCGCGCGTCGGTGATGAACATCGGGCGATATTCTTTCCATTGCTTGACCCGTTCGGCGGGCTTGGAGATAGCGTCCAGAATCGACTGCTTGCGCTCGGCTTCGCGGAACACGCCCATCAGCTGTTCACCGGCAAAACCGTAGTCGCGGGTCATTTCACCGACGAAGCCGGCCACCTGGGGTGAGCCTTCGTAATCGCCGGCCAACGCGTCCTGCGCTGTGCCAAGGATGCTTACCAGGCCGACCCATGGCGCGTATCGAGTCGCCCAGCCACGCATTACTTGCATTGAAATCTTCACCTTATTCAAACCTGTGCGATCCACTTGCGATGGGTATGGATCGACATCAAAACCCCAAACGCTGACAGCAGCGTTACCAGCGAAGTTCCTCCGTAGCTAATGAACGGCAACGGCACCCCTACAACCGGCAACAGGCCACTGACCATACCGATGTTGACGAAAACGTAAACAAAAAACGTCATGGTCAGGGCGCCCGCGAGCAGTTTGCCGAACAATGTCTGAGCCTGGGCGGTAATCACCAGCCCGCGACCGATCAACAACAGGTAAATCAGCAGCAGTGCGCAGATGCCCACCAGGCCGAACTCTTCACCCATCACCGCAATAATGAAGTCGGTGTGGCTTTCCGGCAGAAAGTCGAGGTGCGATTGCGTGCCCAGCAGCCAACCCTTGCCGAACACGCCGCCGGAACCGATGGCGGCTTTTGACTGAATGATGTTCCAGCCGGTACCCAGCGGATCGCTTTCCGGGTCGAGGAACGTCAGGATTCGTTGCTTCTGGTAGTCGTGCATGATGAAAAACCACATCGCCACGGCCACCGGCACAGCGGCGGCCAGCACGCTGATGATCCAGCGCCAGCGCAGCCCGCCCATGAACAAAACGAATGCGCCACCCGCCAGGATCAGCAGCGAAGTGCCGAGGTCGGGCTGACGCACGATCAGAATGAACGGCAAACCGATCAGGAACAGACTGACGCCCACATGCTTGAGCTGCGGCGGCAAGGTGCGCTTGGACAAATACCAGGCGATGGTCGCCGGCATCAGGATCTTCATGAACTCCGAAGGCTGGAAGCGGATCACCCCCGGAATGTTGATCCAGCGCGTGGCGCCCATGGCGTTGTGGCCCATGACGTCCACCACCACCAGCAACAGAACACCGACGACATAAGCGACCGGCACCCAACGGGCCATGAAGCGAGGCTCGAACTGGGCGATGACGATCATCGACACCAGGCCGATGCCGAACGAAGTGGCTTGCTTGGCCAGCAGGTCCCAGCTCTTGCCGCTGGCCGAATACAGCACGAACAGGCTGCCGGCGGCGAGGGTCAGCAGCAGGATCAGCAGCGGTCCGTCGATGTGCATGCGTTGCAACAGCGTCGCACGGCGACGCATCACATCCTCGCTGGAGAGGATGCGATCGAAATTACTCTTCACGGGCCGTAGCCTCCGCACTGATAGGGCTGGCGTATTCGGCTTTCAGTCGGCCGTCCTGGTCGAGGAGCCAGGCGTCCATGACTTGACGCACCACAGGTGCGGCGACACCGGAACCGGACTCGCCGTTCTCGACCATCACCGACACCACGATTTTCGGGGCGTCGGCCGGCGCGAAGCCGACAAACAAGGCGTGGTCGCGATGACGTTCCTGAACCTTCGAGCGGTCGTACTTCTCGCCCTGCTTGATCGCGACCACCTGGGCGGTACCACTTTTACCGGCGATCCGGTATTGCGCGCCGATCGAAGCCTTGCGCGCCGTACCGCGCGCTCCGTGCATCACTTGCTGCATGCCGTGGTTGACCCGGGTCCAGTCGGACGGATCGCGCAGGATGATGTCCGGCATCGGATTGTCATCCTTCGGCCGCTCGCCTTCGACGGTCTTGGCCAGGTGCGGACGGTTCCACACACCTTTGTTGGCCACCAGCGCCGTGGCCTGGGCCAGTTGCAGCGGCGTGGATTGCATGTAGCCCTGACCGATCCCGAGAATCAGCGTTTCACCCGGGAACCAGGCCTGGCGACGGGTCGCGCGCTTCCACTCACGGGACGGCATCAACCCCGGCGACTCTTCGAACATGTCCAGCGAGACCTTTTGGCCGATGCCGAACTTGCCCATGTAGGCCGACAAGCGATCAATCCCCAGCTTGTGGGCCAGGTCATAGAAGTAGGTGTCGTTGGACCGCATGATCGCCGTGTCCAGATCGACGTAGCCGTCACCGGTACGGTTCCAGTTGCGATACTTGTGATCGTAATTGGGCAGCATGTAGTAGCCGGGGTCGAAGACCCGGGTCGACGCGGTGACAACCCCCGAGTCCAGTCCCGCAATGGCCACCGCAGGCTTGATGGTCGAACCCGGTGGATAAAGACCACGCAGCACGCGGTTGAACAGCGGCCGGTCGATGGAATCACGCAGTTCGGAATAAGCCTTGAAGCTGATGCCGGTCACAAACAGATTCGGGTCGAAACTCGGCTGACTGACCATTGCCAGCACTTCACCGGTTTTCGGGTCCAGCGCGACCACCGCACCACGGCGACCGCCGAGTGCCGCTTCGGCCGCTTCCTGCAATTTGATGTCCAGGCTCAGGACAATGTCCTTGCCGGGAATCGGATCGGTACGCTTGAGCACCCGCAGAACGCGGCCTCGTGCGTTGGTTTCGACTTCTTCGTAACCCACCTGGCCATGCAGTTCGGGCTCATAGAAACGCTCGATGCCGGTCTTGCCGATGTGGTGGGTGCCGCTGTAATTGACCGGATCGAGAGACTTCAGCTCTTTCTCGTTGATCCGCCCCATGTAACCCACGGAGTGCGCAAAGTGCGCGCCCTGCGGGTAATGCCGCACCAGCTGCGCAACCACTTCCACACCCGGGAGGCGGAACTGGTTCACGGCGATGCGGGCGATCTGCTCTTCGGTCAGCTCGAACAGAATCGGCACCGGCTCGAATGGCCGACGCCCCTGGCGCATGCGTTTCTCGAAGATCACCCTATCCTCGGGCGTCAGCTCCAGCACTTCGACGATCACGTCGAGCACTTGCTGCCAGTCGCCGGAACGCTCGCGGGTCATGCTCAGGCTGAAGCTGGGCCGGTTGTCGGCCACCACCACGCCATTGCGGTCGAAGATCAATCCGCGGGTCGGCGGAATCGGCTGCACATGGACGCGGTTGTTTTCCGACAGGGTCGAGTGGTACTCGTACTGGATCACCTGGAGGAAATACAGGCGAGCGATCAGCACGCCGATCAGCACCACCACTGCAATAGCCCCGAACACGACGCGGCCACGCACCAGACGGGCGTCTTTTTCGTGGTCCTTGATGCGGATCGGCTGGGACATGAGGCAGAACTACTTGTGGTAAGGGTGACCGGACAGAACTGTCCAGGCACGGTACAGCTGTTCGCCGATCAGAATCCGCACCAGCGGGTGCGGCAACGTCAACGGTGACAACGACCAGCGCTGATCGGCCCGCGCACACACTTCCGGCGCCAGCCCTTCGGGGCCGCCGACCATGAAATTCACCGTGCGCGAGTCCAGCCGCCAGCGATCGAGCTCGACCGCCAACTGCTCGGTACTCCAGGGCTTGCCATGGACTTCGAGGGTGACAACGCGCTCGTTCGGCCCGACCTTGGCCAGCATGGCTTCGCCTTCCTGACGGATGAAGCGTGCCACGTCGGCGTTCTTGCCACGGGTGTTGAGCGGTATTTCCACCAGTTCCAGCGCCAGCTCGGACGGAAGACGCTTGGCATATTCATGCCAGCCTTCTTCCACCCACTTGGGCATGCGTGAACCGACGGCGATCAGTCGCAGTCGCACAGCAATCCCTTACAGCTGGTCTTTGTTGAGCTTGGTGAAATGCTCGTGGGTGTTTTCCGGGCTGTGATGCGCAGCGCTGGCCGAACGGCTCTGCTCTGCACCGGCCCACAGGCGCTCCAGGTCGTAGAACTGGCGAGCCGAGGCGGTCATCATGTGCACGATGACGTCGTCCATATCCAGCAGGACCCAGTCGCTGTCGCCCTTGCCTTCTTCACCCAAAGGCTTGACGCCCTGGGCTTTGACGGCCTCGCGGACCTTGTCCAGCATGGCGCCGATCTGGCGGTTGGACGTACCGGTAGCGATGATCATGAAGTCAGTGATGCTCTGCTTTTCACGAACGTCGATGACCTGGATGTCCTGGGCCTTCACGTCTTCCAGGGCTGCCACGGCAACCTTGACCAGCGCTTCGCCAGCCAGCTCAGGGCCGGTTGGAGCTTCTACTGGCAGCGGGGCGCTCTTGAATGTGCCTTTGCGCTTTACTTTAGCTACGTCTTTGTCAGTCATATAAAACTCGTTTTGCTCGTATGTTCGGGCGCTTCGCTACACGCATTCACGTGCCTTGAAGCGCACCCTTTTTCAGTTCGACGCACGGTAAAGTCCGTGCGCATCGATGTAGGCCAGGACCGCGTCGGGCACCAGGAAACGTACCGACTTACCGCTGGCCAGCAGTTGACGGATCTGGGTGGCGGATACCGCGAGCGGCGTCTGCCAGACGAATGCAATCTGTCCGCTCGGCCCTTTAAGGGCCAGCGGGTCGCTCACCGAGCGCGCTGCCAGCAGGTTGCGCAAGGCATCCGGCGGTTCGCTGTCGGCATCCGGGCGTTGCAGCACCAGGATGTGGCAATGCTGGAGCAACTCTTCCCAGCGGTGCCAAGTGGGCAGGCCGCAAAATGCGTCCCAGCCCAAAAGTAGAAAAACCTGGTCTTCAGCGGCCAGTTCGGCACGCATCAGTTCCAGGGTGTCGATGGTGTAGGACGGCTTGTCCCGCTGCAATTCGCGGGCATCCACCACCAACGGCGCCACACCGGCCACCGCGCACTTGACCATCGCCAGACGGTCCTTCGCCGACACCTGCGGCGTACCGCGATGCGGCGGCCTGGCACTGGGTGTCAGGCGTAACTCGTCGAGCGCCAGCGCTTCGGCGACTTCCAGCGCACCGCGCAAATGGCCGATGTGCACCGGGTCGAACGTCCCGCCCAGCATGCCGATACGTCGAGGCGCAGGTTCGCTGGTGGTTACCGGGGCCGACGGATTAAGGTCGCCCAAGTCAGACCGACGCCTGGCCGCGCAACTGGCCATCACCGACCACGATGTACTTCTCGCAGGTCAGACCTTCGAGACCCACCGGGCCGCGGGCGTGCAGCTTATCAGTAGAAATGCCAATCTCGGCACCCAATCCGTATTCGAAGCCATCAGCGAAGCAGGTCGGAGTGTTGATCATCACCGACGACGAATCGACTTCCGCGACGAAACGCCGGGTGTCCGCAAGGTTTTCGCTGACGATCGAATCGGTGTGATGGGAGCCGTACTTATTAATGTGCTCGATGGCCTGGTCCAGCCCGTCGACCACGCGGATCGAGAGGATCGGTGCCAGGTACTCGGTGTGCCAGTCTTCTTCTGTGGCCACTGCGGCATCAATGATCGCCCGAGTGCGCTCGCACCCCCGCAGTTCAACGCCTTTTTCGCGGAACTGGGCAGCCATCGATGGCAGGAAATCTTTGGCAACGGTTTGATCCACCAACAGCGTCTCCATCGCACCGCAAATGCCATAACGGTAAGTCTTGGCATTGAAGGCAATACGCTGGGCCTTCGGCAGATCGGCGTGGGCACTGACGTAGACGTGGCAGATACCGTCCAGATGCTTGATCACCGGCACGCGCGCATCACGGCTGACGCGTTCGATCAGGCCACGGCCGCCACGGGGCACGATGACGTCGACGTATTCAGGCATGGTGATCAGCGCGCCAACGGCGGCACGGTCGGTGGTTTCGACCACTTGCACCACGGCGGCCGGCAGATCGGCTTCGGCCAGGCCGCGCTGGATGCAGGCGGCGATGGCACGGTTGGAATGAATCGCTTCGGAACCGCCGCGCAGGATGGTCGCGTTGCCGGACTTCAGGCACAGGCTGGCGGCGTCGATGGTCACGTTGGGCCGGGATTCGTAAATGATCCCGATTACGCCCAGCGGCACACGCATCTTGCCGACCTGAATCCCCGACGGACGGAAACTCATGTCGCGAATGGCGCCGACCGGGTCCGGCAACGCTGCAACCTGGCGCAAACCAACGATCATGCCGTCGATACGCTCCGGGGTCAGCGCCAGACGTTCCAGCAACGCAGGTTTCAGACCATTGGCTCGACCAGCCGCCAGATCCAGCTCATTGGCGGCCGTCAGCTCGGCACGCGCGGCATCCAGCGCATTGGCAGCCGCCTGCAAGGCGCGGTTTTTCTGCGCGGTGCTGGCACGGCCGATGATGCGCGACGCTTCACGGGCGGCGCGACCCAGGCGGGTCATGTAGTCGAGAACGGACTCAGTCATTGTCTGCTGTGATCTTGGCAAAGATGAAAGCGGCAGATTATAGCTGTCGCGTCCCCTGACTAACAGCGGTGACGGGCGGATGGTCGAAATGGAGGGCAATTTGCCGACGTTCAGCCGTGATTAAGCTGCAAATTGTTATCATCACGACTCAATCAGCTTTGATAAATGCCGTTCATCATGTCCAACCTGACTGTTCGTGCGACCGCTGCGGGCCTGCCCATCGGGCTCCCGGACGCATTTTTCGACCGGGATGCGCAAACGCTGGCCCGGGATTTACTTGGCAAAGTCATCCGGCATCGGGTCGGTGAACTGTGGCTCAGCGCCCGGATCATCGAGACCGAAGCCTATTACTTCGAAGAAAAAGGCAGCCATGCCTCTCTCGGCTACACAGAAAAGCGTAAGGCTTTGTTTCTGGATGGCGGCCACATTTATATGTATTACGCCCGGGGCGGCGACTCCCTGAATTTCAGCGCTCAAGGTCCGGGCAATGCGGTTTTGATCAAATCCGCTTATCCGTGGGTCGATGAATTGAGCGGCCCGGCAAGCCTGGCGCAGATGCTGCTGAACAATCCCGACGCCCAGGGCCGCCCTCGCCCGTCGCAAAAACTCTGTGCCGGGCAAACGCTGTTGTGCAAGGCGCTGGGTTTGAAGGTGCCGGTCTGGGACGCCAAGCGTTTTGATCATGAAGTGTTGCTGGTGGAGGATGTCGGCCCGGCACCGGGCCACATTATTCAAACCACACGCCTGGGTATTCCCCATGGGCGCGATGAGCATCTGATGTACCGCTTCGTCGATGCGGCTTACGCGCCGTATTGCACGCGGAACCCGCTGCGACGGGGGCAAGTCGAAGGTCGCGATTATTTTTTGCTGACCTGAATAATAGAGCCCCCCCTGTAGGAGCGAGCCTGCTCGCGATAGCGGTCTGACAGTCGAAGCAGATGTGGCCTGACACTCCGCCATCGCGAGCAAGCTTGCTCCTACAAGGGGCTGTAGTGTTTTGAAGATTGCGTTCGGCCTTTGGGGCCAATTGATTATTCAATGGAGTTGTTTTTATGGGCCCATGGCTCGATAGCGTGACCGGATGGCTGACGGTCAACCCGCAATGGCTGGCTGCGGCGGTGTTCATCGTGGCCTTCGTGGAATGCCTGGCGATTGCCGGACTGATCGTACCCGGCACGGTGTTGCTGTTTGCCGTCGCCGTACTGGCCGGCAGCGGTGCACTGTCGTTGAGCGAAACCTTGCTGCTGGGATTCGTCGCCGGCGTGTTGGGCGATATCGTTTCCTACTTTGTTGGGCGACATTTCCATCAGAACATCCGGCGCCTGCCCGGCCTGCGCCATCACCCGGAGTGGATCGCCGGTGCCGAGGCTTACTTCCAGCGCTATGGCATCGCCAGCCTGCTGGTCGGACGATTCATCGGGCCACTAAGGCCGATGCTGCCGATGGTCGCCGGGATGTTCGACATGCCGTTCCCGCGCTTCGTCGCCGTCAGCCTGCTGGCCACTGCCGGCTGGAGCGTCGCCTACCTGCTGCCCGGCTGGGCCACGGGCGCGGCGATTCGCTTGCCATTACCGGAAGGTTTCTGGCCTGAGGCCGGGATCGTCGCCGGCAGCATCGCCGTGATGATCGGCCTGAGCGCAACCAGCAGCCTGCGCCGTCATCGCAAGGCAACGATACTGATCGCCAGCATGAGCTTGTTGATTCTGGCCGGATTGTTTATCGGCTACCCGCACCTCACCGCTCTCGACCAGGGTTTGATGACACTGGTGCAGGAACACCGCAGCCCGATGCTCGATGAAGTCGCCGTGACTTTCACGCTGATCGGCGAGTTCCGCAACATGCTGCTGTTCAGCGCCCTGCTGACCGTTTTGCTGCTGCTGACCCGGCAATGGCGCCAGGCGATTTTCGCCGGCAGCACGCTGCTCGTCACCGCACTCGGCAATACGCTCACCAAACACTTTTTCGCCCGGTTGCGCCCGGAAGTCCTGAGCGACCCGCTTACCAGCTACAGCATGCCCAGCGGCCATGCCTCGGGCTCTTTCGCGCTGTTTCTGACCCTCGCCGTGCTGGCCGGTCGCGGACAACCGCCAAGGATGCGCCTGACCTGGTTGCTGCTGGGCTGCCTGCCGGCGCTGGCGATTGCCTTGTCACGCGTGTACCTGGGCGCGCACTGGCCAACGGATGTGCTGGCCGGCGCCATGCTGGCGGCGTGCGTGTGTGCGGCGAGCCTGGGGTTGAGTCAGCGCCAGACACCGCTCAACGCCATGCCACCCAAAGTCTGGTGGCTGGTATTGCCGGCGATGGTGGTGTTATTCGGCTTCTTTGCGTTGCGGCATTTACCGCACGCGATGTTGCGGTATGCCTATTGAAGATCAAAAGATCGCAGCCTGCGGCAGCTCCTACAGAAGTACGCCGTTCCGAATAGGAGCTGCCGCAGGCTGCGATCTTTTTGCGAGCGTCAGGCGAACAACTCACCCTGCAATTCATCGAGCAGCGCCTGGATCGCATCCAGTCGTTGCTGCGGATCGTCGAGTTGCAGCAGGTCGATCTTGTCCACCTCGGCGAATGGCAGCAGGTATGCCAACTGATTGGCCAACGATTGTTGCCCGGTCGCTTCGGTGCCCATGTTCAGCGCTTCGACCATCGGGTGTTCGGCCAGGGCCTTGAGCAGTGCGACGAGGTCGGCATCCTCATCCTGCAAGGGTTGCTCCGGTTCGTCCTCCAGCCACTCGACCTCGGCGACGGTCAACTGATCGCGCTGAACCTCGGTGCGCAACACGTGAAAGCGCCGTCCGCCCTGCACCCGAATGCCCAGCAGGCCATTGTCCTGCTGCTTGAAATCGGTGATCAGCGCCTCACACCCGACCAGCGCATAACCTGACGGGGCGATGCCGACCTCTTCACCCTCAAGGATGCACACCACGCCGAAGCCGCCGCCCTGTTTCATGCAGCGACCAATCATGTCCAGGTAGCGCGCCTCGAAGATCTGCAAGTCGAGGATGCAGCCCGGAAACAGCACCGTATTCAGCGGAAAAAGCGGCAGGCTCATAGACATTTCCTTACACCACCATCGACACCGCCAGCGGCAGGAACACCGCCGTGGCCACGCCCATCAGACTCATCGCCAGCGCCGCGAAGGCGCCGCATTCTTCACTTTCCTGCATCGCCACGGCCGTGCCCACCGCATGGGCGGTCATGCCCAGCGCCATGCCGCGCGCCTCGGGGCTGTGGACGCCGAGCCGGTTCAGCAAGCTCGGCCCAAAGATCGCCCCGATCACGCCGGTGATCAACACAAAAACCGCCGCCAGCGCCGCGACACCGCCGATCTGCTCGGCCACCAGCATGGCAATCGGCGAGGTCACCGACTTCGGCGCCATGGTCATCAGGATCATGTGCTCGGCACCAAACGACCACCCCAGCAACACGCCCATGCCGGTGGCAATCACGCCACCTATCACCAGCGTAGTAAATATCGGCCAGAACAACTGCCGAATCCGCCGCAGGTTGAGGTAAAGCGGCACGGCCAGCGCAACGGTGGCCGGGCCGAGCAAAATACTGAGAATCTCGGTGCTCTTGCGGTATTCGGCGTAGGTCAGGCCGCAGCCGACCAGCACGCCAATGACCAACAGCATGGAGACCAGCACCGGCTGCAGAAAAATCCAGCGGGTTTTCTCGAACGCCGCCAACACCAGCTGATAGGCGCCGAGGGTGATGCCGATGCCGAACAATGGATGATGAATCACCGACACCCAGGCGCCCTGCCAGTCGAAGATCATTGCGAGTCCTCGCGGTGCGCGTGGCGTTTGACCATGCGCTGCATCAGCACACCGGCGAACGCCATGGACAGCAGCAGCGACAACACCAGTGCGCCGACGATGGCCCAGAAGTCCGCAGCAATGTCCTTGGCGTAAACCATCACGCCCACGGCCGGCGGCACCAGCAGCAATGGCAGGTAACGCAGCAGGCTGCCGGCCGCCAGGCTCAACGGCTCGCCGACCTGGCCACGGCTGATCAGGAACACCAGCAGAAGCAGCAGGCCAATGATCGGCCCCGGCAGCACCGGCAAAAACAAATGGTTGATGGCGGTGCCCAGCAATTGGAACAACACCAGCCAGGTCAGGCCACGTAACAACATCCGTCCTCTCCCCCGAAAAATCGCGCCCGGCATTATAAGCATGCCAACGCTATAGACCGGCATTCGCCAAAAGCATGGTCAGTTGACCGGAGCAATTTGCCATGTTGATCTAAAGTGGTAATCCGGGAGGTCAAATCCCCCCACCTCAAAACTATAAAACCGATGAACCCAAGGAGAGTCTCAATGCCCTATGTTCCAGTTGCAGAGCTCAAAGATTATGTCGGCAAGGAACTTGGACGTTCCGAATGGCTAACTATCGATCAGGAGCGCATCAACCTGTTCGCCGAAGCCACTGGAGACTATCAGTTCATCCACGTCGACCCGGTCAAAGCCGCGCAAACGCCATTTGGCAGCACCATTGCCCACGGTTTCCTGTCGCTGTCGCTGATCCCGAAACTGATGGAAGACATCCTCATCCTGCCTGAAGGCTTGAAGATGGTGGTCAATTACGGCCTCGACAGCGTGCGGTTCATTCAGCCGGTCAAGGTCAATTCGAAAGTGCGCCTCAAGGTCGATCTGACCGAAGTCACCGAGAAGAAGCCCGGCCAATGGTTGCTCAAGGCCACCGCCACGCTCGAGATCGAAGGTTCGGAAAAACCGGCCTATATCGCCGAGCCACTGTCGCTCTGCTTCGTGTAAACGCTCCCGGATGCGAAGCAGCTCACGCTGTTTCGCGACCTCTCTCTATATCTCAGTCATAGAGCTGCGGCATACTCGGTCGCCTAATTGCCCGGATCCCGCTATGCGCTCATTTGCACTCATTGCCTTGACCCTGATGCTCACCGCTTGCGGCGACAGCGAATCGCTGTTGCCGCCCGATGCGCGCCTGCCGGACGGCGGCCGCTATCGCGGAGACCTGGTCAACGGATTGCTGCAAGGCCAGGGTCGCGTCGATTACCCGAACGGCAGCTGGTACGCCGGCAGTTTCGACAAGGGCCAGTGGCACGGCCAGGGCGAATGGCACGGCAGCAACGGCGAGCTGTATCGCGGTAATTTCAACCAGGGGCTGTTCGACGGCCAGGGCACGCTGACCACCAGCGGCAGCAGCTACACCGGCGGCTTCAAGGCAGGTCGGCGCGAAGGCGAAGGCACCCTCAAAGAAAACGGCATGACCTACCGCGGCGAATTCAAGGCCGATCAATATTCGGGGCTCGGCCGTCTGGAACTCGATGACGGCAGCTCGTATCAAGGCCTGTTCGCCCATGGCAAACCCAACGGCGAAGGCCAGCGTGGCGACGCCAGCGGCAATCAGTTCACCGGGCATTTCAAGGACGGTCAGCTGGAAGGCAACGGGACATTCAACAGCGCTGAAGGCGACATTTACGTCGGCAGCTTCAAGAACAACCAACTGCACGGCAAGGGCCGCTACGAGAACGCCGACGGTGATGTCTGGCTCGGCCAGTTCAAGGAAGGCTCGCTGAATGGCAAAGGCGAGTTGATCGGCGCGGATGGCAGCCACTACATCGGCCAGTTCAGCGACTGGCGCTTCACCGGTCAGGGCCGACTGAACCTTTCAGATGGCAGCTTCTACATCGGCCAGTTCGACGGCGACAGTTATCAGGGGCGCGGCACGCTGGTGCTGACCGATGGCACCGTGCAGAGCGGCACGTGGGCCAATGGCCAGCGAGTACGCGATGCCGACGGCAAGCTGTTGCCCGACAGCCTTGAACTCGGCTTGCTGGCCCAGGGCCGCTTGCTCGAAGACGCGCTGGCCAATGTGCCGGCTTCGACCCCGGCGATCGAGTTGTACACCTTGACCGTCGGCGGTGATGGCAAGCAAAGCGTGTTCCTGCGTGAATCCGATTACGTCAGCAACATGCTCACCAGCCGTTTCGGTGCGTTTGGCCAGATCCGCCTGGTGAACCATCGCGACCACCTCGTCGACCGGCCGATGGCCACCCGGGAAAACCTGCGCCGTGCGGCGCTGACGCTGGCCGAGCGCAGCGGCCCGGAAGACCTGATCTTCATCTACCTGACCAGCCACGGCACCAGCGAACACGAACTGGTGCTCGACCAGCCACGCATGGAACTGTCCGACCTGCCGGCCAACGAACTCGGCGCCGTGCTCGCCCCGCTGAAAAACCGCGACAAGATCATCGTGATTTCGTCTTGCTACTCCGGTGGTTTCATCCCCGCCCTCAAGGACGAACGCACCCTGATCATGACCGCGTCGCGCGCCGATCGCGTGTCCTTCGGGTGCTCGGAAGAAGCCAACTTCACCTACTTCGGCGACGCGCTGTTCGCCCAGGCACTGAACCAGACCGACGACCTGGAACAAGCCTTCAAGCTGGCCAAGGCCTCCGTGGCCGAGCGTGAACTGGCTGACAGCTTCGAAGCCTCTGAACCGCAAATCTGGGCGCCGAAAACCGTTCTCTCCCATTGGCAGCTGTTACGCAAACAACAGGCACGAAAAGCGCTACAAAGTGTCTCTATCGACAGCAAGGACGCAAAGAGCAACTAAGCTGATCAGTATCAAGGGGGACATATTATGTACTTGACGCCTCAGCACGTATTGCTTGCCGGAGCTACCGGGTTAACCGGTGAACACTTGCTTGATCGCCTGCTCAACGAGCCCACGATCACGCGCGTATTGGCCCCCTCACGCCGGCCGCTGGCCGAGCATCCGCATCTTGAAAACCCGGTCGGCGACCCGGCGATGTTCCTGCCGCAACTTAGCGGTCGCGTCGACATCGCCTACTGCTGCCTCGGCACCACGATCAAACAGGCCGGCTCGGAAGCGGCGTTCCGCGCGGTCGACCTCGACATGGTAGTGGCCTTCGCCAAACGGGCGCGGGAGATGGGTGCTCGACACTTGATCGTGATCAGCGCCCTGGGGGCCGATCGCAGGTCCTCGGTTTTCTACAACCGGGTCAAAGGCGAGATGGAGTACGCATTGCGCGCACAAAACTGGCCACAACTGACCATTTGTCGACCTTCGGTGTTGCTGGGTGAGCGCCTCGAACCGCGCCTGGCCGAGCAGGTCGCCGGTCCGTTGTCCCGCTTGATCCCCGGCAAATACCGCGGCATCGAAGCTTGCCAGCTGGCCCGGGCGATGTGGCGACTGGCGCTGGAAGAACAGGATGGGATACGGATTGTCGAATCGGATGAGTTGCGTAAGCTAGGCAAGTAATTTGTTGAGTCAGGGATGAACCATCGCGAGCAGGCTCGCTCCCACATTTGATCTGTGTCGCTCACAAATCCAATGTGGGAGCGAGCCTGCTCGCGATAGAGCGCGAAGCGCTCTCCTACAACCCACCCGTCGCCTGAAAACTCACGCCGATCACCGTCAACACCGACAACGGCAACAGCAGCGTATCAAGCAACGCGCTGGCCGGCAGATCGACACCCGGATAGCTCGGCGCCTCTGCCCCGAAACGATCCATCGCACAGCAACCGCCATTCAGGGCGTACAAATCCAGGCGTGTCCCCGCATACACCACTGGTGCCCCCGGCTTGGCAGCATCCAGCGTGCGTGCCGTGGCGCAACCCGCCAGTTGCAGCGCCAGCACAATCGTCAGCAGCTTATTCATCGCTGGTCAGATGGTGTTCGCCCCATCGCGGCAGCATGTCTTGTGGAATGTTCAGCAGGTTGAGAATCCGCGCCACCACGAAGTCGATCAGGTCATCAATGGTCTGCGGCTGATGATAGAAACCCGGCGACGCAGGCAAAATGGTCACGCCCATGTTCGACAACTTGAGCATGTGTTCCAGATGAATACTCGAATACGGCGCTTCACGCGGCACCAGAATCAGCTGGCGACGCTCCTTCAGCGTGACATCGGCGGCGCGCTCGATCAGGTTGTTGCAGGCACCGGTGGCAATGGCCGACAGCGTACCGGTCGAACACGGCACGACCACCATCGCCGACGGCGCACCGGAGCCCGAGGCCACCGGCGACATCCAGTCTTCCTTGCCGTACACCCGAATCTGCCCGGCGGCAGCGCCGGTGTACTCGGTGAGGAAGGCCTGCATCATTTGGGTTTTCGGCGGCAGCGTGACGTCAGTCTCGGTGGCCATCACCAGTTGCGCAGCCTTGGAAATCAGGAAGTGCACCTCGCGGTCTTCGCGGATCAGGCAGTCCAGCAGGCGCAAACCGTACTGGGCGCCCGAAGCACCGGTCATCGCCAGCGTGATGCGTTCCGGGCCGTTGTTCATTGCAGCGCCTCGGCGAGTTTGCCGTGCAGGCCGCCGAAGCCGCCGTTGCTCATGATCACCACGTGAGTGCCGGGCTGCGCCTGGCTCTTCACGCGCTCGATGATGCCTTCCAGTGACTCGCTGACGATCGACGGCACACTGCACAGCGCGGCGGTCGCGCCCAAATCCCAACCGAGGTTGGCCGGTGCGTACCAGATCACCTGATCGGCATCGACCACGCTTTCCGGCAAACCGTCGCGGTGCGCGCCAAGTTTCATGGAGTTGGAGCGCGGCTCGATGATGGCGATCAGCGGCGCGTCGCCGATGCGTTTGCGCAGACCGTCGAGGGTCGTGGCGATGGCCGTCGGGTGATGGGCAAAGTCGTCATAGATGGTAATGCCGCGGACCTCGGCGACCTTTTCCATCCGGCGCTTCACGCTTTTGAACGCGCTCAACGCGGCAATGCCCATCGACGGCACAACACCGACATGCCGCGCGGCTGCCAGGGTGGCCAGTGCGTTGGCAACGTTATGCTGGCCGGTCATGTCCCACTCGACCACGCCTTGAGCGACGCCTTCGAACATCACTTCGAATTTCGAACCGTCTTCGCTCAGCAACTTGACCTGCCACTGACCACCGGCACCGGTGGTTTGCACCGGGGTCCAGCAGCCCATCTCGATCACGCGCTGCAACGCCGGCTCGGTGGTCGGATGGATCACCAGGCCTTCGCTCGGGATGGTCCGCACCAAATGGTGGAACTGCCGCTCGATGGCCGGCAGATCGGGGAAGATGTCAGCGTGATCGAACTCCAGGTTGTTCAGGATCGCCGTGCGCGGGCGGTAGTGAACGAACTTGGAGCGTTTGTCGAAGAACGCACTGTCGTACTCGTCGGCTTCGATCACGAAGAACGGCGTGCCGCCCAGACGCGCCGACACCGAGAAATTCTGCGGCACGCCGCCGATCAGGAAACCGGGGCTCATGCCCGCGTGTTCCAGCACCCAGGCCAGCATGCTGCTGGTGGTGGTTTTGCCATGCGTACCGGCAACGGCCAGCACCCAGCGGCCTTGCAACACGTGATCGGCCAGCCATTGCGGACCGGAGACGTAAGGCAGGCCTTTGTTCAGTACGTATTCAACAGCCGGGTTGCCGCGGGACATGGCGTTGCCGATGACCACCAGGTCCGGCGCCGGATCGAGCTGCGCGGGGTCATAACCTTGGGTCAGTTCAATGCCCTGCGCCTCGAGCTGAGTGCTCATCGGCGGATAGACGTTGGCATCGGAGCCGGTCACGTGATGGCCCAGCTCTTTGGCCAGAACCGCCATCGAACCCATGAAAGTGCCGCAGATACCAAGAATATGAATGTGCATTAGTCGACCTCGTAAAACATGGCCGCAGGTTAGCGTAGGGAGGCGAAAATCGCACCTTTGTTTCGTGTCAGCCTCTGTAGGAGCCCGGCTTGCTGGCGATGGCATCCTTGAAACCGCTATCGCCGGCAAGCCGGGCTCTTACAGGTCCGGCGTTTTAACCGAAGAATGGGAAACGCCCCCATTCTTGTAGGAGCCGGCTTGCTGGCGATGGCGGTTTCAAGGACGCCATCGCCGGCAAGCCGGCTCCTACAGGTTTGCATTCACCGGGCGATGCCGTGTTTACGCAGCTTTCTATAGAGCGTGTTACGGCTGACACCCAACTGCTCGGCGGTATGGGTCATGTGCCAACGGGTTTGCTCCAGCGCATTCAGCAACGCCAGGCGCTCGGCATCATCCAGCGGATGTTCGCAAGGCGGTTCGACGGCAACAACCGGCACCGGCCTGGCCTGTCGAATCATCGCCGGCAAATCCTCCAGCCCGATCCGCCCGCCATCACACAACGCGGCCAAGGTGCGCAGCACGTTACGCAACTGCCGCACGTTCCCCGGCCAGGCGAACCCCAGCAACGCCTGGCGGGCGGGCTCATCAATCAGCACCGTCTCCCCGCCCGCCTCTTCCGCCAGCAGAAAGTCGAGCAACTGCGATTTGTCACTGCGGTCACGCAACGCCGGCAACGCAATCTCCAACCCATTGAGCCGGTAATACAAATCCTCGCGGAAGCTTCCGTCCTGCACCCGCTCCAGAAGATTACGGTGAGTCGCGCTGATAATCCGCACGTTGACCGCCTCCGGCTCGCCGCCAATCGGCACCACTTGCCGATCTTCCAGCACTCTTAATAGCCGGGTCTGTAACGCCAGCGGCATGTCGCCGATTTCATCGAGAAACAGGGTCCCGCCATCCGCCTGCTGCAACTTGCCGCGCATGCCTTCCTTGCGTGCGCCGGTAAAGCTGCCGCCGCGATAGCCGAACAACTCGCTCTCGATCAGGCTTTCCGGGATGGCCGCGCAGTTGAGCGCGACGAAGGCTTTTTCGGCCCGCTGACTGGCCTGATGCACCGCTTTGGCGAAGGCCTCCTTGCCGGACCCGGTTTCGCCGTTGATCAACAGCGGCACATCCCGTTCGAACACGCGTAGGGATTTGCGGAAATCTTCCTGCAAACCCGCATCGCCCAGACAAATGCCCGACAGGCGCGCAGGTTCGGCAACGACCCGACTGGTCACTACCGGCACCGGAATGCTGCGCGGCTGACCGCGCAACACGGCAAACAGGCCGCGCCCGTCACGTGCGCGCAACGGCCAACTGGCGCTGGCATTCACACTAGCGCGGCCCAGCAACTCATCCAGCGAGCAATCGAAAAACGCCTCGACCGGTTTGCCCAACAGCCCGCCACGACTATGCCCCAGCAGGTTCAGCGCGCTCTGATTGACCGCGCTGATCCGACCTTCGCCGTCGAACGCCAGCAGCCCTTCGCTGAACAGCCCGACGGATTCCGCCTGCAGGTGAAAACGCAGCAACCATTGATTGTCGAAGTAACGCAGGAAATAGCAGCTCTCGATCATCTTCGCCGACAGATTGACCAGGGCCATGGTGTGGAACTGACTCTGCCGCGACACCTCGTGCCGCGCCGAGGACACGTCGAGCACCGCCAGCAGTTCGCCATGCGGATCGAACACCGGACTCGCCGAGCAAGTCAGGCCAGTGTGACGACCACGAAAATGTTCGTCCTGGTGAATGGTCAGCGACTGACGCTCCACCAGGCAGGTGCCGATGCCGTTGGTGCCTTCGCAGGCTTCGCTCCAGTCGGCACCGAGCCAGAGGCCGGCGCGTTCAAAAATCTTCCGCTCGGCGGGTGCCGTCACACAATTGAGGATCACCCCGCGCGCATCCGTCAGCAGCACCGCATGACCGGCGCCGGACAGCTGCTGATGAAGACTGCTCATTTCGTTGCCGGCGATGTGCAGCACTTGCTGCAAGCGTTCGCGGCTTTCGAGGACACGACCGTGCTCCAGCACCGTCGGCGCCATGGTCAGGGCCGGGTCGAGGTGATAGTCCTCAAGACAACGCAGCCAGGAACGGGCGATGGACGGATCGCTGCCGGGACCGTGCAGGTGAGATTTCCCCTGGGTCACGGTCAGCACTTGCTGGGCATGGCGACTCAAATGGTTGTCGTGCATTTCTTATTATTCTCCCCGGGGCTCGGTGACCCGTATTGAGGTGATGCCCGAGCATCCTCCAGCCTGGCCCGCATTGCAATGCTGGCAAGACCGGTCAGTCACAGCTTGTGCCACAAGCGGTACAAACTGTCACGGGGGCTGTACCGAAAGCGTCACAGCCGCCATCCATCCGTCCGACAAAAAACGCGCAAGACCTTGATTTGCCTAGCTCACAGGGCAGTGGCCCGACCTTTGCTCTACGCTTATAGCAAGCGCACATGCGCCTCTCTAATAAGTACAAAAGCCAAGGAGAAAACACCATGCGTTACGCTCACCCAGGTACTGAAGGCGCTATCGTTTCGTTCAAAGCCAAATACGGTAACTACATCGGCGGCGAGTTCGTCGCGCCTGTCAAAGGTCAGTACTTCACCAATACCTCGCCAGTGAATGGCCAACCGATTGCCGAATTCCCGCGCTCCACGGCCGAAGACATCGACAAAGCCCTGGACGCTGCCCACGCCGCTGCCGATGCCTGGGGCGCCACGTCCGCCCAGGCGCGCTCGCTGGTGCTGCTGAAAATCGCCGACCGCATCGAGCAGAACCTGGAACTGCTGGCGATCACCGAATCCTGGGACAACGGCAAAGCCGTTCGCGAAACCCTCAACGCCGACATCCCGCTGGCCGCCGACCACTTCCGTTATTTCGCCGGTTGCATCCGTGCGCAGGAAGGCAGCGCTGCCGAGATCGACGGCAACACCGTGGCCTATCACATCCATGAACCGCTGGGCGTGGTCGGGCAGATCATCCCGTGGAACTTCCCGATCCTGATGGCCGCGTGGAAACTCGCCCCGGCGCTGGCGGCGGGTAACTGCGTGGTGCTCAAGCCAGCAGAACAAACGCCGCTGGGCATTACCGTTCTGGTCGAGCTGATTGGCGACCTGTTGCCACCGGGCGTGCTCAACATTGTGCAAGGCTTCGGCAAAGAAGCCGGCGAAGCGCTCGCCACCAGCAAACGCATCGCCAAGATTGCCTTCACTGGCTCGACCCCGGTCGGCTCGCACATCATGAAATGCGCCGCCGAAAACATCATCCCGTCCACCGTGGAGCTGGGTGGCAAATCGCCGAACATCTTCTTCGAAGACATCATGAAAGCCGAACCGTCCTTCATCGAGAAAGCCGCTGAAGGCCTCGTGCTGGCATTCTTCAACCAGGGCGAAGTCTGCACCTGCCCGTCCCGCGCGCTGGTTCAGGAATCGATCTACGACGACTTCATGAAAGAGGTGATGAAAAAAGTCCTGTCGATCAAACGCGGCGACCCGCTGGACACCGACACCATGGTCGGCGCCCAGGCGTCCGAGCAGCAATTCGACAAAATCCTTTCGTACCTGGAAATCGCCAAGGGCGAAGGCGCCGAGCTGCTGACCGGCGGCAAGGTGGAAAAACTCGAAGGCAGTCTGGCGACGGGTTATTACATCCAGCCAACCCTGCTCAAGGGCACCAACAAAATGCGTGTGTTCCAGGAAGAAATCTTTGGCCCGGTGGTGAGCATCACCACGTTCAAGGACGAAGCCGAAGCCCTGGCCATCGCCAACGACACCGAGTTCGGCCTCGGCGCCGGCCTCTGGACCCGCGACATCAACCGCGCCTATCGCATGGGCCGCGCCATCAAGGCCGGTCGCGTGTGGACCAACTGCTATCACCTGTACCCGGCGCACGCCGCGTTCGGTGGCTACAAAAAGTCCGGCGTCGGTCGTGAAACCCACAAAATGATGCTCGATCACTATCAGCAGACCAAAAACCTGCTGGTGAGCTACGACATCAATCCGTTGGGCTTCTTCTAACCCCGCGCGAAACCGCGTAACGGCCTTCGCGAGCAAGCTTCGCTCCTACAGGATCACGCACGACCTGTAGGAGCCAGCTTGCTGGCGATGGCGCCCCCAAACACACCGTAAATCACTGCCCTGCCGCTCTGGCACGGGCTTTGCGTGCCCGCTCCACACCAAAAACCAGTTTCCGAAAGTCCAACAGATCAAACAATAAAAAAGACAGCGAGGACTTATGACTTCTTCCACACAGCTCAAACCCACACTCGGCACCCTGCACTTATGGGGCATTGCCGTCGGCCTGGTGATTTCCGGCGAGTACTTCGGCTGGAGTTACGGCTGGGGCACCGCAGGCACTCTGGGTTTCCTCGTCACCGCCCTGATGGTGGCGACGATGTACACCTGTTTCATCTTCAGTTTCACCGAATTGACTACCGCCATTCCCCACGCTGGCGGGCCCTTTGCCTACAGCCGACGGGCCTTCGGCGAGAAAGGCGGCTTGATTGCCGGCATTGCCACGCTGATTGAATTCGTCTTTGCGCCGCCGGCAATTGCCATGGCCATTGGCGCTTACCTGAACGTTCAATACCCGGAACTTGACCCCAAGATTGCCGCCGTTGGCGCCTATTTCGTGTTCATGACGCTCAACATCCTCGGCGTCAGCATCGCCGCCACGTTTGAACTCGTGGTGACCGTGCTGGCCGTCGCCGAGTTGCTGGTGTTCATGGGCGTGGTCGCGCCGGGCTTCAGTTTCAGCAATTTCGTGCTCAACGGCTGGTCGGGCTCGAACGAGTTCACCATCGCCTCAATCCCCGGCATCTTTGCGGCGATCCCGTTCGCGATCTGGTTTTTCCTCGCCATTGAAGGTGCGGCGATGGCGGCTGAAGAAGCCAAGGACCCGAAACGCACGATTCCCAAGGCGTACGTCAGCGGCATTCTGACGTTGGTGTTCCTCGCGATCGGCGTGATGGTGATGGCCGGCGGCGTGGGCGACTGGCGCCAATTGTCGAACATCAACGACCCGCTGCCTCAGGCGATGAAAGCCGTGGTCGGCAACAATTCGACCTGGATGCACATGCTGGTCTGGATCGGCCTGTTCGGGCTGGTGGCGAGTTTCCACGGGATCATTCTCGGCTACTCGCGTCAGTTCTTCGCCTTGGCCCGGGCCGGCTACCTGCCACGTTCGCTGGCCAAACTGTCACGTTTCCAGACCCCACACCGGGCCATCCTGGCCGGCGGCGTGATCGGCATCGCGGCAATCTACAGCGACGGGCTGGTCAACCTGCAAGGCATGACGCTGACGGCAGCGATGATCACCATGTCGGTATTCGGTGCCATCGTGATGTACATCATCAGTATGCTGAGCCTGTTCAAGCTGCGTAAGACCGAGCCGAACCTGGAACGCAGCTTCCGCGCGCCGGGTTACCCGATCGTGCCGGGGATTGCGCTGCTCCTGGCGGTGGTCTGCCTGGTGGCGATGGCGTGGTTCAACCCGCTGATCGGCTGTGTGTTCCTCGGTTTCATGGCGGCCGGGTATCTGTATTTCCAACTGACCGCCAAACAGCGCTTCGATGCGCCGGCGGATGCGATGCTTGAAGGCGTCTGAACTGCACCGGCGCCGGGCTAACTTCCCGGCGCCTGCTTTATTGAAGTGCACACCGCTCCCACAAGGGAATGTCAGGGTAATCAAGACTTCTACACATCAGGAGGACACCGTGGCCACATTTGCCCATTCCATCGGCGCCCAGACCTACCGCTTTGCCAGCCTCAAAGAGGTCATGGCCAAGGCCAGCCCGGCGCGCTCCGGCGATTTCCTGGCCGGCGTCGCCGCCCTTAACGATGGCGAGCGCGTCGCCGCGCAAATGGCCCTGGCTGACATCCCGCTGACTCACTTCCTGCAGGAAGTGCTGATTCCTTACGAGGCCGATGAAGTCACCCGACTGATCATCGACACTCACGACAAACAAGCCTTCGCCGTGGTCAGCCATCTCACCGTTGGCGGATTTCGCGACTGGCTGCTCAGCGATGCCGCCGACGAACAGAGCCTGCGCGCCCTCGCACCAGGCCTGACGCCGGAAATGGCCGCGGCCGTGTCAAAAATCATGCGCGTGCAGGACCTGGTGCTGGTCGCACAGAAAATCCGCGTGATCACGCACTTTCGCGGCACCATGGGCCTGCGGGGACGCTTATCCACCCGCCTGCAACCCAACCACCCCACCGACGAACCGGCCGGTATCGCCGCGAGCATTCTCGACGGCCTGCTGTACGGCAACGGCGACGCGATGATCGGCATCAACCCGGCCACCGACAGCATTGCCTCGATTTGCGCGATGCTGGAAATGCTCGACGCGATCATCCAGCGCTACGAAATTCCTACACAAGCCTGCGTGCTGACCCACGTCACCACGTCCATCGAAGCGATCAATCGCGGCGTTCCGCTGGACCTGGTGTTCCAGTCGATCGCCGGCACCGAAGCGGCCAATGCCAGTTTCGGCATCAACCTGAACGTGTTGCAGGAAGGTTACGACGCCGGTTTGAGCCTGAATCGCGGCACGCTTGGGCAAAATCTGATGTATTTCGAGACCGGCCAGGGCAGCGCCCTGTCGGCCAACGCCCACCACGGCATCGATCAACAAACCTGCGAAACCCGCGCCTACGCAGTTGCCCGACATTTCAAACCGTTCTTGGTGAACACCGTCGTAGGATTTATCGGCCCGGAATACCTCTATAACGGCAAACAGATCATCCGCGCCGGTCTGGAAGACCACTTCTGCGGCAAATTGCTGGGCGTGCCGATGGGCTGCGACATCTGTTACACCAACCACGCCGAGGCCGACCAGGACGACATGGACACCCTGCTGACCCTGCTGGGCGTGGCCGGGATCAACTTCATCATGGGCATCCCCGGTTCCGACGACATCATGCTCAACTACCAGACCACTTCGTTCCACGACGCGCTCTACGCCCGACAAACCCTGGGCTTGAAACCGGCGCCGGAGTTCGAACAGTGGCTGGCCAAAATGGGCATTTTCACTCAGGCCGATGGCAAGATTCATTTCGGCGAGCGCCTGCCGCCAGCCTTCCGCCAGGCGATGGGGCAACTGGGATGAGTGTCGAGATAGATAAACCGCCTGTTGATTCAGAAAATCCATTGCTGGAACTGCGGCGTCTGACCCCGGCACGGATTGCCCTGGGCCGCACCGGCACCAGCATGCCGACCAGCGCGCAGCTGGATTTCCAATACGCCCACGCCCAGGCTCGGGACGCGGTGCACCTGCCCTTCGACCATGCCGGGCTCAGTGCGCAATTGGCCGAATGCGGATACGAAAGTGTGCTCCTGCACAGCGCCGCCACAAACCGCGACAGTTATTTGCAGCGCCCTGACTTGGGGCGGAAATTGAGCGATGAGTCCGCGCAAATCCTGCGCAACCATGCTTCAGCCTATCCCGGCGGCGTCGATCTGGTGATTGTCGTGGCCGATGGTTTGTCGGCACTGGCTGTGCACCGTCACACCGTGCCCTTCCTTTCGCGCATGCGAGAGCAGATCGAAGTCGATGGCTGGACGGTTTCGCCGGTGATTCTGGTAGAACAAGGCCGGGTCGCGATAAGCGACGAAATCGGCGAGTTGCTGGGCGCAAAAATGGTGGTAATCCTGATCGGCGAACGCCCTGGACTCAGCTCGCCAGACAGTCTGGGATTATATTTCACCTACAATCCAAAGGTCGGCCTGACGGATGCTTACCGCAACTGCATCTCCAATGTGCGACTGGAAGGCTTGAGTTATGGCATGGCGGCACATCGCTTGCTTTATCTGATGCGCGAAGCCTGCCGGCGGCAGTTGTCGGGGGTCAACCTGAAGGACGAAGCGCAACTTCAGACGCTGGAGTCGGACGCAGGTGCAGACATGAAAGGTAATTTCCTACTGAACCTGCCGGATGCCTGAACCGTTTCCGCATTGCGTTTCTGATTCAATTTCAGGCAGGATCGAAACACGGCTGCCCGAGTGAAGAACCGTTCGCCGTCAGAGCATGTGAAGACAGCCACTTGAAGACGAGACTTATCGATGCGGATTATTCAAGCGACCCTTGAACACCTGGACCTGCTGACCCCGTTGTTCGTCAAATATCGCGAGTTTTATGGTTCCCTGCCGTATCCGGACTCGTCCCGGGCGTTCCTCGAGAAACGCCTGCGTCGCAAGGAGTCGGTGATCTACCTGGCCCTGGCCGATGACGACGACAAAAAGCTGATGGGTTTCTGTCAGCTGTACCCGAGCTTTTCGTCGCTTTCACTTAAACGCGTGTGGATCCTCAACGACATTTATGTCGCCGAAGACGCCCGCCGGCAGTTAGTGGCTGACAACCTGATGCGCACCGCGAAAAAAATGGCCAAGGAAACCAATGCCGTGCGCATGCGCGTCTCCACCAGCAGCGACAACAAAATCGCACAGAAAACCTACGAATCCATCGGATTCAAGGAAGACACAGAGTTCAAAAACTACGTGCTGCCGATCAGCGACGAGCTTTGATCCGCACCGAGCCCTCGTAGGAGCGAAGCTTGCTCGCGAAAGCGGTCGGACATCTGGCGAATATGCTGAATGACAAACCGCTTTCGCGAGCAATCGAGCGTCGACCGGCTGCTCCTACAAAAACAGACCGCGCTCACCGCCGGTCTTGCGCGACACTCCTCGCTACAAACTCGACGCGCTTTTCACTTCTCAGCCCGTATAATGCCGTCCTTTCCGGCTTGTAAGAAAAACTACACCCGTCTGTAGGCTTACGCGAAGTCATCCGCACAGGCCTGCCGAGTCGGGCCGTCACCACAGGTGCCTCCATGGATTTCAACCCGCTCGACCTTATCCTGCATCTCGATGTTTACCTCGACTTGCTGGTAAACAACTACGGGCCATGGATCTACGCCATCCTGTTTCTGGTGATCTTCTGCGAGACCGGCCTGGTGGTGATGCCTTTCCTGCCGGGCGATTCCCTTCTTTTCATCGCCGGCGCCGTGGCGGCCGGTGGCGGCATGGACCCGGTATTGCTCGGTGGCCTGCTGATGCTGGCGGCGATCCTCGGGGACAGCACCAACTACATCATCGGACGAACGGTGGGCGAGCGACTGTTCAGCAACCCGAACTCGAAAATTTTCCGCCGCGATTACCTGCAACAAACCCACGACTTCTATGACAAGCACGGCGGCAAAACCGTGACCCTGGCGCGCTTCCTGCCGATCATTCGCACCTTTGCACCGTTCGTCGCCGGCGTGGCGAAAATGCCTTACCCGCGTTTCTTCTTTTTCAGCGTCCTCGGCACCATCCTCTGGGTTGGCGGCCTGGTGACCCTCGGTTACTTCTTCGGCAACGTGCCGTTCATCAAGAAAAACCTCTCGCTGCTGGTAGTGGGCATCATTCTGCTGTCACTGGTGCCGATGATCATCGGCGTGATTCGCAGCCGCTTCGGCAGCGCCGCGTCCAAAGCCGAACCACACTGAACGATGTGGTCGCTCAGCGCCTGGCGTCGCCGGCGCATCCTGGCCAGGCACCCGATTGCCGACGATATGTGGCAGCGGGTGCGCCATCACCTGAGTTTTCTCGACGGCATCAGCGCGGCTGAAGACCAGTGGTTGCGCGAAGCCTGCGTGCTGTTTCTCGACGAAAAACACCTGACCGCCCTGCCCGGCGTCGAACTCCATCAGGAGCAGCGTTTGCTGCTCGCCGCCCAGGCGCAATTACCGTTGCTGAAGCTGGGCGATCTGAACTGGTATCAGGGTTTTCACGAAATCGTCCTCTACCCCGACGACTTCCTCAGCCCGCAGCGCCATCGCGACGCCAGTGGCGTTGAACACGAGTGGGACGGCGAACACAGCGGCGAAGCCTGGCAGCAAGGCCCGATCATTCTGGCCTGGCCCGGCGTGATGGCCAGTGGTGGCTGGGAAGGCTACAACCTGGTGATCCACGAACTCGCGCACAAGCTCGACATGCTCAACGGCGACGCCAACGGCCTGCCACCGCTGCACGCCGACATGCGCGTCAGCGACTGGGCCAGGGTCATGCAAGAGGCCTACGACGACCTCGACCGGCAACTGGAACGCAACCCGGACGCCGAAACCGCCATCGACCCCTACGCCGCGGAAAACCCCGCCGAGTTCTTCGCGGTCACCAGCGAATACTTCTTCAGCGCCCCGGATTTGCTGCATGAGGCTTATCCACAGGTGTATGAGCAGTTGAAGCTGTTTTACCGGCAGGACCCGTTGACCCGGCTGCGGCAACTTCTGGCCGAAGACCCGGTCTATCAGGCACGAGACTAAGGTCTACACGACCTCTGATCCGTAGCGTGATCGGCGGAATATGCCTATAATCGCCGCCACTTTTTGGTCAATCCGGCCAAGTGTTTTTGGTCAACTAACGGGGGCACCGCCCAATGAGCTACAGCAAGATTCCGGCTGGCAAAGACCTGCCGAACGACATCTACGTCGCGATCGAGATTCCGGCCAACCACGCGCCGATCAAATACGAAATCGACAAAGACAGCGATTGCCTGTTCGTTGACCGTTTCATGGCCACCCCGATGTTCTACCCGGCCAACTACGGTTACATCCCGAACACTCTGGCTGACGACGGTGATCCCCTCGACGTGCTGGTCGTGACCCCTTACCCGGTTGCCCCAGGTTCCGTGATCCGCGCTCGTCCGGTCGGCATCCTGAACATGACCGACGACGGCGGCGGCGATGCCAAAGTCATCGCAGTCCCACACGACAAGCTGTCCCAGCTGTACGTCGACGTGAAGGAATACACCGACCTGCCAGCCCTGCTGATTCAGCAGATCGAGCACTTCTTCGCGAACTACAAAGATCTCGAAAAAGGCAAATGGGTGAAAATCGAAGGCTGGGCCGGTGCAGACGCCGCCCGCGAAGCGATCACCAAGTCGGTTGCTGCCTACAAAGGCTGAGACGCCACTGGCCTTGCGCCACTGACGACTTGAAAAAACCCCGGTTTATCCGGGGTTTTTTGTGCCCGCAGATAAGCTTTTAAACGTGCCGTTTAACCATCCGGTGAATCGGTTTTTTCTTGTTTAATTTTTACTCGATACGTCTTACATCCGGTCTTAAATTTCCCTCGTATTTTGAACGGTTCGTTTATTCAAAGCCTCGCCATACGCCCGTAAACTCGTGCCCATGAAGAAAAAAAACACTAGCGGTCCACGGTTTAAAGCGCTCCTCAAAGTAGCGAACATCACGACGACCGGATTCGCCGAATACCTCGGCACGGCGCCGCAAAACGTCCACAACTGGTACACCCGCGGTGTGCCCGATCACTGCATGGAAGCCGTCGCCAGAAAACTCTCGGTCAACAGCGAGTGGCTCAAATATCTCGAAGGCTCGAAAGACGCCAAACACCTGCGTCTGGTCAGCGACACCGGCAACACCTTCGACGCCCAGGCCCTCCGCGGCATCTACACCGTCATCGAACCCACCGATGTCGAATTGCCCTTTTACAAAGAAACGCCCGTCGCTCCCGGCTCCAGCAAAACCCACGTGGTCGAGGACACCAGCCACCCCATCCGCCTACCCCGCAGCCACCTCGATTCCCTGGAAATCAACCACGCGGATGCCATCTGCGCCTACATGATCGGCAACAGCATGGCCGAGAAAATTGAAGACGGCTCAACCATCGCCATCGATCGCGGCCTGACCCAGATTGTCGATGGAGAAATTTACGCGATCGAACACGACGGGATGCTGCGCATCAAGTACCTGCACCGAATGCCGGGCAATGGATTGCGAATGCGCAGCCACAACAGCGCCGAGTACCCGGATGAGACTTTCAGGGCCGCGCAAATAGAAGAGCAGAACATCCGGGTGTTGGGTTGGGTGTTTTGGTGGTCGACGCTAAACAAGCGTCGCCCGCCCATTCCGTTCCTGTAACACCGCGCCGCCCCCTTCGCGAGCAAGCCCGCTCCCACAGGGATTGCGTAGAACCTGTGGGAGCGGGCTTGCCCGCGAAGGCGGTGGAACATTCACCTCAAAACCCGGATCAGCTATCCGATCCCAAGCAACTAACAGCTCTACCCCGCACACCACACTGGGAATTCCCCAAAAAAATCAGTATGCTGCGCCCCACATTTGCGCATCGACCCGCCCCGCGGCTCCGATCGCACCGACAAGGCAGATGATTTTCTCGCCGAGTCCCACAGCCGGACGCAAGATCCGGATGTACGTTTTGAAGGCTGGCGCGGTTTACCAAAAATGAACCAAGCCAGTCCCCGAGAAGCCGGCCACAAGCCGGCTTTTTAATGCCTGCTGGAAATCACTCGCACTTCTTAATCTCTCTGCTTTTGCCAGCCTTTTTTCCGTTCATTGAGCAATAACGGCCTAAAAGTAAGCAGCTTCGCTTTCTTTTGAAGGAAAGATCCTTGGAAGCCCAACCTGCTTGTGCCTGACAAATGGGCTGACTAATCTTCGACCGTCACTACTGACCTCTAAACCGACATAGCGGCACACGCGACGAAGGCCGCTCCGAAAAAATTACCAGGGGACAAAAGCATGAGCGACACCCCTGACAGCCTGAGCATGCCACCCGAAGGTTATGGTGATTGGCTGGCCGACCTCAAAGTCCGAATCCATTACGCCCAACAGCGCGCCACTCTAGCGGTGAACCGCGAACTGGTGCTGCTCTACTGGCAGCTCGGTCACGATATTTTGTCCCGGCAAGCACAGCAGGGTTGGGGGGCCAAGGTGATCGACCGCTTGGCTCAGGATTTGCGTGCAACCTTTCCTGACATGAAGGGGTTTTCTCCACGCAATCTCAAATACATGCGCGCCTTTGCAGAAGCGTGGCCGGACGAAAAATTTGTGCAAGAGGTGCTTGCACAATTGCCTTGGTATCACCAGATAGCACTGCTGGACAAACTGTCTAGCCAGAAAACCCGCTACTGGTATGCCGCACAGGCCATCAAGCACAACTGGTCGCGCAATATTTTGGTGATGCAGATCGAGACGGGTCTGCTGGAGCGCAGCGGCAACGCAGTCAGTAACTTCGATAGCCATTTGCCCAAACCGCAGTCCGATCTGGCTCGCGAATCATTGAAAGACCCTTACCGTTTCGATTTCCTCGGCCTGACTCTTGATGCCCAAGAGCGCGAGATCGAAAACGCTCTGGTTAAGCATGTCACCGACTTCTTGCTGGAACTGGGTGCAGGCTTTGCCTTCGTCGGCAAGCAAGTGCTGCTGGATGTAGGTGGTGACGAATTTTTCGTCGACTTGCTGTTTTATCACCTCAAGCTACGTTGCTATGTGGTAATCGAGCTGAAGTCCGGCAAGTTCAAGCCCGAACATCTGGGTCAACTGAGTTTTTACCTCACCGCAGTGGATGCTCAACTCAAGCACCCGCAGGACGGCCCAACCATCGGCCTTCTGCTATGCAAGAGCAAGAATAAGGTAGTGGCCGAATACGCCTTGCGTGACAACGCCCGCCCCATCGGCGTGGCCGAATACCAATTGGTGGAATCCCTGCCGGCAGAGTTGAAAACCAGCCTGCCTAGCATTGAACAGATCGAGCGCGAGCTGGCAAGTGAGGGCTCATCCTTCGAGGACGATGCGCAATGAGGGAACAAACACTGCGAATGCGGTGTTTGAGCCTCACGGATAACTAAACCCCTTAACCAACGTCAACTCCCCCACCGCCCGCATCGGCACCAGAAAAGTCTCCATCTTCTCGTTCGGCGTCCCCTCCTCCGTAATCACCGTCACCTGCGCCGTCGTCAGCGGCTGAACCGCATCCTCCTGCCCGTCTTCATCACTCCGATATCCGCCCCCAAAGTAATTCACATACACCAAATACTGCCCTTTGATCGGCGCCGGCATGGCGAAGATTTCCGGGCCGTAACCGGTGGTGACGTCCACATCCAGCGCCGCGCCATTGGGCGCAACACGATCGCCGTACCAGATGTGCGCGCCATCGGGCGTGATGAGGTGTAAATCCAGATCCGTGCCGTCGCTGTCCCACGCCAACAACACCCGCAATTTCGCCGGTGTCGCTCCGCCGCTGGCGTTGAGGAACTGTGTGCGGTGGCGTTGCTGGCCATCGGGGCTGCGGACTTCGACGCTGTTGTTGCCGTTGGGGAAGGAGAACGGTCGGTCAAAGCGGCCAGCGGGATCGATCTTCAGCGGCATGCTGACGCCGTTGACGATCAACCGGCCCGGTTCAGTGGACTTGGGGGTGGCTTTGATCTGGCCGGTGATGCGTGCGGTGTTGGCCTGTCCTACCGGAGTGTTCACTGAGGAGGCCGGGTAGTTGACGGTCTGGCGGAAGTTTTCGCCTTCGCCCTCGGCCGCGCCCGTGCGCCAGCCGCCGACGGGGGTGTCGAGTTTGACGGCGCTTTCAGCCGCAAAAACCGTCGGCAACACGCAGAAAGAACAAAGGAACAGGAAGACCTGTGGATAACGGAGTTTCATGGCCTATTCCAGCAAGAGGTGGCGGGCGAGCCCTTCGATGTAGGTTTCATCCTGGCCGTTGGGGTGTGCTTCGAAGGCCAGGTGCAGGTATTCGTGGGTCAGGTCGAGGCGGTCTTGCAGCGACAGCACGCCGCGCACGTAAATGCGCTGACGCTCGCGGTCCACAAAAGGACGGCCGAAGGCCAGGCGGCAGACGGCGAAAGTGCTGACTTCGTTGTAGCCGGTTTCGTTTTCGAGGCGTTGGCGCCAGCCGCGTCGTTGGGTTTGCAGCCAGTCTTGGGCGGCGGGCAGTGCTTCGCAGGAGGCGACCGGGTTGTCCCAGCGGCTGAGGCTCGCGCGCGGGTAGGCGTGCAGCAGGATGGCGTCGTAGCGCTGTCCGGCATTGGCTTGTTCGACGGCGTGCTGCCAGGAGAGTTTGTCCGGGCCGGGTTGGTCGGAGTGATAGGTGACGGTGCTGCCGGCGAGTACCAGGTCGCTGGTCCATGCGGCGATGTTGCGTGATTCGGCGGTGGCCGGGCGCGGGGCGACGCGTTGGCGGCTGCTGCTGTCGTCGATGCTCAGGCAGTCGCCGTTGCGGGTGGCGTTTTGCAGCAGGTAGGTGCGGATGGCGATGGCCAACGCTTTGGCGGCTTCAGCAGGTTCGGGTTTGGCTTCTCGTTGCAGGACGCGAGCGACATATTCTTCGCGATCCAGACGGGCGATCAATTTATCGCCCACCAAAAACAGTTCTCCGTCGCTGTGGATATCGAGTTGGTTGCCATTAGAAAACTCGACGCGAAAATCGCCCTGCAGTGGTCCGGAAGAAACAACACGATCCCCCTCCAGAACCCGCCCGATCGGATAACGAGAAAACAGACCGACTTCGACGCAGCGTCCCGCATCCAGAGGCCAATCAACCGGCAACACCGAAGCCAACGCCTCACCATAATTGCGCAGCACCATTTGACTGGTCCCGCGCCCACCCGCCCAGATCGGTGTGCCATCGGCCAGCCAACCGGCAAACCCACCTTGGCGCGACGATGGGTCCTGATCACCCAACCAGCTCCAGGTTTTCACCCGCAACCGGCCTCCGAGTTCACCCACGACATTGCCGTCGGCGGCATTCAACACCACATCCAGCAACACTCGCCGTGCCTGATCCTGCGCGGGCATCACGGCCAGCACTTTAAGCAATTCAACCACCGACACTCGCGTGGATGGCTGCAATGAAGGCAAATCCAGCAACCACTCCGGCGCCTGCCGTGCCTGCCAATACGTGCGCCAATCAGCGCCAGCAATGCCCAACCGCGCAGGCTCGAAGTACAAGCCGCAGGACTTCACCAGCGCCTGATCACGCTCAATCTTGCCGCCTGCGGTGCAGCAATAGACTTCTTCTTTCGACTGCCCGCGACACTCATACGCTGGCTCACGGGCGCCGGTATCCACCAGCCAGCCGTACACAAACAACTTCCACAGACTGCCCAATGGCGTTTGCAAATCCGAAGGCAACGGCTCGCGAGCAATCACCTGAGTCCGGCTCAGCGACAGCAATTCACCCTTGAAGCCCAGACGCAGCGGCTCGTCCTGCGCCGTCGCCAGCGCAGGAATCAAACACAGCAGCCACCAGAACCAACGCCGGGTCATGTCAGTTGACCGTGACCTGACCAAGCGCCGGTTTCTGTTCCTGAGCCTGATGCTGCGGCGCGTAGACCTGAGTGAAACGCACTGGCGGCAGGTTGAACTGGCCTTTCTGTGAGAAGCGCACCAGGTGACGCAGGCGCAATTCGCCGCTCAAGGCATCCACCGGAATTGCGTAAGCCATCTGCCCCGGTTCGAAGCGCGCCTTCTCCAGTGCCGTCGGTTCTGTGCCCGCCTTGCCCATCAACTTGATGCCCCACGTGGTGCGCTCGACATCCGCGCCCGGCGGCAGCGGCACTTCGATCATGCCGTAGCGCAGCGGTTTCGCGGCTTTGCTGGTGATGATCACTTCGTCCAGATACAGGCTGTCGCTGGATAACGGTTTGGTGCCCACCGCTTCCAGTTTGAAGGTGAAGGCTTCATCACCCGGCACCAGACGCGACAAGCGACGGGTGATGGTCACAGCCATCGGATCAACCGGCGGTTGTTTGGTCTGGAAACTCAACGCGGCACGCAACGGACGCTCTTGCGTCCCGCTCAGCGCCAGCACTGCCGGCACCAGCGAAGTGCCCTGCCACATCCAATACATCTCACCGGTATCCCCGTAATTTTTCTTCCAGCCTTCACCCGGTGCCAGTGCGATGGTGGGCGAAGCCTGCTCGATGCTGCGTTGCAACCAGGTCAGCGCCAATGCGCGCTCCAGGGTCGATTGCTGTGGCAACAAACGTCGCAACAACGCTTGCGCATGAGCCTGATCGAAGCTTTGCAGCGACAGGTTCAAGGCTTCGGCAAACGGCTGCGAACTGACGGCCAGACGCTGTTGCGCGTCGGCCAGTTGTCGGTTGAAAGCATCCGGCAGATTGACCTTCGACTGCTTCGCCAAAGAAGCAGTCAACGCACGCGCCGCCGCCAGACCCAACGCCGAATCCGGATCGCTCATGACAATGCTGTCTTCGCCATCCTCCATCAGCGTCGCGGCATTGCCCTCGCCCGCTTTCGCCAGATCATCCATCAGACCACTGAGCAACGTGTTGACCGGCAATTGCATCTGTTTGGCGAACGACAGGATCAACGCACGCTGCAACAGCGGCGTATTTTTCGCCTGCTTCGAATACACCTCCAGCACCCGCTGCCAATGCTCCGGCGGCAGGCTCAGTTCCAGCGCTTTGCTGGCGTGCCAGTCGGCGTAATAGGCGTACGCGGTGAGGAACGCGTCCGGCTCACCGTCCATGCCCCACCAGGTGAAGCTCGCCGAAGGTCCGGCCATTTGCACCAGGCGCAGACGGCTATTTTGCATGATCAGGCGCAAGCGATCGCGGATCTGCGGGTTCGACGACAAGGCCGGGTACGCAATGCTCAACGGCAACAAACGACTGGCCGTCTGCTCGACGCCGCCGTACGGATAGCTGAGCAAATCATCCAGTGCCGAACGGAACAGCGCTTGCGGGCTGTCATCCAGGCGCAAGCGAATGTCCGTTGCGTCTGCCGGCAGGGTCAGCGGCGTATCACCGCTGGCCACGTCCAGGCTTTGGGTCTGCGTAACGAGCCAACCTTCGCCGGTCGCGGTCAGACGCACGGCCAGAGCGTCAGCGGTTTTGCCGTCCTGCACCAGCTCGGCGGTCCACTCGCCACTGGCCAAGTCGAACGCCGGCAGCGCGATGTAGTTGATGCCGTTGTTCAGCGTCACCGGCACCCGTTGTTCGGCGCCGGCGAAATGAATCACCAGCTCAGCCTTGACCGGTTTTTCCGCCTGACTGAAGGCGAACACGCCGAGGGCCGGTTTGTCGCCGGTGCGGAATTTGGTCGGGCCGCTCCACTTCAGGTACAGCGGTTTTTCCGAGCGCAGGAATTGCTTTTTCTGCCCGACCTGACCGTCATCGGCGATGGCACGCGCAGTGATGCGCCAGCGGGTCAGCGAGTCCGGCATCTTGAAGGTGAAGCGGGTTTTGCCATTGGCGTCAGTGATCAATTCCGGCTGCCACGCGGCGGTGTCGACGTCTTCACGACGCGGCCGCTCCAGCACTTTCACACCGCGCTCGCTGCGGTTGGCTTTGCCCGGTGCACCGGGGCTGCCCGGCAACGCGACGTCGTAGCTGATGAACGACAGACTGGCGCTGGTGAGCACGTTGTTGCGGCGCGGGTGGTAGAAAAACTGGTCGATGGTCGGCGCCACTTCCGGTTGCAGCGCGTAGACCATTTCGTCGACGACGCTGACCGCCAGGTGCGCCGGAATCGGCTTGCCGGCGAACTGCGTTGTCAGGTCCACGGACACCGTATCGCCCGGCTGATACACCTCTTTATCGGTGACGATGGCGACGTCGATTTGCGGCGCAACCACCTTGATGCCGGCGTTCTGGAAGCTGTACTGACCGCCCTTGGTATAGAGCACAGAGAAGGTCAGGTTCGGCGCGAAATTATCCTTCACCGGAATGCGCGCGCGGTACTGGGTGTCGCTGAGTTTTTCCATTTTCAGCCAGTCGCCGCCCTTCGACATCAACGCCGTGGCCTCGACCTTGTCGCGTTCCAGCGACAGCAAGGCATCGCTGACAGGCTCGGGGAAAGTGATCAGCGCGAGGGCTTCGTCACCTGCCTTGTACTCGGGTTTATCGAGGACGATTTCCACGGTGCCGGGCACGGCTTTGACGCCATCGCCAGTGACCGAATGCCCCGTGGCACCGACCACGCGACCATGGTCATCCTTCAACGTCAGGTTGTAAGTCCCCGGACGTTCGAAGGCCAATGTGAAGCCTTTATCGCTTGCCGCCAGTTTGCCTTCGCCCGTGGTCTGATCTTCCAGACGCACCCAGCTGTAGCCGCTCGGCGTGACCGCCTTGCTCTGCTCGCTGCCGCCTTCATTCAGGTAGCTGAACGCAACCTTGTCGCCCACCGCACTGAAGCGCTGCGGCGCGTTCAAGCGGAAACTCGCGGCGCCACGGTCGATGAGGATTTCCTTGGTGGTCTTGACCCGATACGCCGCGCCATCGCTGGCGAAAACGGTGAGCATGTAACGGCTCGGTTTCTCGGCGGCGGGCAGGTCGAGGGTCGCGTTGCCTTTGGAATCGGTGGTCAGTTCGGTGCTGGTCAGCTCCACCGGGAATTGCCCGAGGTATTGCAGCTCGTTATCGACCATCGACAGTTGCTGGGCGCGCAGGCTCAGGCTCAACTTGGCATTCGCGACGGGTTTGCCGTCCGGGTACAACAGCACGAGACTGCCTTTCACCGGTTCGCCGGTGCGGTAATCCTGCTTGGCCAGGTTCAGCGAAATCTCGAAGTGCGGCTTGATGTATTCAGCCACGCGGAAGGCGCTGCTGTAGGCCTGATCCTTGTAGCTGAAACGCAGTTCATAACCACCCGCGACCGCGTTGTCCGGCAGCTGGAAACGACCTTGAGTGCCGGCCTTGGAATCGAGTTTCAGCGCCAGCGTTTGCAGCGCGGTGCCGGTGGCATCGAGCACCGTGACATTCACATCAGCCGCCGTCGGCAACACCGAGTCACGGGCGTTCTTGAACTCGCGACCGACGATTTTCAGCGACACCCAATCCCCCGGCCGATACAGCGGCCGGTCCGTAAACGCATAGAGTTTGGTGTCGTAGATTTCGCTGTCGTAATAGAAGTTCTCGGAGACAAACACCCCGCCCTCTTCGTCCTCGCCGATCACGAACGAACGCTCCGGGCTGACGTGTTTCAGGCGTAGCAAACCATCGGCATCGGTGGCGCCACTGCTCATCACGCCAAGGCCATCGGTCCACAACACATTGACCTTCGGCACCGAACTGCCTTCGTGTTTACGCGCCGCCCAGACCAGCAGTTCATCACCGGCAATCTTGCTCACGGCCACGGTGTTGGAAACGAAGACCATGGTGGTCGCGCGGTACTTGCCGATCAGCGCTTCCACCAGATACAGGCCCGGCTTCAGATTGCCCAACGGGATGTACACGTTGCCCGGCGCGACAGTGACGAACTCGCTGGACGAACCGGCGAGGTTCACGCCCTCAGGCGGCTGGATCGGTTTGGCTTGCCACAGTGGATAACGGAACTGACTGACCACCGGCAGGCCCGGGATCAGTGCGAATTGCGGCTGCGCGTCGTAAGGCGTTGGCGCGGCGATGGCAGTGCCCATCTTCAGTTCCGGCACTTCCTCGGTGACTTGTTTACGCGACTCGTAGGAAAACGCCCGCTGCATCACCCGACGGGATTTGCGATACCAGTTGTCCCACAGGTACGCGAGGGTGTTCGACAGGCCTTCACCCTTGAACTGGCCGTCGCTGACCACGCGGTGCAGGTTCTTCTGGCGCTTGAGGAAATCCAGCGGTTTGTCGATGCGGTACACACGAATGTCCGCACCGCCGTAAGGCTCCATGCGGAAACGACGATAGTCACGGCCCGGTGCTTCGAGGCGCACCATTGCCTGTTCGTCGCTGGCAAAACTGCTGTCCGCCAGCAGGAAAAAGCTTTCACCGGCCACCGGCGTGTAGCCGCTCGGTTCGACGGTGTCTTCGGCATTCACTGCCGAAAAAGGCAGGACCAATACCAACAGTAGAGACAGAAAGCGCAGCATGCGGGCACCGGTCATTGGGAGAGAAAGTTCAGTCGATAGACGCCGATGAAGTTGGGGTTGGCTGCGTCGGGTATCCATCGGGTGTCCTTCCATGTCATGAGTTGCTGCAGGCTCGCGGAACGCATGCCGTTGTCAGTGGGGGTGGTGGTGCCGGTGTGATAGGCGATGTAGCGGCCCATCCAGATCATCAGGTGCTGGTCGTCGCCCTGATCGAAAAACATCAGGTCGCCGGGCCGGGCCTGCGCCAGGTCGCGGCCAACCAGATGGCTGTTGAACTGAATCAGTTTGATCGCGTTGACGTACGGCCCGACCTTGCCGCCGCCCTGCTGCCATTGCTGGGCGAGGCCGCGTTGCGCCTCGCTCAATTGCAGTTCCGGCGGCAGGTAGCGGTTGGACAGGCCATTGCTGCGCAGCCATTTGTCGTCATGGACTTTCAGCGCTTCGTTGGCGGCAAAGCGCACCAGCCCCGCGCAGTCCTGCTGATACCAGCGCGGGCTCGGACCTTGGGTCAGTTGTTCTTGGGCGATGCGCACGAACCAGGCGCGGAACACCTGGGATTGCTGCACGTCGAGCGGCGCGGCGTCACTGGCAAATACCCGACTGCCCAGCAACATCGCCAGCAGGCCGAGGCCTCGGATAAGTGCGGTCACAGGGCTTTCCATTCCAACGGCAGCCATTGCCAATGGCCGTCGGGCTCGCTGCCTTCCGGCAACGTCAGCGCGTATTTGCCGTAGCCGCCGAGCTTGCGCAGTTTCGGGATCAGGTAAGTTTGCGCGGCGTTGTAGAACACCGGCTCCATGTCCTGCGGCAGGCTGTCGAGGGTTTCCTGTTGCATCAGCTGCGCCATGGAGTCCGGGCCGAAGTAGACCGGCATCAGCAGGTCTTTCGGCACCACGTCGGCCATCGGCGGGAAGCGTTTGTCGAGGGTGCCGAGGGCTTTGTCCACGAGCTTGTCATCGAGGGAGAACAGCAGCGTCGAACCGTGGCGCGCCAGGCTCACGCGCATGAAGGCCTTGCCGGTGATGGCGTTCGGGTCCTCGGCGTCCTTGGCTTTGTAAGGACCGAAATTGGAACTGACCTGACGCTGCCACTGGTGGTTTTCACCTTCCTGCTTCTCGACCACCGGGAACGCGTGCTCTTCGACGTTGCCTTCGTAGGCGCCGACCATCGAGCTGAACAAGTTGCCCAGGTCACCGTCGAGTTTGGCGCTGTCGTCGTCATTCAGACTGGCCACCAGCAGTGGCGTGTACAGCCGCGAATCGGCGTACCAGCACAGGCCTGCGGCACCGGCCATGTGTTCGGTCAGCGCCTGGGCCACGGTTTCTTCGGCACCGAGTTTCACCAGCAGCGGTTTCTGTTGTTCGGCGGCGAGCGGCAAGGCCACGCAAGCGCTGGCGCCCATCGGCATGGCTTGCCAGATCGGTTTGAAATCGAAGTCTGGCTGGTTTTCCAGTTCGTCCATGGCGAGGAAGCTGTGCCAGCCCTTGTCGTCCATGTCGAAACGCAGGCCGGCGAAGTTCGGGATGAACCGCTGGTAACCCATGGCCAGCACGCTGGAATTGACCGACAGGCGTTGTTTCACTTCCGGCGCGCGCAGTGGCAGGCCGAAGGCTTCGGGGAAGAGTTTCTGACCACCGAGCAGCGCTTCCAGCGATTGAGTCGAAACCATCCCAGGCTCATCGATCGGGCCATTACTGTTGTCGTACAGTTTCGAAGGATTGGACAGCACCACCAGCTTGTCGCCATGAGAAGCAAACAGCAGTGCCTTGCTGTTGTTGTAGGTGAGCTGAAACAGCGGCACCGTATCGCCGGCGACCTTGATGTCACCGAGTTGCGTCAGCTGCGAATCATCCAGCGCCACTTTGGCCAGCGGCTCCAGCACCTTGGCCAGACCACCGCGATCCATCACCAACAAAAAGTCTTTCAGGCGACCATCCGCCCCGCGCCACAACGCGACATCCGCCGGTTGATCGAAAAGCTGCTCGATCAGGCTGTCCTGCAGCTTCAGGTCATGTTCATAGATGATCCGTCGCAGACTGCCGATCAAGCCGAGGCGATCGGCATGGGCTTCGTAATAGAAGACGAAATCTTCGGTCAGGGTTTCCTTGAGGAACGGCACCGCCAGCAAGTCCTTGGGCAATTGACTCAAGGAACGGGTTTCAAGCAGACCGTCCGGGCGGCTCATGCCCAGTTTGTCGCTGGCCAACTCCGCCGCCGGCGCCTTGGGTTTGTGCATGAACCAGCCCAATCCACCCGCCACGCCGGCCACCAGGATCAGCCCGCCTAACAGCAACGGCCAACGCCGGGAAGGTTTGGCAGCAGGTGCGTCAGCAGCCGGGGTAACAGTGTTATCGCTCATGTTCACAAAGCCCAGTTCATCCGTGGAGCGGGATGCTTAATAGTTGAAAGTCTTGACCAGCAGCAGGTCACCGATCGCGCGCAGGGGCACGATGAAGGTCTCGCGTTTTTCGTCGACGGTGTTTTCGTTCAGCACCAGGTTGATCTGCGAGGTGATCACCTCGTTCTGGTTGCTGGTCTCATCGAAGTTATAGCCGCCGCTGCCGAAGTTGCCCCAATAGTTCACGTAAACCAGATAGGTGCCATGCAGCGGCGCGGTCATGGTGAACATTTCCGGGCCGGGACCGTCGACGCCGTCCGGGTCGAGGCCGCCGCCGTTGCTCATCGCCGGGCGAGCCCAGAACGCATGTTGGCCGTCGGGGGTAATGATGTGCAGGTCGAGTTCGGCTTTCGGATCGTCCCAACCCAGCACCACACGAATCCGCGCCGGGGTACGCAGGTTGTTGGCTTCATAGAATTGGACGCGCTTGAGGGATTGGCCTTCGACGCTGCGCACTTCGACACTGTTGGAGCCCGCGCCAAACGCATACGGCCGGGCGAAACGCCCTTGGACGTCGGTGTACAGGTTCAGAGGATTGCCGTTGACCGCCAGCGTGTGTGGCCCGCGCTGAGTGCCGATGGCCTTGAGTTGGCCTTCGATCATCGTGCGATTGCGCTGTACGCCCCGGTCGATGGGCGGCGTCGGGTAGGCGACTTGCGGGTTTTCGCTGCGATCGAGCAGGCCGTTGTAGCGCCAGCCGCCCACCGGTTCCGACAGTTCGGCTGCCGGCTCGGCCCAGGCGGCGGTCGCGCAGACCCACCCCATCAGCAATAGAAGAAATGAACGCATGTGATGCCTCCTGCCATGCATAACGAAACCTTGCGCCTGATCCTCGGCGCGTTACAGATCCAAATACTGCGTTTCGTCAGAAAGACCCGTGACTATTGGGTCGTAGAAGGCGCGAAGGTTAGCCATTTGGCGGGTTTTTAACAATCGGATACATCTTGAATTGCGGGGGGGATCACGATGATTGTTGGGTGTGGGCCGAATAGTGGCCTTATTCGGCTCACACAATGAGCCGAATAATCCTGCGGACCAATGTGGGAGCGAGACCGGCTTACCGGCGATGGCGTTGCGTCAGGCGATTTAGGTTTTGATGGTGAACATATCCATTACCGGGGTAACGGCGGCTATTGGTTCCGCCCTTACGGCGGGTCACTTGGAAGAGCGCCAAGTAACCAAGCGCCCGCGCCCCTGACGTACGGTGCCTCGCTAATGCTCGGCATACCCTCGCTCCGGTCCTGCTCCGTGGGCCCGCCGCCATCGGCCATCCCTGGCCGGGGGCGGCTAACCCGGCATCCATGCCGGGTTGCCCACTGCGCAGAACCTCCACTCGGCCTTCCGACGGGGCAGATCAAGATCAAAAGCCAAGCAAAAGCCAAAGCGAGGCGGCCTGCCAGCCGACCTGGCTCTTTGTTCGTACGCATCCCCCTGTAGGAGCCGGCTTGCCGGCGATGGCGTCCATTCAGTCACGCATTCATTGCCTGACCCACCGCCATCGCCAGCAAGCTGGCTCCTACAAGGGAAATGCACATGCGTTTGGATAAATACGATCAACTACTGTAGGAGCCGGCTTGCTGGCGATGGCGTCCGTTCAGTCACGCACTCATTGCCTGACCCACCGCCATCGCCAGCAAGCCGGCTCCTACAGGGGGCGTGTACGCTTTTGATTCTCACCACTCTTCAGGCCGAGCGTTAGCTCGCCTTCCGCTTTTGATCTTGAGGTACACGCCCCCTCGAGAGGCCGAGTGGAGGTTCTGCGCAGTGGGCAACCCGGCATGGATGCCGGGTTAGCCGCGCACGGCCATGGATGGCCGATCGCGGCGGGCCCACGGAGCAGGACCGGAGCGAGGGCATGCCGAGCCTAGGCGAGGCACCGAACGAAAGGGGCAAAAGCCCTTGGTTACTTGGGGCTCTTCCAAGTGACTCGCCGTAAGGGCGAAACCGTCAGCCGCCGTTACCGCAAAAACGGATATCCCCCCAACCAACCGCACACCAGACAATGCCCTCATTTGCCCATAACCCCCATGTCTGCTAGTGTCGCGCCGGTTTAACGTCAACCGGAAATCGCCGCCATGGCCCGCAAAAAAGCTGCACTGGATTTCGAACAATCCCTCGCCGACCTGCAAACGCTGGTAGAGCGACTGGAGAACGGCGAACTGTCGCTGGAAGACTCGCTGACAGCTTTCGAGCAAGGCATCGGTCTGACCCGTGATTGCCAGGCAGCGCTGGCCCAGGCCGAGCAGAAGGTTCAAGTGCTGCTCGAACGTGATGGCGAACTCGCCGAGGAACCCTTCGACGCGGATCAACCAGAATGATTGCAGCGTATTCGGCGACGAGCCAGGCCCGCGTCAACGCGGCACTGGAAACCCTGTTCAACGCACCAAGCCCGGAACTCGCGCGGCTCTACGAAGCCATGCGCTACAGCGTGATGAACGGCGGCAAGCGCGTGCGCCCTCTGCTGGCCTACGCAGCGTGCGAAGCGCTGGGCGGCAAGCCCGAGCAAGCCAACGGCGCTGCCTGCGCGGTGGAACTGATCCACGCTTATTCGCTGGTGCACGACGATTTGCCGGCGATGGACGACGACGATCTGCGTCGCGGCCAGCCGACCACCCACAAAAAATTCGATGAAGCCTGCGCGATTCTCGCCGGTGACGGCTTGCAGAGCCTGGCCTTCAGCGCCCTGCTCGACCCGCGCCTGAGCTCGTCGGACGCTGAGATCCGCCTGCAAATGGTCAGCGCGCTGGCGTTGGCGGCAGGACCGGCCGGCATGGTCGGCGGTCAAGCTATCGACCTCGGTTCGGTCGGCTTGAAGCTCGATCAGAAAGCCCTCGAATACATGCACCGGCACAAGACCGGCGCGCTGATCGAGGCCAGCGTCAAACTCGGCGCCCTCGCCAGCGGCCGGGCCGAGAAAGACGAACTGAAGTCCTTGCAGACTTATGCACAGGCCATCGGCCTGGCCTTCCAGGTGCAGGACGACATTCTCGACGTCGAAAGCGATACCGAAACCCTCGGCAAACGCCAGGGCGCCGACATCGCGCGCGACAAACCGACCTACCCGGCCCTGCTCGGCCTCGATGCGGCCAAAGCCTACGCGCTGGAACTGCGCGATCAGGCCCTGCATGCGCTGCGACCGTTTGACGCGGCCGCCGAGCCATTGCGCGATTTGGCCCGGTATATCGTCGAACGGCGCAGCTGACAGCGTATCCGCCAAAAAAGAGCAACGCGTGGGCAGGGGCCGATGCATCAGGTAAACTGCCGCCTCTTCTATACCTATAACGATTCGCCTGATGCCCACGACGTTTCATGAGATTCCCCGCAAGCGCCCGACCACGCCCCTGCTCGACCGTGCCAACACGCCGGACGGCCTGCGCCGGTTAGGCGAAGCCGAGCTGGAAACCCTGGCCGATGAGTTGCGCCTGGAATTGCTCTACACGGTCGGTCAGACCGGCGGGCATTTCGGTGCCGGCCTGGGCGTCATCGAGCTGACCATCGCGTTGCATTACGTCTTCGACACCCCGGACGACCGGCTGGTGTGGGACGTGGGTCATCAGGCCTATCCGCACAAAATCCTCACCGGCCGTCGCGAGCGCATGGGCACCCTGCGCCAGAAGGATGGCGTCGCCGCCTTCCCGCGCCGCTCCGAAAGCGAGTACGACACCTTTGGCGTCGGCCACTCCAGCACGTCGATCAGCGCAGCGCTGGGCATGGCCATTGCCGCCCGCCTGCAAAACAGTGATCGCAAGGCGATTGCCGTGATCGGCGACGGCGCACTGACCGCCGGCATGGCGTTCGAAGCCCTGAACCACGCGCCGGAAGTGGACGCCAACATGCTGGTGATCCTCAACGACAACGACATGTCGATCTCGCGCAACGTCGGCGGTTTGTCGAACTATCTGGCGAAAATCCTTTCCAGCCGCACCTACGCGAGCATGCGTGAAGGCAGCAAAAAGGTCCTGTCGCGCCTGCCCGGCGCCTGGGAAATCGCCCGTCGCACCGAAGAGTACGCCAAAGGCATGCTGGTTCCCGGCACGCTGTTCGAAGAGCTGGGCTGGAACTACATCGGCCCGATCGATGGCCACGACCTGCCGACCCTGATCGCCACCCTGCGCAACATGCGCGATCTCAAGGGCCCGCAGTTCCTGCACATCGTCACCAAGAAAGGCAAAGGCTTCGCCCCGGCGGAAGTCGACCCGATCGGTTACCACGCCATCACCAAACTCGAACCCCTGGACGCTCCGGCCGCTGCGCCGAAAAAAGCCAGCGGTCCGAAGTATTCCGGTGTGTTCGGCGAATGGCTGTGCGACATGGCCGCGACCGATCCACGCTTGGTGGGCATTACCCCGGCGATGAAAGAAGGCTCCGACCTGGTGGCCTTCAGCGAGCGTTTCCCGCTGCGCTATTTCGACGTGGCGATTGCCGAACAGCACGCCGTCACCTTCGCGGCGGGCATGGCCTGTGAAGGCGCGAAACCGGTGGTGGCGATCTACTCGACGTTCCTGCAACGCGGCTACGATCAGCTTGTTCACGATGTGGCGGTGCAAAACCTCGACGTCTTGTTCGCCATCGACCGCGCCGGTCTGGTCGGCGAAGACGGCCCTACGCACGCAGGCAGTTTCGACCTGTCGTTCCTGCGCTGCATCCCCGGCATGCTGGTGATGACCCCGAGCGACGAAAACGAACTGCGCAAAATGCTCACCACGGGCCATCTGTACAACGGCCCGGCGGCGGTGCGTTACCCGCGCGGCAACGGCCCGAACGCAACGATCGAGAAAGACCTGCAACCAATCGAAATCGGCAAAGGCGTGGTTCGCCGTCAGGGCAGCAAAGTCGCCCTGCTGGTGTTCGGCGTGCAATTGGCCGAGGCGCTGAAAGTCGCCGAGACGCTGGATGCCACCGTGGTCGACATGCGTTTCGTCAAACCGCTGGATGAAGAGCTGGTTCGCGAAATCGCCGGCAGCCACGAGTTGCTGGTGACCATCGAAGAGAACGCGATCATGGGCGGTGCCGGTGGCGCGGTCAGCGAATTCCTCGCCCGCGAGAACATCCTCAAGTCGGTGCTGCATCTGGGCTTGCCGGACCTTTACGTCGAACACGCCAAGCCCGCGCAAATGCTGGCCGAGTGTGGACTGGATGAGGCAGGGATCGAAGCCTCGATCCGCGAACGCCTGCAACTGCTCAACAGCTAAATCTCTGGATGCATGCAACACCCTGTGGGAGCGAGCCTGCTCGCGATAGCGGACTGACAGTCAACTTATTCATTGACTGACACACCGTCATCGCGAGCAGGCTCGCTCCCACATTGGTTTTCTGTGTCTTTCAAAATGTGTGTTCGCCCGGATTACCCATGAAACTCTTCCGCCTCGCCCTGACGCTGACCCTTCTGCCGTCCGGCCCGCTCCTGGCCGACACCTTCGAACGCGATCAAGCCCTGAAGCTGCCCGACGTGCTGATCAGCGCCAACCGCCAGGTCGAAGCGCGCAACGACAGCAGCGCCGCCAACACCGTGTTCACCCGCGACGACATCGACCGCCTGCAACCGGGCAGCGTCACCGACCTGCTGCGTCGCGTGCCGGGCGTACAAGTCGGGCAGACTGGTGGGCGCGGCAGCTTGCCGGGGGTTTACATTCGCGGCACCAAATCCGCTCAGAGCCTGGTGCTGGTGGACGGTCAACGCATCGGCAACTCGACTTCCGGCGACAGCAACCTGCAACACATCAACATCGAGCAAGTCGAGCGCGTGGAAGTGCTGCGCGGCTCCCGCTCGGTGATTTATGGCAGCGATGCGATTGGCGGGGTGATCCAGATTTTCACCCGTCGTGGTGCCGAACAAGGTCTGCAACCGCGTCTGCACATGGGTTTTGGCAGCAACCAGACGTGGGAGCGCAGCCTTGGCGTGTCCGGTGGCGATGAGCAAACCCGCTTCAACCTGGGCGCCAGCCTCGATGAGACCGCCGGGATCAATCGCACCCACGCGTCGTACCCCAGCGATGGTGATCACGATGAGTATCGCAACAAGTCGGTGAGCCTGAGCCTGAGTCACGCCCTCACCGATGACCTCGAAATCGGCGCCAACCTGCTGGATAACCGAGGCAAAAGCGCGTTCGATAGTCCGTTCGGGCGCTACGACGAAATGACAAAAGCGTTCTACCAACAGCAGCCTTACAACGAATTCACGGTGAGCAGCCTCAGCAGTTACCTCGATGCGCGCATCAACGACCGGTGGAAAACCCGCGTTGAGTTCGGCCACAGCGAAAACCGCGAACAGACCTTCGACAAACTCAGCGATGAACGCAGCGTGTTCAACACCTACCGAGACTCGGTGAACTGGCAGAACGACCTGACGCTCGACGCACGCAACAGCCTGATCCTCGGCGGTGATTGGTACGAAGACCGCATCAACAGCAGCACCGCATTCGACGAGGACAGCCGCTGGAACCGCGCGGCGTTTATCCAGCATCGCTATCAGGCCGACAGCTTCTCCACGGAACTGGGCCTGCGCCGTGACCAGAACCAGCAGTTCGGCAGCCAGAACAGCTGGAGCGGCACCTTCACCCTGCCGTTGAACCCGGACAACGATGTGCTGCTGAGCTACAGCGAAGGCTTTCGCGCACCGACGTTCAATGACTTGTATTACCCGGATTTCAGCAATCCGGACCTGAAGCCTGAAACCTCGAAAAGCTACGAGCTGCAATGGCGCAGTCAACTGACCGAAAACAGCCGCCTCGAAGCCTCGCTGTATCGCACCGATCTCAAGGACGCGATTATCTTCGGCAGCAACGACCGCCCGCAAAACGTCGCCTCGGCGCGGATCAACGGGTTTGAAGCGGCGTTGAAGCAGGAGCTGTTCGGTTGGCAGAGCAACCTTGGCGTGGCGTTCATCGACCCGCGGGATCGCGACAGTGGGCACACCCTGGCGCGTCGTGCACGGCGGACGTTGAGCCTGGATCTGGATCGACAGTTTGATCGACTGGGTCTCGGCGCCAGTTGGCAAGCGGTGAGCAGCAGCTTTGACGATGAGGACAATCGGCAGCCGTTAGGCGGGTATGCGCTGCTGGGGCTGCGCAGCAGTTGGGAGCTGAATCGTGAGATCAAGCTTGAGCTGAAGGTCGATAACCTGCTGGACAAGGGTTACAGCCGGGCGTTGTACAGCCATGACGGCAGTCAGTATGGGTATCGCGAGGAAGGTCGGGCGTGGATGTTTGGGGTGACCTGGACGCCGGAGATCTGATCTGACATTGGCGGTGTTCGGGCGGGCCTCTTCGCGGGCAAGCCTCGCTCCTACAAAGCACCGTGATCCTCTGTAGGAGCGAGGCTTGCCCGCGAAGGCCGCGCCGCGGTTTAACGATCGGGCGCTATCAATTGGCAGAGCTTGGCCGTCGCTTCGATCATCTGCCCACTCGGCCGCTCCAGCCCTTTATCCGTCACCATCCGCAATCGCCCCTGCGCCACTGCCGCCACTTGCGGCCAGGCCTTCCACGCCTCCAGCTGCGCCTGATCACTGGCCAGAATCATCTCGGGATTACGCTGCAACACCGCCTCCACGCTGACTTGCGGCGCCGGCAATGTCAGGTCGGCAAACACATTGCGCGCGCCGCACACGTCCAGCGCATCGCTGATGATCTGCCCGCCACCCACGGTGTACAGCGGACGATCCCAGACCTGATAAAACACCCGCAGCGGTTCATCCCGCCGATAGCGCTGGCGCAGTGCATCGAGGCGCTGACACAGGTCGCTGGCCAATGATACGCCTCGCTCGGGCCGGCCAAGCTGCGTGGCAATTGCCTCGATTTGCGCGGTCAGTTGGTCAAGAGTGTGGGGGTCGGCGACGTACGTGGGGATGTTCAGGCGCTTGAGTTGTTCACGCTGGGCCGAGCCGACACTGCCGGGCCAGAGCAGCAACAAATCGGGTTTGAGGCTGAGCAACCGCTCCATGTCCAACTGGCCGTAACGGCCAACGGAAGGCAGGTCTTTGAGTTCAGCAGGACGATCGCCGGCATCCAGTACGCCGACCAGAAGATCAGCAGAACCCAGCTCAACGACGATTTCAGAGAGAGACGGCGCGAGGCTGACGACGCGCTCGACCGCAGAGGTCAGGTTGCTGACGACCAGCAGCAAAACCGCCAGCCCGATGCGGCGCATCAGCCGAGTTGACGCGGGATACGGTAGAGGTAGAACAGCACCGTGGTCGACAGCGCCAACAGCACCAACGGCACCGCTTCAAGACCGACGAATACAGCCAACGCACCGATCCAGGCCGGTAAACCGGCGGCCAGAAACGCAGTACGGCGCTTGGCAGCCAGGACAATCCACGCGGCGGGCTCTTCAGGGGTATCGAGGGCTTTCTGGGTGGCGATCAGTGCGTGTTTGTAGCCACCGAAAAACTTCAGGCTGACAAACATCGAGGCCACACCGGCGATGAACAGCGGCATCGCCAGCACCGGCAGGATGGCCTCGCCTTGGCCAAACACGCCGTTGATCACGAACAGCGGCAGCAGGGCCAGCGCCAGGTATTGCCACCAGCTGACAGACAGTCGGCGCCGCACTTGACCGCGGGTCACGCCCGGTCTACCTCACCCTGATGCTCGTTGCCCATCATGTGGTCGAGCTTGCTGGCCTTGGTGGCCAGGTAGAGTTTGTTGTGCGGATTGTGGCCAGTGTGCAGCGGCACGCGCTCGGCGACGACGATACCCATGTCGGTCAAGGCTTTGACCTTGCGCGGGTTGTTGGTCATCAGGCGCAGGGATTTCACCCCCAGGTGCTCGAGCATCGGCAGGCACATGGCGTAGTCGCGCTGATCGGCGGCGAAGCCCAGACGTTCGTTGGCCTCAACGGTGTCGGCGCCGCCGTCCTGCAATTCATAGGCGCGGATTTTGTTCAGCAGGCCAATGCCACGGCCTTCCTGGCGCAAATACAGCAATACGCCACGGCCTTCGCGGGCGATGGCCTGCAAGGCTGCCTCGAGTTGCGAGCCGCAGTCGCAGCGCTGGCTGAACAAGGCATCGCCGGTCAGGCATTCAGAGTGCAAGCGGCCGAGTACCGGGGCACCATCGTCGAACTCACCGAGGCTCAGTACAACGTGCTCGCGCCCGTTCTCTTCATCGAGAAAGCCATGCATGGTGAATTGCGCAAAAGGCGTTGGCAGCTTGGAAGCGGCGACAAAAACGACAGGCACCGGTGTGCTCCTGATCAATAAGTACTGGAGATTCGCAGACGCGGCATTGTAACAGCAGGTTCCTACAGACGCTTAGGCTGAATTATGGAGCATAACGATCTAAAAGTTTGATCACCGAATGCGCTACAACACCTGTAGGAGCCGGCTTGCTGGCGATAGCGGAGGCTCAGCCTGCATATTTATCGCCTGAATGGACGCCATCGCCAGCAAGCCGGCTCCTACAATGTTCGCGGTGTGCCGCGGAATTTGTGTTCAATTCGGGTCGAACGGATACGGCTGTTTCCAGCGTTCGAAAATCGGTTTCAACTGGCCGTTTTTGACCAGCACGTCCATTCGCTGGTCGAACAGCGCCATCAGTTTTCGCGCCTTGGGCGTATTGGCAAAGCACAGGTACAGCGGCAATTCCGCGATGTGCGTGCGCCGGAACTGGGACGGATCCTTGGTCCAGCGGAGCACGTAATCCACCTCGGCCAGCGCGTCGATGTAGTAGTCGGCACGGTTGTGGGTCAGCATCGACAGAATGCCGGTGCGCCGCATCACCTCGTTATAGCGACGTACATTGGGCAGGTAGTCCTGGAAGGTGTAACCCCGGACCCAGGCCAGTCGATAATTGCCCAGCGTCTGCGGCGTCGGCACCGGACTGCTGGCAAGCCCCAAGGCGTAGATGTGATCGGTGTCGTAATTCCAGCGCGGATACAGCAGGTCGCTGACGTCATCCCGATAACCACCGACACAGGCGTCCACTTCGCCACGCTGCGCCAGGCCGATGGCGCGAATGTAGGGTTCGGTCCTGATGTCCAGTTTGACGCCGACCGGTTCGAAGACTTCGCGCAACACGTCCCAACCCAGGCCATGGCCATCGGCGGCGGTGTAGTCCTCCCAGTCTTCGCTGGCCAGATGAATCACCGATGGCGTTGTCACTGCCTCCCCCGCCAGGGCGAGCGAAGCAAACAGTGCGAAACCCATCACAGCCAACCAGCGTCGAGCCATCCTAGTTCCCTGTTCCGCCACTCAGGCGAAAATCCATACCAGCCCCTGCATCGCCAACCACGCGAACACTCCGGCCAATACGTCATCGAGCATGATCCCGACGCCGCCATGCACATGCCGGTCAATCCAGTGAATCGGCCACGGCTTGAGGATGTCGAAGAAGCGGAACACCAGAAAACCCGCGAGCAACCAGTACCAGCCTTCCGGCACCAGCCACAGGGTGATCCACATCCCGACCATTTCGTCCCAGACGATGCCTTCGTGGTCGTGCACCCGCAGATCGTCGGCCACTTTGCCGCACAGCCAGAAGCCGAACAGCATGGTGATGCCCAGCATCAGCCAGTAACCCCAGTCGGGCAGCATCTGCCACAACGGAATAAAGGGTAGCGCAACTAACGAACCCCAGGTGCCCGGTGCCTTTGGCAAGGTGCCCGAGCCGAAGCCGAACGCCAGGAAATGCCAGGGATTGCGCCAGACCGACGGCGGTACGAATTCCGCCGGAACCTGTTTGGGATGATCTGTCACGGTGTCTCCCGAAAATGTTGATAGCCCCGTGCTTGCGGGGTGATGTCTTGTCCGGCGGCATCCAGCAGCACAACGCCCTGCCCCGTGACCACGCGCCCGATCACATGGATTGGCCAACCATCTGCCAGCAACCCCGGCAACTCGACGGACGGTAAGGTGAAGGCCAGTACGTAATCGTCACCACCGCTCTGGGCGGCGTTTTCGGCGCCCGATTGACCGAGGAAAGCCACTAGGGCCTTCGACAGCGGCAAGCGGTCCCGCTCAACCTGAATGCCGACCCTCGACGCGAGCGCGATGTGCCCGCAGTCGGCGAGCAAGCCATCGGAGATGTCCAGCGCCGAGGTGGCCTTACCGCGCAACGCCTGGCCCAGCGCGAGTTGCGGCTGTGGCGACCAGTAATGCGCCAGCAGCGGATCGGCGATGGCGGCTTCAGCCGTGCGCTGACCGAGCACCAGCGGCAAGGCACCGGCGGCGTTGCCCAGCTCACCGCCGACACACAGCAGGTCGCCTGGTTGCGCACCGCTGCGGGTCAACGCCAAACCACTTGGCACACGCCCGAACACGGTCATGGTCAGGCTCAGCGGCCCACGGGTAGTGTCGCCTCCCACCAGCGCGATGCCGCAGTTCTGCGCCATGCGGTTCAAACCACGGGCATAGGCGTCCAGCCAATCGGCGGTTACCGTCGGCAAGGTCAGGGCAAGGGTAAAGGCAACGGGGGTGGCACCCATGGCCGCCAGATCGCTGACGGCCACGGCCAGCGAACGCTGACCGAGCAGAAACGGGTCGCAGGGGTCTGCGAAATGCACACCGGCCACGAGCGTGTCGGTGGAAATCGCCAGCTGCTCCCCGGGAGGAACAGCGAGCAAGGCGCAGTCATCGCCGATCCCCAGGGCAACGCCTTCGCCGCCCTGCGCACAAGGCGCGGCGGCGAAGAAATTGCGGATCAGCTCAAACTCGCCCATAGCAGTTACAAGCGCGGATCAGCGCTTGAACGCCTTCACTTCAGCTTCACGCAGACGCGGGGCCAGCTTGTCGAGTACACCGTTGACGAACTTGTGGCCGTCGGTGGAACCGAAGACTTTCGCCAGTTCGATACCTTCGTTGATCACAACGCGGTAAGGCACGTCGACGCGCTCGAGCAGTTCCCAGGTGGACAGGCGCAATACCGCCAGTTCAACCGGGTCCAGCTCTTCGATGGTCAGGTCCAGGCAAGGTGTCAGTGCTGCGTCGATACGGTCTTTCTGCGCGGGAACCCCATGCAGGATTTCACGGAAGTAGGCGCCGTCGACATCGCTGAAATCGTTATCGACCCGGAACTGCGCTTCGATCTCGTTCAGCGATTGCTTGGCCATGTGCCATTGGTACAGCGCCTGAGTCGCGAGCTGACGGGCTTCGCGACGCTTGACGCTTTTCGATGGCTTGCCGGCATCCGCAGGCTTTGGATCGCGCGGGTTGAAACGATCGCTTTCGTCGCTAATCACTTGGCCTCCAACTGCGCCAGCAGGCTGACCATTTCCAGAGCGGACAGGGCAGCTTCGGCACCTTTGTTACCGGCCTTGGTGCCGGAACGTTCGATGGCTTGCTCGATGGAATCAACGGTCAGGACGCCGAAGGCAACCGGAACGCCGAACTCCATGGACACCTGGGCCAGGCCCTTGGTGCATTCGCCCGCCACGTATTCGAAGTGCGGAGTACCGCCACGAATGACCGCGCCCAGAGCGATGATGGCTGCGAACTCGCCCTTCTGAGCGACTTTCTGCGCAACCAGCGGGATTTCGAAGGCGCCAGGTGCGCGGATGATGGTGATGTCGCTTTCGCTCACGCCATGGCGAACCAGGGCATCAACTGCACCGCTGACCAGGCTTTCAACAACGAAGCTGTTGAAACGGCCCACTACCAAAGCGTAGCGGCCTTTAGGGGCGATGAAGGTACCTTCGATGGTCTTCAGGGTCATTCGTTAGTTCTCTTAAAGAGCCGGGACGCGTCTTCTACGCGTCCCTCAGTGATATTTGAACCGCGAATACAGGGCCGGGAACAACCGGTCATTATTCGGAGGGCACGTATTCTACAACTTCCAGATCGAAACCGGATATCGCATTAAATTTCATTGGCGCGCTCATCAAACGCATTTTTCGCACGCCCAGGTCCCGAAGGATCTGCGAACCGGCACCGACGATGCTGTAGGTGGTCGGTTTTTTCACCGCGGCGTGATCGGCGGTTTCGCGGATGTGCGCCAGCAACACGTCGCCATCGAGCGGGTGACCGAGCAACAGCACCACGCCGCTGCCAGCCTCGGCAACCGCGGCCATGGCGGCGCGCAGGCTCCAGCGGCCCGGTTGCTTGACCATCAACAGGTCGCGCAGCGGGTCCATGTTGTGCACGCGAACCAGGGTCGGTTCTTCGGCGCACACGGTGCCCAGGGTCAGGGCCATGTGCACGTCGCCTTCCACGGAATCACGATAGGTCACCAGGTTGAATTGGCCCAGTTCGCTGTCCAGCGGCTGCTCGGCAATCCGCTGAACGGTACGTTCGTGGATCATCCGGTAGTGAATCAGGTCGGCGATGGTGCCGATCTTGATGTTGTGCTCGGCGGCGAAAGCTTCCAGTTCGGCGCGACGGGACATGGTGCCGTCGTCGTTCATCACTTCGCAGATCACGCCGCTCGGCTCGAAACCGGCCATGCGCGCGAGGTCGCAGGCGGCTTCAGTGTGGCCGGCGCGAGCCAGGGTGCCACCGGCCTGGGCCATCAACGGGAAGATGTGGCCGGGGCTGACGATGTCTTCAGCCTTGGCGTCTTTCGCGGCAGCGGCCTGCACGGTGCGCGCACGGTCGGCGGCGGAAATGCCGGTGGTCACGCCGGTGGCGGCTTCGATGGACACGGTGAACTTGGTGCCGAAACCGGAACCGTTACGTGGCGCCATCAGCGGCAGCTTCAGCGTTTCGCAGCGCTCGCGGCTCATCGGCATGCAGATCAGGCCACGGGCGTGCTTGGCCATGAAATTGATGTGTTCGGCCTGGCAGCACTCGGCGGCCATGATCAGGTCGCCTTCGTTCTCGCGGTCTTCGTCATCCATGAGGATGACCATCTTGCCTTGGCGGATGTCTTCAACCAGTTCTTCGATGCTATTGAGCGCCACAAGGCACCCCCTTGGGTCAGGATTTGAGGTAGCCGTTGGCGGCCAGAAAGCTTTCGGTAATGTTACTGGAGGTTGGCTCTGCGGCCTTGTCGCCCAGCAGCAGACGCTCCAGGTAACGGGCCAGCAAGTCCACTTCCAGATTCACCCGGCGACCCGGCTGGTACGACGCCATGATGGTTTCGCTCAGGGTGTGCGGAATGATCGTCAGCAGGAACTCGGCGCCATCGACCGCGTTCACGGTCAGGCTGGTGCCGTCGACGGTGATCGAGCCTTTGTGGGCAATGTACTTGGCCAGTTCTTTCGGTGCACGGATGCGGAATTCCACGGCACGTGCGTTCTCGGTGCGGGCAACCACTTCGCCCACGCCATCGACGTGACCGCTGACCAGGTGCCCGCCGAGGCGAGTGGTCGGGGTCAGGGCTTTTTCCAGATTGACCGGGCTGCCGCTTTTCAGGTCGTTCATGGCGGTGCAGTCGAGGGTTTCGCGACTGACGTCCGCGGCAAAGCCGTTGCCTGGCAACTCAACGGCCGTCAGGCAAACGCCGTTGACTGCGATGCTGTCGCCCAGTTTGACGTCGCTCAGATCGAGCTTGCCGGTTTCTACATGGACCCGCACATCTCCGCCTTTTGGGGTCAATGCACGAATACTGCCGATGGATTCGATGATGCCGGTAAACATGAAGTCCTCCTCGAGAACAGGGCCGTCGCGTGGCGCAGGCCCGGAATTATACGCTCGCCGATGGCGCAGGAATGGCAATGACTCGCCAGTCATCGCCAACCGCGCGGATTTCAGTGATTTTGAGCTCGGGCGCGTCTTTCATCTGCGCCAGCGGCCAGTCGAGCAATGGTCGGGCCGAAGAGCCAAGGAACTTGCCGGCGATGAAAATCTGGAATTCGTCCACCAGACCTTGCTGGGCAAAGGCCCCGGCCAGACGCGGGCCGGCCTCGACCAGCACTTCGTTGACGCCGCGATTGGCGAGTTCGACCAGCAACTTGCGCAGGTCAACCAAGCCATCGTCGCCGGCCACGATCAGGCATTCCGGGCCGTTGGCGTATTGCTCTTCGATCGCCATGCAGGTGGCGACCAGCGCCGGACCGGCCTTGAAGAATGGCGCATCGAGCGGCACGCGCAGGCGGCCATCGATTAAAACGCGCAGCGGCGGACGACTCATTGCCAGCGCGGTTTGCTCGGCGTCCAGCCCCAACTCGTCAGCGCGCACGGTCAAACGGGCGTTGTCCGCCAGCACCGTGTCGGCGCCGGTCAACACCACGCTGGCCTGGGCGCGCAGGCGTTGTACCGCCGAACGTGCAGCCGGGCCGGTGATCCATTGGCTTTCGCCGCTTTCCATCGCCGTGCGACCGTCGAGGCTCATGGCCAACTTGACCCGCACGAACGGCAAGCCATGTTCCATGCGCTTAAGGAAGCCTTGATTGAGCTTGCGTGCCTCGCCCTCCAGCACACCGCTTTCGATGGCAATGCCGGCCTGAGCCAGACGCTGCATGCCACGACCGGCCACCGACGGGTTCGGGTCCTGCATCGCCGCGACGACGCGTGCGAGGCCGGCATTCACCAGCGCATCGGCGCAAGGCGGCGTGCGGCCGTGGTGGCTGCACGGTTCGAGGGTCACGTAAGCGGTGGCACCACGGGCCTTGTCGCCCGCAGCGCGCAGCGCGTGGACTTCGGCGTGGGGTTCGCCGGTGCGCTCGTGCCAGCCTTCGCCGACAATCTGCCCGTCCTTCACGATCACGCAGCCGACACGCGGGTTGGGATGCGTCGTGTAATGGCCTTTGCGCGCCAGTTCCAGGGCGCGCGCCATGTAATGGGCGTCGAGGATGGCAAGCTCTGTGGAGGTGGTCATTCTTTCACCGGCTCACGGGCCAGGCGATCGATCTCTTCGCGGAACTCGTTGAGGTCCTGGAAGCGCCGATACACGGAGGCGAAACGAATGTAGGCGACTTCATCGAGCTTTTGCAGCTCGGCCATCACCAGTTCACCGACCACGAGGGACTTGACCTCGCGCTCGCCGGTGGCGCGCAGCTTGTGCTTGATGTGCACCAGCGACGATTCGAGACGCTCGACACTCACCGGGCGCTTCTCCAGCGCGCGCTGCATGCCGGCGCGGAGTTTTTCTTCGTCGAACGGCTGGCGGCTGCCGTCGGTTTTGATCAGGCGCGGCAACACCAGTTCAGCGGTTTCGAACGTCGTGAAACGCTCGCCGCAGGCCAGGCATTCGCGCCGGCGGCGCACCTGTTCGCCCTCGGCGACCAGACGCGAGTCGATGACCTTGGTGTCGTTGGCACCGCAGAAGGGACAGTGCATGGTGGCAGGCAACAAAAAAAGGGAGGGCCATGGTAGCGCATCCCGGTGGCAAGACAAGCCATAGGGTTTGCGGTATACAGACTGGCTATAGAGAATGATCCATGGATTTCACCTTGCTGGAGCCGCAAATGTCACTCAGACCGCTCGTATTGCTCAGCCTTTTCAGCCTGTTGGTGGCCTGCAGCAGCGATGCACCCAAGCCCCAGCCGCCAACGCCCGGCCCCGCGCCACAAGCGGCGCAGAAAAAAGCCCGCGAGTCCGCCAACCTCGGTCCGTTGCCCGCTTATCAGCGTGAATTGAGCGGCACCTTGCAAGGCGTGCCGGCCGGTGCCGAAGTCGAATTGGCGCTGCTGGTGATCGATGACAAGGATCGCCCGCAACAATTGCTCGCCAGCTCCAGCCTGATCGGCACCAATCAGGTATTGCCGTTCCACCTGCGCTTCAACCCGGATTCGTTTCCGGCCGGTGCCCGCGTGGAACTGCGGGGCCGCGCCAGCCAGTCCGGCCAGCTGATTCTGCACCTGCCGTCGCAAGTCATCACCCAACCGACGACCCAGGCCCTGGGTCAACTGCAATTCGTCAAAGCGCCATGATTGCACCGCTCGACCTGCAACAGGCGTTGGGGGAGTTGCTGGGCGATGCACAACTTGTCCCGGTCGCCTTGCCCGATACCGCCCTGAAACTCTGGCTGATCGACGGCGACAACATGGACCGCGCCTTCAGCCCGGAAGAAACCCGGCGGATTCTGCATGAACCGCCGTACTGGAGTTTCTGCTGGGCCAGCGGGTTGTCGATGGCCCGCTACCTCGCTGAATTCCCCGAGTGGGTCAAAGGCAAGCGCGTGCTGGATTTTGGTGCCGGTTCCGGCGTCGCGGGGATTGCCGCGGTGAAGGCCGGGGCGCTGGAAGTGGTGGCGTGTGACCTGGACCCGCTGGCGATTGCCGCCTGTCGGGCGAATGCCGAACTCAATGAAGTAGAGCTGAGTTACTCGACGGATTTTTTCGCCGAGGAGGATCGCTTTGATCTGATCCTGGTGGCCGACGTGCTGTACGACCGGGAGAATCTGCCGCTGCTCGATGAATTTTTGAGTCGCGGCCGGGAAGCGCTGGTGGCGGATTCGCGGGTGAGGGATTTTCGTCATCCGTTGTATCAACGCATCGAAATGCTCGAAGCGATGACCTTGCCGGATCTGGCCGAGCCGGAAGAGTTTCGGTATGTGAGCCTGTATCACGCGCGGCGCGCTTAAAAGCTTCGCGGGCAAGCCTCGCTCCCACAGGTTCAACGGTGCTCTGAAGGCCGACGCTGAACCTGTGGGAGCGAGGCTTGCCCGCGAAGGCGTCCTGACAGGCGATACACCTCTCGACCTCTACCCCGCTTCCGGCCACACCCCACCAAGCCGTATAGTTGCCCCATTCATGCTTCCAAGAGATCCCCCATGAGTCAGCAAACGCCGTACATCTTCGACGCCACGACTACCGATTTCGACCAGTCGGTGATCGAGAACTCTTTCCACAAACCGGTGCTGGTGGATTTCTGGGCCGAATGGTGTGCGCCCTGCAAAGTGCTGATGCCGATGCTGCAAACCATCGCCGAGAGCTATCAGGGCGAGTTGCTGCTGGCCAAGGTCAACTGCGATCTGGAACAAGACATCGTCGCCCGCTTCGGCATCCGCAGCTTGCCGACCGTGGTGTTGTTCAAGGATGGCCAGCCGGTGGACGGTTTTGCCGGTGCGCAGCCGGAATCCGCCGTTCGCGCCCTGCTGGAACCTCATGTACAAATGCCGCCACCGACGGCGGCTGATCCGTTCGAACAGGCTCAGGCACTGTTTGACGAAAGCCGTTTCGCTGACGCAGAAGCCATTCTCAAAGTGCTGCTGGGCGAAGACAACACCAACGCCAAAGCGCTGATTCTATATGCCCGCTGCCTGACTGAACGGGGTGAGCTGGGTGAAGCGCAAACCGTGCTCGACGCGGTGAAAAGCGATGAACACAAGGCTGCATTGGCCGGTGCAAAAGCGCAGATCCAGTTTCTCGGCCAGGCCAAGGACTTGCCGGATGCCGCCGACCTGAAGGCGCGCCTGGCAAAGAATCCGCAGGACGATGAAGCGGTGTATCAACTGGCGATCCAGCAACTGGCCCGTCAGCAGTACGACGCGGCGCTGGATGCGTTGCTCAAGCTGTTCGTGCGTAACCGCAGCTACAGCGAAGGCTTGCCGCACAAGACGTTGCTGCAAGTGTTCGAGTTGCTGGGCAATGATCACCCGTTGGTGACAACGTATCGCCGCAAACTGTTTGCTGCGCTTTATTGATCTGTAGGAGCCGGCTTGCTGGCGATGGCCCCGACGCGGTGTCACTGACAAACCGCGTCATCGTTCATCGCCAGCAAGCCGGCTCCTACAGGATCGAGATCATCACAAAATTTCCGAACACCCGATCCTACGATTCGATCCAGCTGTAGAGCGGCGTATCCCCGCCGCTCGACACTTTCACTTCCGCGCTATGCCGCAACCGCACCAGCAGACGCTTGCCCGACGCTGCGCTGCCAGTCAAACCTTCCAATTGCTCCAGCAAATCCGGCCCGCTCAGTTGCCCGGCATTGCGCAGCAGATCCTTTGCGACCTGCCACTGCGCATCATCCTGATTCACCGGTTTGGCCGGCGTCGCGATGGCCTCTGGCTTGACCACCTGCACCTGCGCGCCGAGCCGCGCCCAGTCAGCGTCATCCATCTCCAGGGTCAAATCCACCGGCCAGTCGCCGATGCTTCCGCGTATACGCAACATGGTTTCGCTCCCGCACATTTCTGACCTGCATGCTCCCATGGGACTTGTGCAACGCCAAGTAGCCGGTCAAACTCCTCGCACTTACGTTATAAGATTACATAACAAATTCTTCATTTTACTTTTCGGAGACCCGCCATGCGCCGTCTGCTGCTCGCTTTGCCGTTTGCCCTGTTGCCGCTGGCCATCGCCCATGCCGCCGATGAGCATGACCACGACCATGAACACGGCAGCCTCGGTGCCCACGAACACGGTGTCGGTCGCCTGAACGCAGCGCTGGACGGTCAGACCCTGGAACTGGAACTGGAAAGCCCGGCGATGAACCTGGTGGGTTTCGAACACGCGGCCACCAGCGACGCCGACAAAGCCAAAATCGCCGCCGCCCGTGCGCAACTTGAAAAACCGCTGGCCCTGTTCAACCTGCCGAAAGCGGCGGGTTGCGTGGTCGCGACTCAGGAACTGGAAAGCCCGCTGTTCGGTGACAAGCCGGATGCCGATGATGATCATGACGACGATGCCAAAGACGAGCATCACCACGACCACAGCGAAATCCACGCTCATTACCAGTTCACCTGCGCAACGCCGGGCGCACTGAAAACCCTGGATCTGGCAAACCTTTTCAACACGTTCCCGGCGACCCAGAAAATTCAGGTACAACTGATCAGCCCGAGCGGGCAGCAAGGGGTAGAAGTGACGGCCAAGGCGGCCGCCCTGAAATTCTGAACCCACCACCGCCCCCTGCAGGAGCCGGCTTGCTGGCGATTGCGGTGTATCAGCCAACACATTTGTTGAATGATAAAACGCAATCGCCAGCAAGCCGGCTCCTACAGGTCATCTGCATTCATGAAACCGGTGTTATGACCCAAGCACTCATCGAACTGTCCGACCTGGGCTTCAGCTGGCCCGGTCACCCGCCGCTGCTGGACATCCCGGCCTTTCGCCTGGAACCGGGTGAAACCCTGTTCCTCAAAGGCCCCAGCGGCAGCGGCAAGACCACCCTGCTCGGCCTGCTCGGTGGCGTGCAAAAGCCCGATCGTGGCAGCATTCGCCTGCTCGGCCAGGAACTGACCGAACTCGGTGCCGGCGCACGTGATCGCTTTCGCGTCGATCACACCGGCTACATCTTCCAGCAGTTCAACCTGCTGCCGTTTCTCTCGGTGCGCGAGAACGTCGAACTGCCCTGCCACTTCTCCAGCCTGCGCGCCGAACGGGCGATCCAGCGCCATGGCAGCGTCGATCAGGCGGCGGCAACCTTGCTCGCTCATTTGGGTTTGAAGGATGAAAGCATCCTCGGTCGCCGCGCCGACTCGCTGTCCATCGGCCAACAGCAACGCGTCGCCGCCGCCCGTGCGTTGATCGGTCAGCCGGAACTGGTGATCGCCGACGAACCGACTTCCGCGCTGGATTACGACGCCCGCGAAAACTTCATTCGCCTGCTGTTCGCCGAATGCCGCGAAGCGGGGTCGAGCCTGTTGTTCGTCAGTCACGACCAAAGCCTCGCGCCGTTGTTCGATCGCAACCTGTCGCTGGCCGAACTCAATCGCGCCGCCACGCCTGCAGAGGTTTGAGATGTATTTGTTTCGTCTAGCCATGGCCAGCCTGGCTAACCGTCGCTTCACCGCGATCCTCACCGCATTCGCCATCGCCCTGTCGGTCTGCCTGCTGTTGGCCGTGGAACGCGTGCGCACCGAAGCCAAGGCCAGTTTTGCCAGCACCATCAGCGGCACCGACCTGATCGTCGGCGCCCGCTCCGGTTCAGTGAACCTGCTGCTGTACTCGGTGTTCCGCATCGGTAATGCCACCAACAACATCCGCTGGGAAAGCTTCGAGCACTTCGCCAACAACCCGAAAGTGAAGTGGGCAATCCCGATGTCGCTGGGCGATTCCCATCGCGGGTATCGGGTGATGGGCACCACCGAGGCGTACTTCGAGCATTACCAGTACGGTCATCAACAACACCTGGAACTGGCTGACGGTCGCGCCTTCGCCACCGATCCGTTCGAAGTGGTGCTCGGCGCCGAAGTGGCCGATGCACTGCACTACAAACTCGGCGACAAACTGGTGCTGGCCCACGGCGTGGCGGTGATCAGCCTGGTCAAGCACGACGACAAACCGTTCACCGTGGTCGGCATTCTCAAACGCACCGGCACACCGGTGGACCGCACGCTGCACATCAGCCTCGGCGGCATGGAAGCGATTCACATCGACTGGCACAACGGCGTGCCGGCGCGCGGCAACGGTCGGATCAGTGCTGATCAGGCACGCAACATGGACCTGACGCCGCAAGCGATCACCGCATTCATGCTGGGCCTCAACAGCAAGATTTCGACCTTTGCCCTGCAGCGCGAAATCAACGAATTCCGTGGCGAACCGATGCTGGCGATCCTGCCGGGCGTGGCGCTGCAAGAGTTGTGGAGTTTGATGAGCACCGCAGAAAAAGCCTTGTTCGTGGTCTCGCTGTTTGTGGTGCTGACCGGGTTGATCGGCATGCTCACGGCGATTCTCACCAGCCTCAATGAACGTCGGCGCGAGATGGCGATTCTGCGTTCAGTGGGCGCACGGCCATGGCACATCGCGACGTTGCTGGTGCTGGAGGCGTTCGCCCTGGCGCTGTCGGGCGTGATCGCCGGCGTGGCCCTGCTTTATGTGGGCATCGCCGCTGCGCAAGGTTACGTGCAGGCCAATTACGGCCTGTTTCTGCCGCTGGCGTGGCCCAGCGAATATGAATGGACGCTGCTCGGTGGCATCCTGATCGCCGCGCTGCTGATGGGCAGCGTGCCGGCGTGGCGCGCGTATCGCCAATCCCTGGCCGATGGCCTGTCGATCCGACTATGAGGACGTTAATGATGCCCCGCGCTCTGCTTGCGCTGTTGATGCTGGTCGCCTTGCCGCTGTGGGCCGCCGAGCCGAAAGAACTGACCTGGTCGGAAATGATCCCGCCGGACGCCGCGCCGGAAGTGCCGAACATGACGCCCCTGCACGACCTCTCGCAGATGGGCAGCGCGCTGTCCGCCGAGTCGGCGCCAGCCGCGAAACAGGACATGCCCAATGCGCCGGTGGTGAAGAGCCTCGACGGTCAGAGCATCCGCCTGCCGGGCTACATCGTGCCGCTGGAAGTGAGTGAAGAAGGCCGCACTACGGAGTTTCTGCTGGTGCCGTATTTCGGAGCCTGCATCCATGTGCCGCCACCGCCGTCGAACCAGATCGTGCATGTGAAAAGCGAAGTCGGCGTGAAGCTGGACGAGCTGTATCAGCCTTATTGGATCGAGGGGGCGTTGCAGGTTAAAGCGTCGACCAGTGAGTTGGCGGATGCCGGGTATCAGATGGAGGCGGACAAGATTTATATCTATGAATTGCCGGAGTGAATCTGACGCTTCTGTGCTGTTTGATCGATAGCAATCGCGAGCAGGCTCACTCCCACAAGGGATCACCTAACCCCTGTGGGAGCGAGCCTGCTCGCGATGAGGCCCTCGAAGCTCCGCAAAAATTAGTGCCATCACTGTTTCATTGAGCTGAGTCAAAAGACCGGACCAGACCGCTCCGTACCATTGGACATCGAACATTTTTAACGTCCTCTGGAGCCTCCATGCACAAGTCCTTGCTCAGCGCCTCGCTGTTTGCCCTCGCGCTCGCAGCCCCGCTCGCCCACGCCCACGAAGCCGGCGACATCCTCCTTCGTGCCGGTGCAATCACCGTCAACCCGAAAGCCGACAGCTCCGACGTCAAAGTCGATCAAGGCCCACTGGCAGGCACCAATCTGGGTGGCAAGGCCACCATGAGCAGCGACACCCAACTGGGTCTGAACTTCGCTTACATGCTCAACAGCCACTGGGGCATCGAGCTGCTCGCGGCCACGCCATTCGAACATGACGTGAAGCTCAAAGGCACCGTCCTGGGCGCGGCCAACGGCAAACTCGGCAGCCTGAAACACCTGCCGCCGACCTTGAGCGTTGTCTACTACCCACTGGACGGCAAGTCTGCATTCCAACCGTACGTTGGCGCCGGTATCAACTACACCTGGATCTACGACGAGCACGTCGGCAGCGAGGCCAGCGCCAACGGCTTCAGCAACTTCAAGGCGGATAACTCCTGGGGCATGGCGTTTCAGGTCGGTGCCGACTACATGATCACCGACAACATCATGCTCAACGCCCAAGTGCGTTACATCGACATCGATACCACCGCCACCGTGGAAAACAACGCCGTGGCACAAGGCACCCGTGCCAAGGTCGATGTCGACGTGGACCCGTTCATCTACATGGTGGGCCTGGGTTACAAGTTCTAACGAGCAAACATGTGGTGGTGTTTGAACGCTGGCAATGAAGGTGAAAAACCTGTGGGAGCGAGCCTGCTCGCGATTACGGTCTATCAGTCGACATAGATGTTGACTGATCTGCCGTTATCGCGAGCAGGCTCGCTCCCACAGTAGTTTGCGGTGTTCAAAAGTCTTAGCTGATCACAGTGTTCTAACGACCGAGCAACCGCGCCAGACCGACACTCATCGGCGTCTGAGCCGGGCAGGAAAACCGCTCCAGCAGTCGCTGATTGTTCGCCCGCGAATGGCGGATATCACCCGAACGCGCCGGGCCGTAGCTCACTGGCGGCAGTTCACCGACCGCCACTTTCAACGCTTCCAGCATTTGCTTGAGCGTGGTTGCCTGGTTCCAGCCGACATTGACCGCACCGACTTCAACCTGCGGTTTTTCGATGGCTTGCACCAGCACGTCGACCAGATCTTCGACGTAAACAAAATCCCGCGTCTGCTCGCCATCGCCAAACACCGTGATCGGCAGGCCGTTTTGCGCGCGCTCGCTGAAAATGCTGATCACCCCGGAGTACGGCGAGGACGGATCCTGGCGCGGGCCGAAGATGTTGAAGAAGCGGAAAATCACCGGTTCCAGCGCATGCTGGCGACGGTAGAAATCGAAGTAATGTTCACTGGCCAACTTGTCCGACGCATACGGCGTCAGCGGTTCCTTGGGCGTGTCTTCGTCGATCGACTGGCCTTCGCCATTGTTGCCGTAGACCGCTGCGCTGGAGGCAAACAGCACACGTTTGACGCCGCTCTGGCGCATGGCTTCGCAGACATTCAGCGAGCCGATGAAATTGCTCTGGTGAGTCTTCACCGGATCATCCACCGAAGCCTGCACCGACGCCACGGCCGCCAGATGCGCGACCGCACTGCAACCGGCCATTGCGCGAGCGACCAGGGCGGCATCGGCGACGTCGCCGACTATCAGCTCGACACGAGGATTATCCAGCGCCAGGTTGCTGCGCTTGCCGGTGGACAGGTCGTCGAGTATCCGTACCGAATGGCCCTTGGCGAGCAAGGCGTCGGTCAGGTGCGAGCCGATGAAACCCGCGCCGCCGGTGATTAAAACAGGGCCGTCAGCCATGGCGATAGAACCTGTCCAGTAAGCCAGGGAGTGCCGCACGCCAGGCGCGGGGCTTGATCCCGAAGGTGTGAAGGATTTTCTTGCAGGCCAGCACCGCGTGTTGCGGCTCTTCGGCAGCGTCCGGGCGTGCGGCGTGAGCCTGGGCGGTCGGCGTTTCGATGGCCAGCGGATGCAGTGCGCGGGCTTCGGTGAGAATCGCCTGCCCCAGCGCCAGCGGCGTGGTCGCCTCGTGCCCGGCGTAGTGGTAGGTGCCCCACAGTGGCGCCGCGCAATCGAGTTGCTTGAGCACCGAAATGATCACCCGGGCCGCGTCGTCGACCGGCGTCGGGTTGCCGCGACGATCATCGGCCATCAACAGTTCTTCCGGTTTTTCGGCACGGGACAGGAAACGCCCGAGGGTGCCGTCGGGGCTGTCGTCGAGCAGCCAGCCGAACCGCAGCAGCACATGCTGCGGGCAGGTCGCGCGCACGCTTTGCTCGATGCGCCACAAGGCCTGACCACGCAGGCCCAGCGGCACCGGCTCGTCTTTTTCGCTGTAGGCGGTCGCCCGCGAGCCGTCGAACACCCGATAGCTCGAGGGTTGCAGCAGAACGATGTTGTGATGCTGGCACAGTTCGGCCAGACGCTCGATTGCACGCTCTTGCCCGGCCAGACGCGATTCGCTGACCGTCTCCGCCTGGAACCAGTCGAAGTAGTAGGCGAGGTTGATCAACGCGTCCGGACGCGTGTCGTCGAGCAGTTGCGTCAGGCTCGCGGCATCCCAGCCGTCTTGCGGTGGGCGGGGGGCGAGGAAACCGATGTCTTCCTCCGCACCGAGGCGAATCAGCGCCTGCCCAAGGGCATTTCCGCCGCCCAGTAACATAAGGCGCATTCGCATAGAGTCAGCAGGCCCAGTCTGATTGGATCAATGGCTTTATCGGCACCGCTCGCGGGCGGTGCCGTCGATAGTTGCCGGAATCGTTGCATTTTGCGGGTTTAGTGCGCAACCGTCATCCGTAAAGTGTAGATCTCCGGGATTTGTGGTGCTGCTTCGGGCCTCTTCGCGGGCAAGCGCCTCGCTCCTACAGAACTCGCGCACGCCCCTGTAGGAGCGAGGCTTGCCCGCGAAGAGGCCCTGAAGGCCAGCAGAGATCCCGAGCGGTACTTGCATCTTCCTCACCCCGCCCGCATAAATTACTCCATGAATCTGCCCATCCCCACGGACGCGGCCATGGCAGGCTTCCACCCCGCCGTCAGCGCCTGGTTCAGCAACACCTTCCCGACGGTCACCGCCGCCCAGGCCCGGGCGTGGCCGCTGATCCGTCAGCGCCGTTCGACCCTGATCGCCGCGCCCACCGGCTCCGGCAAAACCCTCACCGCGTTTCTCGCCGTCATCGACGATCTGGTCCACCGTGGCCTGGAAACCGCAGACGGGCTGCCCAACGAAACACTGGTGGTCTACGTCTCGCCGCTCAAAGCCTTGTCCAACGACATCCAGATCAACCTGCAAAACCCGCTGGCCGGCATCACTGAACAGTTACGCGCACTGGGCCTGCCCGAGTTGCAGATCAACACCGCCGTGCGCACCGGCGACACGCCGCAAAAAGAACGCTCGGCGATGCGCAAGACCGCGCCGCACATTCTGGTGACCACCCCGGAATCCCTTTACGTGCTGCTCGGCTCCGACTCTGGCCGGCAAATGCTCGGCACCACGCGCACGGTGATCGTCGATGAGATCCACGCCATCGCCGCCAGCAAACGCGGCAGCCATCTGGCCCTGAGCCTGGAGCGTTTGCAGGCGTTATGCGCAGCACCGTTGATGCGCATCGGCCTGTCGGCCACGCAAAAACCCATCGAAGCGGTTTCACGCTTTCTGGTCGGTCGTGATCGCGCATGCGAGATCATCGACATCGGCCATGCCCGTCCAAGGGATCTAGGCATCGAAGTACCGCCGGTGCCGCTGTCGGCGGTAATGGCCAACGATGTGTGGGAATTGGTCTACGACCGCCTCGCCGTCCTCGCTCGCGAACACCGCACCACACTGATTTTCGTCAACACCCGGCGGCTGGCCGAACGCCTGAGCCGGCATTTGAGCGAACGCCTCGGCAAGCAAGCAGTCGCCGCCCACCACGGCAGCCTGGCCAAGGAGTTTCGCCTCGATGCCGAACAACGACTCAAGTGCGGCGACCTGCAAGTGCTGATCGCCACGGCGTCGCTGGAACTGGGGATCGATATCGGTGATGTCGATCTGGTCTGTCAGATATCGTCGCCGCGTTCGATTGCCGGATTCCTACAACGTGTCGGCCGCTCCGGCCACCAGGTCGGCGGCACGCCCAAGGGCCGATTGTTTGCCACCACCCCCGACGATTTGATCGAATGCACCGCCCTGCTCGACTGCGTGCGCCGGGGTGAACTCGACACCTTGCAGATTCCTCAAGCGCCGCTGGACGTGCTGGCCCAGCAGATCATCGCCGAGGTCAGTTGCCAGGAATGGCCGGAGCACGCGCTGCTGCAGATGTTCCGCAATGCCTCGCCCTACGCTGACCTCGACGAAACACATTATCAGGCGCTGCTGCAGATGCTCGCCGAAGGCTACAACGGTCGCCAGGGCATCCGCAGCGCGTACCTGCACCGCGACGCCGTGACGCGGACGTTGCGCGGTCGGCGCGGCAGCAAATTGACCGCCGTGACCAGCGGCGGCACCATCCCGGACAACGCCGACTACAGCGTGCTGCTGGAACCGCAAGGGCTGAACATCGGCAGCGTCAACGAAGACTTCGCCGTGGAAAGCATCGCCGGTGATGTCTTTCAGTTGGGCAACACTTCGTACCGAATCCTGCGGGTCGAAACCGGCAAGGTCCGGGTCGAAGACGCGCAGGGCCAGCCGCCGACCATTCCGTTCTGGCTCGGTGAAGCGCCGGGGCGCAGCGCAGAATTGTCCTTCGCCGTGGCGCGCCTGCAAGCGCAACTCGACGACCTGCTCGGCGCCACGCCCGGCAACTTGCAGCCGGCCCTCGACTGGCTGACCGAGACCCTCGGAATGAACCTCGACAGCGCCGGACAACTGGTGGATTACCTCGCCCGCGCACGCCTGACATTGGGCGCCCTGCCCTCGCAGGACACGCTGCTGATGGAGCGTTTTTTCGATGAATCCGGCGGCACGCAACTGATCATCCACACGCCCTTCGGCAGCCGCATCAACCGCGCCTGGGGCCTGGCCCTGCGCAAGCGTTTCTGCCGTACCTTCAACTTCGAATTGCAGGCCGCCGCCAGCGAAGATGCGATTGTGCTGTCGCTGTCCACCAGCCACAGCTTTGAGCTCGATGAGGTCTGGCGCTACCTGCACAGCAACAGCGCCGAACACCTGCTGATTCAAGCGGTGCTCGATGCGCCGCTGTTCGGCGTGCGCTGGCGCTGGAATGCCGGCGTTGCATTGGCGTTGCCGCGCTACAGCGGCGGGCGCAAGGTCCCCCCGCAGATTCAGCGGATGAAAAGCGAAGACCTGATCGCCAGCGTGTTTCCCGACCAGATCGCCTGCGTGGAAAACCTCGCCGGCGAACGGGAGATTCCCGATCATCCACTGGTGGAACAGACCCTCGACGACTGCCTCCACGAAGCCATGGACTGCGAAGGCTGGCTGACGTTGTTGCGGCGCATGGAACGCGGCGACGTTCGCCTGATCAGCCGCGACCTGCCGGCGCCCTCGCCACTGGCCGCCGAAATTCTCAGCGCCCGGCCTTACACCTTTCTCGACGATGCGCCCCTGGAAGAGCGCCGCACCCAAGCCGTGCTCAACCGGCGCTGGACCGATCCGCAGTCCACCGACGACCTCGGCGCGCTGGATGCCGAGGCGATTCAAGCGGTGCGCGAAGAGGCCTGGCCAACGCCGACCAATGCCGATGAAATGCACGAGACGTTGATGAGCCTCGCGTGCATTGCCGATGCCGAGGCGCAGGCCAATGCGCAGTGGATTGATTGGTTGAATGCCCTTGCCGAGAGCGGTCGCGCCAGTCGTTTGCAGATCGATGCCGGGCAATCGCTGTGGCTGGCGGTGGAGCGGCTGACGTGCCTGCGCGCCATTTATCCACAGGCAAATTTGTCGCCACCGCTGAAGGCGCTGCCGGGGTTCGATGACGCCTGGGAAGCAGGCGAAGCGGTGCTGGAAGTCATCCGCGCACGGCTCAGCGCTTTTGGTCCGTTGCCGCTGAGCGCGATTGCCAAACCTCTGGGATTACCTGCGACTCACGTCACCCAGTCACTCGCGCAACTGGAACGCGAAGGGTATGTGTTGCGCGGCCACTTCACCCCCGGCACCGGTCAGGAAGAATGGTGCGAGCGGCATCTGCTGGCGCGAATTCATCGCTACACGGTCAAGCGTCTGCGGCGAGAAATCGAGCCGGTGGCGTTGCAGGATTTCATGCGATTCCTGTTCGACTGGCAGCATCTTTCTGCCTCGACTCAAGGCCAGGGCAGTGCGGTGTTGCCCGCCATCGTCGCTCAGTTCGAAGGCTATCCCGCCGCCGCTTCAGCCTGGGACAGCGACATTCTTGCGGCACGGATCAAAGGCTATTCGGCGAGTTGGCTGGATGACCTGTGCCGCAGCGGCAAACTGGTCTGGACCCGCCTGACCGCGCACAACAAAAGCGCCAGCACGGCGCTGCGCAGCACGCCGATTGTGTTGCTGCCGCGCAGTCAGGTCGGGTTGTGGAGCGGTCTGACCGAACAGACACCGGTCAGCGAACTGTCCCCCAAAACCCAAAAGGTTTACCAAGCCCTCAGCCAACACGGCGCGCTGTTTTTCGATGAGCTGATTCACGAGGCTCATCTGCTGCGCTCGGAGCTGGAAATCGCCTTGCAGGAACTGGTCGGCGCCGGGCTGGTGAACGCCGACAGTTTTGCCGGTTTACGGGCGCTGATCACGCCGGCCAGTAAACGGCAGAATCGCAGCAGCCGACGCGGGCGCGGGGCGTATATCGGTGGCATGGATGACGCCGGACGCTGGGCCTTGCTTCGACGCGGGGCGCCAGCGCCGGTGGCGGATAACAAACATCCAACGCCGAGCGCCACCCTGGAACACATCGCCATGACCTTGCTGCGCCGCTACGGCGTGGTGTTCTGGCGCCTGCTGGAACGCGAAGCAGACTGGTTGCCGAGCTGGCGCGAATTGCTGCGCACGTTCCATCGGCTGGAGGCTCGCGGCGAGATTCGCGGCGGGCGGTTTGTCAGTGGTTTGGCCGGTGAACAGTTCGCCTTGCCCGAGGCGATTCCGTTGCTGCGCGAAGTGCGACGGCGGGCGCATGACGGGAGTCTGATTGCCGTGTGCGGGGTTGATCCGCTGAACCTCGCCGGCACGCTGCTACCCGGTGCGAAAGTACCGGCACTGGCGAGTAATCGGTTGGTGTACCGCGATGGATTGCCGGTGGCTGCCGAGATCGCTGGCCAGCAGGTTTTCTGGGTGGAATCGACGAGTGAAATACGCAACAAGCTGATCCGGCACTGATGCTGTCCGGGCCGGCCTCTTCGCCGGCAAGCCGGCTCCTACAGGTCCGGTGCCCCATGAAAACCCTGGATTACACGCAACCCTTGTAGGAGCCGGCTTGCTGGCGATGAGGCCCTCAAAAACGGCGACGTATTTGAGGCCGCCATCGCTGGCAAGCCAGCTCCTACAGGTCCGGTGCCACATAAAACCCCTGGATTACACGCAACCCTTGTAGGAGCCGGCTTGCTGGCGATGAGGCCCTCAAAAACGGCGGCGTATATGAGGCCGCCTTCGCCAGCAAGCCGGCTCCTACAAGGGGCTGTGTGTTTCCATCGAGGTGATATTTGCGTTCAGGGCAAATATCAAATGCCAATACCTCTATTTTTCCGCACAACCCAATCCCCGACACTGCGCTCCATCAATCAACCCACCGGAGTTGCAGCCATGCCCATTGCCTTGCTCGCGCTGACCCTCAGCGCCTTCGCCATCGGGACGACCGAGTTCGTCATCGTTGGCCTGTTACCCACTATCGGCGCCGACCTCGGCGTCAGCCTGCCGTCCGCCGGTCTGCTGGTCAGCCTCTATGCCCTGGGCGTTGCCATCGGTGCCCCGGTGCTGACCGCCCTCACCGGCAAAGTCCCGCGCAAAATGCTGCTGTTGTCGCTGATGGTGCTGTTCACCCTTGGCAACCTGCTGGCATGGAAAGCACCGAGTTACGAATCGCTGATCATTGCGCGAATCGTCACCGGCCTGGCCCACGGGGTATTTTTCTCGATTGGCTCGACCATCGCCACCAGCCTGGTGCCGAAGGAAAAAGCCGCCAGCGCGATTGCGATCATGTTCACCGGCCTGACGGTGGCGCTGGTCACCGGCGTACCGCTGGGGACATTCATCGGTCAGCATTTCGGCTGGCGTGAAACCTTCCTCGCTGTGTCTGCTTTGGGTGTGATTGCGTTCATCGGCAGCCTGCTCTACGTGCCGAAAAACATCACCCACAGCAAACCGGCTTCGCTGCTGGAACAGTTGCAGGTCCTCAAGCAACCGCGCCTGCTGCTGGTATATGCCATGACGGCGGTCGGTTACGGCGGTTCGTTCATCGCCTTCACGTTCCTTGCACCGATTCTTCAAGACATCTCTGGTTTCAGCGCCGGCACCGTCAGCCTGGTGTTGCTGGTGTACGGCATCTCGGTGGCCGTCGGTAACATCTGGGGCGGCAAACTGGCCGACAAACGCGGCCCGATCAAAGCCCTGAAAATCATCTTCGCCCTGCTCGCTGCTGTGTTGTTCGTGTTGACCTTCACCGCCGGCAATCCGTGGCTGGCGCTGGCCACCGTACTGGTCTGGGGCGCGGTCGCTTTCGGCAACGTGCCGGGCTTGCAGGTGTATGTGGTGCGCCAGGCCGAACATCACACGCCGAATGCGGTGGACGTGGCTTCCGGCCTGAACATCGCGGCGTTCAACCTCGGCATTGCCGGTGGCGCGTGGGGCGGTGGCTTGATCGTTGCTCACATGGGTCTGATCCATACCGCATGGATCGGTGGTCTGGTGGTGTTGGTGGCGCTGGCGCTGACCGCATGGAGCGGTCGCCTCGATCGCCTCGGCCCGGTGTACGCCGAACCGGCTGAAGGCTCGACCCGCATCGTCGCCGGTCACTGACCCCCTGTAGGAGCCGGCTTGCTGCGGGCGGCGTTCCGACGATAGCGGTGTACCAGTCACATCAATGTTGAAT
>NZ_JACVBM010000013.1:0-191941 GCF_014852385.1 Pseudomonas sp. PDM03 | reverse complement strand
TGAGTGAATCAATATCGATCTACAACCACGAGCGTCCGCACCAGTCTTTGAAATACAAAACGCCCGATGCGATGCATCGGGCGCTGGGATGAAACAGGTGTAAACCTATTTCAGGACTAGACACTGCTTGGTTTGGGGGCAGATCCGTTTTTTCGGTGATGGCGGCTATTGGTTTCGCCCTTACGGCGAGTCACTTGGAAGAGCCCCAAGTAACCAAGGGCTCTTGCCCCTTTCGTTCGGTGCCTCGCTCCGGTCCTGCTCCGTGGGCCCGCCGCCATCGGCCATCCATGGCCGGGGGCGGCTAACCCGGCATCCATGCCGGGTTGCCCACTGCGCAGAACCTGCACTCGGCCTCTCGAGGGGGCGCTCAGATCAAAAGCGGAAGGCGAGCTAACGCTCGGCCTGATGAGTGGTGGAAATCAAAAGCGCACACGATCCCTGTAGGAGCGAGGCTTGTCCGCGAAAAACGTCGGGACACCGCGTTCATTCAGACAGCCCCGCGTTATCGTTGACGTCCATCGCTGGCAAGCCAGCTCCTACAATTTTGAATCGTGTGAACCCAATCCCTTGTAGGAGCCGGCTTGCCGGCGAAAAGCGTTTGGGCGACGCGTTCATTCAGACAGCCCGCGTTATCGTTGGCGTCCATCGCCAGCAAGCTGGCTCCTACAGGGGGGCGGTGTACATATCCGGAATGAGTGAGCGCAGCAGAGAAGAAGAACGCGGACAACGGAAGAGCCAGGTCGGCTTTCAGGCCGCCTCGGCGGCTGTGGCGGTGGTCGCCCCCTCGAGAGGCCGAGTGGAGGTTCTGCGTAGTGGGCAACCCGGCATGGATGCCGGGTTAGCCGCCCCCGGCCATGGATGGCCGATGGCGGCGTGCCCACGGAGCAGGACCGGAGCGAGGGTATGGCGAGCCTTAGCGAGGCACCGAACGAAAGGGGCAAGAGCCCTTTGGTTACTTTGGGGCTTTTCCAAAGTGACTCGCTGTAAAAGCGAAACCAATACCAGCCATCACCAAAAAATGGATATTCACACCAAGCCAAACCAAATCGCAGACAAACAAAAACGCCCGGCAAAAGCCGGGCGTCTTGTATTGACTTGATTAGCGAGCGCGGTAAGTGATGCGCCCTTTGCTCAAGTCATAGGGCGTCAGCTCGACGCGCACTTTGTCACCGGTAAGAATACGAATGTAGTTCTTGCGCATCTTGCCGGAGATATGCGCGGTTACGACGTGCCCATTTTCCAACTCCACGCGAAACATGGTGTTGGGCAGGGTGTCGACGACAGTGCCTTCCATTTCGAAGCTGTCTTCTTTCGACATGCAGTAAAGCCCTCGGTGTCCAATGAATGGCCCGGTGCAACTGCGCCAGGCAAAAGCGGCGTGCATTGTGCCCGAAAAATGGGGTTTAAGCCAAGGGGTTCTAGTTCAGGATGACCCAGCGCTGATTAATCAACAGTTCGATCGGGCGATATTGGGTCTTGTAGCTCATTTTTTTGCAGTTCTTGATCCAGTATCCGAGGTAGACCGCTTCAAGCCCCAGGCGCTGGGCCTCGGCGATTTGCCAGAGAATCGCATAGCGCCCCAGGCTGCGGCGTTCTTCAGAGGGTTCGTAGAAGGTGTAGACCGCCGACAGACCGTTCGGCAGCAAGTCAGTGACCGCCACCGCCAGCAACTGGCCCTCCAGGCGAAATTCGTAGAAGCGCGAAAATGGCAGGTCACGCACCAGGAAGGTCGAGAACTGGTCACGACTCGGTGGGTACATGTCGCCATCGGCATGGCGCTGTTCGATGTAGCGCTGATACAGGTCGAAGTACTCTTCGCTGAACTTCGGCTTGGTCGGGCGCACCTGCACGTCGGCATTGCGCTTGAAAATGCGTTTCTGCTGACGATTCGGCGAAAATTGCGCTACCGGAATGCGCGCAGGCACGCACGCATTGCAATTCTGGCAATGTGGCCGATAAAGATGATCGCCGCTGCGACGAAAACCCATTTCAGACAGGTCTGCATAGACATGCACATCCATGGGCTGGCTAGGGTCGAGGAACAGCGTTGTGGCCTGCTCCTCGGGCAGATAACTGCAAGAGTGGGGCTGAGTGGCATAAAACTTCAAACGCGCCAACTCGGTCATGATCAACCCTCGGTATAAGCTTTGAATTAAGTGTAAGCCACGCGCGCGAAAGTCGCTCAGCAAACCCAGGTGGCACGGCTGGGTTGGTCCAGATGCTGCGCAAGATAGCGGGCAAACTCGCGACGAGGAATGGCGCGGGCGCCCAGGCTGTGCAAATGATCGGTGGGCATCTGGCAGTCGATCAGCACGAAACCCGAGTCTTTCAGGTGTTTGACCAGGGTGGCAAAGCCGAATTTGGAGGCGTTGTCGGCGCGGCTGAACATGGATTCGCCGAAAAACAGCTGGCCCATCGCCAAGCCGTAGAGCCCGCCGACCAGTTCGCCCTGATCCCAGACCTCCACCGAATGCGCGTAGCCCCGCTGGTGCAGCGCCAGGTAGGCGTTCTGCATCGCTTCGGTGATCCAGGTCCCGTCGGCATATTCGCGCGGTGCAGCGCACGCGCGAATGACCGCGGCAAAATCCTGATCAAAGGTCACTTGATAGCGTTGCTGACGCAGCAGCTTGCTGAGGCTGCGCGAAACATGCAGTTCGTCGGGAAACAGCACGGTACGCGGATCCGGCGACCACCAGAGAATTGGCTGGCCTTCCGAAAACCACGGAAAGCAGCCATGGCGATAGGCCTGAATCAGACGATCGGCGGACAGATCGCCGCCCGCAGCCAGCAATCCGTTGGGATCGCGCATGGCTTTATCCAGCGGCGGAAAGGTCAGGGTGTTGCGTTGTAACCAAGTCAGCATGGCATCCGGGCTTACAGAAGGGGAGGGCAGTGGTGGGCGGTTAGGCCCACCGTGAAGTTTGCCGTCAAACGGCCGGAATGTCGTCGAGGTATTTCTCGGCGTCGAGTGCGGCCATGCAGCCGGCGCCGGCGGAAGTGACGGCCTGGCGATAAACATGGTCGGCCACATCGCCTGCGGCGAACACGCCGGGGATCTCGGTGGCGGTGGCATCGCCTTCGCTGCCGCCTCTGATCAGCAGATAACCGTCACGCATTTTCAGCTGGCCTTCAAACAGTCCGGTATTGGGCTTGTGGCCAATGGCGATGAACACGCCGGCCACCGACAGCTCGCTGGTTTCGCCGCTGTGGCTCTCGCGCAGGCGGGCGCCGGTCACGCCGCTGGAGTCGCCCAGCACTTCATCGAGATTCTGGTTCCAGTGCAAACGGATATTACCGTTGGCCGCCTTTTCGAAGAGTTTGTCCTGAAGGATTTTCTCCGAGCGCAACTTGTCGCGTCGGTGGATCAAGTGGACTTCCTTGGCGATGTTGGACAAATACAACGCTTCTTCAACAGCGGTATTGCCGCCACCGACTACGGCGACCACCTGATTGCGGTAGAAGAAGCCGTCGCACGTTGCGCAGGCCGAAACCCCTCTGCCGGCGAAGGTCTCTTCCGAGGGCAGGCCCAGGTACTGCGCCGAAGCGCCGGTGGCAATAATCAGTGCGTCGCACGTATAAGTGCCGCCGTCGCCGATAAGTTCGAACGGGCGCTGTTGCAACTTGGCTGTGTGGATGTGGTCGTAAACGATCTCTGTGTCAAAGCGCTCGGCGTGTTTTTGCATGCGTTCCATCAGTACCGGGCCGGTCAGGCCTTCGACGTCACCGGGCCAGTTGTCGACTTCGACGGTGGTGGTGAGCTGGCCACCTGCCTGTATGCCGGTAATGACCACAGGTTTGAGGTTGGCGCGGGCGGCATAAACCGCTGCACTGTAACCGGCAGGGCCGGAACCCAGAATGATCAGGCGGCAATGCTTGGATTCGCTCATAAAACACCTCATAAGCCTTTGTCACGAAAGAGAATGCGTGCTCAAATTGAATCGCAATCGGTGCGCCGTTAGCTATGCTGATCCATGGCCTGCCAGCATGGCATCGTACGAACAAACCCGTACAATGCGTGCCGGTCACTTGAATATTCAGTGCGCCCCGTGTTTATAAAAACCGGAGTGCAGTGTTAAAAGTAGTCCCAGTTGCGCCGGTTAACTTTTTTACCTGCCTGGATTGGGCAGTTTTTTATAGTCATTCAACAGATGGACGCGCCATAGGCGCAGGAAAAGAAGCGTTTTGAAGAAATCCACCGCAGCACCTAAACCAGCCGTCGTTCCGCTCTGGCGCCAGCATTTGCACTACCGGCTCAAGGAAGGTGCATTGATCGCCATCGGCGGCCTGTGCCTGTTCCTGATGATGGCCTTGTTGACTTACGGCAAGGACGATCCGGGCTGGAGCCATAACAGCAAGATCGACGATGTTCAGAACTTTGGCGGACCTGTCGGCTCCTACAGTGCCGACATCCTGTTCATGGTGCTGGGTTACTTCGCCTACATTTTCCCGCTGTTGCTGGCGGTCAAGACCTACCAGATCTTCCGTCAACGCCACGAGCCGTGGCAGTGGAGCGGCTGGCTGTTTTCCTGGCGCCTGATCGGCCTGGTGTTCCTGGTGCTGTCGGGCGCGGCCCTGGCCCACATCCATTTCCATGCACCGACCGGTCTGCCGGCCGGCGCGGGCGGCGCGTTGGGCGAAAGCCTTGGCGACCTGGCCCGCAATGCGCTGAATATCCAGGGCAGCACCTTGCTGTTCATCGCGTTGTTCCTGTTCGGCCTGACGGTGTTCACCGACCTGTCGTGGTTCAAGGTGATGGACGTTACCGGCAAGATCACCCTCGACCTGTTCGAAGTGTTCCAGGGCGCGGCCAACCGCTGGTGGGCCGCCCGTGTCGAGCGCAAGCAGCTGGTTGCGCAGTTGCGTGAAGTCGATGATCGCGTGCATGAGGTGGTCGCACCGACCGTTACCGACAAGCGCGAGCAAGCCAAGGTCAAGGAACGCCTGATCGAGCGCGAGCAAGCCCTGAGCAAACACATGTCGGACCGCGAGAAGCAGGTCCCGCCGGTGATTGCCCCCGCGCCGCCGAAGCCCGCCGCGCCAAGCCAGCGCGTGGAAAAAGAGAAGCAGGCGCCGCTGTTCGTCGACAGCGCCGTCGAAGGCACCTTGCCGCCGATCTCGATTCTCGATCCTGCAGAAAAGAAACAACTCAATTATTCCCCCGAGTCGCTGGCGGCCGTCGGCCACTTGCTGGAAATCAAGCTCAAGGAATTCGGCGTCGAAGTCTCGGTGGATTCGATCCACCCAGGCCCGGTGATTACCCGTTACGAAATCCAGCCTGCCGCCGGGGTCAAGGTCAGCCGCATCGCCAACCTGGCGAAAGACCTGGCGCGTTCCCTGGCCGTGACCAGCGTGCGGGTGGTGGAAGTGATTCCGGGCAAGACCACCGTCGGTATCGAGATTCCCAACGAAGACCGGCAGATCGTGCGCTTCTCCGAAGTGCTCTCGACGCCTGAATATGACAACTTCAAATCCCCGGTCACCCTGGCCCTGGGTCATGACATCGGTGGCAAGCCGGTCATCACCGACCTCGCCAAAATGCCGCACTTGCTGGTGGCCGGTACGACCGGTTCCGGTAAGTCGGTGGGTGTGAACGCGATGATTCTGTCGATCCTGTTCAAGTCCGGCCCGGAAGACGCCAAGCTGATCATGATCGACCCGAAAATGCTTGAACTGTCGATCTACGAAGGCATTCCGCACCTGCTGTGCCCGGTTGTGACCGACATGAAGGACGCGGCCAACGCCCTGCGCTGGAGCGTGGCGGAGATGGAGCGTCGCTACAAACTGATGGCGAAGATGGGCGTGCGAAACCTGTCCGGCTTCAACGCCAAGGTCAAGGAAGCCCAGGACGCCGGCACGCCGCTGAGCGATCCACTGTACAAGCGCGAAAGCATTCACGACGAAGCGCCGCTGCTGACCAAGCTGCCGACCATTGTCGTGGTGGTCGACGAATTCGCCGACATGATGATGATCGTCGGCAAGAAGGTTGAAGAGCTGATCGCCCGTATCGCCCAGAAGGCCCGTGCCGCCGGTATCCACTTGATCCTTGCGACCCAGCGTCCGTCGGTTGACGTGATCACCGGTCTGATCAAGGCGAACATCCCGACACGCATGGCGTTCCAGGTGTCGAGCAAGATCGACTCGCGGACCATCATCGACCAGGGTGGTGCCGAGCAGCTGCTGGGCCACGGTGACATGCTCTACATGCCGCCGGGCACCAGCCTGCCGATTCGTGTGCATGGCGCGTTCGTGTCCGATGACGAGGTTCACCGAGTGGTGGAAGCCTGGAAACTGCGCGGTGCGCCTGAATACAACGATGACATCCTCGCCGGTGTCGAAGAGGCCGGTAGCGGCTTTGAGAATGGCGGTGGCGGCGGTGATGACGATGCTGAAACCGATGCGCTGTACGACGAAGCGGTGCAGTTCGTGCTGGAAAGCCGTCGCGCGTCCATCTCTGCGGTTCAGCGCAAGCTGAAGATCGGCTACAACCGCGCCGCACGCATGATCGAAGCCATGGAAATGGCCGGGGTCGTGACGTCCATGAACACCAACGGTTCGCGTGAAGTCCTGGCGCCTGGCCCGGTGCGCGACTGATTTGATTTGATGTTTTGAACGATGGCGCAGTGACGCGTCATCGTACTCCCCACGAATGTTATGAGGACTCCCATGCGTCTTATCCGCATGCTGTTGCTGCCGGTTCTGGCTTTGACCACGCTCTCGGCCCACGCCGACGACAAGGACGTGGCGCGTCTGACCCAACTCCTGGAAAAATCCCAGACCCTGACCGCACGCTTCTCACAGCTGACCCTCGATGGCAGCGGCACCCAGTTGCAGGAAACGGCCGGTGAAATGTCGCTGCAGCGCCCGGGCCTGTTCTACTGGCACACCGATGCGCCGGCCGAGCAAGTCGTGGTTTCCGACGGCAAGAAAGTGACCCTGTGGGACCCGGACCTGGAACAGGCCACCATCAAGACCCTCGATCTGCGTCTGAGCCAGACGCCGGCGTTGTTGTTGTCCGGTGACGTGTCGAAGATCAGCCAGAGCTTCGCCATCAGTGCCAAGGAAGCCGGCGGCGTGATCGACTTCACCCTGAAGCCGAAATCCAAGGACACCCTGTTCGACAGCCTGCGCCTGTCGTTCCGCAATGGCCTGGTCAATGACATGCAACTGATCGACAGCGTCGGCCAGCGCACCAACATCCTGTTTACCGGCGTGAAGGCCAACGAGCCGATCCCGGCGTCGAAGTTCAAGTTCGACATCCCTAAAGGCGCGGACATCATTCAGGAGTAACCCGCAGCCCCTTGTAGGAGCCGGCTTGCTGGCGATGGCGGTTTATCATTCAACAACGATGTTGACTGACCCACCATCGTCGGAACGCCGCCCGCAGCAAGCCGGCTCCTACAGGTATTGCGGTGTTCATAGTGAGGTTTCATAAGCAGTGATGGACCTGTTTCGCAGCGCCCCGATAGCTCAGCCCTTGGCCGCCCGTTTGCGTGCGGCCAATCTGGACGAGTACGTCGGTCAGGAACACGTGCTCGCTCGCGGCAAGCCTTTGCGCGAAGCGCTGGAGCAGGGTGCGCTGCATTCGATGATTTTCTGGGGCCCGCCGGGCGTGGGCAAAACCACCCTGGCGCGGTTGCTGGCGGAAGTCTCGGATGCGCACTTCGAAACGGTCTCGGCTGTATTGGCCGGCGTGAAGGAAATCCGCCAGGCGGTGGAAATTGCCAAGCAACAGGCCGGACAGTACGGCAAACGCACCATCCTGTTCGTCGACGAAGTGCACCGTTTCAACAAATCGCAGCAGGACGCCTTCCTGCCCTACGTCGAAGACGGCACGCTGATCTTCATCGGCGCGACCACGGAAAATCCCTCATTCGAACTCAATAACGCCTTGCTCTCCCGGGCGCGCGTCTACGTGCTCAAAAGCCTCGACGAAGCGGCGTTGCGCAAACTGGTGCATCGCGCTCTCACCGAAGAGCGTGGCCTGGGCAAACAGCAACTGACCCTCAGCGATGAAGGCTTTCAGATGCTTCTGTCCGCCGCCGATGGCGATGGTCGACGCCTGCTCAACCTGCTGGAAAACGCCTCGGACCTTGCCGAAGACAACAGCGAAATCGGCGTCGATCTGCTGCAAAGTCTGCTCGGCGATACCCGTCGGCGGTTCGACAAGGGCGGCGAAGCGTTTTACGACCAGATTTCCGCGCTGCATAAATCGGTGCGCGGCTCCAATCCCGATGGCGCGTTGTACTGGTTCGCACGGATGATCGATGGCGGTTGCGATCCGCTGTACCTCGCCCGGCGCGTGGTGCGCATGGCCAGCGAAGACATCGGCAACGCCGATCCGCGTGCCTTGAGCCTGTGCCTGGCCGCGTGGGAAGTGCAGGAACGCCTCGGCAGTCCGGAAGGCGAGTTGGCGGTGGCCCAGGCCATCACGTATCTGGCCTGCGCGCCGAAAAGCAACGCGGTGTACATGGGTTTCAAAGCCGCGATGCGCAGCGCCACCGAACACGGTTCGCTGGAAGTACCGTTGCACCTGCGCAACGCCCCGACCAAATTGATGAAGCAACTCGGTTACGGCGACGAGTACCGTTATGCCCACGATGAGCCGGATGCCTACGCCGCCGGCGAAGACTACTTCCCCGAAGAGCTTGAGCCGCAACCGTTCTATCAGCCAGTGCCGCGAGGCCTGGAGCTGAAGATCGGCGAGAAGCTCAATCACCTTGCGCAACTTGACCGTTTAAGCCCCCGGCAGCGGAGAAAATAGTGCTTCCATTGATTGTTGCGGTTTCCGTCGGCGGGATCGCTGGCACGCTGTTGCGCTTCGCCACCGGCAATTGGGTCAACGCTAATTGGCCACGGCACTTCTATACCGCGACGCTGGCCGTTAATATCGTCGGCTGTTTGCTGATCGGCGTTCTATACGGTCTGTTTTTGATTCGCCCGGAGGTGCCTTTCGAAGTGCGCGCCGGGCTGATTGTCGGCTTCCTCGGGGGGCTGACGACTTTTTCATCCTTTTCACTGGATACGGTGCGCCTGCTGGAAAGCGGGCAGGTGCCACTGGCCCTGGGCTATGCTGCCATCAGCGTATTCGGCGGGCTGCTCGCCACCTGGGCCGGCCTGTCCTTGACCAAACTTTGATAACGAGAGACCGACATGCTCGATTCCAAACTGTTACGTAGCAACCTTCAGGACGTAGCGGACCGCCTGGCATCCCGTGGCTACACGCTGGATGTTGCGCGCATCGAAGCGCTGGAAGAACAGCGCAAGACCGTCCAGACCCGCACCGAAGCACTGCAGGCTGAACGTAATGCGCGCTCCAAATCCATCGGTCAGGCCAAGCAGCGCGGCGAAGACATCGCGCCGTTGATGGCGGACGTCGAGCGCATGGCCAACGAATTGAGCGCCGGCAAAGTGGAACTGGACGGGATTCAGACCGATCTGGATTCGATCCTGCTCGGCATCCCGAACCTGCCGCACGAATCTGTGCCAATCGGCGATGACGAAGACGGCAACGTCGAAGTGCGCCGCTGGGGCACCCCGACCGCGTTCGATTTCCCGGTCCAGGACCACGTCGCCCTGGGCGAGAAATTCGGCTGGCTGGACTTCGAAACCGCCGCCAAGCTGTCCGGCGCGCGTTTCGCCCTGTTGCGCGGCCCGATCGCCCGTCTGCACCGTGCCCTGGCGCAGTTCATGATCAACCTGCACACCAGCGAGCACGGTTACGAAGAGGCCTATACGCCTTATCTGGTCCAGGCGCCAGCGCTGCAAGGCACCGGTCAGTTGCCGAAATTCGAAGAAGACCTGTTCAAGATCGCTCGCGAAGGTGAGGCCGATCTGTACCTGATCCCGACCGCTGAAGTGTCGCTGACCAACATCGTCGCCGGCGAAATCGTCGATTCGAAACTGCTGCCGATCAAGTTCGTCGCCCATACGCCGTGCTTCCGCAGTGAAGCCGGTGCGTCGGGTCGCGATACCCGCGGCATGATTCGCCAGCACCAGTTCGACAAGGTCGAGATGGTCCAGATCGTTGAGCCATCGACCTCGATGGAAGCGCTGGAAGGCCTGACCGCCAACGCCGAGAAAGTCCTGCAATTGCTGGAACTGCCTTATCGCACCCTTGCGCTGTGCACCGGCGACATGGGCTTCAGCGCCGTCAAGACCTACGACCTGGAAGTGTGGATCCCGAGCCAGGACAAATACCGCGAGATTTCGTCGTGCTCCAACTGCGGCGATTTCCAGGCCCGTCGTATGCAAGCGCGTTTCCGCAACCCGGAAACCGGCAAGCCTGAACTGGTTCACACCCTGAACGGTTCCGGTCTGGCGGTCGGTCGTACCCTCGTTGCCGTGCTGGAAAACTACCAGCAGGCCGACGGTTCGATCCGTGTGCCGGACGTGCTGAAACCGTACATGGGTGGCCTCGAGGTCATCGGCTAAATGGACTATCTGCCGCTGTTTCACAACCTTCGCGGCAGTCGTGTGTTGGTCGTCGGTGGGGGGGAAATTGCCTTGCGCAAATCCCGCCTGCTGGCCGAAGCCGGTGCGCTGCTGCGGGTGGTTGCGCCTGAAATCGAACCGCAACTGCGCGAACTCGTTGCCGGCAGCGGTGGCGAGTGCCTGTTGCGTGGCTACGTCGAAGCGGATCTGGACGGCTGCGGGCTGATCATTGCCGCCACCGATGATGAACCGCTGAATGCACAAGTCTCCGCCGATGCTCATCGGCGTTGCGTGCCGGTCAACGTGGTGGATGCGCCAGCCTTGTGCAGCGTGATCTTCCCGGCGATCGTCGACCGTTCGCCATTGATCATCGCGGTTTCCAGTGGCGGCGATGCGCCGGTGCTGGCGCGGTTGATCCGCGCCAAGATCGAAACCTGGATTCCTTCCACCTACGGTCAACTGGCCGGTCTGGCTGCGCGTTTTCGCAGTCAGGTCAAAGGCCTGTTTCCGGATGTACAGCAGCGTCGGGCGTTCTGGGAAGATGTGTTCCAGGGCCCGATTGCCGACCGGCAACTGGCCGGGCAGGGCGCTGAAGCCGAGCGCATGATGCAGGCGAAAATCAGCGGCGAAGCGCCAGTTGCCACCGGTGAGGTGTACCTGGTCGGTGCCGGGCCGGGTGATCCCGACCTGTTGACCTTCCGCGCCTTGCGCCTGATGCAGCAAGCCGATGTGGTGCTGTATGACCGGTTGGTGGCGCCGGCGATTCTCGATTTGTGCCGTCGTGATGCCGAGCGGGTCTACGTCGGCAAGCGTCGCGCCGATCACGCCGTGCCGCAGGATCAGATCAACCAGCAATTGGTGGACCTGGCCAAACAGGGCAAGCGCGTCGTGCGGTTGAAGGGCGGTGATCCGTTCATCTTCGGCCGTGGCGGTGAAGAGATCGAAGAACTGGCGGCCCATGGCATCCCGTTCCAGGTGGTGCCGGGCATCACGGCGGCCAGCGGTTGCGCGGCGTACGCCGGGATTCCGCTGACCCACCGCGATTACGCGCAGTCGGTGCGATTTGTCACCGGGCACCTGAAGGACGGTTCCACCGATTTGCCGTGGGGTGACCTGGTTGCGCCGGCGCAAACCCTGGTGTTCTACATGGGGCTGGTGGGCTTGCCGATCATCTGCGAGCAGTTGATCAAGCATGGTCGCGCAGCGGATACGCCGGCGGCGTTGATTCAACAGGGCACCACGGTTAATCAGCGGGTGTTCACCGGCACCCTGGCCGATCTTCCACGATTGGTGGCGGAGCATGAAGTGCATGCACCGACGCTGGTGATTGTTGGGGAAGTGGTGCAATTGCGCGAGAAACTGGCGTGGTTTGAGGGTGCTCAGGCGCAAGTCTGAAGACCGCGTCGGTCGAGCGCGACCCCGACCCATCGCTAGCAGGCTAGCTCCCACACTGGATTTGTGTCGTTCGCAAATCTCCTGTGGGAGCTAGCCTGCTAGCGATTGGGTCATCAAAAACTGCAAAAACCTCAGGCCTTGCGCCAAACCCCTTTCCCGCTCAACCGCGCCCGATCATGCGCCACGGTAAAGTCCTGCTCCGGCCCCTTCGGCACAACACCGGTCGGGTTAATGGTCTTGTGACTGCCGTAGTAGTGGTTCTTGATGTGCTGAAAATCCACCGTCTCGGCAATCCCCGGCCACTGATAAATCTCGCGCAGCCAGTTCGACAGGTTCGGATAATCGGCAATCCGCCGCAGGTTGCACTTGAAGTGCCCGTGATACACCGCATCAAAGCGGATCAGCGTGGTAAACAGGCGAATGTCCGCTTCAGTCAGGTATTCGCCCACCAGATAACGATTGGCGTCTAACAGCTGTTCCAGTCGATCCAGTTCCGCAAACAATCCATCGAACGCCTCTTCATAAGCCGTCTGCGATGTCGCGAACCCGGCGCGGTACACGCCGTTATTCACCGCCGGATAAATCCGCTCATTCAACGCATCGATCTCGCCGCGCAACGGCGCCGGATAGAAATCCAGGTCATTGCCGGTCAAGTCATCGAATGCGCCGTTGAACATGCGGATGATCTCCGCCGATTCATTGTTGACGATGCGATTTTGTTGCTTGTCCCAGAGCACCGGCACAGTGACGCGACCCGTGTAGTCGGCGGTGTCGGCGGTATAGCGCTGGTGCATGAAGTTGAAGTGATCGAGCTTGTCGCCGGTCGAGCCGAAGTGCTTGTCGAAGGTCCAGCCGTTTTCCAGCATCAGCCAACTGACCACCGACACGTCAATCAGGCTTTCAAGGCCTTTGAGTTTGCGCAGGATCAGTGTGCGATGCGCCCACGGACAGGCGAGCGATACGTAGAGGTGATAACGACCCGCCTCGGCGGCAAAGCCACCCACACCGGTCGGGCCGGGCGTGCCGTCGGCAGTCAGCCAGTTTCGACGCTGCGCCTGTTCGCGCTGGAACGCGCCATCCTTGCTGCTTTCGTACCACTGGTCATGCCAGCGACCTTCGACTAACAAACCCATGTTCAAGACTCCTAAACCGATAAGCGTTGGAGAGGAGTCTATTCCGATAGGTTCGATAAAAAAGCGCAAAGGTTGGGCGATTATGATCGGTTAAATCGATCTGTCCCGTGCGTCCCAATATTTCTGGGCTGTTTCGAAGGCGATTTCGCGAGGTTGGCCGAGGCCGCGTAGTGCGAGGGCCATGGTCGAGATCAGCGCCATTTGCGGATAACTGTCGACCACGTCGCCACGCCATACGGCTTTCAGATGCTCGGGATCGAGAGAGGCGGGTTTGACATGGCGTTGCGCCGACAGCTGCGGCCATTCCTCATCCCAGCTCTCGCCGCCGGTGGTGCCGTACAAGTGGCTGTCGGTGTCGGGGTTGATCTCGATCTCGCCGCCATCACCCTTGACCACAATCGCGGTGTCGCCGAGCAAGCCGCTGGCATCGCGATGCACCGCCTGGTAGCCGGGGTGGAAAATGCTTTGCAGGCCGCAGCGGGCGCTCAACGGATTGAGAATGCGCGTCAGGGAGTGGATCGGCGAGCGCAGGCCCAAGGTGTTGCGCAGGTCGATCATGCGTTGCAGTTGCGGCGCCCAATCCACCAGCGGCATGAACGCCAGGCCGCCGTTATCGAGCGCCGAGCCGACCTGTTGCCAGTTGCGGCACAATGGGATCTTCAGCTCATCCAGCAGTTGCTCGCTGTACAGCCGCCCGGCCGTGTGTGCGCCGCCGCCGTGCATGAAAATCCGCACGCCGTTTTGCGCCAGGCACTTGGCCGCCAGCAGATACCACGGCAGATGGCGTTTCTTGCCGGCGTAGGTCGGCCAATCCAGATCGACATTCAGGGCCGGTGGTTGCAAGCGCTCACGCAGGGCTTCGGTGAAGCCGGCCATTTCCTCGGCGCTTTCTTCCTTGTGCCGCAGCAGCATCAGAAACGCACCGAGCTGAGTGTCTTCGACCTTGTCGTCGAGCACCATGCCCATGGCTTCGCGGGCTTCTTCGCGGGTCAGGTCGCGGGCGCCACGCTTGCCTTTGCCGAGGATCCGCACGAATTGGGCGAAGGGGTGTTCGGCGGGCGTTTCTAGAGTCAGCACTGGATAATCGGTCATAAGCAATTCGTCGGTTTGGGCAGGCCCGCCAGTTTCGCGGCGAGTTTGGCAGGGGTGCCTTTGAACAGTCGGTTCAGGTGCAGGCTGTTGCCTTTTTCCGGGCCGAGCTTCAACGCTGTGTACTTGATCAGCGGACGGGTGGCCGGGGACAGCTGGAATTCGGCGTAGAAGCTGCGCAGCAATTCGAGGATTTCCCAGTGCTCGGGGCTCAACTCGATGTCTTCGGCAGCGGCGAGGGCGCTGGCCACGTCGGCGGACCAGTCGCTCAGTTCAACCAGGAAACCGTCCTTGTCCAACTCGATGGCGCGGGCGCCGACCGTCAGTGCATTCATAGCCAACTGTTGACCTTGTCGTAGTGAATCGACAGTTCGACGAAGGCGGGATAATCGATCGCCTTGGCCGTATCCGGAACCTCCACCGCACGGGCCTGGGCGTCTTCGGCCAACACGAACAGCTTCGGGTTGCCGGCGATCAGGGCGTTGAAGGGCGCGGTGCCCGGTTGCAACGCATACACCGCGTCACCGCTCAGCAGCAGCGCATCGTTCGCGCCGATCAGGCGCAGGCAACTGCTCAGGCGGTCGTCGCCGAACGGGGAATGAGACAATACATGCAAAGTCGACATCAGAGGGTGATCACCTGGTCGTAACGGTCAATAAGGGCGGTGATTTCGCGGGCGGCCAGCACCTGGGCTTCTTCCAGCGACAAGCTGTCCGGGGCCAGGCCGCGCTCGGCGGCGCTGTCGCCACAGACGAACAGGTCTTCGACGCCGAACATCGGCAACGCTTGCAGGTTGGCGCTCAAGTCTTTCTGTTGCAGGGCCTTGGCGTCCTGTTTCGGCGCGAGCTGGAACACTCCGTCATCAAGAAACAGCAGGCCGATCGGCAGGTCGAAGGCACCGCCGGCCAGCACGATGTCCAGTGCTTCACGCGCGCTCGGCCCGGACCACGGCGCCTGACGGCTGATAATCAGCAAGGATTTAGGCATGTCACGCACCTCCGAAACAGATCAGTCGGTCGGCGTCCTGCACCGCGTCATGCAACTGACCGAGACCGGACAACTCCCACGGCGCGCCGACGGCGACCGCTTCGCGCTGATAACGCTGGGCTTCTTCGTCGTTCAATACGCCACGGCGCAGGGCGGCGGCGATGCAGACGACGCCGTCCAGTTGATGTTCGGCCACAAAGGCGCGCCATTGCTTGGGCAGGTCCTGTTCATCCTGCGGCGTGACCACGCTGGCGGACGCGTTGTAGACGCCATCCTGATAGAAAAACAGCCGGACAATCTCATGCCCGCCGGCCAGCGCAGCCTGGGCGAACAACAAGGCACGGCGCGAGGAGGGCGCATGGGCGGCGGAAAACAGCGCGATGGCGAACTTCATGACGGACTCGATCAGTAAAACTGCGGCCATGATAAGGCGTGGACCGAGTTGTCGCCATCGTCGGATCGCCGCCCGCAGCAAGCCGGCTCCTACAGGATCTGTGTCTTATGCAAGACCGCGACCCACCGCATACCCCTTGTAGGAGCCGGCTTGCTGGCGATGGCGGCCTGCCAGGCAGCCTCAAGGTTCCGGATGTACACCCGAGCTCAACGCGGCATATACCCCAACTGCCAACGCCTTGGAATCCTCAACGACAGCAAGCCAAGCGCCCCCGCCAGCAACCCGCTGACAAACAACGCCCTGAGTCCAAGATGATGCTCCAGCACCGCCCCCAACACCGCGCCGGCAAACATTCCGGTCCAGGGGATCAACTGCACCCGCCAGCCATTGCGCCGCTCGCCGAGCATCCAGCGTCCCAGGCCGCGACCGAAGCGCGACAGGGCGCCCGTCACGTAAGTCAGGCCCACCGGCAGACCATTCACTTCTTCAACGGCGGCATTGAGCATGCCCATCGCGATGATCGCCGCCAGCAGCGCCGGCAATTGTTCGTCATAAGGCCAGGCCGCCGCCGCACACAGCAACATGGCGATGCACAACAGCAAGGGCAGCGCGCGGCGCCCGCCGACACGGCTGACGACAATGCCCAGGGCGTTGCCGAGGATGAACGTGGCCACGAGAAGCAGCAGGCGCAGGGTCAGGCCCATGTCGCCGTCGCTGATCGCCACGGCGAGGCGGGTGGTGTTGCCGCTCATGAAGGAGACGAAATCGCCGCTGGCCATGAAGCCGATAGCGTCGGTCATGCCGGCGAGTACCGAGAGTGCGGCCACCAGCGACAGGCCGATGCGGCCGCGCCATTTCTGAGTGTGCAGATGCCCCGGACTGGCGCGGGTCGTGGAGGACGAAGGCAGCATCGGTGGCGGGATCCTTTTGCGGCGACGGTTACGGGGTCAGACCATATAACTCGCAATACTCCAGCCAGTCCATACCCGCCATTTCGGCCACTTCCCGGTGTACGTTCAGGCGTTGAGCTTCGTAGTCCTCCGGTGTCGCGGCGGTCATTTGCAGGGTCAGCTCCCAGGCAAACAACCCCAGGCGTTCGGCCTCGGCTTCGAACGCTTCATGCAAGCGCTCGTCGCGAAACTGCGCTGCGGTTTCGCCTTTGGCCTGAGCCAGCAACGGGTTGAGGTTGTCGAGTTCGTGGCGCAGTTCAGGTCGCTCATCGAGAAACTTCTGCAGCGCCTGCTCGTGTTGCTGTTCGCTTGCCGCCATGGTCGCTCCTTGAGAATGGGTTACACGGACTGCTTCTTGCTGGCCTTGGCCGCTGCGGCCAGGCATTCGAGGGCAAACTGCTCGCAGTAGGTCATCTGGATCGGCGTGGTTTCGCCCTTGACGGTGCGTTCACCGTCGAGGATGTAACGGATCCGCTTGTCGGTGACGCCGATTCGCTTGGCGATCCAGGAAGGCGTCTGGCCGATCTGGCTGATCAGCTTGTCGGCATATTCAGCGGTCGGTTTGTAGAATTCGGCGTTGGGTGTCATGGACGTTCCAGAAAAAATGAGCCCGGAAAAAGGGGCGATGCAGCGTTTGGCGCGACAGGGTGCGCGAATCGTTGCGCGGTGTCGCGGTATAAATGAAGTAAAGCAGAACGATACGCCGGCCCACGGTGATACAGTCCGCTTTTTCTTGATGAGCACACGCAATGCGAATTCTGATGGTGGCGCTGGCCGCAACGTTGCTGGCGGGATGCGCCGGTTCGGTGATGAACGATGCCCGCACCGGCACCCCGTACAAAACCCTGACTTCGGACAAACCGGAAAAAGTCGTCGCCCAGTGCGTGCAGTTCGCCTGGCAGGACGAGGCGGTATTCGGCGTCGATGCGGGCGCGTATTTGCAGCCGGGCAAGAAGGGCGGGTCTACCGTTTACACGCGTTCGGCGGAGTCCTTTGTGGACGTGACCACCGATGCGTCAGGGACGGCGTTGAGTTACTACGCGCAGCATGACGACTTTGTCGCCAAGCGCCGTTTGGCGGCGCTGGCTACCTGCCTCTGATCTTTTGAACACCGCAATCCCCCTTTGTAGGAGCCGGCTTGCTGGCGATGGTGTGTCAGCTACAGAGATGTCGACTGACACACCATCGCCAGCAAGCCGGCTCCTACAGGGTTGTGTGTTGTCAGTCAGAGGCGCTTCTGGAAAAAGAAGCGCTTGTGCCCCGGCGGGTAGTCAACGATCTGCCCCAACTCGCTGAACCCAAGCTTCTTGTAGAACTCCGGCGCCTGAAAGTCGAAGGTGTCCAGCCAGATCCCGATGCATTCCTTCTCCCGCGCCAGGTCCTCGGCCATCTGCATCAGTCTCGAGCCAATGCCTTGCCCTCGGCCCAGTTCCGGCACCGACAGCAATTCGATAAACAACCATTGATAGAAAAACCGGCCGTACAGCCCGCCGAGAATCTCACCCTGGTCATCGCGTACCAGCAGGGCCAGCGGTTGCGCTTTGCCGTCCCCCGCTTGGGCGACGTTGTAGGCCCGCAACGGTGCGAGGATCGCCTCGCGATCTTCCGGTGTCGGGTTGTGCGACTGTTCGATGCTGAGTGTCATCGGCTACATCCTTATGGCAGTGATGCACGAGCGTATCCGGGTCGCGACGATTGTTCTATCCCTCGTTGAACAGAGGAACCGTCGCCAGCGCGCAGATGTCTAGCCTTTACAGCGTCATTCCAGAACGCGGCCGATGAGGATTGCCAATGAACATTTTCGAAGCCTTGCGCGAAAGCCACGACCGCCAACGCACCTACGCCGTCGCATTGGTCAAGACCAGCGGCGATACCCCGGAACGCGTTGAAGCCTACAAGCAGCTCAAGTCCGAACTCCAGGCACACGAAACCGCAGAAGAGCGGCATTTTTATATCCCGCTGATGGAGTTCGACAACGGTGTCGACCTCAGTCGCCACGCGATTTCGGAACATCACGAGATGGACGAAATGATGGAAGAACTCGACGAGACCGAGATGTCCAGCCCGGCCTGGCTGGCGACCGCGAAGAAGCTCTCCGAGAAGGTCCATCACCATCTGGAGGAGGAAGAGCAGAAGTTCTTCCAGATGGCCGGCAAGCTGCTCGACGACAAGCAGAAAGAAACGCTCGCCGGGCAATACGAGAAGGAATACAAGGCTCAACTTTCGTGAGGGCCTTCGTCTAAGATGGGCGTTTTCTGACGAAATAAGGATGCGTTGTCATGCCGAACACAGCCGAGCGGGTCAACATCGTCGAGTCCCAGGTGTTGTCCCACGACTGGTATCTGCTGAAGAAAATCACCTTCGATTACCAGCGCAACAACGGCGAATGGCAACGCCAGACCCGCGAGGTCTACGACCGTGGCAATGGTGCGGCGATTCTGCTGTTCAACCGCGAGAAGAAAACCGTCGTACTGACCCGGCAATTCCGCTTGCCGGTGTTCGTCAATGGTCATGACGGTTTGCTGATCGAAGTGGCGGCGGGTTTACTTGAAGGTGCTGCGCCGGAAGAGCGCATTCGCGATGAAGCGGAAGAGGAAACCGGTTATCGCGTGCACCATGTGCAGAAGGTTTTCGAGGCCTATATGAGCCCCGGTTCGGTGACTGAAAAACTGCATTTCTTCATCGCCGAATACGATGCTTCATCGAAAGTCGGCGAGGGCGGCGGGCTCGAAGCAGAGACCGAAGAACTGGAAGTGCTGGAGTGGCCGTTCGAGGCCGCGCTGGAAGCGTTTTATCGCGGGGAGATCTGCGACGCGAAGACCATCATGCTGCTGCAGTACGCCGCCATGAAAAACCTTTTCACTACCCCCTGAACCTGTAGGAGCCGGCTTGCTGGCGATTCGGCCTTAAGGCTTGCAGTGCTGTCGAGGCCATCATCGCCAGCAAGCCGGCTCCTACAATGTTGCGTGAGTCGCGCAATCCGGGAATAACGCAAACCCTGTAGGAGCCGGCTTGCCGGCGATAGCGACCTTGAGGCTTGCGTTGCCGTTGAGGTCGCCATCGCTGGCAAGCCAGCTCCTACAAAAATCAAAAGCCTTCCAGTCGCCCGGTCCCACCCCATTGGCCGCCCTCCATCGTCAGCAGCAATTCCTTCGCCTCAAGCCCACCTGCAAACCCGGTCAATTTCCCCGACGCGCCGATCACCCGATGGCACGGCGCAATAATCGAGATCGGGTTCTTGCCATTCGCCGCGCCCACTGCACGCACTGCGCTCGGGTTGCCTATCTGCTCGGCAATCTGGCTATAGCTGCGCGTTTCGCCGAATGGAATGGTCAGCAGGGCCTGCCACACCTTTTTCTGAAAGTCCGTGCCGGCGAAATCCAGTTCCAGGTCGAAGCGGTTTCGTGTGCCTGCGAAGTATTCCTGCAACTGCTGAACCGCGCGCACCAGGACCGGGTTGTCCGCCGCCTCACTCATCGGCCCGAGCCGTACGCGATTCGGTTTGTCGTTTTCCCAGAGGATGGCTGCCAGTCTCGAACCGTTCGCGACCAGCTTCAACTCGCCGACCGGCGACGCCATGGTGGTGAAGGTGTAACTCATGCGGGCGGACTCCGAAAACAGGTGAGCAGGCGGCAAGCATACTGCCTCGACGGGGAGGCGCAATACGCAATCCCGACCATACTGCGTACTGCTCCTGAAACGTTTTCTCTGTTTTTTACCGACCCTAAAAACAAAAAGAGACCGACTCATGAAGTTCGAACCTTTAGCCAAATCGCTCATCGCGACTTCATTGGCACTCAGTTGCCTGGCGGCTCACGCCGCTTCCGTCGCCCCCGTCGCCGCCGAAAACGGCATGGTGGTCACGGCCCAGCATCTGGCCAGTCATGTGGGCGTCGATGTGCTCAAGAACGGTGGTAACGCCGTCGATGCCGCCGTCGCGGTCGGGTATGCGCTGGCGGTGGTGTATCCCGCGGCAGGTAATCTGGGCGGCGGTGGTTTCATGACCATCCAACTGGCGGACGGGCGCAAGACCTTCCTCGACTTCCGCGAAAAAGCCCCGCTGGCTGCCACTGCCGACATGTACCTCGACAAAGAGGGCAACGTTGTCCCGGACCTCAGCACCCGTGGGCATCTGGCTGTCGGCGTGCCGGGCACCGTGTCCGGCATGGAACTGGCGCTGAAAACCTACGGCACCAAACCGCGCAAGGAAGTGATCGCCCCGGCGATCAAGCTCGCTGAAGACGGTTTTGTGCTGGAGCAGGGCGATGTCGATTTGCTGGAGTACGCCACCGACGTCTTCAAAAAGGACATGAAAGATTCCGGCTCGATCTTCCTGAGCAACGGCGAGCCGATGCAGGTCGGCCAGAAACTGGTGCAAAAAGACCTGGGCAAAACCCTGCGGGAAATCTCCGAGAAGGGCGCCGACGGTTTCTATAAGGGCTGGGTCGCTGATGCGATCGTCACCTCCAGTCAGGCCAACAAAGGCATCATCACCCAGGCCGATCTCGACAAATACAAGACCCGCGAACTGGCCCCCATCGAGTGCGATTACCGTGGCTACCACGTGGTCTCGGCACCACCGCCAAGCTCCGGCGGCGTAGTGATCTGCGAGATCATGAACATCCTCGACGGCTACCCGATGAAAGACCTGGGTTACCGCTCGGCACAGGGTATGCATTACCAGATCGAAGCCATGCGCCACGCGTATGTCGACCGCAACAGTTACCTCGGCGACCCGGACTTCGTGAAAAATCCGATCGCCCATTTGCTGGATAAAAACTACGCGAGCAAAATCCGCGCGGCCATCAATCCGCAAAAGGCCGGCGTGTCCCGCGAGCTCAAGCCCGGCGTCGCGCCGCATGAAGGCAGCAACACCACCCATTACTCCATCGTCGATAAATGGGGCAACGCGGTGTCGGTGACCTACACCTTGAACGACTGGTTCGGCGCCGGGGTCATGGCCAGCAAAACCGGGGTCATCCTCAACGACGAGATGGACGACTTCACCTCGAAAATCGGCGTGCCGAACATGTACGGTCTGGTGCAAGGGGAGGCCAACGCCATCGCGCCGGGCAAGGCGCCGCTGTCGTCCATGAGCCCGACCATCGTCACCAAGGACGGCAAAGTCGTGATGGTCGTCGGCACCCCCGGCGGCAGCCGCATCATCACCGCGACCTTGCTGACCATCCTCAACGTGATCGACTACGGCATGAATATCCAGGAAGCGGTGGATGCGCCGCGTTTCCACCAGCAGTGGTTGCCGGAAGAAACCAACCTGGAGGCGTTCACCACCAGCCCGGATACGGTGAAGCTGCTTGAAAGCTGGGGTCACAAGTTTGCCGGGCCGCAGGATCCCAACCATATCGCCGCGATTCTGGTCGGGGCGCCGTCGCTGGAAGGTAAACCGGTGGGCAAAAACCGTTTCTACGGAGCGAACGATCCGCGTCGTAACACCGGGTTGTCTCTCGGTTATTGAGGGTTGTGTTTGGAAGGGGACGGATTTAGTTTCTGTCCCCTGACCCAACGACAGATCAAGGATGGAACCATGACCACCGCAATGTTGATCATCGATGTCCAGCGAGCACTTTGCACGGGCGAGTACGAGTGCTTCGAAATCTCACGTGTCATCGACACCATTAACGGGCTCAGCACCCGTGCCCGAAAGGCCGGCATTCCGGTGGTGCTGATCCATCATGAGGAAGAAGGCAGTCCGCTGGCGTATAACGCGGACGGCTGGCAACTGGCCGAAGGGCTGAAAACCTCGCCCAAGGATTGGCACGTACGCAAGACCACACCGGATTCGTTCTACCAGACCAACCTGCAAAAGCTGCTGCCGGTGCAGGATTTCGAACGCCTGGTCATCTGCGGTTTGCAAACCGACTATTGCGTCAACGCCACGGTACGTCAGGCGCTGCAACTGGGGTACGACGTGGTGCTGGCGGCTGACGCTCACTCCACGGTCGACAACGGCAACATCCCCGCCGAAGACATCATCGCCGAGCACAACAAGGACCTGGCGCATTTGACCGGTTCAGTGGCGCGAATCGACGTGAAACCCGCCGCCGACATCACCTTCTAGCACCCAAGATGGCGGGCCCCGCCCACCCCTGTAGGAGCCGGCTTGCTGGCGATGGCGATTGCACGGACGCCTTCGCCGGCAAGCCGGGCTCCTACGGATCGCGGGATGTCCGGGATGGCGGGCTCACCCAAAGCCTGTAGGAGCCGGCTTGCCGGCGATGGCGATTTCCCGGACGCCATCGCCAGCAAGCTGGCTCCTACAAATCGCGAGGGTGTTGGAGATTGAGGGTTCACGCAAAACCTGTAGGAGCCCGGCTTGCTGGCGATGGCGATTTCCCGGACGCCTTCGCCGGCAAGCCTGGCTCCTACGGATCGCGGGATGTCCGGGATGGCGGGTTCACGCAAAACCTGTAGGAGCCCGGCTTGCTGGCGATGGCGATTTCACGGACGCCATCGCCGGCAAGCCTGGCTCCTACGGATTCGAGCGTGTTGGGGATTGTAGGTTCACGCCACACCTGTAGGAGCCGGCTTGCTGGCGATGGCGATTTCATGGGCGCCTTCGCCGGCAAGCCTGGCTCCTACGGATTGGGGTGCGAACCCATCGATTGTTCCTGATCGAAAACCTGCAACCGCTGCACCAACGCCTGAAAGCGTTCCGACGCCACCCAGGCCGGATCCGCATCGTCCACCAGCAGCATGATCCCCAGGTAATGTTCCAGATGCAGCGTAATGAGCTGCCCCTCGATCTCCAGGTCCCAATAACGCTGATCCAGCCCGCTGGCCTGTACGACCCACGTCCCGTCGAGAGCTTGCCTCAATTCATCGGCGATCCGGTCGAACAGCGCCCGGTCGGATGTATCGGACAGGTAGATCGTGGGGATGGGTTCGCTCATGTTGGCCTCCGGAAAGTCCCGCGACTTTACGTCAGCCGCAAACCCTGTGGCGAGGAAGCAGAGCCAATCGCTGAGTGGGGGGATGTGCAGAGGCTTGAACTCAATCTACACTTAAGAACTGTTCTCTGTTGCGGTTAAATTTCAATACCTTTTCTTTGAGGGAGGCAAGCTCCTGGTGGATGCCCTTGTGCTGCTTTTTAACGGCCTGACCGAGTGGGTGATCGAGCCCGTCACTCGCCAGTTCCTGGGCCTTTTCGATCTGAATGGGCGCATGGGTGTACTGTTTCTGTTCTCGTCTTACAGCATCGCTTACGCCCTGTTCCGGTTCAGGAAACATCGAGGTCTCACCGACGCGCAGTCGTTCGGGCAGTTCATCGGCGGGCGTCGGGTGTATTTCCATCGTTCGGCGTTGCTCGATTACCGCTACTACTTCGTGCGGGCGATTCTGAAAGTGGCGTTGGTGTTGCCGATTGTCGGTCTGGTGGACCCGCTCGTCCTGCGCTCCGGAGACTACATCGCCTTTTTCACCAACCTGTGGGGCGCACGGGTGCAAGTGGAGCAGAATCTTTCACTGTCCTTGCTCTACGGGCTGGGCGTTTTCCTGGTGAAAGACTTCATGGCCTACTGGGCGCACCGCGCCTTCCATTCCCGATGGTTGTGGGCATTCCACAAAGTCCATCATTCGGCGCCGGTGCTGGTTCCAGCGACCGCCAGCCGGGTTCATTTCGTGGAAAAGATTGTCGAAAAGCTCTCGACGATCATCGGCATCGGTGCCTATGCCGGCGTCTTCTGGTACGCCTGCGGCGGCGAGATCAGCCGCTATACTTTGTTCGGCGTGACCTGGCTGGTGTTCATCCTCAACGGGCTGGTGGGAAACCTGCGTCACAGTCATGTCTGGCTGTCGTTCGGCCCGGTGTTCGAACATGTGCTGAACAGCCCGGCCCAGCACCAGATTCATCACAGCGACGCGCCGCACCATTTCAACAAGAACTTCAGCATCAACCTGTCACTGTGGGACTGGATGTTCGGCACGCTCTACGTCACCACGTCGAAACCCGAAGCCCTGCGGTTCGGCACCGGTGCTCAGGATTCTGAGCGTTACCTGACGGTTTACAGCCTGATCGTCACGCCGTTTGTGGACATTGCTCGCAGGATCCGTTCGACCAAACGACCTGATCGTTCGCGGGCGCCCTTGCGAACAATCCAGAATGCGTTAGCAGAAGTGGAGGTGAGACATGACAACTGATTCCGCAGAAAAAGAGTCTGTCAAAGAAGCCGTCAAACTTTATGTCGAGGGTATGGTCTTCGCTGACGAAGCCTCGTTGCGAAAGGCATTTCATCCGTCGTGTCGCATCATCGGTCACTTCCAAAAAACGCTTGAATGGCTGTCCCTTGATGAGTTTATCGACGCGATCAAAACCGAAGGCCCGGCGGCAAAAGAGGTGAAGCCTTTTTGGGAAGTGATTGACCTGGACATAACAGGCGACGCCGCCGCCGTAAAAATCATCGATGATTATGCGGGGATGAGGTTTACCGATTACCTGTCGCTACTGAAGATCGATGATCGCTGGGTCATCATCAACAAGCTGTACTACTACCATGAGACGTGAACCGCACGGAGACCATTGAGATGGATGTTCAGGTACATCGCGCCGACGCAACGCACATCGATCAAGTCGCCAGCCTCTTCGACGCCTATCGGGGGTTTTATGGCCAGCCCTCGAACCTGAATCAGTCCCGCCACTTTATCGCCGAGCGCATTGCCCGGGATGAGTCCGTGATCTTCTTCGCCCGGGACACCGACGGCGAAGCACTGGGTTTTGTCCAGTTGTTCCCGACTTTTTCGTCTATCGACGCGCATCGCACCTGGCTGCTCGGCGACCTGTTCACCGCGCCTGCCGCCCGAGGCCGCGGGGTCGCAACGCGGCTGATGAACACCGCGCGCGACTTCGCGGTGTTGAGCGGCGCCAAAGGCCTGGTGCTGGAAACTGCCACGGACAATCACGGTGCGCAGCGGTTGTATGAAGCCTTGGGCTATGTGCGCGATACGGGTTACTACACCTATTGCCTGGATTTGAAGCAGGGCTGACCGATCACCGTTCCGGCAGGTTCCAGCGCTCGCGAACGTGCTCGTATTGCGCCTCGGGCATTTGCACCAGCAGGGGAGACTGCTGCGGATCGAGCCAGTCGAACAATCGGCTGATGTCCGCCTGATCCATGGCCGTGCAACCCGCCGTCGGCGATGTCGGGCTACGCCAGATGTGGAAAAAGATGCACGAGCCCGAGGCGGGGGACGCCGGTGTGTTGTGCTCGATGACAATGCCTTTGCGATAGCCTTCTTCGCTGCACATGCGTTCGGAGCTGTTCCAGTCCTTGGGCATCGCCGTACCGTCGACCAGGGTGTTGTAGTGTTCGGAATGGCTGTCGTCCACGCATTCGGTGGTCGCTGTCAGGGCGAGGTAGGGCAGTTTCGTGTCGGCGCTGGTCTCGTAACCGAACGCTGTTCCCAGCTTGAAAATCCCGGCCGGCGCTTTTCCATCGCCTTCGTGTTTGACGGGTTCTGTGCCTGGCTCAACGTTGTCCAACCCTTTGCCCCAGGCCATGCCGTTTTTGCCGACCACCACCGCAAACGCCTCGCCATATTTGCGGAAGGTGTTCCCGTCGCGTTCATAGCGCTGGGCGCTGCCTTGCAGGTCATCCCAGTTTTTTGTGGTGACCACAATCAGCTGATGGCTGGCGTCGAGTGCTGCATTGGCGTCGAGCGGCGTAATGGGGAAATCCATGACGTTGTTTGGTGCCTGTGCGCTGCCATAAGTGAAGTGCCACCATTCTTTCGAGTACCCGGAGAAGCCTTCTTTTGCCATGGCGCTGCCAAGCCGCTGGCGATTGTCTTGCGCGGTCGCATTGATCGTCGGGTTGGCGGTATGCGCCCGCTCATCGAAGCAATCGAAGCCGGTGCCCATGTCGAGTGCGCCGTCATGCCAGCGCTGATCGTAGGGGGCGGTGCAATCGACCTGCGTGGCCGAAGGCGTCCATGTGCTGGCGGGCAACGCCTTGGGCCCGGTGAGGGTCAGGTCCACGGTCGAGCCTCTGGAGTGATTCGACACCCGCGCCACATACCCCAGGCGCCAGAAGTCCTGCTTGTCCACACGCGGGTAGAACTCGGCCTTGCGTGGGTCGCCCGGTTCGGTGGCAAAGCGGCCCATGTCGGCCACCGCCCGATTCGGTCGATAACAATCAAACACCTTCAAACCGTAGCCTTGCGCACGCAACGACGCTTGCACCCGGGCGAGCGCCCTGGCGGCGTCCAGCGTCAACAGGCATTCCGCGGCGGCATAACCGTCGAGTGGGTGACCGGTGAAGTTGTGGGGGCTGGCGTAGCGAATGTCTTGCTCGATGCTCGGATCAATCGTGCGCAGATAGACCATGTGCCCCGGCCGCGGCTCGGCACTGGACATGCCCGCTATGACACTGCCCAGCAACAGCAGCGATTGCAGCCAGGGGCGGGCGATGGTGCGAAGAGGGCGCATGCGATGTCTCCAGGATGCCGGGTACGCAATAAACGGGGGAAAGGTAGCAGACTGAGGTGAGGGGGACTAACCTCAGTCTGCATTTCCGGATCACGACGTTAACCTCGTACAGATCATGCGGAGCATAAATCCAAGATGCAGGATCATCGCCCAAATCCGACGCTTAATCTGGAGTATTGTGCCGATCGCCCGATATTCATGGACTTCTTGCAACAGGCACAGCGCTCGCCTGACGCCATTGCTGTCGTCTCTCACGACGCGACGTGCAGTTATCGTCAGCTTGAACAGATAAGCCATGGCATTGCGTCCTTCCTGAAGGTCAATGGCGCGACCGAATCCGACCGGGTGGTTATTGTTTCCAATCGCTGTGCGGGGTTGGTCTATGCAATGCTCGGCGCCTTGCGTGCCGGGTTGACGTTCACCGTTGCCGACGTTGCGTATCCACCTGCGCGCATCGGGCAAATCATCCGAATGCTAAAGCCTTCCTTTGTCCTGCTTTGCGGTGGGGCCACCGTCGATCTCGATTCCGAACACCTGGAGGCAGGGCGTTCGGCTCCACGGATCGTCAGCATTGCGGAAAATCCCGCCGACTCATTGCGTGAGTTCGCCTTTCATCAACATGCCTTGCCGCAAGTCGACCCTGCGCAGCCGGCCTATATCACCTTCACCTCGGGCAGCACCGGCGAACCGAAGGGCATCGTGGCCACTCATGCGCCGTTGGTGCATTTCATTGAGTGGCATACCCAGCGCCATTCCTTGTCAAAAGACGATTGCTTTTCGCTGCTGTCCGGGCTGGGGCATGACCCTGTGTACCGGGATGTATTTACCCCGCTGTCGATTGGCGCAAAAGTTATTGTTCCCGCACAGTCGACCGTCATAGACCCTGTGGCATTGGCGGCGTGGATACAAAAAAATGCCATTTCGATTATTCATCTGACGCCGCCGTTGGGAAGGCTGATAGAAACCGGCGCAACACTTCAGGGGGCAAGATTCAACGCGCTTCGATACTTGTTCTGGGGCGGCGATGCATTAGGCATTTCGCTGTTCGAGCAAATGTGCGTGATCGCCCCCAATGCCGTCAGTGTCAATTTTTACGGTACGACGGAAACGCCTCAGGCAATGGCGTACCACCACGTCGACCCTGAAGCCGACAATTCCAGGATTCCACTGGGTAGAGGCATTAAAAACGCGCAATTGCTGGTCGTGAATGACACTCGTCAATTGGTGCATGAAGGCGAGGTCGGAGAAATCCTGATACGCAGCCCTTACTTGGCGCAGGGTTACTGGGAGGACATCGCGCAAACCCGGGAAAAGTTTGTGGTGAATCCGTTTACGAATGTCGAGAACGACATTTGTTATAGAACCGGCGACCTTGGGACTTATCTTTCAGATGGCAGAGTCAGCTTTCTGGGGCGGGGCGATAGTCAGGTCAAGATTCGCGGACATCGCATTGAGCTGGCTGAAATCGAAGGCGCACTTTCGAAACATCCGCTGATCAAGCAGTGCGTTGTGCTCGCCGTCAATGACAACGCGCTGGTCAGGTTGGTGGCCTATTGCGTTTCAATCAACGCTGTTTCAACGGGGGAACTGCGTGAGCACCTCAACACTCGGCTCCCGGAATACATGGTGCCGGCGTTGTTCGTCTTTCTGGATGCGATTCCACTGACGCCGAACGGAAAGATCGATAGGCGGGCGCTGCCGCGGATAGCCGCCAACACGGAGGCGGCGTCCATCCATTGCGATCAGGATCTATCGCCGCTGGCGTTAAAACTGTCGCAGGCTTGGGCCGAAATACTCCAGGTCCCGCGCATCGACGCAAACCTGACGTTTGTCGAGCTGGGTGGGGATTCGCTGTCGTTCGTTCAGGCCTCAATGGTGCTTGAAGAACTGATCGGCCAACTGCCCGATCAATGGGAAATGACACCGGTACATGAACTGTGTGGGTTGGCCGGTAAAACCAGCAGTTCAAAGCTGTCCATCAGGGCAATGGAAGTCCCTGTCCTTTTACGTGTTATCTCGATAATCCTGATTGTCATTGGGCATCTTCATCTGTTCTCGACCTGGTCAGTGGTCGGCGAGACGACGGTATTGTTTCTGATCTCGGGCATCAGTCTGGCGAGGTTCCAGCTTCAAGCCATCAATGAACGCGGCAATGTGCGTACGCTGGTCAGGTCAGTGGTCTTTATTGCGGTGCCGACCATCCTTTACACACTTTTGAATCAGATACTGTTCGACCAGGTTTATTGGCAAACGATGTTGCTGATCTCCAACTGGTTTCCACCGACGCTGATGGGCGGCTTTGCCTACTGGTATGTTGAAGTGCTCCTGCAGATGATCGTCATCATCGGGTTTGTTCTGTCGTTTGAGCGCGTCAGGAACATCATTGTTGCGAACCCGTTTCGGTGCCTTGTTCTGGCGGCATGTGCATTGGCCGTGGCCGACATTGTGATCAGTGCGTTTCTGTTTGACGCGTCACCGCTCTATAACCGCGTGCCACAGCATTATCTTGCGGTCATGGTGCTTGGAATGGCCGTTCACTACGCTCATTCAAGTGCCCAGAAGTGGATCGTCAGTGCGGTTGCTGTGGTTGTGATGGGTGGGGAGGATCTTCTGGCAATCTTCGGGGCGGGGGCACAGGAAATTGCGAAGGACTATGTTGATATCGCCATCCCTGCAGTTCTCTCACTGATTTGGGTCAAGTCAATTCCGGTGCCAGGTCTTATCGCGCGGGGGCTTGCGCTAGTTGCTTCGTCAACGCTGTTTATTTATCTGACGCATTTTCAGTTTCAGTCCCTGGCTCGGCATATTGTTGATCTGCCTGTGTTCGCGGTGGTCTTTGCCGTCGTAGGTGGTATCGGGGTCGCGTATGGGTGGAACAAAGTTGTTCGAATCGTTTTGGTGCGCTGGAGTGGCGTAGGTAAGAAGAGCGGTTCGGATACGGTTGAGCGTGTGGCTTGATGGTGAGCTTTGTCTTTTGGTGGGGGATATATCCGTTACTGCGGTGATGGCGGTTAGTGGTTTCGCCCTTACGGCGAGTCACTTGGAAGAGCCCCAAGTAACCAAGGGCTCTTGCCCCTTTCGTTCGGTGGCTCGCTAAGACTCGCCATGCCCTCGCTCCGGTCCTGCTCCGTGGGCCCGCCGCCATCGGCCATCCATGGCCGGGGGCGGCTAACCCGGCATCCATGCCGGGTTGCCCACTGCGCAGAACCTGCGCTCGGCCTCTCGAGGGGGCGCTCAGATCAAAAGCGGAAGGCGAGCTAACGCTCGGCCTGATGAGTGGTGAAAATCAAAAGCGTACGCCGATCCCTGTAGGAGCTGGCTTGCCGGCGATGGCGTCCGTTCAGGCAATAAATGTGTTGAATGACCCACCGCTATCGCCGGCAAGCCAGCTCCTACAAGGGATTGGTGTCATGTCTAGGTAGCCAGTCCGTTTTAGGTACCGCCCCGGCCCGGGATCGGTGCGCAGCTCAAGGTCGATATCACCAGCGCTTTTAAGTTGCATCAACCTTCACGCTTAGTGATGGGGGGGCAAAAAAACACGGGTTACAGTGGCCGTTGCAGCGGGAACTTCAGGGGGGCGGGCAGGTCAGTTGGAGCCCTGTATCGAGTGCTGTGGTCGGTTGTACGATCGTGCCACGAGAGATCAATCGAGTTCGTCCACTGATGCCAACCAAACGTTTTCTGACAGGTTTCATTCTGGCGTTATGCGCCAGCGCGTCGTTTTATTCGGTGGCCGCTGAGCGAAGAGCGACGGCGCAAAGCAACAGCGCATCAACCACCTTGATCGAAACGGCCTCGCGGCAGTATGAAAATGGCCAGTTGGACCAGGCTGCTGCCACGCTGGAGCGGGCCCTGCATATCCAGCCGAACAATCCCGCGACGCTGCATTACCTTGGTGTGTTGCGTCTTCAGCAGGGGCAGTACCAGCAGGCTGAAACCTTGGCGATGCGCTCGAACATTCGGGTAGGGCGTAACGTCGAGCTACGTAACCGCAACTTGCAATTGATACAGGCTGCGCAGCGGGCCCAGGCTACCGGTATCCCACCCAGTGCCAACGCAGACAGGGTCGCCGTACTGAACAAGTCGGAAGTGGAGACCCAAAGGCGCAGCGAAGAAGAAATCAACATTGCTGAACAACCCGCTCAGAATGCCGGGCGCGACGCTGGCAACTTCGCTCGCGCAGAGGCAGCGCCGGCATTGGACTCGTCTATGGTTGGCAGGCCGGGGCCCGAAGGAAACATGCAAATGGCTTCCACCGAGCCTGCGGGTACAAACGATGCGGTCGAGATTCCCCGCGGCCATTGGCCGCCGCCGGGCAAATGCCGAATCTGGTTCCCGGATCGCCCGCCGGGGCATCAGCCCGCACCCGGCAAATGCAAGAAGCTGCGACACCGGGTTCCGCCAGGAGCCTATTTGGTCCGCGGTTGAGCTTCTGGACGTCCGTATATGGACTCATCAGGTTCCCTTCTTCCTCGAGGACAGGAGGGTGAGCTTTGCCATCACCGATGAAGGGCCAAAACCCTCAATCTCGAATCGCCGAATCCTGGTCGATGGCACGTTGAAAACGCTACTACGAACAAACTGAAAATCTGCCTTTCCAGCGCTTGACCTTAAAGTTCAGTTTAACGTTAAGGTGATTTCAAGCCGGCCTCAGAAGCCGGCCCTGGCCAACGCCATCAAGCAGATGCAATCACCTGGAGAGAGACAGATTGAAACTCGCAAGCGCCGTTTTAACAGGATTGCTTTTCAACACGTTCGCCAACCATGCGTTGGCGGGAATGCCTGAAATGCCCAGCCCGACCGACACAGCCATGATCGATATCGCCGGTCACCAGGTGCCCGTCGTAAAGGGCGGTTTGTACGATCGCTTTCGCTCCAACCCTCCTTTGTCGGTGATTGCAGCAGAAGTACCGGGCGTTGATTTGAGCTGGTTCAAAGGGTTGGAGAAGAACAAGGTCGACATAGGCTTTGAATCGTTCTCGCCAAACTTTTACTACCAGAACAGTCGCGTAACGGCTGTCTATACGGCAGATCTGGACAAGCTCCGGGCACTGATGCCACCCGAAGTTCTGGCAACCGCCCAGCCTCTGCAAATCTGGCCCGGTCGAGGTTTGATTGCGTTTACCGCGTACACCTATGAACACTGCGATAACGACGCCTATAACGAAGTCGCGGTGTCGATCATCACCAACAAACCGGGCAAAGCCAATCTGGGGCCGTTCACGCTGATTGGTCAGTCGATGTCTGGAGACTTCTGGGGTTATGTACTCAAGTTGCCGGTCAATACAGAGCTTGCGAGGGTTCGTGGTGTCGTCGGTTACAACCTGCCGAAATGGCTGACGGGGATTGACCGCAAAGAAGATGCCCAATCGGTGGTCTATGACATTACCGATAGTGAGACGGGCAAAGTGGACGTGTCCTTCAAAGCGCAGAAGCTCGACGACCTGTCCAGTGACGTTGATATCGTCACCAGCAGTTTCACCAATCTCGATCACCAAGGCCGGTTAGCCTATGGGTATGCTGTTTCCCGCCAGCTCAGCCACGGCTCCAGCAGAAACGAAGATTCGGCAACCCTCACGCTGGGCGACGGCAGCCTGTCGAACTACATCCGCTCCTTGAAGCTGGGGAAAATGATGAAGTACGAATACGTGCCAGCGTTCCAAAGTGCGCTCTACGCGCCGAAGCCATTAGCGGCACTGGCTGACACGCACTGATTTAACCCGCCGGCAAAAATCTGTCAGGCCTCAAAAGCCTGACAGGTGACGCCTTACTTGGACGATGCGGTATCACGGCCGCGTGGTGCTGCCGCCACACCTTCCTCGCGCAGGCGATGCAATAACAACTGCGTGTTGTCCACGCAACCCATGCCTTCCGGCTTGCTTTCAATGCCCTCGATAACCAGAAGAAGTTGCGCTTTATTCTGGGCCAGCCGTTGCTGCAGGACTTCGATTTCCTCAACCTTGCGTTTGAGCCCGCTGAGTAACTCTTCATGCTGCCAACCGTTCGCATTCATCGGCAGCAATTGTCGGATTTCTTCCAATGAAAAACCCGCCGCCTGAGCGCCCGTGATGATCTCCAGAACCCACTCCGTGTCAGGGGCGTAGTCCCGATACCCATTGGCTTTGCGCACGACAGATTTAATCAGGCCGCTTGCTTCGTAGAAACGGATACGTGAAGGCGCCAATCCGCTGATTTTCGCCAGTTCGCCTATTCTCATATTCCCCCCAGAAAACCATTGACCTTAAAGTTGACTTTAAACCTAAAGTGATTTGGTGGCCAAGCGGCGCGGATGTCATGCGTTGCTCAAACGCCATGGAATGCAGGGATAGGCGAAAGCCGGACCAGGACCCGTCTCAGAACCGCCTATGGGGTGGGCTGCACTTGTTCAACAAGGGGCACGATCAGTACACGATTCTGGTCATGGCCTCCATTTCATTCGGGAGATGCGAACATGGGTTATGTCACTACGCAGGACGGTGTTGAGATCTTTTATAAAGACTGGGGACCACGCGATTCCCCAGTGGTCTTTTTCCATCACGGATGGCCGCTCAGCGCGGACGACTGGGATGCGCAAATGCTTTTTTTCCTGGCGAACGGCTACCGGGTGGTTGCACACGACCGACGCGGTCATGGGCGATCCAGCCAGGTCTGGGACGGGCACGACATGGATCACTATGCCGATGACGTCGCGGCCGTAGTCGACCATCTTGGCGTGCAGGGCGCAGCCCATGTGGGGCACTCCACCGGCGGTGGTGAAGTCATTCATTACATTGCTCGCCACGGCGAAGACCGAGTGTCCAAGGCCGCCATCATCAGCGCCGTGCCTCCGCTGATGGTGCAGACCCCGGCTAATCCAGGTGGCTTGCCGAAGTCGGTTTTCGATGACTTGCAGGCACAGCTCAAAGCCAACCGTGCACAGTTCTACCACGACGTTCCAGCGGGACCTTTCTACGGTTACAACCGCCCGGGCGCCAAACCGTCCGAGGGCATCATCCTGAACTGGTGGCGCCAAGGCATGATGGGCTGTGCAAAGGCACATTACGACGGGATCGTAGCCTTTTCCCAGACCGACTTTACCGACGATCTGAAGAGCATCAAGATCCCTGTGCTGGTGATGCATGGTGATGATGATCAGATCGTGCCTTATGAAAACTCCGGGCCCTTGTCAGCCCGACTCTTGCAGAACAGCACGCTGAAAACCTACTCGGGCTACCCACACGGAATGCCTACAACGAACGCCGATACGATCAACGCCGATTTGCTCGCTTTCCTGCGAGGTTAGGTAACCGGGGGAGGGCGGGTTAAATCCTGCCCTTACCTTCTCCGAAGTCACTGAATCGACGTGTTTCGGATCCGGTTGAATGCGCGAAAGTTGTGCTAACCAAGAGTCCATTTTTGGCCGATTGCTGATAGCCACCAAGGACTGCAATCGACCCAGAGCTGCCCGTCAGCACTGGCAGGAGCCGGCCAATAGCAGCAACTCAAGTATTTTGATGTTAAGAGTGATTCATATGCGGCCCCTAGTGCGACGTCCTGCGGCACTCTGGGAATGCCGTCCCTGCGAACAGGCGCAAGATTTGTTCGAATGCGCTCCTGAGTCAAATAACGTCGGTATCGCACGCGATATTCTGATCGAAAGACTTTCAATGCTAGAGATTCTCAACAGTTAAGAATATTTTTGAATATTTCGATGTTAATCAGGATCTTAGTTCGTGTCAGGCCTGATCGCGCCCTCTGATCCGAGCCGCATTGCCATGAGGGACGGCATGGTGGCATTTCGATTTTCGTGCATGGTGTGTATTGTTGGAAAAATACACATTGATCAATTGCAGTCGCCAGGGAGGCCATATGGCCGAAAGCATCAGTTTGTCGCCAAGGATCATTGACCAAATCAAGGAAGGTAAGGCGATACTTTTTCTTGGCGCTGGAGCTTCTTACGGATGTACTTCTCTCAACGGAGAGCGGAAAGCGTTAACGGGAGCTCAGTTAGGTGTCGCGATTTCTGATAAGTTTTTAGGTGGTAAGCGAAATTTAGAGGCTCTTGCTAAAATTGCTGATTACGCCACGTCGGATAGTTCGGTACTAGATGTTCAGGGTTTTATAAAGCAGATTTTTGAGTCAATAGAACCTCAGGAGTTTCACAAGCTTATACCTTTGTTCAAATGGAAGGCGATTGTTACAACTAATTATGATCGAGTTGTAGAAAAGGCTTGTGAGCAAACGCCGGCTAGAATTCAAAACCCGTTGGTGATTATTCAAGATGGTGATTTAAGGGCAATTGAAGATACTGTAAATGCGGTTCCAATTTTTAAGATTCATGGATGTATTAGTCGGGTGGCCGATACAAACATCCCACTGATTATAGCCAACGAGCAGTATGCAAAATATCAGAATGGAAGAAGCAGGTTGATCACTGCCTTCAAAGAAATGGCGAAAGATCACCCCGTAATTTTTTGCGGGTATGAGATTGCAGATCCGCATATAGCACAAATTCTGTTTTCCCTTGAGAATGGCTTTCAGGACAGGCCTTCTTATGCCGCGATCAACCCCAGATTTGACGATCTAGATAGAAGATATTGGGGTAAGTTTAAAATGGAGACTGTGCCTGCAACTTTTGAAGAGTTTTTAATTCATATCGACCAGCAAATTGATTCTAAAAGTAGACTTCTTGGATCTATTTTAAGTCGACCCGCTGGCGCCATGTCCCGCTGGTTAAAAACAAATGCCATGCCGAGTCATAATTTACAGGCTGTTATAAGCGGCAGGCTAATTCACGTGCATCATGAAATGCTCATAGAAAATCCTAATCCTATGAATTTTTATCGTGGTGATTCTGCAACGTGGGCCCCTATAAAAAGTGGATATGATTTTGATCGAAATATCACATCTCAGATTTTAGCAAATATACGATCGCCCAACACTGACCCAAAATTGGTATTAATCAAAGGCCATGCGGGGGCTGGGAAGAGCGTTACTTTGAGAAGAGTGGCGTGGGAGCTTAGCGGGTCGAGTATAAATTGTTTCTGTTTTTTCTGTGATACCTCGCTAAAAGGTGTGCGTGACATCCTGGACGAGCTTTACGAGCTTTCCGGGGAACGAATATTCATAGTTGTAGATAACGGATTATTTGATGCTGTAGCATTGAATGAATGCTATGTGGCGGCTAAAAAAAAGCAGATACCTGTTACGTTTATTGTGGCAGTGCGCTCTAATGAGTGGAACTCTACAAATGGCATGATGAAGTTAATTGCTGCTGAAGAGTATTCGTTAGGTGATTTATCTCATGACGAAGCAGACATGCTCTGCACTTTACTTGAGGAGCATGGGTGTCTCGGCGAACTCAAGCATTTAGCTCATAAAGATCGCGTTGATACTCTTATGAGTAATCATGAGCGCCAGTTGCTGGTTACTTTACACGAAGCCACGCTTGGAGCTGATCTTCGTAAAATATTACGGGATGAATACAGAAATATCTCTCCGCTCGAAGCCCAAATTCTCTATCTGGACATTTGTTCCCTACATCGTCTCAATGTTCCAGTTAGAGCAGGTTTAGTTTCAAGAATGAGTGGTACAAATTTTATACAATTTGAAGAGCGATTTTTTTCACCCTTGGAAAAAGTAGTGAGCGCTTATTCAGATTGGAGGTCTAAAGATTTTGCGTATAAAACTAGGCATACAGAAATCGCACAAATTGTTTTTGATGAGGCTTTTCCGAGTCCTGCCGATAAAGCAAATCAATTAGTAAGAATATTGTCAGTGTTGAATTCCGATTACTCAAGCGATTCCGAAGCTGCTTCCAAGATTTTAAAAGGCCGGGTCATTGCGGATGACTTTGCGGATAGATCTCTTGCTGAAAGAATTTTTGAATCTGCCGAGCAAGCCGGCATCGACCAAGGATTTGTATTTCAGCAACGAGCACTGTTTGAATTGAAACACCCAGGTGGAAGTGCCATTCGGGCCTTGAAGTTCATTAGACTCGCCACGCGGACAAGCGAGTTCCATTCATCATACAAAGGCGGTAGTTCTCAGAGATCTAGCGCGAGCCAAGGACATAGAACCATCATTAGCAGTTAGATACCAAGAGAATGCTCTCGCCGAAGTGAAAGATCATAGTCTGCTCAAGACCTCTTACGGTGTAGTTACATATTGTGAAATATTGATGGATCAGGTGAAAACAAGGATTGAGAGCGCCCCTGATCTTTCACAAAAACTTTCAGATGAAGTTGCTGTTCGCAAAATGAGCGAGCTTGAGAGAAATATTACGGAGGGGCTTCAGCGATGGCCAGATGACACGTATCTGGTAAGTCTTAGGCATCAGCTTTTTACTGTATTGAATGAGCACCCACAAGCGTTGCTGATGCTGCGCAAAGCATATAGCAAAACACCTGCTAATGAATTTGTTGCGCTGCGACTATCTAGACAACTTATGGATAGCGACGACCCTATTCAAATAGCAGAGGCCAAGACGATCTTGCACGGAGCGGTATCTCAAAATGCAAGCTCAAAGGCTCTAAACTTTCAGCTCGCAAGATTGTTAATTAGAGAGGATGAGTCAACAAACGCTCAAGAAATATCCAAGCTTCTTCGAAGAAGTTTTACTGATGGTGATACCCATTTTGAGGCTCAATTCTATAGTGCTCGTCATGAATTTCTATTCGGTAGCCGTGAGAGAGCAAACCAGATCTACTCTCAACTAAATTCAGGCCCTGTACCGTATGGGGGAGCGAACGAAAAGCGAGGGACGGTAAGAGATTCGAGCGGTGCATATACCGAGTTTGAGGGAAGTATAAAGACTCTAAAAGGAGACTTTTGTTTTGTTGAGTGCCCATCTCTTGGGAGCGCAATATTTTTGAGCCGTAATGAACTTAAGGGGGCTAACTGGTCTCATCTGCGCCCTGGCGACTCTCTAAAGTTTAAAGTGGCATTTTCCTACAGAGGCCCTTGCTGCATAGAAGCTCATGCCTGAAGTAATTGCCACATTCTATTGGCAGAGGTTGAAGGCACAAGCAAAAACGACTGAATAGGTGATATCCGTAATTTGAGGCTGGAAAGAAAGTGTTTATCCCAACCTAAAACTGAAAGGTGAATAGCCATTGGATTCGTAGCCAAGGGAATGACTCCTTGTGGCCGAATGCCGCCTGTCGCGAAAACTCATTCAGACAGCTATCAGTGCGAGCCTGTTTTAGGCCAACTTTGGGCTTGCCTTTGTTTACGTAAAAACTGCCACCACCAAACTTATTGGCCTGGGGCATGCTGACCACGTGTGCCTTGGTCGGTTGTCTTGCGGTAACAGCAGAAGACTTTCAACGCTCACATTGAAGCGCAGACTCGACAGCGCTCAGTAAAGCTTCGCCGCTGAAGGGTTTACGCAAACATTCGATGGGCTCATAACGGCTGGTTTCGGCGAGTGTCGCTTCATCCCAGTGTGCCGACATGCAAATCACTGGAAATTTACTGTCTTTGAGCGTCAGCGCGTGCATGACCTCTATCCCTGACAGTCCGTTCATCTTCAAATCCAACAGCAGACACGCGATGTCATCGAAGTTTTCGAGGGCCAGGAACTCCTCTCCCGAGGTGAATACCCGAGAGCGGTATCCCGCTGATCGGAGCAGATTGGCCAGGCTTTTGCGCACGGACGCATCGTCGTCCACGATACAGACGATGATCATGGCGCTGACGGATGGCCCGGGTGCGGCGCAGTCATTGTTGGTAGTCATGTAGGACTCTGTACGCCAAACGTAGGCTCTGAGCTAATCAAGCCATACAGGTTGACCAGACTCACTAGCGAGCGCGTTTGCATCTTCTCCATGATGTGTTTGCGGTGGACCTTGGCGGTGATTTCGCTGGTACCCAGCCGGTTGGCAATGTGTTTGTTGGACAGACCTTCCACGATCAGTGGCAGCACTTCGCGCTCACGGGGGGTCAACAGGGCGGCCTTTTTAAGGGCGCCCTGAATGCGCCGCCATTGCTCGAATGCCATCGCTGCACGCTGACGGGTGGTGCGCAGGGTACCGAGCAACTGCTCGTCGTTGAAAGGCTTGGTCATGAACTCGACCGCTCCCGCTTTCATGGCCTGCACCGACATCGGGATGGTGCCGAACCCTGTCATGAAAATCACCGGCCACGGGTATCCACGTTGTCCGAGTGCCGATTGCAGTTCCAGGCCTGTCGTCTCGGGCAGGCTGACGTCCAGCAACAGGCAAGCGGGGCCAATGTCGAGGTCAGCGTTGAGCAATTCTTCGGCAGAGCTGAATATCCGGTGCGCGATGCCTTCGGCCCGCAGCAAACGACTGAGTGCTGTGCGTACGGACGCTTCATCATCCACGATGTACACCGGCACGCTGTCAGGATCGATCGTCTCCTGCTCCTCGGATGCAAAGGTGCCAGGTGATACCGGATGGAACAGGGGCAGGGGCGGTTCACGTTCTTTCAATAATCGGTAACCTCGGCGCGGGACCGTCTGGATGAGCTCTTTTTCTCCGAGCAACTTGCGCAGCGAGGAAATCTGCACCTGCAGATTGTTTTCCTCGACGACGGTGTCAGGCCAGACCTGTGTGATCAATTCATCTTTGCTGACGATTCGGCCATCGGCCTGCATCAGCACCGAGAGGATTTCAAACGCCCGGCCCCCGACACGCAGCGGCCGCCCATCAAGAAAGGCTTCACGCCGTTCCAGGGAAATAGTGGCTTGGCCGAGTCGGATCATACGTTCCTCTGCACTGCGTTGAAGGGGCGTGACGCCGGAACGTCGTTTCATCAGGGCTACACGCTAGGGGACGGCCTCGCATAATGCAATTATCCCGAGGGATAACACGTAGCGATATCAGTACTAAAAAACAACAGGCCGCGGGGGCCCTCAACTGCCATCCACGTGCCGATAACGGACAGGATTGCTCGAGCGCAGCCATCGGGCCAGAGCCTTGCGTATACTCACCGGCTCAGCCCGAATCGAATCTTCAACGGTGATTGTTCATGCCCAGCAGCTCGCTCTCAGCATCCGGTTCCCACAGTCTTGATGTCTCACACGATGAAGCCTGGCTTGAGCGTTGCACCTTCGCAATACTGCGCCGGGAAAACGATCTGACCTGGTTCACGCTCCAGGATCGGCAATCGGGCACACGCTGGCTCGCCGCGCGGGCGCCGATTCAGCGGCCTGCCGTATGCCAGCGGCTGGAGCGCGATTTTCACCTGCGCCTGGATCCGGCCTGGGCGATCGCCCCTGTCGCGTTCATCCGCTCGGCCGAAGGGCCTTTGTTGATTTATCCCGAGCATGGGGTGCCGCTGACTGATTTGATGGGTGACACAGGGATGCCACTGGCGCGCGTGCTGGTCATCGCCCTAACCGCGGCCAACGCACTCGCGAGCGCCCAGAAAATGGGCGTGCGACATGCCAGTCTGCTACCCCACCACTTGGTTGTGGACGCCGCTGACTCGGTCAGACTGCTGAGTTTTCACAGCCATGCCGGGGAGACGCCTGCCGTTGAACTGCCCGGCCTGGAGCAATGGCCTTATTTGGCCCCCGAGCAGGTGCGACGCGATGCCGCCAATTTTGATGCGCGCAGCGATGTCTACGCGCTGACCGCGATTCTTTATCAAGCGCTGACCGGCCGACTCCCGCTCACCGCCCGCGACCCGTCCCAATGGCTGCACGTGCACGCCGCTGTCCAGCCGGAATCACCGGCGATTCATGTCAACGACCTACCGGAAGGCATCTGCCGAGTTCTGATCAAAGGCCTGGCGAAGGAACCGGATGCCCGCTACCAGAGTGCCGAATCAATGGCCGCGGATCTGGCCTGGTGCCAACAACAGTGGCTGGAACATGAGCGTATCGACGTGTTCCGTCTGGGCGCTTTCGATGCATTGCCTTCCTTGACCCGCAGCGATGTGCTGTTTGGTCGAGAGGCCGAGCGTACGCAGTTGGTCGAGCTGATGCATCAGGTGGGCAACGATGGCATTGCCCGGGTTCTGATGGTCGGTGGCGCGCCAGGTGCAGGCAAGTCGACGCTGATCCATCAGGGTGTCCGCCCCCTGGCGCCCGGCTACTGGGCCAGCGGCAAGAGCAATCTGTTGCAGCAGGAAATTCCATTTGCACCCTTGGCAGAAATCTTCAAGTCGCTGATGACCCAGTTGCTGGGCAAGCCGGCTCCGGAACTGCAGGCGCTGGGCGAGCAACTGGTCGAAAGGCTTAAGGGGCGGGGCAGGCTTCTGGTGGAACTGGCGCCCGAGGCCGAGCTGGTCATCGGGGTCACCCCTGAGCTGCCGAACATGCCGGCCCGACATGCGCTCGATCGCGCCAACCGGACCCTGCTCGATGTATTGGAGGTCTTCGCTCAGCCGGGACGCCCCCTGGTGCTGTTCGTGGATGACGTGCAATGGGCGGACGATTCGACGCTGTCGTTTTTGCAGGCCTTCGTCGCCCGGCGGCCTCGGCATCTGGTGCTGATCCTGGCGTATCGCGAGGCGGAGTCGCAGGCCCTCGAGCGCGAGGGGGGATTGTTGGCGGTGCTGGGCCGCGAGCAATCGTTGCCCTGTGCAAGCGTCATGCTGGGGCCATTGTCGGTGGCTGCGGTCGCGCAGCTGATCGCCGCTGAGCTGGACACCGACCCCAGGGAGATTGAGGCGCTCGCGCAAGTCGTGCATCACAAGACGGCCGGCAACCCTCTGTTCGTCAGCCAAGTGTTGCGCGCATTGATCGATGAACGTCTGGTGCGCTTCGACGTGCAGGGTCGCCGCTGGGTCTGGAATCAACAGGAGGTGGACGGATATCGCTACGCCGACAACGTCGCGGACTTGATGGTGCTGCGACTCGAGCGCCTGTCATCGATGGCGCGCGAAGTGCTGCGCACGGCTGGCTATGTCGGGGGGCGCTGTGATGAGTCACTGCTGCACCGGTTATTGCCGTGTGAGCAGCAGATCACCCATGATGTGCAAAGCTTGGTCGATGCAGGTTTTTTGCTGCGTGAGCGCGATCAACTGGTGTTTCCCCATGACCGTGTGCTTGAGGCGGCCTGTCAGCTTGCGGCGCCAGCGGGACGCGCCGCCGAGCATGCGCGTATCGCCGGCGCCATGCTTGATCATTGGGGCGAGCAGATCCATGAGCGCGTGTTCGAAGTCGCCAGTCAGGTCCAGCGCATTGACGCCGATGAACTGGAGGCGCATCGCCGCGCCACGTTCGTCGAACTGTTGGTCGAAGCCGCCGAACGCGCCCGGGACACCGCCGCTGTCGAGCAGGCCGTGGGCTATCTTCGCACGGCCGAAAGTCTGCTCGGCCAGACGGGTTGGTCGAACCTCTACACCCAGGCGTTCGCCACCCAATGGTTGGCGGCCGAGTGCGACATGCTCCTGGCCGATCTGACCAGTGCCCAACGCCGCCTCGACGATTGCCTGACCCACGCCACCACAGCGCTTGACCGCGCGAAATCCTTTCGGTTATTAGCCACCTTGCGCACGCTGCACTCCGATTACGAGGGGGCGATCACCGAGGCGTTGAACGGTCTGGCCCTGTTGGATATTCCCCTTCAGCGCAGGCCCTCACAGAACGACTTGACCCTGGCATTTACCCAGGTGCGTGAGCTTGTCGGCGCACGCCGCATCGCTGATCTGGTGCAATTGCCCAAGGCCGATGACCCGCCTGTCGAAGCGGCCATGGAGTTGCTCAGTACGTTGATTTCTTCGTTCTTCGTCGACGACGACATTCGTTTTCTGCATTTGGCGAAAATGGTCGAACTCACGCTGCTGCATGGCACCACGCCTAGCAGCGGTTACGGTTTTGCCTGGTTTGGCGTGATGATTGCCGAACGCTATGGCGAGTATGTGGACGGGCAGGCCTTCGCCGAAGTGGCTCTTGAACTCACCGACAAGCACGGCTATGAAGCAGGGCGCACAGGCACGCTGGTGGCGCTCGATCAGGTCAGCCCCTGGACCCGACCGATGGCGTACGCTCGACAGAAGGCCTTCGCTGCATTCGAGTGCGGCCAGGCCGGCGGCGACCTGGGCATGTCCTGTTACGCCTGCAACCACATCGGTTCCGACCTGCTGTTCATGGGCGAACCCTTGCAAGGGGTGTTGAACGAACTGGAGCATGGGTTGGCGTGGGTGCGGCAATTTCATTACATCGATATCGAGCGCATCCTGCTGGCGCAACAGGCATTCGCCACCGATCTGCGCGACGGGCGCCTGCATCGGCCATTGGCCAAACTGGATGGCATCGAACATGACCGTTTCGGCCCCATCGACCGTACCCGTGTGTCGCAGCCGACGCTGTTCTGGTCGTGGCTGTATTCAGGTATGTCGGCGTTTTATTTCGGTGATATCCCTTACGCATTGCGACGTTTCGAAGAAGCCGCCGCGCTGGCCTGGTCCATTCCGGCGCATATCAATCTCGCAGATTACTACCTGTTCTATTGCCTGGCGCTGGGCAGTGCGCAAGCGCCGGGCGAGCTGGCGGAAAAACTGGAAAAACTCGAGCGGCAACGCCTGCGGTTTCTGCCGTGGGTCGAACTCAACCCGACAACCTTCCGCAACAAACTGCTGCTGATCGAGGGGGTCATCGCCCGCTTGCGCGGTCAGGAACTGGTAGCTATCCGTTGTTTCGATCAGTCGCAGATCGCTGCGGCGGCGGCCGGTTTCATCCATGAGCAGGCGCTGGCCCATGAACAGCTGGCCGATATCTGCCTACCCAACGGGCTGGTGTCGGGTGCCAGCCACCACCTGCGTATCGCGCGCGATTGCTACAACCTGTGGGGCGCCGACAGCAAGGCACGTCAATTGGAAACGTTACACCCGTTTCTGAGTGCGGAGCCGTCGTTCGAGCCGGCCCGGCCTGTGACCCAGGTCCGTCTCGACCTTGAAGTGGGAATCGAAGCGGCGCGTGCACTGTCGCAGGAGGTTCTGCTCGAACGACTGGTCGAAACCCTGATGAACCACTTGATGATTCAGGCCGGTGCCGACAATGGCGTGCTAATGATCGTCAGCGGCGCCGAACTGCAATTGGCGGCAACTGCTTCGGTCGAAGCCGGAAATGTACGGGTCGCTCTGGACGCCGGGCAACCGCTCGAACAGATGGCGCCGGCCTCGGTGCTCAATGCCACGATGCGCACGCGCACGACCCTGGTGCTCGACGATGCCCGGGCCGATTGTCCCGAAGCCTACAGCGCTGATCTGCAACAGCGTCAGATGCGGTCGGTGTTATGCCTGCCGTTGCTCAAACAAGGCACGTTGATCGGCCTGGTCTATCTGGAAAATAGTCTGGTCCCCAAGCTGTTCAGCGCCCAGCGCCTGACCATGCTGGAAATTCTCGCCTCTCAGGCCGCGGTGTCACTGCAAACCGCCAAGCTGTATGAACAGCTGGTCGAGGACAACCAGTTACGCGCGCAGATGGAAGCGGACTTGCGCAGTTCCCGCGCGGAACTGGCACGTAGCTCGCACCTCAAAGTCATGGGCGAGCTTTCTGCTTCGATTGCCCATGAAATCAGTCAGCCGTTGCTGGGCATCGTGTCCAATGCCTCGGCCAGCCTGCGCTGGCTAAAGCGTGATCAGCCCGATCTGGAGGAGGCGATTCAGGGGCTGGAAGACATTCGCTCGGACAGCGCCCGCGCCGCAAACATAGTCCAGGCGCTTCGCGCACTCGCCAAACAGGCGCCGTTGCAACGGTTGCCGGTGCAAATCGATCACTTGATCGCAGAGGTCGTGCGCCTGACCGCCACCGACCTGGCGAACCGCAATGTGCGCCTGGAGACCCGGCTCGAAGCGCAATGCCCGGTGGTGGTCGACGCGGTGCAGATCCAGCAGGTGGTGTTCAACCTGATCACTAATGCGCTGGAGGCCATCTCCGGAGCAGGGTTGCCCAATGGACGCATCATCATAGGCTCAGCGGTGAAGGACGCTCAGGTCCAGGTCTGCTTCCAGGACAACGGCCCCGGAATTGACGTGCACCAGCGCGAGCAAATCTTTGATGCGTTCTACACCACCAAAGGCAGCGGCATGGGAATGGGCCTGGCCATCTGCAGGTCGGTGATCGGTGCGCACGGCGGGACGCTGGTAGTCCAGGACAGCGAGCAGGGCGCCCGGATTTGCTTCAACCTGCCACTGGCACCGGCCAACTCCGGATAAAAAAAGGCCGCATGAGCGGCCAAAGGGGAGGAGTTCGTTTTGTCGATCCAGATCAGTTCACGCATGCAGCTCTTGCGCGCGCGACTGTCCCATGCCATCGACCAGGCTATCGTGAATTCTCCAGCTGGGTATGTCCCGATCAATCACTGGCGTCTGGGGAGGGTGGTTCGTTGCATGATCAAAGGCCCGGCGCCATGCCTTGGGTGTTATCCCTTCCAGGCGGCTGAAGGTGCGGGTGAAATGCGAGTGGTCCGCGAAACCGCATTCATAGACGACATCGGTGATCGGCATCGAGGTGATTAGCAGGCTTTTGGCTTTTTCGATTTTCATCATCACTAGCCAGCCTTGAGGCGAGTGGCCTGTAACCTTCTTGAACGCTCGGGAAAAATGGCTACGGGACAGGTTGCAGTGTTCGGCAATCTCGCTGATGCGAACGCAGCTGCCCATGTCACGCAGCATCAGCTCCTTGGCACGGCGCTCCTGCCAGCCCGACAGGGCGCCCAACGGCCGTACAAGGGTGCTTGGATGGTTTGAATTCACCGATTGCGGGTTCATGGTGGCTCTCCTGATCGTTCAGGAAAGTCTGTCCGCCGGCGACATTTAAAGTCCTTAAGCAAACCTTAAGAGTTATGAAATGAGCCTTATCACAGGCGTTGGGTAGCACAACGTTATATGCGGGCGAACCGTTGCAAGTTGCCGACAGCTCCAATGATCTCAACACACTTAGTGTTCCACCCTTCATCGAGCATCTGCGTTGAAATCCAGCACCCGCGTGGCACCGACAAAGTGACGCAATCTCGTGCCCAATGGATCAGCAACGGCTCTCAGCCTTCGGAGCCGGTAGCCACAGGCCAACCGATGCGCGCTGCACGGAGGAGGCTGGCCTTAACAACCAAGCGGTGAAATGGGGCAATAACGAATATGTAGGCCCGGCCTAGGCGGTTGTGGCACTGGACCACGGTTGAAAAAACGAGTTGGCGACTGCCTTCTGGCTCTGCCTCTCCAGAACACAGGATCGATATCCGGAAGTCGAGATGCTTGTCGTCCTCTCCCAACACGATTTCAGTCTGGTTCGAGCTGTAGACCTTGAAGATTTGAATCCGATCAGCAAGCGTTGCCAAATGTCTGGCTGTCTTGATACCAAAACAGGCAACGATAGTGTCTCGGACTTTCATGAGCCATCCGATCCAGGATGGCTGGTGGGAAAGGATGAATCGAGCCAGCACATCCGGATTGCTGGAGGTGCCCGCCGGGAGCTGAATCGCAAAAGCGTCCGCCAGGTTCATCGACTTGTAAAGGTGGGTGATGCCGGACCTCGAAGGCACTGGCACGGACATAATGAGCTCAAATTCTCGGGGCATCGGGGATCTCTCCTGAGTTCCAACTACCAATTAGATGACATGCCATGTCGCGTTTCTTGTTGCGATGGTCTGTCGTATAACGCTCCTTGTCGGATGCTGAGCCCGATCAAGGCATCATAGAGCTCTTGCTGCCCAGCTGGCAAAACAGGGAGCAACGTTGCACGGCGCTTGCCGACATCGAACCAGGATTCAACCAGCCATCCCACCAGATAGAGCGCCGAAAGGCATCCGCCAGCAGTTGCAACGTTCCCCTGGCAAACAAGTGGCTGGTCCACGGGTTCAAGTCCCAGAGCTTGCAAGCTCGATCGTGCATCCGGATGTGTAGTTGCTTGGCCGCTGAGCAGCCCAAGCCGTTCGAGAATGAACGCTCCGGCGCATATCGAACCGATTCGCTGGCGTCTGGAGTCAAGTTCAAACGACGGCAGGAAATCCGGGGCGGCAAGTGCAGCGGGTATCCCTTCCTTGCCGCTGACGAACAATACCGCGTCGGCACTATTGGCCTCGGAAAGCGGACCGTGCACCGAAACAGGCAGGCCATGCGCCGATCGCACGATAGCGCTGGAACCCAATATCCGGACGTGCCAGTCCTCAGTGTTGCGACCCAAAATGTCCCACATCAGGAATAGGTCGATATCAGTGAATTGGTCGAAAGCAACCAGAACGATTTTCTTCAAGGCGAGCTCCATGAAAAGTGCTAGCGTGCAAAACGCAACGGCTATCTTTGCTGGTGTTCGCAGCGTATCAATCGGTTGCGCGCCATACACAGTCTGTATGGCGCTAAACATGGAGCGAAATAACGGGTGGGAAAACTAACTCGCAACCATTGGATCGCGGCTGGTTTTGAGGCCCTCGACCAAATAGGACATAGTGGTGTTTCGGCCGAGAGTCTATCGCGCCGATTGAATGTGACCCGCGGATCGTTCTATCACCATTTCCGCAATCGTGAAGACTTTGTCCGCACTTTGCTGGCCGCTTGGGAAGAAGACTACACGGAGCGCATGCTCGCTTATGCGGCGCAGGGTCGTAGCGCGGGCGAAATCTTGAAACGCTACTTGAGTATTGCCGCTGAGAAACAACCTGGGCGGGAAGTTTCCATCCGCGCCTGGTCGCTGCACGATCCGTTGGTAGGCGAGTTTCAGCAGCGTGTTGACACAAGACGACTGGACTTCGCGATACGCACGTGCCGGCGCTTGGTCCCTTTGCCAGGCGAAGCAGAAGTTATTGGTCGGGTGGCCCATCTGTGCCTGATTGGTGGTCAACAGGCAGGGCTGCGACGTGATGCCGCTCGCTTCAACAGTTTTCTGAGTCGAGCCTTTTCACTTTTCGAAGGGGCTCTTCCACCGTGGCACACGCGTCAGTAAGACGCGTGCACGGGCTTTCCCTTGTGGTCCCAACATGACGTCCGGACGACCAGCGTCATATTCTTAGATCAGCGCCGTGGGCCGGCAGTGCCCAGGCAAGATGCAGGCTTAGTTCACCATCACCTCGTCCAGTGCCTGCTCAAGGGTGCTGACCGTGCGCTCGATATTTTGCAGCTTTTCGAGTCCGAACAGGCCGATGCGGAAAGTCTGGAAGTCGGCCGGTTCGTCGCATTGCAACGGCACTCCGGCGGCGATCTGGAGGCCATGGTTGGCAAATTTCTTGCCGTTCTTGATGTCGGCATCATCGGTGTAGCTCACCACGACGCCAGGGGCCTGAAAGCCGGGTGCGGCCACGCTTTTGATGCCTTTGCCGGTCAACATGGCGCGCACCCGATCGCCCAGCGCCTGTTGTGCGTCGCGGACCTTGTCGAAACCGTAGGCTTGCGTCTCTTTCATCACTTCGTTGAATCGCGCGAGGGAATCGCTGGGCATGGTCGCATGGTAGGCATGTCCGCCCTGTTCGTAGGCCTGCATGATCTGAAGCCACTTTTTCAGGTCGCAGGCGAAGCTGCTGCTCTGCGTCTGCTCGATGCGTTCGAGGGCCAGGGAACTGAGCATCACCAGAGCGCAGCAAGGGGAGGCGCTCCAGCCTTTCTGCGGTGCGCTGATCAGCAGGTCGACGGCGCATTTGTGCATATCAACCCAAATCGTGCCTGAGGCGATGCAGTCCAGCACGAACAGGCCACCCACCGCATGCACGGCATCGCCGACGGCCCGCAGGTACTCGTCGGGCAGGATAATCCCTGATGAGGTTTCAACGTGGGGGGCGAAGACAATCTGCGGCTTCTGCGCCGCAATGGCTGCCAGCACTTCGTCCAGAGGGGGTGGGGCGTAGGCAGCCTGGCGACCCGTGTCGACCGGTCGGGCTTTCAGCACCGTGGTGGCAGCCGGTATGTTGCCCATCTCAAGGATCTGGCTCCAGCGATAACTGAACCAGCCGTTGCGTATCACCAGGCATTGCTGGCCGGTGGCAAACTGTCGCGCCACCGCTTCCATGCCGAATGTGCCGCTGCCCGGGACCACCGCAACCGCCTGGGCGTTGTAGACCTGTTTCAGGGTCTTGGAAATGTTCTTCATCACGCCTTGAAATGACTGCGACATGTGGTTGAGCGAGCGGTCGGTGTAGACCACTGAGTACTCGACCAGCCCCTCAGGATCGATACTGGGATATAGCTTTGACATGGAGTGACTCCTTTGGCAGAGATGTCAGTGGTATCGACCCTGCCTTAAGCCTTGGCAAATGACAAGATTGCTCGGGATTGAATGGCGACTTCTGTTGAGCGGTTGGCCTCATCAGGTCGATAACTGGACGTAGCAATGCTCGCGGGTGGCTGCTGAGTTGTGGGAGGGTGGGCGTTAAAGGTTCCTACTTCCTTATGTTCGGTTGATAACGACCAGTTACGAAGGGTAGCGGCCGACCCATAGCTGCCGGTGGCGAAAGGCAGAAAACGACCCGAAGCAGACGAATTCCAGTGCCGTTCTCGATTGATCGGGGGATAAGGATTGAGCGTGCTAGCATTGAGGTCAGAGAGCCTAGTAAGAGCACTGACGATGCAGATGATTAAAGTAGGAGCGAGCGGTTTGAATCAGCTCCGTGCGGCTTTGAGTCAAGCTGGATTACCCTACGATGATGTGAGCGATCCCGGGCGGCAGTTCTACCGATTCGACGTGGACGGGGAATTGGTTGCTTATGGTGGGTTGGAGGGCTCGGGCCCCGATCTCCTACTGCGCTCTATGGTCGTTTGCGAGAAGCATCGCGGTGCGGGACTGGGTGCGGCGGTGTTGTCGGAACTGGAACAATACGTGGTCTCCCGAGGCGCAGCTCGACTGCATTTGCTGACCCAAAGCGCTGTTAATTTTTTCACGGCAAATGGGTACGAACTGCTTGATAGGGGTAAGGCGCCTGTCGCAATTACCCAGACAGCTCAGTTCAAGCATTTGTGCCCTTCCTCAGCAAGCTACCTGCGGAAAACTTTAAGCAGATCCCCTCTGCGCTGAGTGAGCCGTCGAAACGCTGCTGGGTCATTGCCAGTGTTGGTAGCCAGCGCCCGCTTCTGGCCGATTGCCGCCTTCCGTGAAGGGCCGCAATCGCCTGAGATCCGCTACTGAGTCTTCAACCAAACACCCCCCCCCGCCGACATCCATCAAACAAACTCACCGCCGCACCTCAGCCACCAACAACAACGACTGCGGTACAGGACTCTGCGGGTGCTGCGGCTCCTGCAGGCCGGTCAGTTGAAAGCCGGCCATGTCCAGCGCATTGAGCCAGCTGGACAAGGTGCGGAAGTACCACGGCATGGGTTGCCACTGTCCCTTGAACCCGGTGAAAGTCTCTTGCCGCCAGCCATCCTGATAGTCGCCGGCCGCTGCGCTCCACGGATGCAGCGTCTGGATCACCAGCGCGCCGCCGGGGGCGAGCAGGGCGTTCATGGCGGTGAGCAGGGGGATGATGTCCTGGTGCAGCAGGGCGAAGTTGGCGCAGATCAGGTCGTAGTCGCTGCCGATGTCCACTTTGGCTTGCGCCAACTGTTCATAGTTCGCCAGATGCACCGGCGAAGAACCTGCCGCCCGCGCCGCCTCGACCAGCGTCGCATCGCCATCGACACCGACCCCATTGATCGCCCGTTCAGCCAGCGCCCGTAACAGCCAGCCTTCGCCGCAGCCCAGGTCGAGCACACGTTCGGGCTGACGGCTTGCCACTGCCAGCAGGATCGCCTGGTCGGTGACCTTGAGGCGGCTTTCGATGGCGCCGGTACGGATCGCGTCGATCCAGGATTGGGCGTTGTGGTGCCAGCTATCGAGAAGGGTCGATTCGGGGGCGGGCATGTCGATGTCCGGAGTTGTGGGTTGGAGAGAAGGATAGGGCAAGTGCGCGTGGTGCGGACGCTGTCAGTGACGCTGCATTATTTTCTGCACTCTGCCAACACCACCTGGCAGGTGTCCGGCGCGCCACCGGAGCGTCCGGCGTAGCGAATGCAATTGTCCATGGATTTTTGGCGGGCCATGCCTAGGGTGGAACCCCAGGCCAGGCCACCCTCGCCGACAGTGGGCAGCGCTTTGGCGTAGCAAGGTGAGCCTTCGTTTGAGGCCCAAGTGCGAGGCGTGGCAGCGTTGCGTGCGCAGCCTGCTGTCAGCGCCAGGTTGATGGCGAGGAGGGCGTGCAAGACCCATGACCCGCATGGGCGCGCGGTTTTTCCGGTCATCCCGCTTTCCCTGTATCAAGTGGCTGGAGGCGTGTCTGTATCCTGTAGTCTAGACGCTGTTGCGCCTGCCCTTTGCCCGGTTTGGCGCATTTGGGTGCAGTTGCGGGGAGGGCACTTTTGAACCCGTGCCTGTCCAGAAGTGAAGAAATTCTGGCGTCATGAAATATACGGCTACGCTGCCGATACGCCGCTTGCAAAGTCCCTGCCTTGATCTTTAATAGTTACTGATGGAGGACGCGTAATCCCATCAAATATGTCTTAAATATCAAGGGTTAAGCGAAAGTATCAAGTCCCGCCCGGATCTTTCTCTGATTTCACGACGATAGCTCAAAGGATGACGAAGAAATGAAAGAGAAGCTGGCGGCCGTTATCCGAAAACTGATTTCTCCTTCATTACGCTATGAAATCAGGAACGCGGCAACCTGGCTGCGGGACATCCTGGGGCGTGCATGCTTCTGGAAGTGGGAGATTGCCCGCTTCAAGCTGCAGAAGGACAGTCCTTACGAATTCCTCTACATCGGCAGGAAAAAACAGCGGGAAATGGCCAAGCTGCTCATCGGCGGGAAGTCCCAGGGGCCGCCCGAAACGGTCGACGACGAATCGGCACCTGCCGCGTCGAATCATGTGGTGGTAGTCAGTGAAGCGCCGTCCCCGGGGGCCTTGAATGTGCCCCTCTACCTGAGTGCCGTCGTACCGCTGGGGCGCCCCATCGAAGACATCACCGCCAAATACGATAGCGAGTTGCGTCGAAACATCCGCAAGAACCGACCGCGCTACCGGATGGTCCAGACGCTGCTGGATGACGAAATCGAAAAGGCCGACAGGGAAATGCTTCGACCTTATGCCGAAGCACGGCAAGGCATCCACGCGGCGCAGTTTCCCTCTCAGGAAGTCTTGAGAATCGCCAAGACCGTCGGCCGGCTCGACCTGATCATGCTGGAGGACGAGGTGGTTGCCTGCCATCTGGGTTGCGTCGTCACTCGCGGCGGCAAGCGCTACTGGAGCACGCTGCGTTTCGGGTATGTCGAGGCGATTTTTTCAGATGCGAAAAAACTGCGTGAGGTCAACTCGATTACCACCTTCATGGCACTTGAATGGGCCATCGACAATGGCTTCGATTATTACGACATCGGTCTTTGCGTGGCCCGCCCGGATGACGGGCTGCTGAAATGGAAAAGACGGCGCGGCGGTGATATCGATTCCATGGGAAACCACGCGTACATGTTCGTCCGGCTGCCCAAGACCGGGAGAGCCAGATTCCTCTGGGACACGCCGCTGTTTGCTGTCGAAGGCAAGGAAATAACCTTGCACCTTGGCTTGCCGGACGGGCCAAGCGATGAAGAAGTCGCCAGCCGTTATCACGAAATGGTGTTTGGCGGGCTGCACAAAATTTACCTGTATTGCGCCAAGAGCTCGGGCGAACAATTTCTCGACACCTTGCGCAGTCGCTATGCCAGTTTGCAGACACCACCCGTCATGGAACGGATTCCATCCAGCTGAGCCATTTCCAGGACTGAATAATGACAGCGCTCGCACCTGACTTTTGACCCTGCCCGCAGGGAGGACTCTTCATGGAAAGCGATCTCTCGCCAATCAGCACGTCGACTGCTGGCAATCAAAAAAAATGGACCCTGGCCGCCTACAAAAACATGGCGAGAAAAAGACTCGCACGCAAAGCCGATATCAACTTGAAAAGCATCGCGCTGAAAAGTTGGGATATTGCGCCGGGCGAGACGACTCATTCTCCGTCGGCGTTCTTCCTGCCCGGTCAAATGGACCGCGTGACAGGGTGGGAGGCAAAGCGTTTTTATCCTTTCGAGCATCCAGCGCGCACCATGCAAGGGCTGGGCGACGTAGAACAAGGCCCGACCCGAGGCTACTTGCTCAAGGACGTCTGGATGATCGATGGCGCGCTCTACAAGGACAACGCCAGTCTGTGGCTGTCGCTCAAGCCAAGTATGTTCCCGCGCATTACCGTGGACACCGAGATCGATCGCGCCGCCGTCTACTGCACGCAAAACGGCAATACCTGGTTTGGAACCTGGTTGATGGAAGACTGCCCGACCTATTCCCTGGCCTGCGATGAAGGTGTGCCGGTGACCACCGCGCCGTCCGCCAGGTTTCCGTTGTTTACCCAGGCTCCCGCTTACGAAGACTGGTTTGGCATGAAACCGGTGCGCCTGCACAGTGCGTTTTTTCGTGAACTCGTGCTGTTCGACGACTTGAGCAACAATCGAAACAGACACCTGCGTTACCGGGCCATGGGGGAAAAACTGCTGTCGCACGTCAAGCATGAGGCTCACCCCGGCGTGTTCATTCTGCGCGGTGGCGACGGTGACTTGCGCTTTTTGCGCAATGAGCTCGAGGTCGCTGAACACCTGCGCAAGAGCAGGGGGTTCCGCGTTCTCGATCCTTTGAAAACCGATGTGCCGACCATCGTGGCGACCTGTGCCGGGGCGCGGACGGTGGTGGGGGTCGAAGGCAGTCAGCTGGTGCACGGCGTCAATGTGCTCCAGCCGGGCGGTTCGTTGCTGGCACTGCAGCCACCGAACCGTTTCGTCAGCTACTACAAGTTCCTGACGGATCGCGACAGGCAGAATTTCGGCTTCGTGGTCGGAACGCCAGAGGGCGACGGCTTCAAAATCGACATTCAAGAGGTCGAGCGCACACTGGACCTGTTCCCGTCATGACGGCCTGAGGGAAGCCCGGCAAAAGACTTTCCGAACGGCTTTAGGCCTGATCCCCAAACACCGGCCGGAAAAAACTCCGCTCATAGCTGAGGATGAATTTTTTATCCTCGGCATACTTGAACGCCGCGATGCAGTCCGCGTCGTTCATGGAGTCCTGCCGATAGCGCTCGTACTCGGCAAGGCTCGCAAAAGTGAACATCGCCAACGCGATGTTGTTGGCGCCCTCGGACGGCAGGAAATAGCCGTGGTGCTGGCCACCGAATTTTTCCACCAGTGGAATCCACAACTTTGCGTAGTGTTCGAATGCGCTGATCTGGTACGGATCCAGCACGTACTTCAGGTAACAAGTGACCATGTTTTCGCTCTCTTCTACGGGAGGGTTAAACCATTCAAAGGCTGTTCAGCCATTCGGCAGTTTCGCAGATCACCTGGCTGCATGGGAGTCTTCACTGAACCCTGTATCTCGTAAATGCGGGCCATCTGTGTCTATCGGCCACATCGCGAGGTTGTTACGTTTGCGCCTCTACCGTATTCGATGAGGTAAAAATGGATCTCACCGCCATTCCGTTCGGGACGACCGACTGGTCGACGATCGAACCTGTCACCCATGCCGGCCAGACCGGAAACGCCTATTGGCGAACCTGTCAGTTTGGTTCGACGCGTGTGCGAATGGTTGAATACAGCCCCGGATACCTCGCCGATCATTGGTGCTGGAGAGGTCATATCCTGTTGTGCCTGGAAGGCGAGTTGCACACGGAACTGGAGGACGGTCGACAATTCACCCTGACTGCCGGCATGAGTTATCAGGTGGGCAACAATGCCGAAGGGCATCGGTCGTTTACCACCAGCGGCGCGAAATTGTTCATTGTGGATTAAGCGCAGGATTGAATTTCGCCACTGGCCGTAGCACTGGGTATCTCTATACGAGATAACCGCGATCAGATTAATTCGCTTCTTGAGATATATCCCGCGCGCGTAGTGTCTGCCCTGTCTGAAGTAGAGAAGGGCGGATGATGAACAGGTTGAACACAACGATCGCCAATGCGCAGCCCGCATTGCGGCCAGCCAGCGCAGGCTGGGCAACGGTGGCAGGCTTTGCTGCAAGCCTGGTCGGCATCGGCCTTGCGCGGTTTGCATATACGCCGTTGCTTCCAGCGATTATCGGCGCCCACTGGTTTGATCCGTCCAAGGCCGCTTACTTGGGTGCCGCCAACCTTGCCGGGTATCTGGGTGGCGCCATTTTCGGCCGTTCCATGGCAGCGAAAACCTCAACGGTGTTCATGCTCAGAGCAATGATGCTGCTGGCCAGTGTGGCGTTTTTCGCGTGCGCCTATCCCGTGTCGTTCGCGTGGTTCTTCGCGTGGCGATTCCTGTCCGGCACCGCCGGTGGCGCGTTGATGGTGTTGGCCGCTCCGACCGTTCTGGCCCATGTGCCACCGTCCAGACGCGGATTGGTCGCCGGGGTCATATTCATGGGCGTGGGCGTGGGCGTTGGCATTGCCCTTTCCGGAACGCTGGTGCCGCTCTTGCTTCAACAGGGCTTGGGCGAAACATGGCTCGGCCTTGGCCTGATATCCCTGCTGCTCACAGCTCTTGCCTGGCGGGGCTGGCCGAAAGAACCCGCGCCGGCCGCCGAAACGACGCATCACCCGCATCCTGCACGCAACGGAACACTCAAGGCGTTGTACGTCGAGTACGCCCTCAACGCTGCCGGCTGGGTGCCGCACATGATTTTCCTGGTGGATTTCGTTGCCCGGGGCAGGGGCGAAGGTCTTCAAGTGGGGGCGCAGTACTGGGTTCTTTTCGGCATCGGCGCGACCGTCGGGCCACTGCTTGCCGGCGCACTGGCGGACCGGATCGGTTTTGGTCGCGCATTACGGCTTTCGTTCATCGTCGAGGCCTTCGCCGTCATTGTCCCTGTCCTTGGGCTCGGAGCCGGTTGGTTGATGGCCTCCAGCGTTGTCGTCGGGGCCTTTGTGACCGGGACCGTGCCGCTGGTGTTGGGGCGGGTCCATGAAATTCTCGCCCATCATCCCGCCCAACACAGTTCGGCCTGGCAAACAGCCACAGTCGGATTTGCCTTGTTCCAAGCGGTCGCCGCCTATGGCTTGTCGTTCCTGTTCTCCTACAGCGACGGGAACTACAGCGTGCTCTTCATCATGGGGACTGCGGCCATGCTGCTTGCGTTTGTGATTGATGTGCTCGCAGGCGCGAAAAGCTCCAGCGATTCCCGGAGCCTTTGACACCGTGAATTACTCCGATAGAAACGTGATGTATTGGCGCCGCAACCTGACCGTTTGTGTGTTCGGCTCGTTCACGACCCTGGTCAGCCTGAGCATGTTGTTGCCCTTTTTACCGTTGTACGTTCAACAACTGGGCGTGACGTCGCAGGCGGACGTGGTGCAATGGTCGGCCGTGGCATTCGGCGCGACTTTTTTCGGCACGGCGATCACTGCTCCCTTGTGGGGGCGCCTGGCTGACCGCTATGGCCGAAAACCCATGCTGGTCAGAGCGGCAATCGGGATGGCCATTGTCATGTCGTTGATCGGGCTGGCCCGGGACGTTACCGACCTGGTTGCATTGCGCCTCATCGCCGGGCTCATCGGTGGCTACGCATCGGCGTCCATCGTCATGATCGGGTCGCAGGTCCCGCGCGAAAGGGCGGGTTGGGCACTGGGTGTCTTGTCCACGGGGGCCTTGTCCGGCAACTTGATCGGGCCACTGGTTGGCGGTTTTTTACCTGAGCTTGTCGGCATTCGCGGCACCTTTTTCGTCGGTGGAGCAATGATTGCGGTCGCCGCCATGACCACCATCCTGTTCGTTCGTGAGGATTTCGACCGAGCGTCGGACGCCAGACAACGGGACAGGAAAAACCGGCCTGAGGGTGCCGGTTCGAAATGGCCGGTCATCGCTGCACTGCTCATGACTGCGATGATGGTGCTGCTGGCCAACATGTCGATCGAGCCGATCATCACCGTCTACATCGGCGACCTCGGCGTACCGGTTGATCATCAGGCGCGGATAGCCGGTGTGGTCATGGCCTGTTCTGCGTTGGGCAGTATCCTGACCGCCGCCAGACTGGGGGCGCTGGCCGACCGGGTGGGCGGCTGGAGCGTAATTGTCGGTTGCCTGTTGCTGACGGCCGTGGTCATGGTGCCCCAGGCGTTCGTCACGCAATGGTGGCAACTGGCGGTATTGCGCGGCGTCATGGGCATGACCATTGCCGGGCTCTTGCCCGCGATTGCCAAGCTGATCCGGCATTCGGTCGAAGAGCACAACACCGGCAAAATCCTCGGTTACCTGCAATCGGCGCAGTTCTCAGGGCAGGTGATAGGTCCCTTGATTGGCGGCCAGATTGGCGCCCATTTCGGCCTGCATCATGTGTTCCTGGTGGCGGCGGCATTGCTGGTGTTATGCGCCTTGATGAACGGCTGGGTGAGGAATCGCTACCTGGGCGACACCGTCCAGGCGAACGCTGTCCAGAAAAGTGGATAACGCGCTGGAAAAGTAGCCATCAAGGCGCCTGACGAACACCGTCTCTACGTCGGCGATGTCTGGCGCGAGCTCATGCACGTTGACCAACCCCTCGCGCAAAGCACTCGCCACAACGCCTCGGGGCAACAGCGTGACCCCGACGCCCGCCGACACACAGGCAATGATCGCTTCAATCGAGCCAAACTCCAGTGGCTCAGGCGCCAGGATGCCCAGGTTGGCCAACAGGGAATCCAGGCGTTGGCGGTAGGAACAGCCGATTCGAAAGACCACCGTCTTCAGATTGTCGACCGCGGCAACCGCGTCCAGCGTGTCAATGGCGCAGGACGTGACCAGCACGAGCTCTTCGCGGAAGGCTTGTTCACTGATCAATTCCGGGTGATTGACCGGGCCCACGACAAACGCCCCTTCGAGCTTACAGTCGATGACGCCCTGGATCAGGCTGCAGGTGGTGCCGGTGCGAATCACCGGGCGAACTTCAGGGTAAGCCTTGGCAAATTTTGCGATCAGCCGTGGAAGACGCAGTGCCAACGTCGTCTCGAGCGTACCGATCTCGAACACACCTTTTGGATGCCCATCATCGCGCGCAGCGCAGGATGCATCGGACAGGAGCCGGGAAAGGCGGGCGGCGAAGGGCAGGATCCGCCGTCCAGCCGGCGTGACCTGGACGCCTCTGGCGCTGCGTTGAAACAGCGCCACCCCGAGCTCGTCCTCCAGCGATCGAATCCTCGCGGACACGTTGGACTGCACGGTGTTCAGCTCGCTCGCAGCCTTGTTCATGCTGCCGTGGCGCGCAACCGCATCGACCACCTTCAGATCCGTGACATCCATCGAATTCACCTATCTCTAAAACCAATAACAAACCGCAAATAAACAGCGTTCAGCAGATTAGTTTTCGTGTGCGGCAAAGGCAAGCAATGGCCGACATAGGGAGCGATTGAATTCATCAAAAAAGATCATACGCATCACTAATGATCGTTTTACATGATCTTTGGCCGGGCATAGGTTGAGGGTGCAAATACACCGCAGCCAGTGGCAAATCGAGTCTTCGAATTTGAGGCTGTGGAACAACAATAACTGTCCACTGCTACACGGAGTCAACGTGAACCATGCATCCGAGTCAGCCAGAATTCGCAACCATCCCCGGTACCAGGATTTGGTATCACGGCAGCGAAGATTCGTCGCTTGTCTTACTGCCGCCACCCTTGTCCCGTACTTCACGTTCATCCTCGTCGCGGCGTTCGCGCCCCAGCTTCTAGCGCAGAAACTCTCCGCCACCAGCATCATCAATATCGGTTGGCCGCTGGGCGTCGCCTTCATTGTCGGGGCCTGGTTGTTTACCGGCCTGTACATCCTGCGCGCCAACGGCGAGTTCGATGACCTCACCGCAGAAATTCGCGAGGGGGTCATCGTATGAAACCCATTCTTCGTTACCTCATTGCGCCTTCTCTGTTGGGCGCGGTCACCACGTGCGCCTCGGCCGCCGACGTCTTGCAGGCGGTGGAAAAACAGCCGCTGAACATCACCGCTATCGCGATGTTTCTGGTCTTCGTGCTGACGACCCTGGGCATCACTTACTGGGCCGCTTCCAAGACCAAATCGATGGACGATTTCTACAACGCCGGCGGCGGCATCACCGGTTTCCAGAACGGTTTGGCACTGGCGGGGGACTACATGTCGGCGGCGGCGTTACTGGGCGTCACCAGCATGATTTTCTTCAACGGTTTTGATGGCGTGCTCTACTCAATCAGCTTCTTCGTCGCCTGGCCGTTGCTGTTGTTCTTGTTCGCCGAGCGCATCCGCAATCTGGGGCGCATCACCATCTCGGACATCGCCTCGTTCCGGCTCGATCAAAACCGGATCCGCACCATGACCGCGTTCGGTTCGTTGACCGTGGTCTGTTTTTATCTGGTGGTGCAGATGGTCGGGGCAGGGCAACTGATCCAGCTGCTGTTCGGTCTTCCCTACAACTACGCGGTGATCGCTGTCGGTCTGTTGATGGCGATCTACGTCACGTTTGGCGGGATGGTCGCCACCACCTGGGTGCAGATCATCAAGGCCGGCTTGCTGCTGGTTGGCGGCACATTGCTCGCCGTGTTGGCGTTGAGCAAGTTCGGTTTTTCGTTCGAGCTGCTGTTCGAAAAAGCGGTTGCCGCCCATCACGATGGCGAGCGGATCCTGCTGCCCAGCAAGCTGGTGGCCGACCCATTGGCGCTCATCTCTCTGTCGCTGGGGCTGGTCTTCGGTACCGCAGGATTGCCCCATATCCTCATGCGCTTTTTTACCGTGCCGGACGCCAAGCAAGCGCGTAAATCGGTATTCGTCGCCACGGGCTTCATCGGCTTCTTCTACCTGATCGTTGCGGTGTTGGGGCTGGCAGCCATCGTGATCGTCGGGCAAGACCCGGCCTTCTACGAGTCCGGCATTGTCGGTGGAAAGCTCATCGGCGGCGGGAACATGCCGGTGATGCATCTGGCAAAAGCCGTGGGCGGTGACCTGCTATTGGGCTTCATCTCGGCTGTCGCGTTTGCCACGATCCTGGCCGTGGTTTCGGGGCTCACCATGGCGGGGACCTCGGCGATTTCCCATGACCTCTATGTCCGGGTCTTCCGCAAAAACCGTGCGGATGCGAAAGACGAGCGGCGTGTGTCGAAGATTGCCTCGGTCGGTATCGGCATCGTTGCGGTGGTGCTGGGCATTTTGTTCAAGGACCAGAACATCGCCTTCCTGGTCGCGCTGACCTTTGGCGTGGCGGCCTCGGTCAACTTCCCGATCCTCGTGCTCTCGATGTACTGGAAGGGGCTGACCACACGCGGGGCGTTGATCGGTGGCATCGCCGGGCTGGTGAGCTCGGTCAGCCTGGTGATTCTCTCGCCGGCGGTGTGGGTCAAAGTGCTGGGCAATACCGACGCGATCTTCCCCTTCGACTACCCGGCCATCATCTCGATGAACGTGGCGTTCCTGTTTACCTGGCTCGGCTCGGTCACCGATCGCAGTCGCGGGGCCGCGCTAGAACGCGAGCTTTTCGATGATCAGCTCATTCGCGCCCGCACCGGCCTTGGCGCATCGCAAGCGGTCAGCCACTGAGACGCGGCACACCGTCATCGCGATGAGGGTGTGCCAGTCATTTCCATACCCTGATTTGCGCTTTCTGCAAAAGGAGTCAGCCATGCAACTTCGAGACAATGGCTTAAGGTTTTCACCCATCACGGTCGTGCTGCACTGGGTCGTGGCGTTGTCGCTGCTCGCCATCCTCGGCTTGCAGATGATGATCGGCCAGGCGTCCAGTGAGGCCGGGCGGATGTCGTTGGTACACCTGCAAAACCTCATGGGGCTGATCCTGTTTCTCGTATCGATCTATCGGTTCTGGGCCCGGATCACCGCTTACCACCCGCTGCCGGTGGGCACGCCCAACCCCATTGAAGTGATCATCAGCCGTTCCGTTGCGGTGGCACTCGCCCTGGCGATGGTGCTGCTGCCGGTCGCGGTGTGGGCCTCGCGGGCGGCGGCCGGCGAGGGGGTGGGGCTGCCCGGAGGCTTTTCGATTCCGGCGCTCTTGCCCACCAATGCAGCGCTGAAGCAGGTGGTCGATGTGCTATTCGATATCGGGGCGTCGGCGTTCCTGGCCGGCCTGGCCTTGCACGTGTTCGGTGCGCTCAAGAATCACTTTCTCCTGAAGAACAACACGCTCAAGCGGATGCTTGGAAAACATGTGGAGCTGTGAGCCATGAACGAAGCCAGATTCGATTTTGCAGGTAACGCCATCACTCAACTGTGCGGCGTGAAATACCCGATTTTTCTCGGCGGGATGGCGGCGATTTCCGGCCCGCCGCTTGTTGCGGCCGTCGCCAACGCCGGGGGTTTGGGTGTGGTGGGCGGCTTGCGCCTGCCACCCTTGACCTTGCGCCAATGGATACAGGAAACCCGAGCGCTGACCGACAAACCCTTTGGCGTGAACCTGGTGCCGCAGTTCGGCGGCCCTGATGTGTTTGAAGCTCAATTCCAGGTCGTGCTCGAAGAAAAACCGCGCCTGCTGTCCTTGTTTTACGCCGAGGCCTATTCCGCCGACATGATTCCCCGGGCCAAAGACGCGGGGCTGGTGGTCATGGTGCAAACGGGCTCGGTGGAGCTGGCGAAAATCGCCATCGCGCAAGGCGCTGACATCATCGTGGCGCAAGGCAGCGAAAGTGGCGGTCATTTGAATCGAGGCACCATCGGCATCATGCCGTTGCTGACGTCCATCCTTGCGGTCTCCGAGGGGCGGCCGGTGCTGGCGGCCGGTGGCATCACCAACGGCGACGATGTCCGCGCGCTGATGTCGCTCGGCGCGTCTGGGGTGGTGGTGGGCACCGCGTTTATTGCCACCGACGAGTCGAACGCTCATCCGCTCTACAAGCAAAAAATTGTCGAGGCGACGACGGATGACACCGAGTACCGGACCGGGTATTCGTTCGGCTGGACTTACGGCACGCCGCACCGGGTGATTCCCAATCGTGACAAGTGGAACCTGCTGCGCTTCATCGGCGGTGGCGCCCGCGCAATCGACAAACCGCGCATGGCCAAGAAGCTGTCGCTGTACGCGGGGCAGGGCGTTGGCAAGATCCACAGCGTCGTCCCCGCAGCAGAGCGTGTGGCGGAGCTGGTGACAGGACTGCCGATGAGCACAAACCTGATCGAGGGCGGCGGCGCTTATGCCGACACTGGCAGATTTTTACTGGAGCAGAGAAGGCCGCTTGGCTGGCAGTGAACCTTGATTGATCGCGTGATGAAAGCAACGGCTCGGTGTAATTCACCGAGCCGTTTTGCGTGGGCCCGCGGCGGTTGCCGACATCAGCTTTACGCAGCCGCCGGCCGGGCAATCTGCTCCTGCGCCAGGCCGATAAACGCGCTCATCGCCGAGGTGATCATCGAGTCGTTCCTGCGGATGAATACGGTCGAAACCTTGGCGAATTCGGCCGGTAGCGTGTGGCAGCGAATCGCATGGCGCACGCTGCAATTCTCTGCGATGGCCTTGGGCAGCAAGGTCACGCCCATGCCCGCCGCGACGCATGACAGGATGCCATCGAGGGTGCCCAGCTCCATGATCTGGTTGGGCACCAGCCCGACCTGGTAGAACCAGTTTTCCAGGGTGGAGCGATAGAAGCATCCGGTGCGGAAGACCAGCACGGTTTGCTGGGGGATTTTCTCGATCAGCGCTGGCAGTGTCTCGAAGTGACTGCTACTGACCAGCACCAGTTCCTCTTGAAACACCTCTTCCTGCGCCAACGCCGGGTTCTGGTGAAATCCACCGACAAACGCGCCGTCGAGTCGATGCGCTTCAATCGCCTTGATCAACTCGGCCGTCGTTCCGGTCAGCAGCGACAGTTGCACTTCGGGGTATTGCTCGCGGTACTTCGTCAGCACCTGCGGTAAGCGAATGGCCGCCGTGGTTTCCATTGAGCCCAGCCGCAGCAGGCCGGTCGGAACACCGGTGTCCGTCAACGCATTGCGGCTTTCTTCTGTCAGTTGCAGGATGCGCCGCGCATAACCGAGGAAGGTCTCGCCCGCCGACGTGAGCACCACCCCGGATTTCTTGCGGATGAACAGCTCCCGGTTCAGTTCGGCTTCCAGTTCCTTCACCCGCATGGTGACGTTGGACTGCACCGTGTTCACGTTGACGGCGGCTGCGGTGAAGCTGCCGAGTTCGGCAACCGCGCAGAAAATCTTCAGTTGGCGCATTTCCATGATCGTCACCATCCATCATAAAAAGTGATTATGGACATATTTAACGATCACTTTACGGTCATTGTCGGTGGTTAGTAAAGTGGCCGAAACCCGGTAAAAGATGCGGATCGACCTATGACACTCATTTCGAAAATTGATCACGTCTTCGCCGGCGGCCTGGGGCTGTTGAAGCCCGAAGGGCAGCGTACGGGCATCTTCAAACAGCGCCGTTCAGGCCCCGTTCGCGTCGAGCTTCACGGGATTGTCGGTGACCAGCACGGCGATACCAGGGTTCACGGCGGTCCGGAAAAGGCTGTTCATCACTATGCGGCCGAAAATTATCAGCACCTGGCGCAGGCCTTTGCGCACTGCGCCCATGAGCTGCTTCCCGGCAGCCTGGGGGAGAACATTTCTGCGCTCGAACTCTCGGAGCGCAACGTGCACATCGGCGATGTATTCCAGATGGGCAGTGCGGTGTTGCAGGTCTCTCAACCGCGCAGCCCGTGCTGGAAAATCAATCATCGTTTCGACGCCGAGCGGATGTCGATGCATGTCGCCAAGGAGCGAATCACCGGTTGGTATTACCGGGTGCTTCAACCGGGCTTCATTGAAGCGGGCGACAGGATCGAGCTGCTGGAAAGGCAAACGGAGCGTTTTTCCATCGATGAATTCTGGCAGGTGCAGTTGTCGCACCGGCCGGTGATCGACGATCTGCTGGCGCTGGCGGCAAGCCGTGGGTTGGCCGAAGACTGGAAACGGCGCCTGTCGGAGCGGGCGAAGTGGCTGCAAAAAGCGCTTCAGGATTGATAGTTGTACACGCACTTGCACGGCTTTTTGTAGGAGCGAGCCTGCTCGCGAAGAGCGCATAGACACCGCGTGTTTCCAGGCTTCACGCGTTATCGTTAACGCTTTTCGCGAGCCGGCTCGCTCCTACAATGGTTGACCCGCTTAGCGGTGTTCAGTCTCGCGGATCAATCTGATCCAGCACCCGGTTCGCCGTGATCTCCGCCAGCATGATGCTGTTGGAAATGCCCAGCAGCGCATTGCGCGACCCACCGTCCAGAAGGTCCACCAAGTGATGGACCATCACATCGACCGAGGCCAGCGTCTCGACTAGATAAACCATCAGGGTTTCGGTCGTGAGCTCTGGGTCCACGGTAAACAAAGTGCTGGGTGTGCGCGGCGTGGCTTTGATGTCGGCAGTCGACGGGAAGTGGTAGTCGAGGGCACGCTCGGCGGCCTCGTTGAGTTTGTTTGAATCAGGTTCGTACGGGGAGGCTGTATCGGTGTCTGGCGGATTGGGTGAGGGTTTGACCATGGTTCTGTCTCCAAAAACGTGGAGCCGTCACCGACTTGCGACTAAACAAGGGGTGGCAGCTGTACGCAGGTTAGTCGACCGGGGGAGACTCAAAACCGGCGCACCCGAAGGCGCCCTGCGCACAGCTACCATGAAGTTCAGGCATGAAATGACCTGACTGTCTGGATGCCAATACGCTTTGAATCATCCCCGGGCGACTAAACCCGACCACTGATGAGCAGTGGCACGAATCAAGTTACCGGGCACCCCCAAAGCGCACAAGCCGGCGGATTCTGGCGTACCCGTAGGCAACGGCGCAAGGTTTTGTAGCTTTCATCTCGTAACCAAGAGCGCGCTTAAACAAGCATTCAGCAACGCTGTTTAACACCGCTAACACCTTCACCATTTCTGATCCATAAGATCATTAATCATCATTTTACATGATCCTTCGGCTGGCCTACTTTGACCCTGGCAGGCGAGCCATCGGCCGCCTGGCGCACTCCCGACAACAACAAGAGATGGCTCTTATCCACCACCAGGGGACACCCGCCATGAGCAACCAGCCAGCAGACATCGCACACTACATTCACGGCCGCGTGACGCACGGTACTTCCGGTCGCACGCAGAATGTCACCAACCCTGCCATCGGCTCCGTCATCGGCAAAGTGGCCCTCGCCAATGCCGCTGAAGTCGACGCGGCAGTGAAGTCGGCCGCGGCCGCGTTTCCAGCCTGGTCGGCGCTGCCGTCGCTGCGTCGCGCCCGCATCCTGTTCAAGTTCCTGGCGCTGCTCAATGAACACCGCGACACACTGGCGCGCATGATCACCGCCGAGCACGGCAAAGTCTTCACCGACGCCCAGGGCGAAGTGACGCGCGGCATCGAGGTCGTCGAGTTCGCCTGCGGCATCCCGCAACTGCTCAAGGGTGATTACACCGAACAGGTCTCCACCAACATCGACAACTGGACCATGCGCCAGCCGTTGGGCGTGGTGGCCGGCATCACCCCGTTCAACTTCCCGGTGATGGTGCCGATGTGGATGTTCCCGGTGGCCATCGCCTGCGGCAACACCTTCGTGCTCAAGCCGAGCCCCATCGACCCGTCGCCTTCGCTGCTGATCGCCGAATTGTTCAAGGAAGCCGGGCTGCCGGATGGCGTGTTCAATGTGGTGCAGGGCGATAAAGAAGCCGTGGATGCGCTGATCGATCACCCGGACGTCAAAGCGGTGAGCTTTGTCGGATCGACGCCGATTGCCAATTACATCTACGAGACCGGTGCCCGCCACGGCAAGCGTGTCCAGGCGTTGGGCGGCGCGAAGAACCATATGGTGGTGATGCCCGATGCCGACATCGATCAGGTGGTCGACGCGCTGATCGGCGCGGCGTTCGGCTCTGCCGGCGAGCGCTGCATGGCGATCTCCGTGGCGGTGTTTGTTGGCGATGTCGCCGATAAGGTGATGCCGAAACTGGTGGAACGCACCCGGACGCTCAAAGTCCTCGAAGGCACGAACCTGGCCGCCGAGATGGGCCCGATCGTGTCGCAAGTCGCACTGCAACGCATCACTGGCTACATCGAACAAGGCATTGCGGAGGGCGCAGAGCTGCTGGTCGACGGCCGTGGTTTTGACGGCGCCCAGGCTGGCGCGAATTGCGCGGAAGGGTTCTGGCTCGGCGGCACGGTGTTCGACCATGTCACCCCCGAGATGAAAATCTACAAAGAGGAAATCTTCGGTCCGGTGTTGGCGTGCATGCGCGTGAAGGACTTCGCCGAGGCGGTCGATCTGGTCAACTCACACGAGTTCGGCAACGGCACCGCTTGCTATACCCGCGACGGTCACATCGCACGTGAATTCGCCAGCCGCATTCAGGTGGGGATGGTCGGCATCAACGTGCCGATTCCGGTGCCGATGGCGTGGCACGGTTTTGGTGGCTGGAAGCGCTCGCTGTTCGGTGACACACACGCCTACGGCGAAGAGGGCGTGCGCTTCTACACCAAGCAGAAGTCGATCATGCAGCGCTGGCCGAACAGCATCGCCAAGGGCGCGGAATTCGCGATGCCGACCTCCAAGTAAGCACCGCTTTCTGCTCCACAGGTTTGGGGTGGATGACGTGTTGGCGCGGGCTTGCACGGCATCGTTTTTTCCCAGGGGGAGCGAACACCTCGCTCCCGGTTTTTTCCGCACAGGTGAACCGCTATGCCGCTGCTCAAGTTCGACCTCATTCAGGGGCGCAATGACCAACAACTCAAGACCCTGCTGGACGTGACCCATCAGGCGATGGTCGAGGCCTTTGAAGTGCCCGGCAGTGATCGCTACCAAAGCGTCACACAACATCGTCCGGGGGAGTTGGTGCTGCACGACACGGGATTGGGTTACACACGTTCGGCCCATGTGGTGTTGCTGACGGTGATCTCGCGACCGCGTCTACAAACGCAGAAAACCGCGTTCTACCGCTTGCTGGCCGAGAGGCTGCAAGCCGAGTGTGGCCTGTCACCCGACGACCTGATTGTTTCGCTGGTGGAGAACACCGATGCGGACTGGTCCTTCGGCCGTGGAAGGGCGCAATTTCTGACCGGTGAACTTTAGGGTTTGCCGCGTGGGCCAAAGGGTCCGTTTTTACCTCTGTGCAACTCTCCTTCAGGTGATGCCATGTCCACTCCGCTGTTGTCCCTTTTGAACATTCGACTGCCCGTCCTTCAATCGCCGATGGTGGGGGTTTCCACACCCCGACTGGCGGCAGCGGTGTCCAGCGCCGGCGGCCTCGGCGCGATTGGCATCGGGGCGAGCAACGTCGAGCAGGCGCGGAACATGATCCGCGAGACGGCCGCGCTGACAGACAAGCCGTTCAATGTGAATGTTTTTTGCCACCAGCCGGCTGTCCACGACAGCGCTCGCGAGACGCAGTGGCTGACATTTCTGGCGCCGTTCTTTGCGCAGTTCGGGGCCGCTGCACCGACGGCGCTGCGTGAGATCTACACCTCATTCGTCGAAGACCCGGACATGCTGCAGATGCTGCTGGAAGAACGGCCGGCGGTGGTCAGCTTCCATTTCGGGCTGCCGCCAAAACCGGCAATCGATGCGCTCAAAGCCGCCGGCATCATCCTGTTGTGTTCCGTGACCAACCTGGCTGAAGCGCAGAACGCGGAACACGCCGGCGTACATGCGCTGGTCGCACAAGGTTACGAAGCCGGGGGGCATCGCGGGGTATTCGATCCAAAACAGGATTCGCAAATGGGGACGTTTGCGTTGGTACGTGTGCTGGTGGCGGCTTGCCGACTGCCGGTGATCGCGGCGGGCGGCATCATGGACGGCGCGGGGATCAAGGCAGTCATGCAGTTGGGCGCCAGTGCCGCCCAGTTGGGAACGGCGTTTATCCTCTGCCCCGAATCCTCCGCCAACAGCGCCTATCGCGAGGCCTTGAAGGGGCCTCGCGCGCACCAGACTGCCGTCACCAGCGTCATCTCCGGGCGTCCTGCCCGAGGCATGGTCAATCGCAACTTCACCTGCCTCGAAAAGGCTGGCACGGCACTGCCAGACTATCCGCGCGCCTATGACGCCAACAAAGCGCTCAACGCCGCGGCCACCGCCCAGGCAAACACGGAGTTTGCCGTGCAGTGGGCGGGGCAGGGAGCGCCCCTGATTCGTGAGATGCCGGCCGCTGCGCTGGTGAATGTGCTTGCTGCGGAAATGAACGACTGAGCCAATCGGTCATCTGCGGCGAGCCGACATTTCACCGACTGCGCAAAACGATTCAAACGCGAGCTGTACTTCAACATTAATGGCTCAGGCGCGATGAAAATCCGCCTGGCCCAGTTTCAAAAAACACGACCCCCCATACCTCTACACGACAACCCTTATCCCTCTACGAAAATTACTTTCGCCTCGTTTGAAAATCACCTCTCGAAATGTTTTATGAGTTTCACAACCCATTCGACGTGACCCTTTCGAGGAGTACCGCATGACCCTGTCCTTCGGCTATTGGCTGCTGGTGTATGCCGCCATCGCCATCATCGCGCTGATCGTTCTGATCGCCCGTTACCGGCTTAATCCCTTCATCGTCATCACCCTGGTGTCCATCGGCCTGGCGCTGCTGGCCGGCATGCCGCCGTCCGGGGTGGTCGGCGCCTACGAGGCCGGTGTCGGCAAGACCCTGGGGCACATTGCGCTGGTGGTGGCGCTGGGCACGATGCTCGGCAAGATGATGGCCGAGTCCGGCGGCGCCGAGCAGGTGGCGCGCACCTTGATCGACCGTTTCGGCGAGAAGAACGCGCATTGGGCGATGGTGTGCATCGCGTTTCTGGTCGGGCTGCCGCTGTTTTTCGAGGTCGGTTTTGTGTTGCTGGTGCCGATTGCGTTTACCGTGGCGCGTCGCGTGGGTGTGTCGATTCTGATGGTCGGTTTGCCGATGGTCGCCGGACTGTCGGTGGTGCATGCGCTGGTGCCGCCGCACCCGGCGGCGATGCTCGCGGTGCAGGTGTATCAGGCGTCGGTCGGGCAGACGTTGATGTATGCGATTCTGATCGGCATTCCGACGGCGATTATTGCCGGCCCGCTGTACGCCAAGTTCATCGTGCCGCGCATTCAACTGCCGGCGGAAAACCCGCTGGAACGGCAGTTCCTCGAGCGCGAACCGCGCGACAGCCTGCCGGGGTTCGGCATCACCATGGCGACCATTTTGTTGCCGGTGCTGTTGATGCTGATCGGCGGTTGGGCCAACCTGATCTCTACGCCGGGCAGCGGCTTCAACCAGTTTTTGCTGTTCATCGGCAACTCGGTGATCGCACTGTTGCTGGCGACCTTGCTGAGCTTCTGGACCCTCGGCCTCGCCCAGGGCTTCAACCGCGAATCGATCCTCAAGTTCACCAACGAATGCCTGGCACCGACGGCCAGCATCACCTTGCTGGTCGGTGCCGGCGGCGGTTTGAACCGGATCCTGGTGGACGCCGGGGTCACCGACCAGATCGTCAGCCTGGCCCATGAATTTCACTTGTCGCCGTTGCTGATGGGCTGGCTGTTCGCGGCGCTGATGCGCATCGCCACCGGTTCCGCCACCGTGGCCATGACCACCGCCTCCGGCATTGTCGCGCCGGTGGCCATCGGTCTGGGATATCCGCACCCGGAGTTGTTGGTGCTGGCGACCGGCGCCGGGTCGGTGATCTTTTCCCACGTCAACGACGGCGGCTTCTGGTTGATCAAGGAATACTTCAACATGAGCGTCGCCCAGACCTTCAAGACCTGGACCGTGCTGGAGACCATTATCTCGGTGGTGGCTTTTGCGCTGACCGTGGGTCTTTCTTACCTGATCTAACCCGAACTTTCCGATCGCTTCCCCACGGCTGATGGCCACCCATCGGCGCACCTTTGTGCGCGCCGATGTCAGGTGGCAGCGGTGGACTGCGCTCGTTCAACTCTCAAAAAAACATAAAAAAATCACCCTGGAGCACCGTATGTTCAAGCGAGCAATCCCCACCGCACTTTTGCTGGCCACCGGTTCGATGTGCGCACAGGCAGCCGATTCTGCCGCGCATGGTTTTCTGGAGGACAGCAAAGCCACGCTGTCGATGCGCACGTTGTATTTCAACAGCGATAACCGCGATGGCACGGCGGCCCCGTCGAAAACCGAGGAGGCCGCGCAGGGTTTTGTGTTGCGCTATGAGTCCGGTTTTACTCAGGGCGCGGTCGGGTTCGGGGTGGATGCGCAAGCGTTGCTCGGTGTGACGCTGGACAGCGGCGCGGGTCGCCACGTGGGCAGCGGCATGATCCCGAGTGACGGCGACGGTGCTGCCGACTCCTGGAGCAGCTTCGGCCCCACGGCGAAGATGCGCATCTCAAAAACAGAGTTCCGCTACGGCACCTTGCTGCCGAAACTGCCGATCCTGTTGTCGAACGATGCCCGCGTATTGCCGCAGTCGTTCACCGGTGCGCAGGTCACCTCGAGTGACATCGATGGCTTGATGCTGACCAGTGGTGTGCTTGAGCACGCAGTCGGCCGCGCCTCGACGGACCGGACCGGTTTGTCGGTGCCGGGCGCCACGCAGGACAGCAACAAGTTCTACTTCGCCGGCGGTGACTACTACATCACCAAGGAACTGAAGGCGCAGTATTACTTCGCGCAGATGGAAGATTTTTACAACCAGAACTTCTTCGGCCTGACCCACGTGCTGCCGATCGACAGCAAAAGCTCGTTCACCACTGATCTGCGTTACTTCAACACCACATCGACGGGCGCCAACAGTTCCGCCGCCGGCCGCGCCCAAGGTTATCGCACCTCGGGTTATACCGAGGACAACAACGGTGAAATCGACAACAACACCTGGGTGGCGATGGTCACCTATGTGAACGGTGGCCACTCGGTGTCGCTGGGGCATCAACAGGTGGGTGACGGCAGCAACTTCGTGCAGCCCAACCAAGGCAGCCTGGTCGATAAAGGGGCGGGTGGTGGCAGTGTTTACCTGCCGACGGACCGCATGATCCAGAGCTTTACCCGTGCGGGCGAGCAGACGAACTTCGGTCAGTATTCCTATGACTTTGCGCCTTTGGGCGTGCCGGGCCTGAGAGCTTCGATCGCGTATCTGAAAGGGACTGACATCAAGGTTCGCAACGCGGGCGATCAGTCCGAGTGGGAGCGCGATATGACCCTGGACTACGTGCTGCAATCGGGGTCGCTCAAGGGGCTTGGTTTCAGCGTGCGCAACGGCAAGTCGAATACCGATGCGGGCCGCAACGTTGATCAGAATCGTTTCATCATCAACTACACCTTGTCGCTGCTGTAATCGCCCACGGACCCTTGTAGGAGCCGGCTTGCCGGCGATTGGGCCTTGAGGTTTGTGGTGTTTTTGCGGATGTCATCGCCAGCAAGCCGGCTCCTACAGGTTTGGTGGTGTGTCAGGTGAATACGGACCCTTGTAGGAGCCGGCTTGCCGGCGATTGGGCCTTGAGGTTTGTGGTGTTTTTGCGGACGCCATCGCTAGCAAGCCAGCTCCTACAGGTTTGGTGGCGTGTCAGGTGAATACAGACCCTTGTAGGAGCCGGCTTGCTGGCGATTGGGCCTTGAGGTTTGTGGTGTTGTTTCGGATGTCATCGCCAGCAAGCCGGCTCCTACAGGTTTGGTGGTGTGTCAGGTGAAAACAGACCCTTGTAGGAGCCGGCAAGGTATGCGTTGTTGCTAAGGTGTCAGGCGCTGGGTCAGCAATGGCAACAGCTGTTCGCACGAAGCCTCGATTTTCAGATCGAGGATGTCATCCGCCCGCGTCTTGCCCAGGTTAATCGCTATCAGCGGCTTGCCCTGATCCGCCACCGCCCGGCATAACCGAAACGCCGAATACGCCATCAACGAAGACCCCACCACCAGCAATCCCGCCGCTTTTTCCACCGCAGCCATTGCCTTGGCCGCCGTCACTTGCGCCACATTCTCGCCAAAAAACACCACGTCCGGTTTCATTCGCTCGCCCGCGCAATGCGGGCAATGTGGTACTTGAAACCGCGCTTCGAATGCCGCGTCGAGCAGCGTGTCGCCGTCCGGCGCCTGCACCGCATCCACGCCGGCCAGGTACGGGTTCTGCGTTTCCATCAACTGCTGGATCGAATCCCGCTCACTGCGCTGCCCGCAATCCAGGCACAGCACCCGGTGCAGGCTGCCATGCAGTTCGATCACGTCGTGGCTGCCGGCCTGGTCGTGCAAGGTGTCGACGTTCTGGGTGATCAGCCCGCTGATCTGCCGGGTGCTTTGCAGGTTGGCGAGGGCTTCATGCGCCACATTTGGCTGAGCCTGACGCACCCGCGGCCAGCCGAGCATCGCTCGCGCCCAGTAGCGGCGCCGGGATTCCGGGGCGCTGAGGAATTCCTGATACATCATCGGTTGTCGGCCACGGCGCACGCCCTGGTGGTCGCGGTAGTCCGGAATGCCCGACGGGGTGCTGATGCCGGCACCGGTCAGGACCACGAACGGCTGGTCGGCCATGAACTGCTGGAGCCGGTCGAGTTGTTCGCGGGTGCGGCTGTCGAGCATGTTCAACACTCCGATGGGCCTGGGGTGTTTGAAGGGTAGCACTGAACCTGTAGGAGCCGGCTTGCCGGCGATGGCGATCTTACGGACGCCATCGCCGGCAAGCCGGCTTCTACAAGGTCAACGTTTACTTGCGCGCTTCGAGTATCAGGTTGAACGGTGTTTCCGTCGCCCGACGGAATGTGCTGAATCCCGCTTCCGTAAACACCTTGCGCAACCGCGCCTCACCGGCCTGGGCGCCGAGCCCGAGGCCGACTTCCTGAGACAGCGAGTTCGGGGTGCAAATGAAGGTCGAGGCGGCGTAGAACAACCGGCCAACCGGGGTAACGTTGTCATCGAGCTTGTCGTTGGCGAACGGTTCCACCAGCAGCACCGTGCCGTCCGGTTTCAGCGACTCATAGGCGTGCCGCGCCGCGCCCACCGGGTCGCCCATGTCATGCAGGCAGTCGAAATAGCAGATCAGGTCGTAGTCGTCACCGGGGTAGCTTTTTGCCGTGCCCTGGAAGAACCGCGCCCGCCCGGACACACCGCCTTCCTCGGCGCGCTGGGTGGCGACAGTGACGGACGGTGCGTGGTAGTCAAAGCCGACGAACCGCGATTCGGGGAACGCCTGGGCCATGATCACCGTCGATGCGCCATGCCCGCAGCCGATGTCCGCGACCTTGGCACCAGCCTCCAGTTTGGCGACGACACCTTCAAGGGACGGTAACCATTCGGCGACCAGGTGCGCTTTGTAGCCAGGCCGGAAGAACCGTTCCGTGCCGCTGAACATGCACGGATGGTGTTCGCCCCAGGGCAGGGCGCCGTTGCCGCGCATGGCTTTGACCAGCTTGTCCTTGTCATGGAAAAACGACGCGACCACCCCGATACCGCCCGCCACGTAGACCGGTGAGTCTTCGATCGCCAGTGCCAGGGCTTGTTCTTCGGGCAGGCGGAACTGGCCGTCGCGGTGTTCCATGTAACCGGACGCGGCGTGAGCGCTGAGCCATTCGCGCAGCAGGCGGGGGTTGCAGCCGGTTTTCTCGGCGAGTGTTTCGGGGCTGATCAACTGACTGTCGGCCATCGCCCGGTACAGCCCGAGTTCTTCGCCGAGGATGACGTTGGCGAGCATCGCCGCGCCGCCCATGTCGTTCACCAGTTTGCCCATGAAATCGTTGAGTCTGGCCTCGTCCATCACGTGTGCTCCTTTGGCTGGATCACGGTCCAGGGGCATTCTTTGTCGAGGCATTCACCTCTGGGCAGTGGTCGTGGAAATGATCAGGACGGTGAGTGCGTCCTGCGTGCAGTAAGTTTAGTCCGCAGGCCGTGGGCTGCCGGGCGGAGCGACGAAAGCCCGCATTTCCCTGATTCACACACATCCCCGTGTAGGAGCGAGCCTGCTCGCGATGAGGGCAGCACATCCAACAATGATGTTGACTGACACTCCGTCATCGCGAGCAGGCTCACTCCTACACGGGGACGTGTGTATCGGAGTGTATCTAACTCCCTGCTCGATACATTTCCCGCAAAACCGGCTCACTGCCGAACACAGCCCAGATACAAACCTGCGATGAACTGCACTGGCCGCTTGGCACCCTATACACCGTGAAGGGGACAACAATGACCACGCTCCTGCCTGAAACCGACCTGACATCCACCCCCGTCGATCGCCTGCGCGTCGACCAATACACCAGCGGCCTCATAGGCCCAAGCCAACCGATGCTCGGCCCGCTGGCCGACGGCGGCACCCTGATCACCGGCACGCCACCGGGCTGCTGGGGGCCGATGATTACGCCGGCCTTCGAGGGCGGCCATGAAGTGACCCAACCGGTGGCCATTGCCGGTGCCGAAATCGGCGACGCCGTGGCGATCAAGATCAAAAGCATGCGCGTCACCTCGCTGGCCACGTCGTCCGGCGTGATGAGCTTCGTTGAAGGTCGCTACAACGGCGATCCGTTTGTCGCGAAATTCTGTAGCAAATGCGGCACCGAGCACCCGGCCAGCTACGTCGAAGGCATCGGCGAAGATTCGATTCGTTGCAGCAATTGCGGCGCCGAAGTCAGCGCTTTCCGCTTCAGCCACGGGTACGTGATCGTGTTCGATGCGCAGAATCAGGTCAGCCTGACCGTCAATCAGGACATCGCCAACCAACTGGCGGGCAACGCCTCCGAGATGTCGGCGCTGCCGGAGTTCGCCGCCCAGCATTCGATCCTGTCCCTGGCCCGCGCCGACATCCCCGGCGTTGCCGCGCACATGCGGCCGTTCCTCGGCAACATCGGCACCACGCCGTCGCGGGACTTGCCGGACTCGCACAACTGCGCCGATTTCGGCCAATACCTGATCGGCGCACCGCACCGTTTCGGCATGACGCGTGAGGAACTGCACGCGGCCAAGACCGACGGTCACATGGACACCAACTCGATCCGTGAAGGCTGCGTTTTGATCTGCCCGGTGAAAGTCCCGGGCGCCGGTGTGTACATGGGCGACATGCACGCCCAGCAGGGCAACGGCGAGATCGCCGGGCATGCCACCGACTGCTCCGGGGAAACCGAAGTGCAGGTCGAAGTGATCAAGCACCTGACACTGGAAGGCCCGATCCTCCTGCAAAACCTCGACGATCTGCCGCCGATGGCGCGGCCGATGAATGCCCTGCAACGGCAGAAAGTCGGCGAACTGGGCGAGCGTTGGGGCCAGACCGAGATCGAGCAGAGCGGCCCGATCACCTTCATCGGCAGCGGCGAAAATCTCAACGTGGCGGTGGAAAACGGCCTGAAACGTGCCGCATCGGTCACAGGCCTGCCGTATGACGAAGTGCTCAACCGCGCGACCATCACCGGTTCCATCGACATCAGCCGCTTGCCCGGCACCGTGCGCGTGACCTTCCTGTGCCCGATGAACGTGCTCGATCGCATTGGCATCGGCCATCTGGTGCGCGAGAAATACGACCTGGCGTGACGCCCAACGGCGGCTCTGTACCGAAGTGTGTACAGACCCGCCGGCGATACAACCGCCGCGATTTTCTGCCGGAACGCAACACAGGCCCGATACACCGTTTCGGTTAACTGTGATTACGTTCTGACAACCTTTGAGATCGACATCATGCAGACTTCCAACACATCAACGAAGGCCACCGTCGGACTTGGCCTGCGCCGCGGTTTGATGAAAGACCTTCAAGCCGCCCGCGTGGGCGATTTCGACTTTCTGGAAGTCGCGCCGGAGAACTGGATCGGCATCGGCGGCGCTCATGGCGCGGCACTGCGGGGCCTGGCCGAGCGCTATCCGTTGTCCTGCCATGGTTTGTCCCTGTCATTGGGCGGGCCGGCGCCGCTGGACGTCGGGTTCCTGCAGGAAGTGCGGGTTTTTCTCGATCAGTACAACGTGCCGCTGTACAGCGAACACCTGAGCTACTGCAGCGATGACGGTCACCTGTACGACCTGTTGCCGCTGCCCTTTACCGAAGAAGCGGTGCACCACGTCGCCGCGCGCATTCGCCAGTCCCAGGACATTCTCGGTCGACGCCTGGCGGTGGAAAACGTCTCGTATTACGCCGCGCCGCAGCAGGACATGGACGAGCTGACGTTCACCAACGCGGTGCTGCGCGAAGCCGATTGCGACCTGTTGCTGGACGTCAACAATGTGTACGTCAACTCGATCAACCACGATTTTGATCCGCAGGTTTTTCTGGCCGGCATCGATTCGGACCGGGTGGTGGCGATGCACGTGGCCGGGCATTTCGATGAGTCCGACACGTTGAAAATCGACACCCACGGCGCCTCGGTAAAACCGGTGGTGTGGTCGTTGCTGGCCCAGGCTTATGCGCGGTTCGGCGCACAACCGACGTTGCTTGAGCGCGATTTCAATTTCCCTGCATTCGCGGAACTGGTTGCCGAATTGCAGACCATCCGCCGCTTGCAGGCCAAGGAGGTGAACCGTGGATAACTCAGGCCTGTTTCAGCAGCAAAACACCTTGGGGCTTTACTTGCGTGACCCCGATCACTGCGCGCCACCGGCCGGAATGGACGTGGCGCGGGCACAGGTTTATCGCGACCTTGTTTTCAATAACCTCTCGATCTTGCTCAGCGGCACTTTTCCGGTGTTGATCAAGATTCTTGGCGATGAGCGCTGGGGGGCGCTGGTGCGCATCTTCCTGCGGGACCACCGTGCGCAAACGCCGAAATTCAGTGAGATCGCCAGGGAGTTTGTCGACTTTCTCGCGTCAGAACCGCCTGCGTTGTACGAGGGGGCGTGGCCGCCGTTCATGGTGGAACTGGCGCATTACGAGTGGATCGAGATGGTGTTGCAACAGTCCGACGCCGAGCCATTGCTGGCGAGTGATGTCGGGTTGTTGCTGGATCGACCATTGCAGATTTCACCGCTGGCCTGGCCGTTGGCGTATGCCTGGCCGGTGCAGTTGGTGGGGCCGGACTATCAGCCTGAAACGCCTCCGGCTCAGCCGACGTTGCTGTTGGTTCGCCGGGCGGAGGACTGGAGCGTGAAGTTTTCCGAACTGAGCCCGCTGGCGTGGCGCTTGTTGCAGCGGATCGACGAGTTTCCCCAACTGAACGGGCGTGAGCAGCTGGAAGGATTGGCCGTCGAAGCGGGGGCGGCGGGATCGCAGGGTTTCATCGACAGCGGAGCGGCGTTGTTGCGGCAGATGCACGGGGAAGGGGTGGTGAGCCCGACATAATCCCTTGTAGGAGCCGGCTTGCTGGCGATGGCGGTCCAACAATCAACATTGAAGTCGCCTGACACACCGCTATCGCCAGCAAGCCGGCTCCTACAAGGAGTCGGGGTGTCAGGAAACAGTGGTGTGTCAGGTATTAGTGGCTTATGTGGCGGAGAAGAAGTACCGCGTCAGGTGAAAGAAGATCGGTGCCGCGAAGCAGATCGAGTCCATCCGGTCGAGCATGCCGCCGTGGCCCTTGATCATGGTGCCCCAGTCCTTGGCGCTGAGGCTGCGCTTGATCGCCGACATCACCAGGCCGCCCAGGAAACCCATCACCACAATCACGAACGACATCATCAGCGACTGCCAGAAACTGAACGGTGTCATCCAGAACATGCAGCCGCCAATCAGCGTGGCCGACAAACCGCCGCCGACCAGGCCTTCCACGGTTTTCGACGGGCTCACCAGCGGCGCAACCTTGTGCTTGCCGAAGAGCTTGCCGAACACGTACTGCAACACGTCACTCAACTGCACGACGAACACCAGGTAGAACAGCAGCAGCGCGTTCTGGCCCTGGAAGCCTTCCAGGTCCAGCAGCAACAACGCCGGCGCGTGGCTGATGCAGTAGACGCAAATCATCACCCCCCACTGAATTTTGGCCGCCCGTTCCAGGAAGGCGTCGGTGTCCTGGCTCAGCACCGCAATCGCCGGCAACAGCAGGAAGGCGTACACCGGAATCAACAGCGTGAACAGCGAATACCAGTGGGTGCCGATCAGTACGTATTGCAGGGGGATCAGAATGAAAAACGCCGAAAACAGCGCGTTATGGTCGCCAGGCCGGGTCGGTGTCAGGGTGATGAATTCCCGGAGCGCGAACAGGGAAATGAAGCCGAACAGAATGACCGTCGCGTTCCCGCCCAGCAGGTAGGACACGAAGAAAATGATCACCATCCCCCACCAGGCATTTACGCGCTGGTTGAGGTTTTCGATGGTCGAGACCGAGCCCTCTGTCGTAGCCCGCTTGGCCAGTATCCGGCCGATGATCGAAGCGATCGCCAACAGGGCGGCAATGGCGCCGAAGAACCACAAAAACTTTTCATCAAGATTCATTCCGACAACCTCACAATCGCGTCACGCGCCCGATCCAGAAACACCTGTTTTTCCTCGCCACTGATCCGTTGCAGCGGATCGCCGATACGGATCGTGCAGATGATGGGCAGGGGGACGTGTTTGCCTTTTGGCATGGAGCGATGCAGGTTTTCCAGGTAGATAGGCACCAGGTCAACCTCAGGGAATGTCTCGGCCAAGCGGAACAGACCCGATTTGAAAGGACCGGGCAACGCCTCGCTGCCGCGCGTGCCTTCCGGAAAGATGATGATCGAATGGCCGGCGCGCACCACGTCGAAAATCGGCTCCAGTACGTTGACGCCGGGCGCGGGGTTGCGATCGATCAGCACCGCATTCAGGCCTTTCTGCGAGATGTATGACAGGAATTTGTTCTTTCCCCAGTAGTCAGCGGCCGCAACCGGTTTCACGTTCACTCGGGCTTCCGGTGGCAGGGCCGCGATGATTGCCAGGGTGTCCATATGGCTGGAGTGATTGGCGAAATAGATGCGCTGGCGTGTCAGGTCCGGCGGGCTTTCCCATCGGGCCGTGACGCCGATCAGGAATCGAAGAACAGAAATCAGCGCGTTACTGATCCACATGAGGATTCCCCTTCAGTTCGCGCGAGATGGCCAGGGTGCGCGTGACGCAGGTCGCGGCAGAGCCGATGGCGATAATGACCAGCGCAATCAACAGCACGTAGTGAGTGGCATAAACGCTCGCTTCGACGGCATTCAGCAGCAGCCCGACTGTCATGACTGCCATTCGGTGTTGCTTGGCCATCGGGCCGATGAAGCTCTGCTTGAGACCGATCGAACCGCCAAACACCCTGACGTAAGCCGTCAATGCCGCAGCCAGCGCGGCGAACCAGCCAAGGTCAGCGTAGCCGATGGCGTAGCCCAGGCCGACAATCAGCAGGCTGTCGGCAATCCGGTCGGGGAATTCGTTGTAGAGGCTGCCGATGTCGGATTTCTTGCCGCCTTCAATCGCGACCATGCCGTCGAAGAGGTTGCACAACAGGCGCAACTGAATGCCGAGGGCGCAGAGGATCGAGCCGATGACGCCCGTGTCGATATTGAGCGCGACGATGCCAGCGAGTGCGAAGGCGATGCTGGCTACGGAGATCTGATTGGGGGAGAGGTCCCTTTTCACCAACTGGTCGGTGACGTATTTGGCCCATCCCGCAGAACGCGTTTTGATGGGTCTTCTGTTTTCATCCATGTGCAATGTCCATATCAATGATGAGGTGCAGAGCTGTGTACCTAGATTTTGCAAACGACGCAACCTTGTAGGAGCCGGCTTGCTGGCGATGGCATCACCGCGGTGAATCTGACAGACCGCGTTGATGCCATCGTCGGAACGCCGCCCGCAGCAAGCCGGCTCCTACAGGGGTTTGGTGGGGAGTTTTAGCTCTGCGCAGAGTCCGCCGCCTTCGCGGTTGCTCAACGTCAACGACCCGCCGAGGGCCAGCGCCAGTTGCTGGGCAATCGCCAGGCCCAGGCCGGTGCCGCCGGTGCTGCGGTTGCGTGAATTCTCCACGCGGTAGAACGGCTCCATCACGTGGGCGAGTTCTTCTTCCGCAATCCCGGGGCCGCGGTCCATCACCTTCACCGACAAGCTGCCGCCAGGTTTCGATTCCACTTGCAGTTCCGCTGCGCCGGCGAACTTGAGTGCGTTGTCCGTCAGGTTCACCAGCACGCGACGCAAGGCGTGCGGCCGGGTGTCGATGACAGTGTCACTTTTTCCGCTGAGCTGAACATCCTTGCCCATGTCCTGATAGTCGAACACCAGGCTGTCGAGGAACGAATCCAGATCGGTGCGGCGGCTCTCTTCGGTGGCGCCATGGACGCTGCGGGCATAGGCCACGCCTTCGCGCACCAGGTGTTCCATCTCGCCGAGGTCGTTCCACAGTTTGTCTTTTTCGTTGCAGTCGTCCATGAGCTCGGCGCGCAATTTCATCCGAGTGATGGGGGTTTGCAGGTCGTGGGAAATCGCCGCCAGCAATTGCATGCGTTCTTTGAGGTACGCCGCGATGCGCGCCTGCATGGCGTTGAAGGCCATGGCGGCATGGGCGACTTCGGTCGGGCCTGTTTCGTCCAGGTGCACCGGGTGGGTGTTGGGGTCCAGCGTTTCGACGGCCTGTGCGAGGCGGGTGAGGGGGCCAACGGCGATTCTCACCGCCAGCCAGGTGCACAGAATCATCAGCAACAGTTGGCAGAGCAAGACGACCGGCAACCAGGGCGACAACGGCACCATCGACGGGCGCACGTCGATGGTGACCGGGCTGCCATCGGCCAGTTTCAGATGGACCTGGAAGTGTTTGACCGGACCGGGAATGTCCGTAACCGTCATCGGGTAATCCTTGCCGATGGCGTCCTTGATCGAGGTCATCGCGATAGGCGTATCGCTCATCGCCGTGCCGGGCGAACCTTCATCCAGCAAATAGCGGTAGTTGCGGCGATCGAGTTGTTTCAGCCAACTCATGCGTTCTTCAGCCGGCAAGCGGTCGAGTATGGCGATGGATGTTGAAACGTCGGTTTCCAGATTGCCCAGCATGGTGTTTTTCGCGCTTTCGTAGCGCTCGTAGTACTGCGCACCGAAAGACAGGACTTGCGCCAGAATCAGACCGATCAGGAATATCAGCGACAGGCGTGAGGCGAGGGTGCGGGGCCACCGCAGGGAAAGGTTCATGCGGGCGCCCCGAGGACTTCCACCGGCAGCGAAAACACATAGCCTTCGCTGCGCACGGTTTTGATGTAGGCCGGTTCCCGTGCGTCGTCGAGCAAGCGCTGACGCAGGCGGCTGACCAGCAGATCGATGGAGCGGTCGAACAGATCGGCATCGCGGCCCTGGGTCAGGTTCAGCAACTGGTCGCGGTTGAGCACCCGTTGCGGATGATCGAGGAACACCCGCAGCAGTCGATATTCCGCGCCGCTGAGCGCGACCATGGTGCCGTCGTCATCGAGCAGATGGCGGGCCGAGGTGTCCAGGCGCCAGCGACCGAAGGCCAGCAGGCGACCACTTTCGGTGACCACCAGGTTGGGCGGCAGCATCCGCGTACGCCGCAGCACCGCGTTGATCCGCGCCAGCAGTTCACGGGCGGCGAACGGCTTGACGAGGTAATCGTCGGCGCCCATTTCCAGGCCGATGATGCGGTCGGTTTCATCGTTGCGCGCAGTGAGCATCAGCACCGGGGTGGTCTTGTGTTTGCCGGCGCGGATCTCGCGGCACAGCATCAGGCCATCGTCGCCCGGCATCATGATGTCGAGCACGATCAAGTCCACCGGCGTGGTCTCCAGGAACGCGCGCATCTGCCGGCCGTCCGCCACGACGGTGGTGCGCAGGCCGTTCTTCTTCAAGTAGTTGCCTACCAGCTCTCGAATCTCGCGGTCATCGTCCACGATGAGGATGTGATCGACGTGTTCCATGGGGCCAGGCCTCTTCAAATAGGGAATGCGCACAGTCTATCGAGCCTTTGCCCGCTCGCCCGCCACCCTTTGTATTGCAGTGTATCTGGTGTGTCGGCGGATACACATGGACTTAAAAAGCCGGAATTCCAGGGGTTTTGTATCGCTGTGTATCGGCAGGCCCCTTTGATACGTACCGATTTACACGCGCCGCTTCTCGACACAGACGAGATACCTCAGGGCCTTCTAATAGGTTCCATCGAGGCAAACCCAACCGCCTCGGCTCAATTGAACGATCTACCCATTGAAGCCTTGAGGACACCACCATGAACACCAAAGCCATCTACGCCGCTTGCCTGTTTGCCGCCCTGAACATCTGCACCCTGTCGGCCCGTGCCGAAGCCGACGTCAGCACCAGGACCTACAGCTACGGCACGCACCTGGACATCAAGAAAGTGGTGTCGTTGACACAGGACACCACGAACACCTGCGGGATTGTCGATGCCCAGCTGACTTACCTGGACTCCCAGAACAAAACCCAGGTGCTGGATTACCGAAAAATTGCTGACTGCAACGAAGACAACTGAGTCCTTCGCTGACCGATTGCCAATCCCCTTTGATACAGGAATAACGCCATGAACAACGTAACCCGCTTTTTGACCGCCGCTGCCTTCGCCCTTGCCGGCGCCGCCGCTCACGCCAACGCCGCCGTTGAACAAAGCAATTGCGGTAGCAGCACCTGCTTCCAGCTGACCCCGGTGAACGAGCAGGGCGCCAATGACTTCCTGGCACAGGACGGTTCGAGCCGTACGCCGCAAGGGCAGATGGTTGCCGAGAACGGTGGCAGCCGCACGCCACAAGGCCAATTGCTGGATGAGCAAACGGCCTGAAGCCCCCTGTAGGAGCCGGCTTGCTGGCGATAGCGATCTGTCAGTCACCTATAAGTTGCATGTGATGACGCCATCGCCAGCAAGCCGGCTCCTACAGGGGACGTGTTGCCACCCTCGCATTTAATAAGGTGATCCCCATGATTCTCATCGCTTTCCTGGGCGGCATTTTGACCGTCCTCAGTCCCTGCATCCTCCCGGTCGTGCCGTTCCTGTTCGCCGGGGTCGACCGCACTCGCTCCTCGATCCTGCTTACCCTCGGCGGCATGGTCCTGACCTTCGCCCTGATCTCCAGCCTGGCCGTGGTCAGCAGTGAATGGGTGGTGCAAGCCAACAACACCGGTCGCCACGTGGCCCTGATCGTGATGGCGCTGTTTGCCCTGTCGCTGATTTCGGCGCGGGTTGGCGGCTGGCTGGCACGCCCGTTCGTGCTGTTGGGCAATCGCCTCGACCCCGACACCCGCAAAATGTCCGGCCCGTTGGGTTCGGTGATGATCGGTGTCGCCACCGGTTTGCTCTGGGCGCCGTGTGCCGGGCCGATCCTCGGCGTGATCCTCACTGGCGCCATGCTGCAAGGCGCCAACGCGCAGACCAGTCTGTTGCTGGTGGCGTACGGCCTGGGCAGCGCGTTGTCCCTGGGCACCTTGATCTTCGCCGGTCGCGGCCTGGTCAATCGCTTGAAAGCGTCGATTCCAGTGACCGGCTGGTTGCGACGCGGTACCGGGTTTGCGGTACTGGCGGCTGCGGTGGTGATTTCCACCGGCGCCGACAAGACCCTGCTGGCCGGCACTTCTTCCGAGGGCGTCAGCAGTATCGAGAAAGGCGTGCTGGAAAGCGTACCGAAAGTGGTCGATTACCTGGTCAGCAAGGTCAAGGCCGATACAAGCCTGGACAATGCCCAGGGTCCGATGCCGTCGCTGTCCGGCGCCGTCGAATGGATCAACTCGCCAGCACTGACCAATGAGTCGCTCAAAGGCAAAGTGGTGCTGGTGGACTTCTGGACCTACGACTGCATCAACTGCCAGCACACCCTGCCTTATGTGAAGGATTGGGCGAAGAAATACGAGAAGGATGGCTTGGTGGTGATCGGCGTCCACACCCCGGAATACGGCTTCGAACGCATCATCGCCAACGTCAAGGATCAGGTGAAAAAGCTCGGCATTACCTACCCGGTGGCCATCGACAACAACTACGCGATCTGGCGCAACTTCGATAACCAGTACTGGCCCGCTCACTACCTGATCGACGCCAAGGGGCAGGTGCGTTTCACCCACTTCGGTGAAGGTCGCTACGAAACCCAGGAGAAGATGATTCAGCAGTTGCTGGAAGAAGCGAAAGCACCCGCTGCGTAACCCGTCAACTCAATGGCTCACAGGCTCCGCGCCGTGGGCCATTGTTCGTTTCTCCTGTCCTCGCCGCCACGCCGCGGGCGGTGCACCGAACTCCCGCCGAAACGCCCGACTGAACGCCGTATCGGTCTGGTAGCCGACCTCTTCGGCGATGCGCATCAATGAGCTGTTACTGCTGCGTAACAGGTTGGCCGCCAGCAACATGCGCCATTGCGTCAGGTACTGCATCGGCGAAATCCCCACCAGTTGCTGAAAGCGTTCCGCCAATACCGATCTTGAGGTGCCGGCGGTGCGCGCCAGTTCATCCAGTGTCCAGGCATGACAGGGTTTTTTGTGCAGCGCGTTGAGGGCGGCGCCGACGATCCGGTCGCCCACACCCGCCAGCCAACCGGTGCGGCCTTCGCCTTGTTCGTGCATGTACAAACGCAGCACTTCGATGAACAACACCTCGGCCAGCTTGGCCAGTACGCCTTCACCACCGGGCCTTGGCGAGCGAGCCTCGGCCAGCGCATAACGCACCGAAGATTCCAGCCAGATGCCGGCGTTCGAGCCGCGCACATTGACCTTCACCACGGCCGGCAACCCCGTCAACAATATGCCCGCCAGCCGCGTATCGCACGCCAGATAACCGCACACCAGGCGCGTGACCGCGCCGCCACCGCCATAACTCAATTGCCGTGGACGGCGCGCAAGCACGACGTCCAGCCGTGCACCGCTGGCCGGCGTGAGACCGGGTTTGGAGCACATGCGGTGGGCATCGCCCTGCGGAAACACCACCACATCGCCAGCCGTCAGCAATTGCGGAGGATCATCACCGAGTTCGACATAACACTCGCCTTCGGTGATCAAGTGAAAGATCACTACACGTTCGGCGCCGGGCTCGAGAAACGGTGCGGCGGTGTCCGCGCTAGGTGACTGATAACACCAGGGGGCAGTGAACCTGGCGTTGATGAAAATCGCGCCGACCAGGCGGACGACGCGCAGGGTCTGGGACAGGGCGTCCATGGTGGTGTTCCCCTGTGGGCGGGCAGCTTTTGATTGTGAGCCTGTCGCGGCACAACGTGAAACCTCCGGACGATCGGGCAAGGTTCGCCGACGATCGGGCAGGACGCCGATGGTCAGCAGCGCGATAGTTGGCACAGGGTCTGCCGACCCTGTCATCAATAACAAAAATGAGAGGTTGCCATGCCGAAGTTCATCATTGAACGCGAGATTCCGGGTGCTGGAACACTGTCAGAAAGGGATTTGAAAGCGGCTTCGCAAAAGTCCTGCCGAGCGTTGCGCGACTTGCCGGAGGTGCAGTGGCAGCAGAGTTATGTCACCGGTGACAAGCTCTACTGCGTGTACCTCTCGCCCAACGAAGAGTTGATCAGGGAGCATGCCAGGCTGAGTGGTTTTCCGGCCAACCGCATTTCCCGGGTCATGACCGTCATCGACCCCACCACGGCGGAATAAGCCGGGGGCGTTTGAACTCGTAACGGAGCGATTTGATGAGTACTCCCATTGATCTCACTGCCTTGAAAAACCGTCAGATGGCCGCCTGGGCCAGTGGCGACTATGCCGTGATCGGCACCACCTTGCAGATTGTCGGCGAGCAGCTTGCCGAAGCCTGCGACCTGCTTTGCGACGAACGCGTGCTGGACGTCGCCGCCGGCAACGGCAACGCGACATTGGCGGCCGCGCGTCGGGGTGCCCACGTCACGTCCACCGACTACGTCGCCGCGCTGCTGGAGCGCGGCGAAGACCGGGCCCGGGCGGAGCGCCTGGAGGTGACCTTTCAAGTGGCGGATGCCGAGGCGCTGCCGTTCGAGGACGGCAGTTTCGATGCCGTGCTGTCGACCTTCGGCGTGATGTTCGCACCGGACCAGTCCAAGGCTGCCGCCGAGCTGGCGCGGGTCTGTCGTCCGGGCGGCCGGATCGGCCTCGCCAACTGGACGCCCGAAGGTTTCGTCGGCCAGATGTTCAAGACCCTGGGCCGGCACATGCCACCTCCGCCGGGGGCACAACCACCGTCGAACTGGGGTTCCGAGGCCTGGCTGCATAAGCACTTTGATGAGCGCGAGTTTCTGCTTCAGGTGACGCGGCGGTTTTTCAATTTCCGCTACCGTTCGGCCGCGCATTTCATCGACACGTTCCGCACCTGGTATGGCCCGGTCCACAAGGCGTTCGCGGCGCTGCCCCCCGAAGGCGCGCAGGCCCTTGAAGGTGACCTGACCGAGCTGATCAACCGCTTGAACCGCACGGGTGAAAAATCGCTGGTGGTGCCGAGTGAATACCTTGAAGTGGTGATCACCCGACGCTGAAAAGCACCACGCCCCCTTGTAGGAGCTGGCTTGCCGGCGATAGCGTCCGTCCAGTTACCATCGTGTTAACTGGCAGACCGCCATCGCTGGCAAGTCGGGCCACCGTATCGCAGCTCCTACAGGGTTCACGTCGAGTTCCCGGTTTTTCGGCGTGCCGGATTACTCATCCAACCGCTCGCTGTACACCACCCAGACGCTGCACGGCATTTTGTACAGCAGGTGCTCCACCGTGCTGCCGATCAGCCTGCCCAGGCCGCGATGGCCGATGCGGCCCATGACGATCACGTCGATGTCGCAGGCATCGGCGTAGCGGGTCAGGACCTTTACCGGGTTGCCCATGATCATGTGCCGTTGCTGCGGCGCGATGCCGTTGCGTTCGGCCAGTTCGTTGAAGGCGGCTTCCTGGTAGTCGAACAGGGTCCTGGCTTTGCCCGACGAGAAAAACGCCGAACCGTTGTCGAAGCCGAATTCATCGGCGCTGATCGATGACAGGTCATAGGCATAGACCACATCCAGCTCGGCATTACAGGCGCTCGCCAGTTTCGCCGCTTCGTGCAGAATGCGGTCGTTGAAGCTTTTGTAGTGATCATCACGATGGAACGGGTCGACCGCCGCGACGATCTTGCGCGGCAAGGCATGCGCGGCATGGCTGACAAAGTGCAACGGCACCGGGCATTCCCGCAGCAAATGCACGTCGAGTGGCGTGAACATCAGCCTTGAGAGCATCGAATGCGGCTCCAGCGCCTTGATCAGCACGTCCATCGGCTGCTCTTTCAAGTGAATCAGGATTTCCTCCAGCGGCCGTTCGACCCACGTCACTTCAGTGGTGACGTGCACCCCGATCTTGCGCAAGGGCCGCGCCTGGTCCTCAAGCCATTGACGGTGTCGATCGACATAGCCCAGGCGCATCTGCTCCAGGGCCTTTTCATTGACCAGACTGGCGGTCGCCAGACCTTCCAGATAATCGAACGCAACGATGTGCAGCGCCGCGTCTTCGGCCTTGGCCAGCGCTGCGGCCCTGTCGAAGGCGGGGCTGTGTTCCATCAGGGGTGAGGCGACCAGCATGAAACGTGATTGCTCAGACATGACAAACCTCCCGTGGGTAAACGAGCGTCAGGGTCATTCGACAGGCATTCAACCCATTGAGTATTGACCATGATCAACCTGTCGTCTGGTCAGGCGGGAGCGGGGCGGGGGGATAAGGCGATCACACTATGAACATCAACCTTGAGAACGACGCGATCCCTTGTAGGAGCCGGCTTGCTGGCGCTAGCGTCCGTCCAGTGACCATTAGTTTGACTGACAGAACGCCATCGCCAGCAAGCCGGCTCCTACAGGGGATTTGTGGGGTTTTGGAATTTAAATAATCTTGGCGCCGCGTGCTTCCAGCAGTTCGCGCAATACCGAGCGATGGCAGTGCGCTTCATCTTCGCAATAGCAGCCGACGGCCAGCGAGGTTTGATGGGAGAGGGCCGCCAACAGATCCAGCAACTGGCTGGGCGCAGGCTGATTCATTTCAGCCTTGAACTTGCGCTTGAAGCCCTCCCAGGTTTTTTCATCTGCCGCCGCCTTGGCTTCGGCGACTAATTCAGCGCTGGGCGACAGCAGCGGTTGCCACACATCATAAAAATCCCGGCGGGCAAACTCAGCCTTCGGCACGCCACGAGGCGGGCGGCGTACGGTGCCTAACCGAAGGCCTTCATCGGGCAGGCGCGGTGAGCCGAGTCGTACGATATGAATGGGCATGGCTTATGGGTGCCGCGAGCCGTCAAACCATTCCATCGCCGTGCGCCAGATGCAAATCCCCAGGAAGTAGGCCGACATCAGCAACCAGAGCCCCATGACCATCGGGTTGATCACCGGATGATTGATCACCAGCGACAAGCTGCACAGCAACCAGATGGCCGTCACGGCGATGTTGATCGGCATGAACCGGCGCACGCGAAACGGGTGCAGGAATTTCATCCGGGTCACGGTCAGTAACGCCAGGCCGATGACGGTGAGCAGGGTGATCCACGGCGACGGGGCGATGATGTACAGGCACAGCGCAACCACGTTCCACGCGGCGGGGAAGCCCTGGAAGTAGTTGTCTTTGCTTTTCATGTTGACGTTGCAGAAGCAGAACAGCGACGAGACCAGAATCAGCGACACGGTCAGCAGCAGGGTGTAGTCCGGCAACGGGATGTAACGATAGATAAACAGTGCCGGGATAAACACGTACGTCAGGTAATCGATGACGAGGTCAAGGATCGAGCCGTCGAAGCTTGGCAACACCGACTGCACATTGACCTTGCGCGCCAGTGCGCCGTCGAGCCCGTCGACGATCAGTGCGACGCCCAGCCACAGCAGGCAATTGGTGGGCTGGTTTTCCAGCAGGGCGAGGGTGGCGAGGAAGGCTGTGACTACGCCAGTGGCGGTAAAACCATGGGCGCCCCATGCTTTGAGCCTGGCGATGTGTAGGGTGGATATCACGGGGGCGTTCTCCAGAAAGTGAAGCAAGCCAGTCATCACCCTCGTTTATCGGGGGCGGTGGCGAACCGGGTCGGGTTGCAGGTATCGACCGGAAATCCGGGAATAAGGTTCACCGTCTGTAAATCTTAGCTGGGTCGTCAAAAAATACTGTGGTGCTGGGTATGAAATCCTTCACTTAGGAAATGCCTCTGTCGGACTGCGCTTGCGGATGTACTCGGAACCCTTGTGGGAGCGGCGGTGCGACGATTCGACTTGCTCGCGAAGGCTTTGTGTCAGGTGACGGATTTTTTGAGGGTGTACATATCCATTCCAGCGGTAACGGCGGCTATTGGTTTCGCTCTTACAGCGAGTCCCTTTTCCAAACGCCGAAAAGGAACCAAAAGGCTTTGCCCCTGACGTACGGTGGCTCGCTAAGGCTCGCCATGCCCTCGCTCCGGTCCTGCTCCGTGGGCCCGCCGCCATCGGCCATCCGTGGCCGGGGGCGGCTAACCCGGCATCCATGCCGGGTTGCCCACTGCGCAGAACCTGCGCTCGGCCTTCCGACGGGGCAGATCAAGATCAAAAGCCAAAGCAAAAGCCAAAGCGAGGCGGCCTGCCGGCCGACCTGCCCCTTTGATCGTACGCCACCCCTGTAGGAGCCGGCTTGCTGGCGATAGCGGTGATTCAGTCAACGTATGTATTGGCGGGACGGGCGCCATCGCCAGCAAGCCGGCTCCTACAGGGATTGGGTTCACACGATTCAAAATGGTAGGAGCCAGCTTGCTGGCGATGGACGTCAACGATAACGAGGGCTGTCTGAATGAACGCGTCGCCCAAACGCTTTTCGCCGGCAAGCCGGCTCCTACAGGAAATCGCGTACGCTTTCGCTTTTCACCACTCATCAGGCCGAGCGTTAGCTCGCCTTCAGCTTTTGATCTGAGCGCCCCCTCGAGAGGCCGAGTGGAGGTTCTGTGTAGTGGGCAACCCGGCATGGATGCCGGGTTAGCCGCCCCCGGCCATGGATGGCCGATGGCGGCGGGCCCACGGAGCAGGACCGGAGCGAGGGCATGCCGAGCCTAGGCGAGGCACCGAACGAAAGGGGCAAGAGCCCTTGGTTACTTGGGGCTCTTCCAAGTGACTCGCCGTAAGGGCGAAACCGCCAGCCGCCATCACAAAAATAATGGATACCCCCCCAAAACGCTTGAACACCACAGACAGCGAAGTCAGCCAAACGGTAATGGCGCAACGGCGTACGAGGACTATCGTTGCCTGACTGGATAACTCCAACCGATGAGGACGTCGTCATGAACACCAGCGATTTGCTCGAACAACTCTTGCGAGCCGGCCAGGGCTCGATGACGCAGCAAGGTGGCGGCGCACCTCAAGGCGGCATGGGCGGCGGTCTTGGCGGGTTACTCGGTGGCCTGTTGGGCGGCGGTGGCGGTGGCGGTGCAAACGCCGGGTTGGGCGGCTTGCTCGGAGGCTTGCTGGGCGGCGGTTCGGCCATGGGTGGCGCGACCCAGCGTCGCTCGGGTGGGGGCACCAACTACGCGGCGTTGGCGTCTCTGGGGATGATGGCTTTTCAGGCGTATCAGGCCTGGCAAAACAGTCAGGCGGCCGCGCCGCAACAGGCGCCGCGCACCGTGGATCTGCTCTCCGGCCCGGAAGTCGAGGACCACAGCCACGCGGTCCTGCGCGCATTGATCGCGGCGGCGAAGGCCGATGGTCGGATCGACGACGCCGAGAAACAAATGATCAGCACTGAAATCGGCCGCCACACCGATGACCCGGAACTGCAGCAATGGCTGGATGATGAAGTCGCCCGGCCGCTGGATCCCGCGGATGTGGCGCAATCGGCGACGGACCCGGCGATGGCGGCGGAAATGTACCTGGCCAGCGTGATGCTGGTGGACGATCAGCAAGACGCCGAGCGCAGCTACCTGGATGAACTGGCGGCGGCGTTGCAGATAGATCCGGATTTGCAGGTGCATCTGGAGCAGCAGGCCAAGGGTGGCGCGGTTTGACTGATAGCTTTTTGTAGGAGCCAGGCTTGCCGGCGAAGGCGTACTGACAGGCCCTTTCGCCGGCAAGCCTGGCTCCTACAGAGGCTGCGGTGATTTCGGAATCAGAAACGTAACCCCGTGAGCTTCGGCAATCTCCAGGATTCGCGGCAAATCCTCCGGCACCCTCAGCCGGTCCACCGCCGTAAAAAACTGACCGCCGCGCGGATCGGACACCACGCCAATCATCCTCGCGGTCGCGCTGATGTTCTTGTAGGCATGGATCGACCCACCGGGAATATGCACGTAGCCGCCGGCAGAAACGGTGGTGGACTTGCCCTCGACGGTTACTTCGACCTGCCCGTCGGTAACGTAGAAAGCTTCGTCCCACGGATGGAAATGCAGTGGCGGCCCGCCCCCTTGCACGCCTTCCTGAATATGCATTTCAAAGGGTTTGCTCAGATCGCCGCCGGCGAGAACCGTGATCGCCTCACCCACCACATTGACCGGCCCCGGGGTTTTTTCGGGGGTGATGACGTGAACCGTTCGCATGATTGCTCTCCGCAGGATGCGTCCACATCCGCTGAGTATATTCACTTGCTGGCGTGACCAGTGCCCGGTCATCTGTCCGTCTGTCAGGGCAGTTTCAACCCCGATTGAATTTTTTTCCGGGCGTATCGCTCTGCTGCTGTAGAGACGTGCTGATCCAGCGTCCCGCCATTGGCCTTGAACCGAGAGATGCGCACCATGACTGCACTGACACGACTCGAATCCCAGCCTGCCCATGAGCTCGCTATCCCGACCGCCGGCAGCCAGAAGCAGTGCTACGAGCAACTGCTGATGAGCGACGATGGCGAGCAACGCCGTGCGCTCGGCCACGCCTTCCTCGACGTGCAGCTGCAACAGGCCGCCGATCTGCCCGACGAACTGCCGCACGACTTGTCGGCCCTGCAATCTTTCGTTGAACAGCACAGCGCCCACGTGGCTCACCAATACGCCGACTACCTGAAAGCCCGCAAGGACGGCGGGCCACGGCAATTTTTCAGCAACAAGGCGCACGCGCTGTTTTTCCTGCAAGCCGTTGCCCCGACCAAACTAGTGGATGGCGCCTGGTTGTATGGCTTGCTGCGGCACTGGCGCGACCCGCGTTTCGAAGGGCTGGTGTGCACCTATCTGGAGGAGTTGGGCGAGGGCAACCCGACGCAGAATCACGTGGTCATCTATCGCAAACTCCTCGCCGAACACGGTTTGCAGGACCGCGGCGTGATCGCCGACGAGTATTACCTGCAAGGCGCAATACAACTGGCCTTGGGGGAATGCAGCGACGCGTTTTTGCCCGAGGTGATCGGTTACAACCTCGGCTATGAACAACTGCCCCTGCATTTGCTGATCAGCGCCTACGAGCTCAGCGAATTGGGCATCGATCCGTACTACTTCACCCTGCACGTGACCATCGACAACGCCAGCACCGGGCACGCGCAAAAAGCCGTGCAGTCGGTGTTGCAGTTGTTGCCGATCGAGGGTGATCGCGAGGACTTTCTGCGCCGCGTTGCCCTCGGTTACCGGCTCAATGACCTGGGGCAGGGCAGTCGCGCGATCATCGAGTCATTCGACCTCTACGGTGAAGTATTGAGCATGCTGGAGCGCAAACGCCCGTTTGGCCAACACATGCATTCGGACTACTGCCGATTGGACGGCAAGACCGTCAATCAGTGGTTGTGCGCACCGCAGCAGTTGCCCGGCTTTCTCGCTGCCATGGAAAACAAGGGCTGGATCAAGCGCCATCAGGACCCGCAGCACAGCCGCTTCTGGCAGTTGATCGAGGGCGACGGCGCCGCCATGTTTGGGGTGTTCAGCCCGTATGAAAAACAACTGCTGCACGACTGGATCGCCGGGGACTGGAAGCCTGAGCGTTCGGTGGCTGCCGTTCGACGCCGCTCTGGCGCCTCGTCAGAACCTCCCGTGCCAGCCAATGACCCGGACATCCAGAGCCTGCAAGCGGCGCTGCAAGGACTGTCCGCGAACGAGCAGATGCACGCGTTGATTCCATGGCTGTGTGCTCACCGACACGCTCATCCCGCCGGACTGACGGCCACGCGAAGATTTATCGAACTCAGATCCAGCCTGAGATAGGGGAGCGTTTTCATGAATCAGGAAGCTCATCTGAGCGCCGACGATCTGGCCTTGCTGCAACTGGGGCGCCGTTTGCAGGCTGACGGTTACCGCTTTATCACGCCGACGCCGCTGACGCATGAGCGGGTCAATGCTCGCGCCCAAGGACAGCTCGCCGCGAACCTTCGCGATGTTTTCGGCTGGTCCAGGGTATTTGCTCCGGGGCTGTTGTCAGCCGATGAACAGCGTCAGTTGCTACAGGCGGGCATCCTCGAAGAACGCAGCGGTCGGCTGGCAAGCCGGGTGCGCTGGTCAAGCCTGGACGAGCTGTTGTTCGTACATTCGAGCTTCCCTACCGAAGCGGCGGACTCGGTATTCTTCGGCCCCGACACTTACCGGTTTGCTCAACTGATCCACGGCCATCTGCAACAGAGCTTCGCACCGATCAGGCGCGCCGTGGACATCGGCTGCGGTGCCGGTGTCGGCGCGATTGTGATCGCCCGCGCACGCCGCGAAGCCGAAGTTTTGGCGGTCGATATCAACCCGGCGGCGCTGCGCCTGACGGCGGTGAATACCGCGCTCGCCGAAGTGGCCAACGTCAGCATCGAGACCAGCGACGTGCTACAGGATGTCGACGGCACCTTCGACCTGATCGTCGCCAACCCACCGTACATGGCGGACCCGGCTGAGCGCGCGTATCGCCATGGCGGCGGTGCGTTCGGCGCGCAGTTGTCGTTGCGCATCGTCGAGCAGGCGCTGAATCGCCTGGCGCCCGGCGGCTCCCTGGTGCTGTACACCGGCGTCGCGATGGTGGAGGGCCGCGATCCGTTTCTGGAGGCGGTAACCCCCTATCTGGAAGCGGCGCGGTGCGGCTGGACCTATCGCGAAATCGATCCCGACGTGTTCGGCGAAGAGTTGTTGAACCCCGGCTACCAGCGCGTGGAGCGGATTGCGGTGGTTGCGCTGATCGTGACGCGCATCAGTCCGGGCATCGGCGCAAGCGTTGAATCTGCTGCGGGCGGGTGAGCCATGAACAAGAACCTGGACGACTACAATCGCATGCGCGACTTTTCGGCGACCTCTGAACCGGTCGCCAGACGCTCGGGCAAGAAAACCGCAAACGACCACGCCTTGCAGTTCTGTATCCAGAAGCACGACGCCTCGCGCCTGCATTATGACTTTCGCCTGGAGCTCGATGGCGCGCTGAAAAGCTGGGCGGTGCCGAAAGGACCGTCGCTGGACCCCAAGGTCAAGCGCCTGGCGGTGCATGTCGAAGATCATCCGATTGACTATGCGACCTTCGAGGGCAACATTCCCGAAGGTCACTACGGCGCCGGTGACGTGATCGTCTGGGACCGTGGCGTGTGGATTCCGCAGGAAGATCCGGCCACGGCCTACGCCAAGGGCAAACTCAAGTTCGAGTTGCAGGGCGAGAAGCTCGGCGGCCTGTGGAACCTCGTTCGCACGCACATGCCGGGCAAGCAGGAACAATGGTTTCTGATAAAGCATCAGGACAGCGCGGCCAAACCCGAAAGCGATTACGACGTGGTCGCTGCCGAGCCGGACAGTGTGCTCAGCGACCGGACGCTGATCCCGAAAAAGTCGAAAACCGCGGACAAGCCTACGCCCATCAAAAAGCCGGCACGCAAAGCCGGGGCTAAACAACAGTCGGCGCAGCTAACCGGAGCGCACAAAGCGAAACTGCCCGACCTGATCAAACCCGAACTGGCGACGCTGGTCGAAAAAGCCCCGGATGGCCAATGGAGCTATGAGATCAAGTTCGACGGCTATCGGATCCTGGCTCGCATCGACCATGGCGAGGTCAGACTCTTCACTCGCAATGGTCACGACTGGACCCACAAACTGCCGAAACAAGCCGAGGCGCTGGCTTCGCTGCAATTGGAATCAGCGTGGCTCGACGGTGAGATGGTGGTTGCCGACGAGCAGGGCGTGCCGGACTTTCAAGCGCTGCAAAACGCCTTCGACTCAGGGCGTAGCGACAACATTCTTTACTACCTGTTTGACATGCCTTACCTCAACGGCGTGGACCTGCGCGAGGTGCCGGTTGAAGAACGTCGGGTCGCGCTGGCGACGGTGCTCAAACCGAACGAAGACCCTTTGCTGCGTTTCTCCGATGCGTTCGCCGAAGAACCCGATGCCTTGCTCAACAGCGCCTGCCAGATGCAGATGGAAGGGCTGATCGGCAAACGCCTGGGTTCACCCTACGTGTCGCGCCGCAGCAGTGACTGGATCAAGCTCAAGTGCAAACATCGGCAAGAGTTTGTGGTGGTTGGCTACACCGATCCGAAAGGGTCGCGCAATGCGTTTGGCGCTTTGTTGCTGGGGTTGCATGACCGTGACAGCGGTGAGTTGCGTTATGCCGGCAAGGTCGGCACCGGCTTCAACGAGACAACGCTTAAAAGCATTTACGAACAACTGAAACCGTTGCAGGCGAAGAAGCCATCGGTGGTCAATCCACCGACCGGTTTTGACGTCAAAGGTGTGCATTGGCTCAAACCCACGTTGCTGGCGGAAATAGCCTTCGCCGAAATGACCAGGGAAGGTTCGGTGCGCCATGCCGTGTTCCATGGTTTGCGCGACGACAAACCGGCCCGGGGCATCACCGAGGAGCGTCCCAAAGTGGTGAAGAAAAGCACGGCAGAAAAACCTGTTGCCCGCCAAAAGAAAGCCCCGGAAAAAAATGCGTCCGCGCCCTCACAACTTGGCTTGGGCGAAGGCAAGGTGCGCATCACTCATCCGGATCGGGTGATCGATGCCAGCAGTGGCACCACCAAAGTGCAACTGGCGGAGTATTACGCCAGCGTCGCCGAATGGATTCTGCCCGAACTGAAAGACCGACCCGTGGCGCTGGTCCGTGCACCGGACGGCATTGCCGGTGAATTGTTCTTTCAGAAGAACGCCGAGCACCTGGCGATTCCAGGTATTGCCACTCTGGACAAAGCACTCACCGGCCAGCCGATCATGATCATCAACAGCGCCGAAGCGCTGATCGGCGCGGTGCAGATGAGTACCGTGGAGCTGCACACCTGGAACGCGACTTGCGACAAACTGGACAAGCCGGACCGCTTTGTACTTGACCTTGATCCGGACCCGGCTCTGCCGTGGAAAAGCATGGTCGAGGCGACCCAACTGACGCTGTCGGTGCTCGATGAATTGGGGCTCAAATCCTTTCTCAAGACCAGCGGCGGCAAGGGCATTCACATTGTGGTGCCGCTGACCCGCAAACTCGGTTGGGAAGAGGTCAAGGATTTCAGTCACGCGATCGTCAGTCACATGGCCAAGTTGTTGCCGGAGCGCTTTTCAGCGGTGTCGGGGCCGAAGAACCGGGTCGGGCGGATTTTCATCGATTACCTGCGCAACGGCCTCGGCGCCACCACCATTTGCGCCTACGCCGTGCGCACCCGCGAAGGGTTGCCGGTGTCGATGCCGATTTTTCGCGAGGAGGTGGCCGGGCTCAGGGGCGGCAATCAGTGGAATGTGCACACAGTGCATGAACGACTGGCCGAGGTGGGCAATGAACCTTGGGCTGATCTGAAGAAAACAAAACAGGCAATCACCGCCGAGATGCGGCGGCGGGTGGGAATGAAGAAGTAGAACCTGGAACTGTCCAAACTGTGCGCTATTCAGAGTGCTGGAAGCGCTGACAAGGTGCCGGGGCGGCGAGCAGCACTCGCCGCCCCGGGGCGACTATTACTTGCCGACAGCCGCCGCCAGCAGCGGCCCAGCCTGATCATCGGTGAGTGCCGCATGAACCTCCATGCTCATCAGGTCACTCCATTGCAGTACCCATTTTTGAATCTGTACGACATCGTCGGTTTCCGCGATGCCAAAACCGCTCGAGCCACCGACGGCATGCCAGCGCCCGAGCATCTTGACGCCGGGGGGCGGGGCACCTTGGGTCTCGAGAAAGCGCTTGATCACGCTGTTGCGGTTTTGCGGACTGATTGACCAACTGACCATGAATAACATCTGCCACCTCCTGACAGGGATTGGCACCTGTTGCTCTTCGCGCACCTGGCTGGCGCCGGGACCACGGTCACGCCTGTTTCGCGCTTCATCCTGACGGGCTTGAATGTCTTTCTCCCTTTGAGAAGGCATAGCAGCGCGCCGGGATTCGCGTACGACCGCTGATCCTCTTTCGTGGCATTCGGGATTGTTGGGGGGCATTCAGCCGTCAAGTGTCGCGCAACAGGTCGTTGGCGTTGAGCAGTTCGTAGGCGATTTCCGGCCGTTTCTCCAGCCCGCGACGAATCGCGGCCGGGATCGCCTGGCGGGTTTTGCGGCACAGCCCCGGCAATTCGTCGATGGAGATGACGATGCCGCGCATGGTGCGGACTTCGTTGAAGCCGGGGGCGATTTCGACCCGGATGCCCAGTTGTTCGAACATCCGCTGTTGCAGCCGTTCGAGGTCGCTCAGGCTCTGGAGATTTTCCAGGCGGTCGAGCAGGCGTTTTTCCTCGGTGCGGGTCAGGAACAGGATGCGCAGGTCCGCGCCCGCTTTTTCCAGCAGCGGTTCACGCTCGCAGTTGCAGGCACCGGGCGGGCAGGGTTGGCGGATCGGCATCGACGTGGTCATAGGGTTCAATCATAGAGCGCCCTTTGCGTGTTTGCCCATATGCCCCGACTCTTGCGGATGTACCCGGCCCCTGTAGGAGCTGGCTTGCCGGCGATAGCGGTCTATCCGACGACTATTTTCTTACAGGTGTACATATCCATTTCTGCGGTTATGGCCGCTATTGGTTTCGCCCTTACGGCGAGTCACTTGGAAGAGCCCCAAGTAACCAAGGGCTCTTGCCCCTTTCGTTCGGTGCCTCGCTAATGCTCGGCATGCCCTCGCTCCGGTCCTGCTCCGTGGGCCCGCCGCCATCGGCCATCCCTGGCCGGGGGCGGCTAACCCGGCATCCATGCCGGGTTGCCCACTACGCAGAACCTGCGCTCGGCCTCTCGAGGGGGCGCTCAGATCAAAAGCTGAAGGCGAGCTAACGCTCGGCCTGATGAGTGGTGAAAATCAAAAGCGTATGCCGCCCCCCTGTAGGAGCGAGCCTGCTCGCGAAAAGCGTGTAGGCACCGCGTTCATTCAGACAGCCCGCGTTATCGTTGACGTCCATCGCCAGCCAGCGGGCTCCTACAAGGGAAATGCATAGGTGTCTGGATAAATAAGATCAACTGTAGGAGCCGGCTTGCTGGCGAAAAACGACCGGACAACACGTTCATTCAGACAGCCCGCATTATCGTTGACGTCCATCGCCGGCAAGCCAGCTCCTACAAGGGAAATGCATAGGTGTCTGGATAAATAAGATCAACTGTAGGAGCCGGCTTGCTGGCGAAAAACGTCCGGACAACACGTTCATTCAGACAGCCCGCATTATCGTTGACGTCCATCGCCGGCAAGCCAGCTCCTACAAGGGGAATGCATCGGTGTCTGGATAAATAAGATCAACTGTAGGAGCCGGCTTGCTGGCGAAAAACGTCCGAACAACGCGTTTATTCAGACAGCCCGCATTATCGTTGACGTCCATCGCCAGCCAGCCAGCTCCTACAAGGGAAATGCATAGGTGTCTGGATAAATAAGATCAACTGTAGGAGCCGGCTTGCTGGCGAAAAACGTCCGAACAACGCGTTTATTCAGACAGCCCGCATTATCGTTGACGTCCATCGCCAGCAAGCCGGCTCCTACAGGGGAATGCGTACGAGCAAAGAAACAGGTCGGTTGGCAGGCCGCCTCGTTTTGGTTTTTGATCTTGATCTGCCCCGTCGGAAGGCCGAGAGGAGGTTCTGCGCAGTGGGCAACCCGGCATGGATGCCGGGTTAGCCGCCCCCGGCCATGGATGGCCGATGGCGGCGGGCCCACGGAGCAGGACCGGAGTGAGGGCATGGCGAGCATTAGCGAGCCACCGTACGTCAGGGGCGCAGGCGCTTGGTTACTTGGCGCTTTTCCAAGTAACCCGCTGTAAAAGCGGAACCATTAGCCGCCGTTACCACAACAACGGATATGTACACCCCCAAAAAAATCACCGGCCTCAAGCAAGCATCGACATCAACCCCCCCTGACGATCAAGTTTGGCCAGCTCGTCAAACCCACCAACATGCACATCACCGATAAAAATCTGCGGCACGCTGCGGCGACCGCTACGGCTGAGCATCTCCTCGAACTTCCCAGGTTCCGATTGAACGTTTATTTCCTGTGCCGCAATGCCTCGGCTGGCCAGCAAAATCTTGGCGTTGCGGCAATACGGGCAAGTGTCAGTGGTATAGAGCGTCACGGTGTTCATCAGCGGTTCTCCCGAATAGACAGTCGTTCAAGCATCGATGGCCGGAAAATCAATCTCGGTCAGGGCGACGTTGTTGAGGTAATTGGTCAAGGTCTGCGAGGCCACGTGAGCGATCACTTCGACGATCTTGCTGTCGTTGATCCCGGCTGCCCGTGCCGCTGCGATCTGCTCGCTGCCCAGGTGGCCACGGCTTTCGGTGATCTGCCGGGCGAGGGTGGCAAAGGCATTGAGCTGGCCGCTGCGGGCGCTGAGGATGTCTTGCGCGGATAACCCGGCCTTGCCGGCAAACAATGTGTGGGCCGCGAGGCAGTAGTCGCACCCATTCACCTGGGACGTGGCGAGGAAGATCGCTTCTTTCTCGGTGGCGCTCAGTGACGTTTTACCGAGGGTCGCAGACTGTTGCAGATAAGAGGACAGCACGGCGGGAGCATGCGCCAGGGTCTTGAAGACATTGGGCAAAAAACCGATTTTTTTCTGCACGCCTTCCAGCAGCGGGCGAGTGGTGTCGGTGGCGTGTTCGAGGCTCAGGGTGTTGATGCGGCTCATGGAAGATCTCCGTAGATGACGGCGCGGTGTGCGCTGGGTACGGGGTCCATGCTAATGACGAGTGCTGGTCTATTGGCTGCAAATCGTCGAGGATATGCGACTGATCGTCCAAATATGCCGCCAGGAGCCTGCCCATGGATCGCTTGTCCACCTTGCTCAGCCATTTCGGCGTCAGCGCCGGTACCTTCCACAGCGGGACCTTTTGCGGCACCACCGGTTTTGATGGTGATCAGGCCTGCGGGCACCTCCATCTGCTGCAATCCGGCGAGCTGACCCTGAAACTGGCCGATGAGCGCGCGATTGAGCTCAACACACCCACCTTGATTTTCTTCCCTCGGCCTTACCGCCACCGATTGATTGCCGCTGACACGTCCGACACGCAACTGGTGTGCGCCTCGCTGACGTTCGATGGCGGTGCGGGGAATGCGCTCGCGGCGGCGTTGCCCGATTACCTGGTGCTTGATCTCGATGAAGTGCCGACCATGGCCGGTACGCTGGATTGGCTGTTCAACGAAGCCTTCGGTGGCATTTGCGGTCGCGAAGCGATGATGGACCGCTTGTTCGAAGTGCTGGTGATCCAGTTGCTGCGGCACATTCTGACCAATCGCGAACAAAGCCCCGGCATGATGGCCGGTCTCGCCGACCCCCGCCTGGCACGCTCGTTAAGCCTGATGCACGACACGCCCGGCAAGTCCTGGACCGTGGCTGAGTTGTCGACGGCAGCCAACATGTCCCGGGCCAGTTTTGCCGAACACTTTCGTCAGGTGGTGGGGCAGACCCCGGTGGATTACCTGGTGAGCTGGCGCATCAGCCTGGCCCAGAAACGCTTGCGTGAAGGCAAATCCATTGCCCTGATTGCCGATGAAGTGGGGTATGAAAGCCCTTCGGCGCTCGCCCGGGCATTTCGGCGCAAGACCGGCGTCAGTCCACGAGAGTGGATGCATGGCGGACAGCGTCGATAGTTTTTTGTCGCGGGTGTTTCGGCGGGGGAAAAGCAAAGCGTTCAGGACCGTTTTCGGTAGGGCTGATGCCCATGTTTGAGTCGTTTCAAGGAGATAGAGGCCCTTGTTGTGAAGAGGACTAACTGTCGATTTATTGACGCCATTCTGCCTTGATTTTTATTTTAATTTATTGTTGTGACAGACCATTGACGTGCTGGCTATGTGCTTATAGGCTCCAATCAGCTGGGTAACGAATCCTTCATTCGATATCAGGAAAACCCTGTGTGCAGGGAGGCGGGCTTCAATGCGTTCATCACTGGTTCTCAAATCCGTTTTGTTCTGCGTGCTCTTTAATGGTGCGGCCATTGCCACCGCACAAGCGGCCAATTTGACCCGTGAAATTAACCGCATGGGCGATACTTGCCAAGCGTATGGTCCAAAAGCGGGCATGACTGCCGCCGAGCAGGGTGGTGCCCCTTCAGCGGTAGCAAACGGTCCTGGCGCGGCAGCTTCGCCCAGCGATACCAGCTTCGCTGATACAGCAAAAAATCAAATCAACAGCCTTATAGAATCCGCCACCAAGGTGGGCGCTACCGTCAATAGTTCTTCCTGTGACGGATTAATGGCGCAACTTGCCATTGACAAGTTAACAGCAGATTCAGGTACGCAAAGTAAAGTTTTGAGTGGCGGGGATGATGCCCCCAGCAATCAATCGAATGCAGTTCCGTTAGCTGCTGCCGCCTGGTTGTTTTCATCCGCGTTATTCGGTTTTGTCATGGTCGCCAACCGGCGGAAGGTGTAGCTAGCTTTTTGTTTTTGCTGCGATTGTGTGGCGCATTGACACTAGTGATTGATATCAATTTGATCTACTAGTGGGTTTGGCGATGTATTAGCTGAATGACTGGCTCTATTAAACAGAGTGCTATTAATTTGGCAGGCAGACATCGAGGTCGATATGTTTAACGACAACTTATTGTTAAATAAAAAACTTCCTTCGCCAGCTGTTTCCCGGCAGGCAATAGAGGCGTCAGGCCGACGAAAACCGCACGGCGTCGAGCGCAAAAAACTGCCCCTTGATCGTTTCCTTGACCTAAAAATGAGCAAGAGTGATTTACCCCGGATTTTATGCAAGACTCTTGGCAAGGCTACTTAGGCGGAGGGATCCCGATGTCGCGTTTCTGGTTACCTGTGGTCTGCGCGCTGGCAGTTATGCCCAGCATTTCCAATGCCGTCGCAAACGATGCGGCATACCTGTTGAGTCCGGGAGACAAGCTCAATGTTTCTGTTTGGGGCGAAGACAAGCTCAAACAGGATGTGATCGTTCTTCCCAATGGAAGCATCACCTTCCCGCTGGCGGGGCAGGTCGATGTCGCGGGTCTCGATACCACCGCAGTCGAAGAAAAAATAGCCGCCAAGCTTGTAAAGTTCATACCCGATCCGCAGGTGAGCGTTGTCGTCACCAGCACGGATGGCAATCTCGTGTACGTGCAGGGCAAAGTGTTGAAGCCAGGCAGTGTCCATTTATCAGGTCAAACGTCAGTGCTGCAGGTTTTGAGCGTGGCGGGCGGGCTCGACAAGTTTGCCGACAAGGATGACATCAAGGTCGTGCGACTCAATGGATCCAAACAACAGATCCTGCCAGTCAATTACAGCGATCTGATGTCCGGGCGTGACATGTCCACCAATATTCTCCTCCAGGCCGGCGATACGTTGGTCGTGCCTTAGACTTGCGCGATGCATTAAGGATTAACTTGCTTGCTCTTCGAACTACCGGGGTTGCCACTGCAACCCTGATCCTGTCGTGTTCCGGTGTGGCCCATGCGGCGACCTGGCAATCATCAATCGCGGTGCCTTCGACTGTCGAGTACGACAGCAATCCACTGTTGCTCACAAGTGGCGAGCAAGGTGTGACCCGCACCATCATCGCCCCCGAGTACGGCCTTGTCGGTACTTCCGGTCGGGATGAGTTTCAATTCGGACTCGGTGTATACGTCGTGCGTTCTTCCGATACCGACATCGTGACGGACCGTGAAGACCCCCGATTGAAACTGGGGTGGCAGCGGGAAACCGAAACGGGCGGTTTTGGGCTCAAGGCCAGGTATGAAGAGAGTTCAACGCTCTCCACTGCCGTTCAGGAAACCGGCGTGGTGGCGACCGACGGCACGCAAAAGCTGTATACCCTGGGCGGCAACTGGCATACGGCTCTCAGCGAGCGAAGTACCTTGCTCAACGAGACTGACTACACTCATGTCACTTACGACATTCCGACCCTGATCAACTATGACGAACTGGCCACCCGCTTTACGTGGAGCTACGCGTGGAGCGAGCAGACCGAGGTGTTCACCCGTTTGGGCGTCAGGCGCTATGAGCCTGAGAAGGGCTCTGCAGTGGCGTCCTCCTCAAACAGCTATACACCCACGGTCGGCGTGAACTTCCAGCTCTCCGAGCAGTTCAAGGGTACGGTGTACGCGGGCGTCAATCAGGTTTCCGGTTCGGGTGAAGGCCCCAAGGGCCAGGGCGGATTGACCTTGCAATACACCGGCGAGCGGTTCGATGCAATCGTCGACGCCGGTCGCAGTACGGTCGCCAGCGGTGACGGCGGGTTCGTCGAGGCGGATAACCTGAAGGGAACATTCAGTTACGCCATCGATGAGATCCGACGCACCGGTTTTGATGCCTCCTGGCAGGACACCAAAGGCCAGACGCCAAACACTTTGCTTAATTACAGTGCCTGGATCAGTCAAGAACTCTCGCCTTTTTGGATTGCGCGCCTATCCTTCACGTACAAGGAGCGTCAGCAGGACGGCTTGCCGGATGCCAGCGCAAATATTGTCGGGATGACGCTGATTTACAGTTACCCCGGTCTCTGAAATTCAGTTGTGTGAGAAATATGGCCTCTGAATACGAAATGTCGGTCAACGACTACATCGCCATCGTCAAACACCACGCCGTGCTGTTGATCGTGAGTTGCGCAGCCATACTTGGCGTGAGCATCGCGGTCGCGATGTCGCTGCCGCCCACGTTCGAGTCCTCCGGCACGATCCTGATCGAGTCGCAGCAGATCTCGCCTGAACTGGTCGCGACAAACAACGGCACCTTTGCCGATGAGCGCATCGAGGTCATTCGCCAGCGTGTGATGACCCGGGAGAATCTTTTAGCGATCATCGACAAATACAACTTGTTCTCTTCGCAAGGCCGGCAGTTGAGCGTTTCCGAGAAAATCGATGAAATGCGCAATACGATCGGGGTCACCCTGGTCAGCGCCGCGATCAAGGGGCGCGGGGAAGTGACGATTGCGTTTCGTCTTTCCTTTGAGCACCGCCAACCAGAGATTGCCAACAAAGTGGCCAATGAACTGGTCACGCTGTTCCTGAATGAAAACATCCGGCAGCGCACCGAGCGCGCCAATGAAAACACAGAGTTCGCAAAGCAGGAGGCGGACAAGCTCGAGGTTGCCCTGAATGCCCAGGACAGTCGCGTGGCGAAATACAAGGAGGAGCACAGCAAATCGCTGCCCGAGAATCGGGAATTGCTCACGAACATGTTGACCCGCGCCGAAAACGACCTCAAGGAAGTCGATCGTGACTACAAGGCTGCCCGTGAGGATTTGCGCTTCAATGAGTTGGAGCTTGTCGCCGCTAATGCCGGCGTAGCGACCAAGCCTGGCGTGGCAGGTGCAGCCGCTGACAAACCGCAGGATCTGGGCAGCCTCAAGGCGGAATACGTCCGTTTGCTGACGCTGTATACCGAAGCCCACCCTGATGTGCGTGCCGTGAAACGCAGGATTGCGGCACTTGAGGCGAACAGGTCGGTGGCGGGGAGTTCGGTAGTGTCCGTCAGTATGGATGTAGCGAAGGCTCAGGCGCGGATCGCGGCCACCGACGCACGTATCAAGTCGCTGGCCGATCAGAAGCAGCAGACGCAGCAGAAAATAGCCGAATACGAAGCGCAGATTATTGAAATGCCACAAGTCGAGCGCGGCCTGATCACGCTGATGCGTGACCATGACAACGCGAAAAAGAAATACGAGGAAATGCGCGCCAAGGAGATGAATGCGAGAATTTCCGAAAGCCTGGAACAGGAAAACAAAGCCGAGCGTTTTGTTCTCCTGGAGTCGCCGCTGATGCCTGAAAAACCGGTACGGCCGAACCGCAAGAAAGTGGTTGCCATGGGCTTCGTGCTCGCCCCTGTGGGCGCTGGCGCATTGGTGATGCTCCTGGAAATGCTGACTCAGCGCGTGCGCGGAGCTGAAGCCCTGGGTAGCGTGTTGGGGCGGCGTGTACTGGTTGCCATTCCCTACATTCACACCAAGGCGGAGCTGGCGAATCGCAAGAGGTGGCGAACGCGCTTGATCATCTGTGGGATAGTGGCAATCGTGATCTTTCTGGTGCTCGTGCACTTCCTCTACATGCCACTGGATCTTTTGATTTTTAAAGCTTTGGGCCGGTTTGCATAAGGAATACAGCCATGGAATTTAACAAGACCGATACCGAAGATGATGAAAAACAGTCATCCTCGGCCCTCGTGGCCACGCCAAAAGCCATGACCGCAACCGGGCACTCTGCAGGTCTGAATGCGCTCAGTTATGTGCAAACCAAAGTTGTGCCTTTGCGCCCGGATCATCTCGAGCGTAACCGCATTGTGGCGTACAACAAGAACTCGAACATGGGCGGGGCGTTCGACCTGCTGCGCACGCAAGTTCTGAAAATCATGGAAGAAAACGGCTGGCGTACGCTTGCCATCACCTCGCCGACGCCGGAGGCAGGCAAGACGGTCCTGGCGATCAACCTGGCAATGAGCATCGCCCATCACACCACCAAGACTGCATTGCTGGTGGATTTTGACCTGCGCCGTCCGACAGTGGGTGCCTGTCTGGGTCTGCCGATGGATAAATCGCTCAATGAGTACCTGGCCGACGAAGCGGAACTGCAAGAGGTTCTGGTCAACCCGACCTTGCCGCGTTTTGTCGTCCTGCCGACCCGTAAGCCGATTCCTCTCTCCACCGAGGTGTTGTCATCGCCCGCAGTGACCCATTTGATCAGTGATCTGCGTGAACGCTACAACTCGCGTATCGTGATTTTCGACTTGCCGCCAATCCTCAGCTCGGACGATGTGATTACCGTCCTGCCGAAATTCGACTGCGTCCTGCTCGTGGTCGCCAACGGCATGAACAGCAAGAAAGAGATCGAGGAAAGCCTGCATCACCTGGGCTCAGCCAATCTGATTGGCACGGTGCTGAACAAAGCCGAACCACAAAACCGCTCTTACTACTAGCGCGTCACCCTTCGGCGCGCGGCGCGTTATGCGCCAGCGCCGACTGTCAGTGCCAAGGGTTCTTCTGCTCCCACTTCCAGGCGTGCGTCACGATGTCTTCAAGCGAGGCAAATTGAGTTTGCCAGCCCAGTATTGCGTTGGCCTTTCGAGGGTCGGCCACCAGCCGTGGCGGGTCGCCGGCACGGCGGGGCGCGTCACTGACGCAGAAGTCCTGGCCGGTGACGCGACGCACAGTGTCTATCACTTCCTGAACTGAAAACCCTTGGCCGTTACCGAGGTTGAACGCCGTGCTTGCGCCGCCGGCCAGCAGATAATCCACGGCAAGTGCGTGAGCGGCAACGAGATCGACCACGTGGACGTAGTCGCGAATACAGGTGCCGTCCGGCGTGTCGTAATCCCGACCAAACACGGTGATGGATTCGCGTCGGCCCGAGGCCGCTTGCAGGATCAGTGGCAGCAGGTGGGTTTCCGGTTCATGGCGTTCACCCAGCTGTCCTTCAGGGTCGGCGCCGGCGGCATTGAAGTAGCGCAGGCACACCGATTTAAGACCGTAGGCGCGGTCGAAGTCTTCCAGTATCTGCTCCACCATCCACTTGCTGCGGCCATAAGGGTTGATGGCGGCCTTGGGATGTTCTTCGTCGATGGGCACGTATACCGGGTCGCCATAGACGGCGGCGGTCGAGGAAAAAACCAAGTGTTTGACCTTCGCGCGCACCATGGCTTGTAGCAGCGTCAGCGTAGCGGCGAGGTTGTTCCGGTAATACTTGGCTGGCTCGTTGACGGATTCGCCGACCTGGATAAATGAAGCGAAGTGGAACACCGCATCAAAATGTTCAGCAGCAAAAACATCGTCCAGGGCTTGCGCGTCTGCGATGTCCAGTTCGACCAGTTTTCCGCCCGACAACGCGCTGCGGTAGCCAGTGGAAAAGTTGTCTGCCACCACCAGCTCGTGACCCGCACGCAGCAATTGTTTCACCATGTGCGAGCCGATGTAGCCTGCGCCGCCAATCACCAAAAATTTCATCCTGACCTCCTGGAAACTGTTCCTGTGCCAGCGGATTGCAGCGTCAACGAGTGGCGTTTTTTCTCAAAAACAACCAATTGGACGCCTGCAGGTCGTCGAACTTGATCGCATAGCGTCCATCAACATAGGTTGCGGGCAGTTTCTTCATTTGTGCGAGCGTGCCGTTAGTAAAGAGCGTCAGGCCAGGCGGTGCCTGGAGGCTCAGCGTGCCCTCCAGAGGCTCCACATAAAATGGTGTTTTGTCGTCTTCCTTGGGGATGGCGCGGGTGCCCAGCGAAATCAGCAAATCCTTCGATTGTGCGACGGGTGCGTTGTCCAGACTCTGCACCACCACACTGGCATTCGCCGTTTTCACTTGCACCTTGATGTTGCCGAGGCTGATCGATTCGCCGCCGATCCAGCCGGTGACAGCCTGGGTACGGGGTGTATCGATGGTGTAGATGCCTTGTTTCCAGTTGCGCTTGAGCTCGCCCGTATCCGTCGTGGACTCGCTGGCATTGGCGTCCAGCAACGACTGGTCAGGGTCATGAAACACCTTGGCAGTGCTCGGGATAATGCCCGGCTGCAACCAGGCCAATTCCGGCGTTTGTGGCATGGCGATTTGCAGCTTGCCTATCTCCATCGCCGTGCGCAGCAGTGCAGAATTGGCCGGTGACACGGGTTTGTTGAACAGGGTGTCGGGCGTCGGTGCGAAGACGTACGTCGTGTTGGCTTCGCTGACGTCGCCGCGACGATAGAGCAAGGCGGCGGCGGGCAGGGTGGCCAGCATGGCGGGGTCGTTGTAGGCGTGCCAGTTATCGGCCGTTACCCAGTCGCCGTCGAATGATTGCTGGCTGTAGGCATATTGCATCAGCGCGTCCCAGCCTTGGTGGCTGGCGGTGCCGGCGACATAGAGTGGCAACGAGTGGCGGTCGGGTGTCGGGAATGGTTCGTTGTTCCACTCGGTGACGGTCAGGGGTTTGCCTGTCACCTGGCCGGCGGCGATCCAGTCGATGATGCCGGCGGAGGTGAGTGGGTTTTTCTCCAGCTGGCCCGCGCCGCCGTAGCTGTGAACGTCGATGACATCACCGCTGGTCAAGGCCGGCAATGCGCTCAGGCCGTCACCTCCCCAACTGCTGGTGGTGGCAATGGGCACCTTCACGCCGAGGTCGCGCAGATGCTGAATCATCTCTACGTTGAAACGCTGTTCCAGATCGTTAAGGAACAGTTTGGAGGGGCCATGCTCCCACGAACGCCAGGTCAGTCCTTGCGATAGATTGTGCTGGCTGGCAAAGACATCGGCCTGGTTTTTGTAGAGCTTCCAGTGCTTGGGAACTCCCTTGTCTCGCAACAGGGCATTGCCGAAGTGTTGAGTGACGTCGTTTTCGTTGGTGATCAGGACGGCGGCGATTGCCGGCTCGTCTTTGTAGGCGAGGCCGGTAAAGGGATTTACGTGGGTCATGTAGGCTTCGGTGAAGCGTTTCATGGCCTGCTGAATGGTGATGTTTACATACGCGTAACCCTTGAGGCTGGCGTTGTTCTGCTCATTTTTTGGCAGCTCATCGAAGGCAAAAATGTTGTCCTTCGGCATAAGGGCTCGCTCGACGTGCATGTCGAGCCAGACATAAATGCCTTCGTCTTTCAGGCACTTGATCCACCAGTCGATTTTTTTCAGCGACTGCGCGCTGAGTTGCTGAGTGTCATGCGTGAGGTCGCGCTCGCCAAAAATGTTCGGGCTGACCCAGGGTGAGTCATGGTGGTGCAGCCGCACGAGGTTGAAACCGAGTGCCGACAGGCGTTTGGCTTGCTGCTTGATTGCATCGTCGGACGTTCGGAACAGCGCGTAGGACGTGATGTTGGTGCCCCAGAAGCGCGCCGGGGTGTTGTCGGCGAACACCAGTTGCTCGCTGGACGCTTTGACGAAACCGCGCTTGCCCGCAGGTTTTTCGTCAGCATTGAGAAACGACAGATCGACCGGTGAGGTTTTTATGTCGATGTTGTCGTTCGGCCAACGTGTCGGGTCCGTCAGGCCAAAGCGCTCGGTCAGGGTCGGGCCGAGTGTCACGTCACCCGAGACGCTCAAGGTGGCTTTGATGTTTTGCTGGCCGGGCCTGATCGTGTTTTTGTAGAAAAAAGCGCGCACCTCGGATCGGTCGCCGGGTTCAAAATAGACACTCGCCAGTGCCGGCTCAAAACGCATCTCGATGCGTCGTCCTTGTGCGTTTTCCCAGGCCCAGCCGCTGTTGTCGGGGAGCAGCACCGGTTCGCCCATCTCTTCAGCGAACAGTGCCGGGTCAAACTTGAAGACGATGCCCCCGCCCATTACACCCGACTTCGTGCTGTGCGCATCGAGGGCAAAGTTCCAGGTCAGCTTTTGCTCGCCGTCCTTTTGAATCTGCGCCGTCAAGTCGAAGTCCAGGTCTTTGTTCTGGCCCTCCAGGGAGTAACTGTTGGGGGCGTTTGCCTTGAACCGGGACGCAAAATACAACCACTCCCAGTTGCTTCCCCAGAAAGTGAATGTCGACGCTACGACGGGGTTGCCGCCACGTGTCAGCATCGGCAGACCGCTGCGCTCATCCACGCTCGCGACCCAGTCCGACGCCCAGCTCCTGAACGGCCAGATGGCAACGCACAAGAGCGCGATGAACAGCAGAGGTGTGCGGCGAAACAAGCTGGGCATAGGCATTACCGGAGTTGAGGATGGGCACTTACAGCGGTTGCACGTGAGGTTTGCCTGAGTTTGCGAACCATCTGGACATAGGCAACGCCCAGCCCGGCCACCGACCAATACACCACGGGGATTACCGTGATGCTGCTGACGGTAACGATGGTCACCAATATGCCCGCCAGGGTCGCGAAGAGCGCACGCCCCAGTCGGCGCGTCTCATCGTCCTTGTCGGAGAAAGAACGCATTGCCTTGCGCAGACCGAAGAGCACCGTGGCGAAAAAAGCCACGAACAGTGTCAGCCCGATCAACCCGACCTGCAGCGCCACGTTGATGTAGGTGTTCACGATATCGATGATGCCCTGGCCCTGAATCATGGACTGCATTTCCGGCGTGTTGCGGAAGTCGAAAGCGCCGAACCAGGGGTTGCGCTGGATCACGATCATTGCGTTATCGATCAAGCGTTGCCGGTACGTGATGTTCTCTACTTCGATCGTGCCGAAGAACGGTAGCAGGTCCAGCAGTTTTTGCCCGCCAGGCACGACCGTCAGCAAGGACAGGGCGAGCACGCCGGCCAACGCCAGCAGGATCAGGCGTTTGAAAGCGCTGCGGCCGGTGGCGATGAAGGTTGCGATCATGACGGCGGCCCCGATCCACGGGCCGCGCGACAGCGGTGCAAACAACCCGCCGGCCAGCAACAGTGCGCCGAGGCGGCGCTGGAACTTGCTGCGCACGTTTTCCTGCAGATACATATAAAAGCCGATGGCTGTGCTGATCACGAAGCCCAGCGCAATCGCCTGGCCGGTCGTGGCGCTGGCGCGCAATGAACCGCCACGGTTCAGGTATCCGGACATTTCCCATTGTATGCCCAAGGCATCGATCAACGCGCTGTACAGCAGCCAGCTGCGGGCAAATTCGAACAGGCCAATAATCGACAACACCATGGAGGCGAGGACAAAGGCCAACAGTGCGTCCTTGAAGTCACTGAGGTTTTTCAGTGCCCGGCTGGCCACGTAGTAGGGCAGAAAAACTTCGATGAACATGTAGAGCGCTTGGCGCAAGGTGTCGGTGGGCGTGGTTTCGCGCAGCAACAGCAGGCTCGCCAGCAGGATGTTGGCGGCCAACAGTTTGTCAGGCCAGGTCCGCCCGAATGCCAGCGTGTCTGCACGCTGGCGCAGCACAAAAAACGCCGGCAGCAAAACGCACAAGGACAGCAGGCGAATATGGTTGAGATCGAAAAAGTAGTTGATCACGCCCAAGCCTGGAATCTGCGCCGAGGCCGGCGGGACCAAAAACAGCAGAAAGAAGAACAGCGCGATGGGGTTGCGCTCGCGTTTTCCCGCGACGGTCATGATGACGGCGGCAACGGCTGCATACACCCAGAAGCTGTGCGAGACGAAGACCAGGAGCGTCAACACGAACCACAGATTACGGCGACGCGTGAAGTCGCTGTAGGGGATTAGGTCCGCTGCAGCCCGGCGTGAAAGGGTAAAAACGATGCCGGCCAGAACCAGAATGACGGTTAACGCGCGTAAGTGCTCAGGCATGAGTTTTTAAACTTATTGAGTGGTGAGCGAAGCATAGTGGATTGCCTGATTGCGGCTATAGTAACGTTCGTGCCACAGAGTCCGGGATTGATGTTATGCCTTCAGTTGATATATCGCCATCGTTGAGCCTGCGCAAGCGAGCGATATTCGCCGGAGCATGGAATCTCGGAGCACTTGTCACCTCTCAAGCCGTGCGCCTGGGCGGCAACCTGATCATGGCTCGCCTGCTGATGCCGGAGATGTTCGGCATCATGATTATCGCTACCACCGTTTCGGTCGTTATCCATTTGCTTTCCGATGTGGGCTTGCGCCAGAACATCATCCAGAGCCCGCGTGGCGACGATCCGGTATTTCTCAATACTGTCTGGACCGTGCAGATCGTGCGCGGTTTTATCCTTTTTGCCTTGACACTTCTGATCGCAGGCCTGGCCTGGTTTGCGCAGGTCATCAATCTGTGGTCGCCTGAATCCACCTATGCTGCACCGGAGTTGCCGCTGGTGTTGGCCGTTACTGGTTTGTCCGCGCTCATCTATGGTTTTCAGTCGACAAAAGTCGACGTGGCCGTTCGTGCTTTCCAGCAAAAGAAAGTCGTGCTCTCTGAGTTTGCGTCCCAGATTTCGGGCCTGCTGGTGATGTTGGTTATCGGCTACTTCACCCGGTCTATCTGGTCGCTGGTGGGGGCGGGGCTGGTTTCCGCCCTGGTCAGTCTGCTTCTGGGGCATTTCTGGTTTAAGGGCCCGCATAACCATCTGCAGTGGGATCGCAGTGCGCTCCAGGAGCTGGTCGTCTTCGGCCGATGGATATTGTTGTCGTCGGCGGTGGGCGTATTGGCCATGAATGGTGATCGCATCTGGTTCGGCGGCAGCATGTCGGCCGCCGAACTGGGTGTTTATTCCATTGCCGTGCTGATTCTGGGGGCTATTACTCTCGGCGCGCAGAGGCTGGTTGGCGCCGTGGCGTTGCCAGCTTTCAGCGAGGCGGCAAGAAGCAATGACACCGTACGGCTGCGCGCTTTGTATGACCGCTTCAGACTGATTATCGACATCGCCTTGCTGTTTATTTGCGGGCTGTTGTGGGTCATCAGCCCTCTCATCATTCACTGGTTATATGATGAGCGTTATGCCGAGGCCGGCAACATGATGGCCGTGCTCTCACTGTCTTTCTTCATCTTGCGCTATGGCGTGGCGCATCAAGCCTGGCTTGCCTTGGGGCTCACGAAGTACCAGGCCATGGATAACATTATTCGCGCCATCTCGTTATGGGTGTTACTGCCGCTGCTGCTGGCCGTTGGCGGCGTGAAATATGCAATTTGGGGTGTCGCGCTGCATACGTTTCCTACACTTGTGCTAATTGTTTATGTGAACCGTCGTGTGGGGCTGTTCAATCTCAAACGAGAGCTGGCTGTACTGCCAATGGTGCTGGTAGGCGTCGGGTTTGGGGAGTTAGTGTTGGGCCTTGCCAATTGGCTTTGACTTGATTCAAGTCTTTTGCAGTCTTCAATTTCAATGTCGGGGAGCTTGAAGCATGAGTGAACTTGATTTGAATACCTCCGCGATGGGGCGCAGAGAACTCCTCCAGGCGTTCGCTCTATTAAGTCTGGGGGGGATGACATTTGGACTGCCCTCGCTCCTTGCTTCGCCTTCTTCTGAAAAAAGCGGGTTTGTCGTCGTCAACGGCTGGGTGTTGCCGGCCCACTATTTTCGGCAAACGCGAACATGATCAAAGATTACCAATCGCAGAAAGAACTCCGCGATCATTATGACTTCTGCATCATCGGGGCCGGGCCGGCGGGCATCACGCTGGCGTTGCGCCTGGCCGGGAATGGTCGGCACGTGTTGCTGATCGAGGGCGGGGGGCACGAGTATTCGCAGCCCTCGCAAACCCTTTATGACTGCCCCTCGACAGGCCTGGATGTCTACGCACACGAAACACGCCTGCGCTTTCTCGGCGGCACGTCCAACCACTGGGCGGGGCGTTGCCGTCCCTTCGAGAAGTCAGACTTCGAAATGGCTCCTCCGGTCAAACTGCCCGGCTGGCCCATAGCGTTTTCCGAGATCGAGCGTTATCTGCCAGCGGCCATGGCTATTGTGGATCTTCCGACGGATTCCGGGTTCAAGGCCATTAATGCGTCCATGGATGGCAACGACTTTGACGCGGATCGTTTCCTGCTGAGCCCGCCGACACGATTTGCACAAAAATACGCCAAGGAACTTCAAGAGACCGAGGGGCTTGATGTCTTCATCAATTGCAACTGTGTCGATCTTGAGTTCGATGCCAAGACCGGCCGCATAGCCACCATCGTTGTGTCCGATTACGAGAAGCACCGGGAACGAGTGAAGGCAAAGCAATTCATTCTGGCGACGGGCGCCATCGAGAATGCCCGGCAGCTGATGAACAGCGAGTCCCTGGCATCCGCCGGCATTGTCAGCAAGGACGGTTTCGTCGGCAGATGTTTCATGGAGCACCTGAACCTCGAACTGGGCACCTTCATTCTGGGGGAGAGGCAGAGTACCGAGCCTCGGCAGTATTTCACCACCGATGCGTTTGTCGCGCACTTTCAGTCAGGTAAAGGGAACGTTTCTGCTGCGCTGCTGGCGGAGGTCAAAGCCTATGGGCGAACAGCGGCCATCAAGGGTTTTCTGGAGACCCTCGTCTGCGACGTCGGATTGGGGCACAAGATCGATTTCATTACGAATTTCAATTGCCCTGGCGACGGGGTGATTACCACGCTCATCGAACAATTTCCCAACCTTAACAGCCGCGTCAATTTGCTCGAAGCGCGAGATGCCTTGGGGATGCGCAAGGTCAACATCAACTGGGAGCTGGTCCTCGAAGACAGGCATACCATCAAATCTATAGGGTTGGAGGTGGCGAAGTGTTTTGCCGAAACGGGGTTGGGCTTCGTCAAGCTGCATGAGTACGTGTATGACGTCTCTGTGCCACTGAAAGTGACGCCCCATGCTCATCATATGGGGACTACACGGATGGCCTCGGCGCCTGAGTCCGGCGTGGTCGACGAGAACTGCAAAGTGTTCGGCACCGAGAATCTTTACGTGGCGGGCAGCAGTGTCTTTCCTACAGCCGGTGCGAGCAATCCGACCATGCCACTTTTACAGCTTGCCCTGAGGCTGGCAGATCATCTCAATCATCAAGCAGGCCCGGCGGGCAGATATTCCTGATACTACAATCAAAAAAACCGGGGTGTACCTGGCTCTGGCACGGATGAACATCGCAGGATTTGTGAGGCTGACAGGATGATAGGGCTGGCAAGACGTGCTGTAAGTTATTACGTCAACAAAACGGGGCGGGGACGCTGGCTCTTTAAACGGTTTTGTAATCCTGACGGGTTCGAGTGGGCTCGATATCTGGCGCGCTGGGGATCGCTGCATTCCGTCGGCAGCAATGTGTGGATCAATGTCGGGTGCAATATCGCTGACCCTTCGCTGGTGCGCCTCGGCAACAACATCGCTTTAGCGGATTGCACGCTGTTCTGCCACGATGGAGCCGTTTTCTTCTCCACTATCTACAACGTAAAACTCGATTCTGTCGGACCTGTCGACATCCGTGACAACTGCTTTGTCGGGCATGCTGCGATCATCATGCCGAGCGTGACCGTAGGTCCGGGTTCAATTGTCGCCGCAGGTGCTGTTGTCAGGAAAGATGTTCCGCCTGGTGTCGTGGTCGCGGGCAATCCAGCGAGGGTCATTTGTACCGTTGACGAGCTGATGAAAAAATTCGAGACGCGCTGCAACGACTATCCGTGGATGGACCTGATCAGAGAACGCAACGGTGCCTATGATCCAGACGTGGAGCCGGCGCTGATGGCCATGCGAGTGCAGTACTTTTTTGGCGAGTCACCAAAATGATCAATGCTCCCCTTGATGTGCTGGTCGTCAACTACAACACAGCGAAGCTGTTGCAGCCGATGTTTGATGCATTGCGCCAGTCAAACAGTGCGGATCTGACGCGCTACTTGATGGTGGACAATGCCTCTGCCGACAATTCGCTGGAGTGTCTGGCCTCCATTTGCCCGGAGGCGTTGCTGCTGGCCAATGACAGTAATGTGGGTTTTGGTCGTGCCAATAATCAATTGGTTGAACACTTGCAGGGCAAGTACGCGTTACTCCTCAATACCGATGCCTTCGTTGCCGCCGACACCCTGAACAAAACCCTGGAATACATGGAGGCTCATCCTGATTGCGGCGTGCTTGGCGTTCGGCTGGTCGGGCGCGAAGGTGACTTGCAACCCTCCTGCCGCTATTTCCCCACACCGTTGAATGTCTTCCTTTCCCGTGCAGGGCTTGAACGCTTTTTCCCGGTGGTGAAGCGGGTCGACGACATGGAATGGGATCACGCCTCGGTCCGTGAATGCGACTGGGTGCCCGGCTGCTATTACCTGATTCGCCGGGAAGTCATCGACCAGGTGGGCTTGTTCGACCCGCGCTACTTCCTTTACTACGAGGAAGTTGACCACTGCAAACGCGTCAAACAGGCCGGTTGGAAGGTGGTTTTTTACCCGCATACCACGGTGGTGCATATCGGTGGTGAAAGCGCCAAAACAGTGGTTGAACTCAACGCGGTCAGTCGGCAAATACCCAGGATGCAAATCGAAAGCGAGCTATTGTACTTCCGCAAGCACCACGGTCTGCTGGGGTTGGGCTGGCATATGTTCCTGGTTTGCCTGGGGGATCTGATTCTGGCGCTCAAGGCGCTGCTCAAAGGTCGTGGCCGAGCCGCCATCGCGGCGTGCTGGCAGCATACGCGTGCCACTTGGGCGCTGCTGCGTGAAACCCGACTCGCTACCCAACCCACACGGTAGGTCAATCAATGTTCGAGAATATAAGGGCGGACTTGCGTGCCTATGGTGGTGATTGGGGCGCTCAGGGATTCTGGGTCATGCTGGTTTATCGCTTCGGGCGCTGGCGCTACGGTGTGCGCCCGGCACTGCTGCGTAAATTGCTCTCCTTTATCTATAAAGTGCTCTTCAAACTGGTGCAGATCGTGACGGGCATCGAGTTGCCCTGTGAAGTCGTGGTCGGGCGCAACTTCGTCATCGATCATTTCGGCGGCATTGTGATCAGTGGCTATGCGCAGTTTGGCGATGATTGCCGGATCCGCAATGGCGTCGTCGTAGGCCTGAAGAATGTGAACGAGCCGATTGCCCCGGTGATTGGCAATAATGTGGATATCGGCACCGGGGCCAAGGTATTGGGCAACATCCGCATTGGTAACAATGTCGTAATCGGCGCCAACGCCGTGGTACTGACCGACGTACCCGACGACTCGGTGGCCGTGGGTGTGCCCGCGACCATCAAGAAAAGGAAGTCAGTAGAAACAGAGGAATACTCATGAGTTATCCGAAGGCCTGTTTCGATGGCGGCGCTGAGTGAGCGTCATGACTACCGGCATGGGTGTTGTTGTGATCGGTCGTAATGAAGGACTGCGGTTGCAGCGTTGCCTGGCGTCGCTGGTAGATGCCGCGCAGCAGGTCGTTTATGTCGACTCCGGCTCAACCGATGGTTCGGTGCCAATGGCGCAGGCGCTTGGTGTCGAGGTGGTCGAACTGGATATGAGCATTCCCTTTACCGCTGCACGCGCGCGCAATGAAGGATTTGCCTGCGTGCAACGCGTGTTGCCTTCGCTGCGTCATGTGCAGTTCGTCGATGGTGATTGCGAGGTCGTCGGTGGCTGGCTGTCAAAGGCGCAAGCCTTTCTGGACGCGCATCCTGAGGTGGCGGTGGTGTGTGGGCGGCGCCGTGAACGCTTTCCTCAGCATTCGATTTACAACCTGTTGTGCGATCTCGAATGGGACACGCCGATAGGCGAGGCCAAGGCTTGCGGGGGCGATGCGTTGATGCGGGCCGACGCCTTCGCCGAAGTGTCGGGGTTTCGCCCGGATCTGATTGCCGGGGAAGAGCCCGAGTTGTGTGTGCGGCTGCGTGCCAAGGGCTGGAAAGTCTGGCGGCTGCCTGAGGAAATGACCCTGCACGATGCGACCATGACCCGGTTCGGCCAATGGTGGAAGCGAACCCTGCGCGGCGGCTACGCTTTTGCCGAAGGTGCTTATTTGCATGGGGCGGCCCCCGAGCAGCATTGGTTGCGTGAGTCACGCCGCGCCTGGTTCTGGGGCCTGGGCATTCCGCTGGCAACGGTTCTCGCCAGCCTGGTGCTGGGAGGGGCTGGCTTGCTGTTGTTGCTGGTCTACCCATTGCAGGTCGTGCGCCTGGCCCGTCGGGGGTCGGGGTCAGCGCGGGAAAACTGGCTGCAGGCATTCTTTCTGGTGCTGGGGAAATTTCCCGAGATGCTGGGGCAATTGAAGTTTCTTTTGAACAGGTTCGGCGCTCGCAAGTCCGCGTTGATCGAATACAAGTGAGACTTAAATGAATAACTGGCAACTGCTGAAAAACGCGTTTTCTTTACACGCTGGTTATTCATTGAGAGCCGTGAAAAACAAGCTCGAATTAATGATTTTAGTGGCGAAGAACTGGGCTGACCTCAAGCTGTTCACCGGGCGCATGTCGAACGCTTTGGGCAGCGCCGGTTTTGCGAAGTTGGGCGGGGATTGTGTGGGAGTCGTTCATTGGCCCTACATCAGCAAAAGCTGGAACCCTCAGGACCGACTGAGTGTGTTGGCCTCGCACTATGAGGTGGTGACGAAAAGCTGCCCGCAGCTATTGCTGTTTGGTCGAAGTGAAAGTCTGGTGTTGAGTGACTTGTCGGCCTTCGCTGCCGATTGTTCCCTGGTGCTGGATCGACCCATTTGGTTTATGCGTGAAGGCGAGCTGGTGTTGAACCTGTTTCAGGGTGATTTACGCATTGCATCGATTGCGTTCACCTTGTGTTGCACCGAGGGTGAACTGTGTATTTTCATCGGTGCCGTGCAAGGGATTCACAAAGGGGTGGAGAGCGAACGCTCCCTGGACATTTACCGGGAGCTGACAAAAAGTTTCGAAGGTCTTCGGCCACGAAGCTTTCTGATTGAAGTCATCAAATACATCGCGACCCGGATTGGCGTTGAAAAAATCTACGCAGTAAGCGACGGGTTCCGTCATCACCGGCACGCCTATTTTGGTGCTGAAAAATCCCAGGACCTGGCGGCCAATTACGATGTGATCTGGCTGGAGCACGGCGCGACGCCGTCAGCGCGGGAAGACTTCTTTGAAATCCCCATGGCCCCGTCGAGCAAACCGCTTGAGAGTATCGCTTCGAAAAAACGCGCCATGTACCGCAGGCGTTATGAGTTGCTGGAGGACACGTTCAAAAAGATAGACGGTGTGTTGATTGGCAGTTATCGCCACCCGCGTGGGGCTGACTGACGTTCCAGGCCACTGAACTACTGTGGGATGCCCCGCTGTAATCATTCACCGCAACGACAGCCAAGCTTGGTGCTTATGCGTATCGCTTATTTCATCAATCAATACCCCAAAGTCAGCCATAGCTTCATTCGTCGCGAGATTCTGGCATTGGAGCGTCAGGGCTTTGAAGTGCAGCGCATTGCCCTGCGCGGCTGGGATGCGCAGTTGGTGGATGCCGAGGACGTGTCCGAACAAGCCCAGACCCACTATGTGTTGCAGGGCGGAGTCAAAGCGCTGGCAGGGCCGGTGCTGCAAGTGCTGCGCGCGCAGCCACGACGCTTTTTTTCGACGCTGTGGCTGGCGTTGCGCATGGGCCTGCGTGCCGATCGGCCGTGGCCGTATCATGTGATCTATTTGTTCGAGGCGTGCCGGTTGTTGTCCTGGTTGCAAGCGTTCGGCGCCAGGCATGTGCATGCGCATTTCGGCACCAACTCAACCGAGGTGGTGATGTTGGCCCATGCGCTCGGCGGGCCTGCGTACAGCTTTACCGTGCACGGCCCGGAGGAATTCGACAAACCACAATTTATCCATCTGGGCGAGAAAGTCCGGCGCGCGGCGTTTGTCGCGGCGATCAGTTCCTATGGGCGCAGCCAGTTGTTTCGCTGGGTGGAGCATGCGCATTGGGAAAAGGTCAAGGTGGTCCACTGCGGCCTGGAGCGGGCGTTTCATGAGGTGCCGGCTGTCGCTGTGCCGTCTGTGCCACGGTTGGTGTGCGTGGGGCGCTTGTGTGAGCAGAAGGGGCAACTGTTGTTGCTTGAAGCGGCGCGAAAACTGGTGGCGCAAGGCGTGGCGTTCGAGATCGTACTGGCTGGCGACGGGGAAATGCGTGCAGAGATCGAAACCCTGATTACGCGGCATGGCTTGCAGGCGCAGGTGCGCATTACCGGCTGGATCAGCAGCGATCAGGTGCGGGAGGAAATCCTGGCGGCGCGGGCCCTGGTGTTGCCGAGTTTCGCCGAGGGCTTGCCGGTGGTCATCATGGAAGCCATGGCCTTGCGCCGGCCTGTGCTGACGACCTGCGTGGCGGGCATTCCCGAACTGGTGCGTCAGGGTGAGAACGGCTGGTTATTTCCCGCAGGTGCCGTGGATGAGTTGGCGGTGGCGCTGGCCGACTGCCTCGCGCAACCTGTCGAGGTGTTGCAGCGGATGGGCGATGCCGCGTATCAGCGGGTGCTGGAGCGGCACGATATCGATACCGAAGCAGCCAAGCTGGCTGAATTGTTCAAGGCGCACGCATGATCACGTTACTGGGTTGGCTGTTCAGTGCACTGCTGATACTCATCGTCCTGCCGGTGTGGGTGTTGTTCGTGCAGGTGCTGCTGGCCAGCCTGCCGGTGCGATCGCTTGCACCGGCGCAAGGATCGCGACCGAGGGTGGCGGTGCTGGTGCCGGCTCACAATGAGTCCTCGCTGATCGTCGCGACGTTGAACAGCATTCTGCCGCAACTGCTGGCGGGCGATCGCCTGGTGGTTGTCGCGGACAACTGTACTGACGACACGGCCGCGCTGGCCCGCGCCGCGGGTGCCGAGGTGGTGGAACGCAGCAATGCTCAGCAGCGAGGCAAGGGTTATGCACTGGACTTCGGGGTGCGTTACCTGGCCAACGATGCACCGGACGTGATGATTGTTGTCGATGCCGATTCGCGGGTGGGTGAAGGCTCGATTGAGCGTTTGGCACTGTGCTGCATCGACTCCGGGCGTCCAGCACAGGCCCTGTACTTGATGCATGCGCCTGCAGGCTCCGGGTTGAAAGTGCAAATTGCCGAATTCGCCTGGTGCGTGAAGAATCAGGTGCGAGCGCAGGGTTGGGCCCGACTGGGGTTGCCTTGTTCGTTGATGGGTTCGGGAATGGCGTTCGTCTGGCGGGATCTGGCGTTGATCGAGTTAGCCAGTGGCCACATCGTCGAAGACTTGAAGATGGGCCTGGATTTCTGCCGAAGCGGCAAACCGCCCCTGTTTTGCCCCGATGCGTTGGTCAGCAGTGATTTTCCGCGCAGCGACGAAGGCCTGAGCATCCAGCGTACACGCTGGGAGCATGGTCATCTCGGGGTCATCCTCAGCGATGCGCCAAGGTTGCTGTTAGAGGCTATCCGCAAAGGCAACTTGAACCTTCTGGCAATGACTGCGGATTTACTGGTCCCGCCGCTGGCTTTGCTGACGTTGCTGCTGGTGGTCGCCTTCAGCCTTTCATGGCTGGTGGTGTTGCTCGGCGGCGCGTTGGCGCCAGCCTTGATCGCGTCTTTCGGGCTCGCACTGTTGGGCGTGACTGTCTTGCTGGCATGGAGTCGGTTCGGTCGCGGGATCATCGCGTTTTCAGCCTTGTTGTATGCGCCGTTCTACGCGTTGAAGAAAATCCCGCTGTACATTGGTTTTGTGCTCAAGCGCCAGGTCGACTGGGTGCGTTCGAAGCGAGATGACACCTGATGAGCCCCTTATCCTGGCAGCACAACTGGCAAACCATCCTGCGCAAACTCAGGGTGGTTCGTGATGCCGGTGACGAACAACAATTGATTGATGCGTTGTCCCGGTCCGAGGGGACGACAGTGCTTGGATTCGTCAATGCCCATGCCATGAACCTGGTGACGGCCAACCCCGCTTATTACGACGCGCTATCGGCGGCCGACGTGTTGTTACGGGATGGCTCCGGCATGGCCATCCTGTATCGCCGACTCGGTCTCGAGCCGGGTCTGAATATGAACGGCACCGATTTCATCCCCAAATTACTGGCCGCCTACAAGGGCCGGCGCGTGGCGTTCTGGGGGACTGAAGAGACCTTCCTGGCCAACGCGGTGCGCCATTGCGAAGCGGTGTTTGCGGTCAATGTCGTCTCTGCTCACCATGGTTTTGCAGGGGTGGATGATTACGTCAACCTTGCCCGTCAGTCACTGCCGGAACTGGTGGTGCTGGGGATGGGCATGCCCAAGCAGGAAGTCGTTGCCGCGAGACTGGCCGCCAGTGGCGTGCCATGCCTGGTGGTATGCGGTGGGGCGATCCTGGATTTTCTCGGCGGCAAGGTGACGCGTGCTCCGCAATGGGTGCGTCGCCTCGGTTGTGAATGGGTGTTCCGGCTGCTCAGTGAGCCAAAGCGATTATTCACTCGCTATATCGTGGGTAACCCCAAGTTTTTGTTACGCACACTCATCTGTCGAAGTTCCTGACGTAACAGGAATTTGACGTCAGTTTTAATATTCGGGCTGCCTGAAAAGCACGTCTGAAATATCTTGCAAAACTCTGCGCCAGCATCTTTACTCAGCCTTGTATTACCGACTCGGCGGATGAGCTGGAGCGTTTTTTTGTTAAGGTTGGAGACGAATAAATGACGTCAGAAATTCTTGATTACAGAGAGTGAGTGGCGAGTTTCTCGCAAGAAAGACAGCTGGGCGTACATTCAAAAAACAGCGCGCATCATATTAGTAGTTATGGTTTGCCGCATATTTTGAAAAGCGTGGTGAGCTATCGACTCTCATTTCGAGTGTTTGATCTATTGGTTTGAAAACTCAAATGAACGCTTCTTGATGTGTGCTAATAAGCAAATGAACGCATATATATCAAAACTGATACACAAGTTAATGTCGCCTTCCATGCGATTTGAGCTAAGAAAAGCGCTCGCCTGGTTACGTGACATAGCCGCGCGCGCCTGTGTTTGGCGCTGGGAAATCGCCAGGTTCAAACTGCGGGAAGACAGCCGCTACGACATTCTTTACGTGGGCAGAAAATCCCAGCGGGAATTTGTGAAGGTGCTCCTGGGGGCTGAGACTCAGGGGGTTGATAACCTGTCGAAATCAGACCGCACGGTCGTTGTCAGTGACATGCCGACCTGGGGTGCATTGTATGTGCCGCAATACCTGAGTGCTGTCGTGCCACTGCGCAGATCCATTGATGAGATTACGGCGCGATACAACACCGAGTTACGGCGCAATTTACGCAAGAACCGGTTGCGCTACGGCATGAAGCAAGCACTGAACGATGATGAGATTGAAACGGCGGATCGGGAAATGCTTCAACCCTACGCCAGGGCCCGTCATGGCGCAGCCGCCTCGCAAATCGCATCACATGAAGTTCAACGGGTGGCAAAAAATGCCGGACGCCTCGATCTGGTGGTGTTGGAAGACCAGGTTGTTGCCTGCCATCTGGGGTGCGTCGTCACCCGCGCGGGCAAGCGCTACTGGAGCACCGTGCGTTTTGGCTACCCTGACGAGGTGTTTTCAGATGCCAGGAAATTACGTGAAGTCAATTCCATCACCACGTTCATGGCGCTTGAGTGGGCGATAGAAAACGGATTTGATTACTACGATATCGGGACGTGTCTGGCACGTCCGGACGACGGGCTTCTTGAGTGGAAAAGAAGGCGCGGCGGTGATGTCGATACGCTGGGAAACCATGGCTACGTGTTTGTTCGGCTGCCCAGGACCGGCGCTGCGCAGTTTCTGTGGGAGACACCGCTTTTTGCTGTTGAAGGCAAACATTTGACACTTCATCTTGGAATACCCGACGGGCCAAGTGATGAAGAAGTTGCAAATCGATATCGTGAAATGGGCTTTGGGGGGCTATCCAAACTGTATCTCCATTGTTCCAGGGAACCGGACGCCACGCTGCTCGATAACTTGCGTAGTCGCTACGCTCATTTGAAGTCTCCGCCCATTCTGCAAACTATTCTCTGCACTTGAGATATTGAGAAGTAGTTGGCTGTAAATGCTGTGTAATCATATTGCGCCGGGGTGTCTATGTCGGAATTCAACGCGTTGGCAAGTAGCGGCCCGGCGAAGTGGAGCCTGGCGGCTTATAAACACCTCTTTAAAACACGCCTTGCCCGGAAACCAGCGTTAACGCTGCAAAGTATGGCGGTGAAAACCTGGGATATTGCGCCGGGTGAAGTCGCGTTTGCTCAACCTGCCTTCTTTCTTCCCAATCAACTTGAACGTGTGACGGGATGGGAAGAGCAACTTTTTTATCCCCATGAACATCCTCGTCGCACAATGGAAGGTGTCGGTCGTGTTGAACATGGACCGACCCGGGGTTATTTGCTCAAAGATGTCTGGATGATCGATGGCGCGCTCTACAAAGGAAGCGCCAAATCCTGGTTGACGCCAGGCGTTGGCCGGCTGCCCGGGGTTCGCGTCGAAAACGAAATCGAGCGCGGCGCGTTGTATTGCACGGCGGGGGGCAACAAGTGGTTTGGCAGTTGGCTGACGGACGATTGCCTGACCTATTCACTGGCCTGCAACGAAGGCGTTCCAGTGACCACGGCTCCCTCCGCCAACATTGTTTCCACCACCAGGAACGGCATCCTTCACACCCCCGGTTATGAGGACTGGCTTGGCATGAAGCCGGTTCGTTTACGTAATGCGTTTTTTCGTGAACTCGTGATCTTTGACGACATAAGTCAAAATCGCCACAAGCATCTGCGCTTCCGTGCAATGGGCGAAAAGTTGCTGTCCCACGTCAACACGAGCGCTCATCCAGGCGTGTTTATCCTGAGAGGTGGTCGCGGCGATTTACGCTTGTTGCGTAACGAAATGGAGTTGGCTGAGCGTCTGCGTGATCGTCGAGGCTTTCGTATTCTCGACCCGGCGCTGTGCGATGTTGCGACCATTGTCGCGACCTGTGCCGGTGCAAGAACCGTGATAGGGGTCGAGGGCAGTCAATTGATCCATGGGGTTAATGTATTGCCGCCGGGTGGGTCGCTGCTGGTGTTGCAACCTCCTGAGCGTTTCATCTGCTATTTCAAGTACCTGACCGATCGTGACCATCAACACTTTGGTTTTGTCGTCGGTACTCCCGCGGGCAATGGTTTTACTATCGACCCTGATGAGGTCGAGCGCACGCTGGACCTGTTTCCGTCATCGACCGGCTGCTCCTACAGTTTCACTACGGATTAATAGGCCTGTTTGCCGGAGAAGGCAGATACCGTTCGTAAAAGAATGATGAAGTCGAGCCAGAGCGACCAGTTGTTGATGTACTCGATGTCTGAGTCAACCCGGCGAATCATTTGTTCTACATCTTTCGTTTCACCGCGAAGGCCCCGCACCTGCGCCAGCCCGGTGATACCCGGTTTAATGTTATGTCGCGCAAAGTAGCCCGAGACATCGGGCGAGTACTGCACGTCGTGTTGAATCGCGTGCGGGCGAGGCCCCACCAGCGACATTTCGCCCATCAACACGTTGAACAATTGCGGCAGTTCATCGAGGCTGGTTTTGCGAATAAAGGCGCCCACCCTGGTCACGCGTGGATCATTCTTTTGTGCCTGCTTGACGGTGCCGTCCGACGGCTGATGGACCACCATGCTTCTGAACTTCCAGATACTGAAAACTTCGCCGCTCCACCCCATGCGTTGCTGACGAAAGAACACGGGGCCGGGGCTATCGATCTTGATCGCAAGGGCAACTAACGCCAGCACTGGTGCCGCAAAAAGCAGGATCAGAAAAGCGCCGACCTTGTCTTCGAGATTCTTCAGGAACAGTCGCATCCCCATCAGCGGAGTTTCGGACAAGGTCAGCACGGGAATGCCGGCAATCTCGCGAACGCTGTGGTTGATCAACTTCAAGGCGAAAATGTCAGGCACCCAGTTAACCCTGACGTGTTTGTCGAACAGGCTTAAATAAACCTTCTGGATAACTTCGGAGCCACCCACAGGGGTCACAAAATAGACGGTACGAATGGCGTGTTTGACAACCAACTCATCAAGATCAGAGATGTTGCCCAGTATCGACAGGCGTGGTGCGCCTTCCACGCCTTCCTTTGCCCAGTCATCGTCCGCGCCAATCAACACACAGCCAACGATGCGTTCGCCGAGCCAGGGGTTGTTACTGATTTTCTTGTGGAGGTAGCTCGCCAGCTCGCCCGAGCCAATGATCAGCGAATTTTCCAGTTGCGTCGGGTGGGCCAGGAATTTCTTCTGCATTTCCCGTGAGGCGAGGTGCAAAAACAACTGGGCGAAATAGCCAAGAACAAATAACTCCCCAACCAATAGCCGCGAATACCGTTCGCTGGTTTTGGTCAGGAAAGCCATGGCAACGAGAAAACCAAAAGTCGCGGTCCATGCCTTCAGAAGCTTGAAGGCTTTGACAGTGAACCCGACATTGCTGCGGTAAATGGCATAGTGGTCGTACACGACGGCCAGCGCGCCAAGCAGCAGCAAGAGCATGATGACGTAGTCTTGCGAGATGAAGCCGATGTGATAATTGATCAAGAACCACGCAACACCGGTTACCGCAACGCAATCGAGACCGGCCTGAACAACGATACTGGTACTGCTTCTTCGCTGGAGAACGGAACGGGTACTGTTAGGCTCAAATATCATCTTTAGACCTCATTTGCTTTCCCTTGCGCTCGGTGATGACGAGATTCAGGTCAACACAGCCCTCATTTGAGAGCCTCAGCGTCACCGACAAGCTGCTCATACTTGTGACAGGTTTGCACCCTCAAATGCGTAAATCCGGTGAGACGAAGACAGGTGCTGTCACTTTAGCACCACTGTGCACACATTCACTCTATAGCTACGGATTCTGACAACATCCATATATAAAAATGCACTCGGACACAAGGTGCCGGGCAAACCATGGTGAGACACCTGCACGGCGTTTGCCGCAAGGTCGTCTTGTTATCGCAGAGGAGAGTTGGCGCAGCGGAAGGGCGGGGGAACGGGCCCCCGTTTTTGCAATGACGGCTTTGGTTCAAGCCGTTGTCAGTTGTTCATCCCGTCTTCAATTGCGATGCCTTGCGCACGCATTTGCTGGATCAGACCGGCGCGGGTGCCGGGGAGGTTGAGCATGGTTTCTGCGCGCAGTGCCGCCACTTCGTCGGCGCTGTAAGGCTGATAGTCGGCCGGCGTGCTTTTGCCCGCCATCCCGTCGGCACGGATCAACCAGTTGAGCAGATCGGCCAGTTGCGCGTTGTCCAGCGCGGACTGCGACATTCCCGGCACGCGCACGAGAAACTCGCGGCCGCCCGGCACTTTCAGAAAGTTGCCGACAAACCCTGCCATCCGGGGCGTGTCATTCGCGGCAGAACCCATGCCATTGCCCAAGTGGCAACCGGCGCATTGCAGTTGGTAGTTCACGCCAACGCTGTAACCGGCCTGGGCAATCGGTTTTTGCAGGGCTTCATTGCCCGGCGCATGCCGTTGCGCCGGGTCCGGGATGGCCCTGGCATGAACGAGCGGGGCGGTCATGGCGCAGACAAGACCGAGGATGAGCAACCTACCCATAAGCAGCACCTCCACCTGTGCAGGAGAAATCGGACCTGTAGGAGCCGCCCGCAGTAAGCCGGCTCCTACAAAAAGCCATCGTTTGCGCGAACAAACGACGGTAAATGCGCGTTAAACCGCGACGCCACGAATGATCGAAACGGTGCAGTGGTAGATGTGCGATTTGGCGGCCAGGCACCAGTTCACATCGTTGTTGTTGAACGGGCGATAGGCCGGTTCTTCACTGTCGTTACGGGTGCAGGCGCACTGCGCACAGCTCTGCTTACCGCAGCAGTCGTTGTACGAAATGATGTAATCCTTGCCATCGGCCGGGTTGCGGCAGGTGCCGATCCAGGTCACTTGCGACACTTCCGTGCCCGGCGGACAGGACGTCACCGACCCTCCGCAGCAGCTGCACAAAAAGCCATCGATGGAGCAGTAGCGCCAATAGTCGCAGGTGTTCGGATCACCCGGGTCACCGGCTTTCGGGTTATCGGCGGCCAGGGCTTTGCTGGTGCGATCCAGCGGCAACAGCAGCGGCAACGCGGCGCCGGCAACCATCAGAGAACCCATGCGCGACAGCAGTTTGCGTCGCGAGGTTGTGTCGGCAACACGACGAGTCGAACGCTCAAACAACAGATCCAGCAGTTTCATGAAAGTCTCCTGCCTTATCAGTGGCTATGGCCGTGGCTGTGGTCGTGTGCATGCGGCTGGCTGTTGAGGTATTCCTGCAGCGTCGCGCTTTTCAGGTGTTCGACTTCGAACAGGCTGTCCAGGTGCTCGCGGGAATTGACCAGGCCTTTGGCGCGCAGGGTGCCGCTCTTGTCGATCAGCGCGGCGTACGGCAGCTTGCCGATCTGGTAGGTCATGCCCACTTCAGGCCCGACCACATAAGTGGCGTCTTCCAGTTTGTGTTCGGTGATCAGCTTTTGCTGGGCGTCCATGTCGCCATCGCTGATGAACACCACGTCGAGGCGATCGGCCTGTTCCTTGGCGATGGATTTGATCGCCGGCAGCAGAGACTTGCAGATCGGGCAGGTTGGCGAGAGGAAGAACAGCAGTTGCGATTTCTCGCCGGCATAGCCGAAGTTGACCGGGCGCCCTTTGCGGTCGGAGGCGGTGACCTGTGGCGCGGCTTCATTGACCGCCACGCCCTTGTCCATCATCAACGCACCGGCCGGGGCCAGACGGCCGTGCAGCACACCAATCTGCCGGACCAGGCCCATGACGGCAAACGCCACGGCCACCAGCAGTACCCAGAGCAGAACGTTGGAAACGATTAAGCCTTCCATTGATCACCTACCAATCAGTTTGAGCAGAAGAGGGGAGTTCGCCAGCAAGCCATCGGCTGCGGCGTAAATCAGCAGCGCGACGGCGCTGGCGGCGACAGTCACGAAGCCGTCGAAAAAACCCAGGTCACGAACCACCGGCGAGACGCTGGCCAGCAACGCCAGCGCCACCAGCGCGCTGTTGCGCAGCAGCAGAACCGGGCGCAGCGGTTGGGCCTGGTCCGGGCCGGCACAGCCGCAGTCGATATCGCGACGACCGCGCCACAGGTTGATGCCAATGGCCGCGGCATACAGTGCGATCAGGCTGGCGGCGCCCAACGCTGCCCAGGCACGGCTGACCGGTACCAGCAGCGCAAAGGCGATGGCCAGTTCAACCAGCGGAATGACGCGTGCGACGGGGCGTACGGCCACGTCGGGCAGCAATTGGTAGTCCGCCAGTTGCCGGGCAAAACGTGCCGGCGCGCTCACCTTGTGGGTCGCGGCACTGGCCAGCAACACCGCGATGGCGAGGGCGCTGGCAATGATGAAGATCGGATCTAAGTGCATGGCCGAACCTCGGTTAGTAGCTCATGACCTGAGTCGCGGTTTTCGCGACCTTCGCCATGCTGCCGGTGAGCGTATTGGTCTTCAGGTCGAAGATCTGCAAACCGCCTGCAACGTCGGCGCCCAGCAGCAGCGGCTTGTCGTCGCCGGTCGCCTGCATGCTCCACACCGGAACCGGTGCCTCCAGCGTGGCGACCTTCTTGTGGGTTTTCAGATCAAACGCCCAGATCAGCGGGCTTGGGTCTTCCCACTTCATCGGTTCGTGCGCGTCGTGCATCAGCACGTACAAGCGGTTCAGCTTCGGCGCGACGGCCATCAGCTGCCAGCCGCCAGGTGCCCAGCCTGCCTTCTTTTCCTCGTCGCTGGTCAGCGACCAGGACGGCAGGATTTTCGGTGCGTCGGCCGAGAAATCCACTGGGCGCACGGTGCCCGTGGTGGTGGTGAAGTAATAGGTGTCGCCGACGTTCACCGCGCGCTCCACCAGCTTCTCCGCGTTCGGGTCGAAGAACGGCGTGCGGCTGCGTGCGGTTTCCTGGCCCTGATCGTTCAGCGTGATCACTTGCAAACTGCCGTCGCCGCACAGCGAGGCGAAGCGGCGATTGCCGATCGGGTAGTTGAGTACGCAACCGGGAATCGCCAGTTCGGCGGTGACGGCTTTGGCCTGGGTGTCGACCACGGTCACCGAGGTCGACGGGGTGAAGTTGTAGACGTAGACAAAGCGGTCATCACCGCTGGTCTTCAAGCCGTAGCGCTGGGTCAGCGACTCGGCGCGCTTGGTCGGAATCAACAGCTCCCAGGCCGGCGACAGGGTGGAACTGTCCCAGGCGGTCAGCACGTCGGTGCGGGTGCCACGAGTGCCGCGCGAATAAAAGATGTCGGCGCTGTAGAGGGTTTTCTGATCGTGGCTGAGCGTCGAGGGCGCAGCAAAACCAGTCGGCACCATGCCGAGCACGCGCTTTTTATCGGGGTCGACCACGGTGACACGGCCCGCCACGAAACTTTCGAATTCGACGTCGACGATAAAGGCCCGATGAACTTCCGGCGGAAATGCCAGAACGGTCTGGCCGATCGTGTCAGCGGGCAGATCCGCGCTGGCATTGTTCAAACCCAGTACCAGCAGGCTGAGACTCAGCGCTGACTGTACGGTGATCCTGGTGGCTCGCATTAGGGGGAACTCCCTGAATTATTGTTCGTGCAAATCGCAAGTGCATTGGCAGATTTTTGCAGTTCGATTCTGCCTCGCTGGCAGAAGGGGGGAATTGCTGTGGCTGCCAAGCGTTTGTGTGTCTGTGCCAGTCTCGAAAACCAGGCTGCAAACACCGCAATTGCAAGCCAAAACCACTGACCTGTAGGAGCCAGGCTTGCCGGCGAAGGCGTCCTTGAGTACGCCATCGCCGGCAAGCCGGCTCCTACAGGTCAGTGGTTTGATTCAGGTTCTTCGGGGGTTTCAGGCGGGAGTTGCGAGGGGAAGGGTGAAGGTGAAAACAGCACCGCAGGGCTCAAGGTTTTGCGCCCAGATATCGCCGCGATGGCGGCCGATGATGTTTTTGCACAGCGCCAGGCCAATGCCGTTGCCGCTGACCTTGGACGAGAAGAAACCGTCGAACAGCTTCTCTTGCGCCTGGGCCTGAATGCCGCGACCGCAGTCTTCGATGCGCACCAACGCCACGTCGTTTTCGCGGCTGGCGTGAATGCGCAGCACCCGTCGTTCAACAGGCAGATCGCTCATTTCTTCAATCGCGTTGAACGCCAGATTAAGAATGACCTGACCGATCAGCACCTTCTCGCAGCTCACCCACAGCGGCGCGGGACTGGCGACAATCTCGACGCGGACCAGGCTCGGATCGGCGCGCAGGCTGATGAAATAGCGGGTTTCGCGCAGCAGTTCGTTGAGGTCGATCAGCTCTTCGGCCTGCTCCAGTTTGACCACGTAATCACGCACGCTTTTGATGATCAGCGACGCATGCTCGATTTGCCGCACGGCGTTTTGCAAACCCCAGGCGACCCCCTGATCCGTGGCGGACTCCTTGCCCAGGCGAATCACCGCGCCTTCGATGAAGTTGCGGGTGGCGGCCAGCGGTTGGCTCAGCTCATGAGCAATGGCCACGGCCATTTCGCCCATGGCGTTGTAGCGCGCCAGGTATTCGAGTTTCTGCTCGCTGACCCGCCGTGCTTCTTCGGCGCGCACATGTTCGGTGACGTCGCGAAACAGCAGCAGGTGGCCGACCAGGTCGTCTTCGATTTCGATAAAACGACACGTCGCCTCATGCCAGCGCCACTCGCCGTCGCGGCGTTGCAGGTGGTAGTGCACGCGGAACGGCGCATGTTCCGGGGGCTCGCTGGCCAGCTGTTGCAGCAGTCGGCGACGCGAATCGTCGTCGCACCATGACAGGAAGTTTTCGCCGATCAGCGTGTGTTCTTCGCTGTTGAGCAGGTGCGCGCCGGAGTCGCTGATAAAGCGGATATCACCTTCAGGGCCGAGCACCGCAACACCTTCGGCGAGGTCCTGCATGAATGCCTTGAGCCGGCTTTCGAAACGCTTGAGGTCGCGCTTGACCTTGTCCTCCCTGGAGATGTCGCGGAACTGCACCATCAGCACATCACGACCGTCCAGATGCACCAGCGTCGCGACCGCCTCGGAGAGGATTTCCACGCCTTGCTTGGAGCGATAACACCACTCGATGGCGCGCTGGCCCGTGCGCGCTGCGCCTTCCAGCCAGCGCAGGCCGACCGAGCGCCGGTACTTGGGCGCGTCACGGGTCATGTCCGGGGCTTTCAGCGGCGTCAGTTCTTCGAGGGTAAAACCCAGCGCGTCGAGGGCGGCGGTGTTGGCCCATAGAATCTCCTTGCTCTGTGCATCGTGAAGAATGATGCACAGCGGCATGGCTTCGATGAGGGTGAAAAAGTCGTGCGGTTTTGGCAGGTACATCGCGCAGTCCTGAAGAACCGGTGAAGGGAAAGTATGGCTTTTTATACCCGCTTGCGCGTGGGGATGCGCTCAGAGGTAACCGGGGGCGGGCTAGGGGATTCCTTTAGTGAAGAGGCTGCACGCACCAATAGTGGCGACCCGACGCGGTTTTTACACTGGACCTCAATGCAAGGGCAACGACCTCACAGCCAACAATCTTCCCGTGTGAACACAAACCTTGTAGGAGCCGGCTTGCTGGCGATGAGGCCCGAAAGATCGACGGCGTTGTTGAGGCCGCCATCGCCAGCAAGCCGGCTCCTACAGGAATCGCGTCGGTCGTTACCCGTGCCACATAACGCTCGCCACGCCTCCCGGCAGGCTGCGGCTAATAACAATTAAACGGAGAGAAGCCCATGCTGCGTTCAGCTGTCGCGGAGAAAGACCCTCTGCCAGGCGTCGACGGCAACACCGTCCACCACCAGGCCTTTGAGCAGGTGCTGGCGGAAGTGCGCCAGCGTCGCGATGAATTCGACGCCGGTTCCCACGTGCCACGGGACATGATCGAGCGCTTCAAGCACGTGGGCATCTACCGCGCTGCCACGCCGAAATGCTTCGGCGGTGACGCCCTGGCGCCGGCGCTGTTCCTGCAAATGATCGAGCGTATTTCCGAAGCCGACGGCTCTGCGGGCTGGGTCGCCAGTTTCGGTAGCGCCGGGGTCTACCTCGCGGCATTGCCACCGGAAACCCTCGCCGAAATCTACGCCCAAAGCCCGGATCTGGTGTTCGCCGGCGGCCTGTTCCCGCTGCAACCGGCTGAAGCTGTCGAGGGCGGCTGGCAGGTCAGCGGCACCTGGAAATTCGCCAGCGGCTGCAAGGGCGCCGACTTGCTCGGCGTCGGCATCGGTGCTGCCGGCGGCAAGCCGCGCACCGCGGTGTTCCGTGCGGACCAGGTCGAGATCATCGAAAACTGGGACGTGGTCGGGCTCAAAGGCACCGGCAGTCACGACCTGCGCGTCAGCGACAAACACGTCGACGAACGCTGGACCTTCATCCGTGGCGGTGCCTCGACCATCGATGAGCCGCTGTTCCGTTACCCGTCGATTGCCTACGCCGCGCAAGTGCTGGCCGTGGTCAACCTTGGCCTGGCCCGTGCCGCCCTCGACGAAGTCAGTCGCATGGCCGCCGGCAGCGGCATCACCGGCGCACCGAAAATGGCCGACCGCGCCTACGTGCGCATCGAGATCGCCAAGGCCGAAGCACAACTGGCCGCTGCCCGTGGCTTCTTCTACAACGCCACCGAGCAGGTGTGGAATTCGATCCTCGCCGGCAACCCGGTCACCGCCGAGCAAACCAGCCTGTTGCGCTTGTCCGCGATTCACGTGTCCCAGGCGGGCGCCGCCGTGGTGCAGAGCGCGTACAGCCTCGCCGGCACCACCGCGATTTACCTGCGCCATCCGCTGCAGCGTTACCTGCGCGATTCGATGGTGGTCACCCAGCACGCGTTCCTCAGCGAAGGCCTGTACGACGGCGCCGGCTCCGTGTTCCTCGGCGTGCCGCCGTTCCCTGGCTACATCTGAACCCACTCTTCAAGGATCAATATTCATGTCCCAGACCACCCAAGAACCGCTGCGCGTCGTCTTCTGCATCGGCATCACCCAGAACTTTTTCGACCTGCCCACCGGCGAAGGCCTGAGCGTCTGGAAAGGCTTCAGCCAGATGATGGGCTCGCTCGGCGCCATGCCCGGCATCACCGTGCTCGGCGCGATGGACGATGACCGATTGATGGTCGGTCCTTCCACTACGTCGCCGTGGACCGTCTACATCATGGCCGACGTCGACTGCCACCAGTCGGTGATCGATGCCTGCAACCTGTTCCGCACCACGCCGGTGAACGAGTACAGCCTGTGGCGTTACGCTAAGGTCGAAGCGCGCATCGGTCGTCCACTGACCATCCCTGATGCCGCCAGGGTGTAAGCCATGAACGAGGCCTTGTTGCAGCGTCTGGCGACGCTCGAAGGGGAGAGCCAGGTGCGCCGCTTGATGGCGCGCTACATGGACCTGTGCGACGTGCCGAGGGCGATCACCCACGTCAGCGAGCTGGCGCAATTGTTCTGCATCGACGCCGTGTGGGAAGGCGTCGGCAGCGTCACCGCGCAGACCTTCGGCCAGCACCGCGGGCGTGAGGCGATTGCGGCGTTTGTCGGCGGCTACTTGCCGCCCTCGGAGCACTTTCACCTGAACCTGCATTACCTCACCAGCGAGTCGATCCTGGTCGACGGCAACACCGCGCAGGGGCAGTGGATCATGCAGCAGGTGTCCACCTACGCCGATGGGCGCAGCGAGTTGTTCGGCACGCGCTTGAACATCGATTTTCGCTGTGTCGAGGGTGTCTGGCTGATCGCACATTTTCGTACGCAACGCTTGTTCAATTCGGACCTCTTCACCTCGGAGTCGGGCGCATGAGCACGTTTATCAGCGAATTTTTACTCGGTGGCGACGGCAAGCGGGTCGCGATCAAGGACTCGATCGACATCGCCGGGCATCCGACGCGCTCGGGCAGTCGTGCGTTTGCCGATGCTGAACCGGCGCTGCGCAACGCCGACGTGGTGGACGCGATCCTCGACGCAGGCTGGCAAATCGTTGGCAAAACCAATATGCACGAGTTGGCGTTTGGCGTGACCGGGATCAACGACTGGACCGGCACGCCGATCAACCCGCAAGCACCGGACCGCGTGCCGGGCGGCTCTTCCAGCGGTTCGGCGGCAGCGGTTGCCGCCGGTCTGGCGGACATCGCCATCGGCACTGACACCGGCGGCTCGGTTCGCGTACCGGCGGCGTGCTGCGGCATCGCCGGGTTGAAGCCGACTTATGGGCGTGTCAGCCGGGTCGGTGCGCATCCAGCGGCGTCCAGCCTCGATTGCGTCGGGCCGTTTGCCGCCGACATGGCAGACCTGATCGCGGCGATGCAAGTGATTTGCCCAGGCTTCCAGGTGCAGGGTTTGCCCTCTGGCAACGCGTCGGTGGGTTTTCTTGAAGTCGACTGCGAACCGCATCTGCAAATAAGCCTCGGTGCAGCCGCCGACCGTGCAGGCTGGCACCGCAGCCACCTGCACCTGAGCGAATTCGAAGCTGCATTCGCTGCCGGCCTCACCGTGATCAATTTCGAAAACTGGGCCGCGTTCGGCCACCTCACGGGTAAAGGCCTGATCGGCGCGGACGTTGAGCAACGCCTGCTGGCCGCGAGTCGCACCAGCGCGGCGGACCTGGCGCAAGCGGAGAAAGTCCGCGCGCGTTTCAGCCAGCAAGTGGACGCAGCGCTGGAAGAGTTCGCGGTGCTGCTGTTGCCGACGATGCCCAGCCTGCCACCGACGCTGGTCGAAGCCCGCAGCGCCAGCAAAGCGGTGGCCGGCATGACCCCGTTGGTGCGGCCGTTCAACCTCAGCGGCCATCCGGCGCTGTCGGTGCCGGTGGAACTGGAGGGCAGCGGACTGAAAGTCGGCCTGCAGATTGTCGGTCGTAAAGGTCAGGACGAACTGGTCTGCGCCTTCGGTGCGCAGTTGCAACAGAGCATGGCCGGCGAACGGTCGACCCCTAACAAGAAATCATAAAAAGCCATGAGGAGAACCGCATGAGCACTCATGAATACCGGCTGATCGCATCATCGAAAAGCCCGGACGAACTGGTCAGCCACGACCGCGTCGACGTCTCGCTGTACAACGACCCGGCGCTGTTCGAAGCCGAGCTGGAAAAGATTTTCTACCGCACCTGGGTGTGGGTCGCCCACGAAAGCGAAGTACGCAACAGCGGCGACTTCAAGACCGCGACCATCGGCCGTCGCCCGGTGATTGTGGTGCGCGACAAGAAGGGCAACATCAACGTCCTGGAAAACCGCTGCCGGCACCGTGGCGCCACGGTGTGTGAAAAACACAAAGGCAACGCCACCGGTTTCACTTGCCCGTATCACAGCTGGTCGTACGGTCTGGACGGCAAGCTCCGTGCGCTGCCGTATCCGGACGGCTACGAAGGCATTCTGGAGAAGTCCGAATTGCCGCTGACCAGCCTGCGCGTGGAAAGCTACGCCGGCATGGTTTTCGCCAGTTACAACGACGAGATCGAACCGCTGGAAGACTTCCTCGGCGGCGCGAAACACTGGATGGACCTGTTCATGAAGCAGGGCGCCGGTTTCCCGATCAAGACCCAGGGCGAACACAAGTTCAGCTTCAAGGGCAACTGGAAGATCCAGCTGGAAAACACCACCGACGGTTATCACTTCCCGATCGTGCACAAGTCGTTCATGTCGTCGGTGGATGAAGAAACCTCGGAAATGCTCTCGTTCATGACCGACGAACAAGCGGTCACCCATTCGCTGGGCAACGGCCACAGCGTGATGGTGATGGTGCCGGAACACGTCGATCTGGACCATGACGACGGCACCGAACAGTTGCAGGAGCGCTTCGCTCACGTCACTGAAGAACTGTCGAAAACCATGGAGCCGGCGCAAGTCCGTCGCATCGTGCGCTCGCTGCACGGCGCCGGTTTCAACCTGAACCTGTTCCCCAACGTCGCGATGTCGATGTCGTTCTTTCGCGTGCTGCGTCCGGTGTCGGTCACCGAAACCGAGATCCGCCACGTTGCCCTCGGCATGGACGGCGGACCGGAAATCGCCAACCGCGAACGCATGCGTATTCACGAACACTTCCAGGGGCCGTTCGGTTTCGGCAGCCCGGACGATGCCGAGGCCTGGGACCGTGTGCAGCGCGGTTCGTACGCCGGCGTCGATGCGCCAATCCTGGTCAACCGCGGCCTCAATCGCGAAGTCACCGCTGAAAACGGCGACAAGGTCAGCCACGCCACCGACGAAGGCGGCATGCGCGGTGCCTACGACATGTGGAAAAGGATGATGAGCCAATGAGCAATCACGACACCCTGAACGGTTTTTCCCGCCCGTTGGCCCAGGCCATCGAATTCATCTGGCGCGAAGCCGAATTGCTCGACCACAAGAATTACGCCGAATGGGCGACCCTGTGGAGCGACAGCGGCAAGTACATCGTGCCGATCGACCCGGACACCGAGGACTTCGAAGCGAACCTCAACTACGCCTTCGACGATGCGCGCATGCGTGACTTACGCATCGAACGCCTGACTGCCGGCTACTCGCCGTCGGCGGTGGACGCGGCGAAAACCATCCGCACGATTTCGCGTTTCCGTCTGGTGGAAGCCGCCGGCGACATCGTCGAAGTGAACTCGGCGCAGTTGCTGTACGCCTACAAGCGCGGCGTGCACACGCCGTTTGTGGCCGACCTGAACCACCGTATCCGTTTCACTGATGGCGTGCCGACCCTGGAGCGCAAAGTGGTGCGGCTGATCAATTCCACCGACAGCCTGAGCGCGCTCGGCTTCCTTCTGTGAGGGCAACATCATGAGTCGAGTAGCCCTTGTAACAGGTGCCTCGCGCGGACTGGGCGAGTGCATCGCCCGCCGTCTGCACGGGGCGGGTTATCGCGTCGCCCTGGCGGACGTGCGTCTCGAGGGTGTGCGGCGACTGGCTGCCGAGCTGGATGCCAGCGGTGCCAGTGCTGTCGCCATTGAGCTGGATGTGCGCAGCAAGGCCGACTTCCAGCATGCCCGCGACGTGCTGGTCGAGCATTGGGGCGGCTGCGACATCCTGGTGAACAACGCCGGCGTGTCGAAAGTCGCCGCGTTGATGGACATCACCCCGGAGGAGTTCGACGAGTCGATGGCGATCAACCTGCGCGGCACTTTTGTCGCGTGCCAGGTGTTCGGTGCGCACTTTGCCGAGCGTGGTTTTGGCCGCATCGTCAACATCGCCTCGCTTGCCGGGCAGAACGGCGGCACCGCCACCGGCGCACATTACGCAGCGGCCAAGGGCGGCGTGGCGACGCTGACCAAGGTCTTCGCCCGTGAACTGGCCCCGCAAGGCGTGACGGTCAACAGCATTTCGCCGGGGCCGCTGGACTTGCCGGTGGTGCGCGAAACCGTGGCCCCGGAGCGACTGGAACAGATCCTGAAAATGATCCCGGCCGGCACCCTCGGCGACCCCGGATACATCGCCGACAGCGTGTTGCTGCTGATCGCCGACCACGCCGCCTCCGTAACCGGCGCGTGCTGGGACATCAACGGCGGCCTGTTCATGCGCTAAACGCATTCGCGGCCAAACACACAACCCTTGTAGGAGCCGGCTTGCCGGCGATGGCGCCCTCATCGGCGATATAAATCTGTAGGAGCCGGCTTGCTGGCGATGGCGCCCACGTTGGCGATGCAAGTCTCAAGGCCGCCATCGCCAGCAAGCCGGCTCCTACAAAGGGCGTTGTTCGTCGCATAAAACACAGGGCGCCCACCGGCGCCGTGATAACAAAATCAACCGTATTTCAGGTGATGCAATGATGAAGGTGAAGATCGAAAGGATCGTCGACGAAGCGCTGGATATCCGTTCCTTTCGCCTCGTGCGCAGTGACGGCCAGCCGCTCGACGCCTATGAACCGGGTGCCCACGTCGACCTGACCGGGCCGACCGGGGTGACCCGCCAGTATTCGCTGTGCAGCCCGCCGCAAGACCGTCGCGCTTATCTGGTGGCGGTGAAGAAAGAGGCGCAGTCCCGTGGCGGTTCAGCGGCGCTGCACGAGGTGGAAGAGGGCATGGAGCTGGAAATGGGTGCGCCGCGCAACCTGTTCCGCCTCGACCCGACGGCCACCGAGCATGTGTTGTGCGCCGCCGGTATCGGCGTCACGCCGCTGCTGAGCATGGCTTATCGACTGAGCGAAAACGGCCAGCCGTGGCGCCTGCATTATTTCGCCCGTTCGCCGCAATACGCCGCGTTCGCCGAGTTGTTGGCGAGTACGTTCGCCGGGCATGTGCAGTTCCACTACGGCATCGAGCCGGGTGACATGGATGCCACGTTGAGTGAATGCCTTGACCACGCTGGCAGTACCGCACACGTGTACACCTGCGGCCCGGCACCGTTCATGAACAAAGTGGTGGAAGTGGCGGCGCGCAGCCGGTGCGACGATGCGATCCACCTTGAACACTTCCAGGCCGATCCCGCAGCGAATGCCGGTCCGAGTGGCGGTTTTGAAGTGGAGCTGGCCAGTTCCGGCGTGGTGCTTCAGGTGCCGGCCAACGCGAGTCTGGTCGATGTGTTGCAGGCCCACGGTTGTGACATCGACACCGAATGCCGCGAAGGCATCTGCGGCACCTGCATCGTCGAGGTGCTGGACGGTGTGCCGGAGCACCGTGACAACTGTTTGTCGAACAAGGAAAAGGCGTCCAACAAACAGATTTGCGCCTGCGTTTCCCGCGCCGTTTCCGCTCGTCTGGTATTGGACATCTAACGCAAGGGAAGGCTGGCAAGCCAGCGCCGGAGCCTGTTGAATAGGGCCCGGCGGCCGTCGAAGGAGGAGACAGCCAAGGTAAGTAACATTTGCCGAACCGCTCGACGAAGCGGTCGAAAAATAACAATAAAACGCGTGAGGCTTTGCAGTGATGATGACTTCTTCGGTGGTTCGCAACGAGGCGTTCGAAAGCTGGCTGAGCCAGGTCAACCAGGCCTGCGGGCGTTTCGATGCCCGGGCCCTGGATACGGATTTCTACGGTGAGCTGGCGGAGTATCGCAGCGGCGCGATCAACCTCAGTGTCGTCGACATGGCGCACGTGCACTTGTACCGCACCAGCAAGGACGTCAGCGTCAGCAGCGACGGCCACTATTACGCGGTGTTCCAGATGCGTGGCAGTTCCCGGCTGGAGCAGGGCGACAACCGCGCTCAACTGGGCACGGGCGACATCGCCCTGATCGACGCCTGCCGCCCGAGTGACATGACCTACAACGAGGATTCCCGACAGTTGTCGCTGATCCTGCCGCGTCAGGTGGTCGAGCGTGGTTCGCATTTCAATGCGGTCAACTGCGCCACACGCATCGCGGCCAGTACACCACTGGCGGCGATGGCCAACCGCTTGGTGCTGGATACCCGGCAGCAGGAAGGCCTGGACATGCAGGAAAGCGAAGCGGTACTGGATGCGTTGGTCAGCCTGTTGTTGCCCGGGATCAGTGCCCGCGACAGCGGCGCAGATGCCCATGAGCGGCAGTTTCGCAAGATCATCGCCTACATCGACGAACACATCGGCGCCGAAGACCTGTGCCCCGAGCTGATTGCCCGTGAGGTAGGGATTTCGGTGCGCGGGTTGTACCGGATGTTCTCCAAGCGCGGCCTGGTGGTGGCGCAATACATCAAGCACCGACGCCTGGATTTCTGCGCGGAAAACCTGCGCCGCTCACCTGACGAGCAGAAGCTCTCGGCGCTGTGTTACGCCTGGGGTTTTTCCGATTCCAGCTACTTCTCCTCGGCGTTCAAGTCCCGCTTCGGCGTATCGCCGGGCGCTTATCGCAAGCGCTACAGCCACAACTGACCTCTCCTGCAGGAGCCAGCTTGCCGGCGATCGCGGTGCATCAGGCGCCATTGATGTTGAATGAGCCTGCCTCATCGCCAGCAAGCCGGCTCCTACAGTAGAACTTCGCCGTGCACATACCTCGTGTTCGCTGCAGATCCCTGTAGGAGCCGGCTTGCTGGCGATGGCGGAGTGTCAGGCGCCATTGATGTTGAATGTGACGGCCCCATCGCGAGCAGGCTCACTCCTACAGGGGATCATCGTCGTACACATACTTTCTGTTCGCTGGAGATCCAATGTAGGAGCCGGCTTGCTGGCGATGGCGGAGTGTCAGGCGCCATTGATGTTGAATGTGACGGCGTCATCGCGAGCAGGCTCACTCCTACAGGGGATCATCGTCGTACACATACTTTCTGTTCGCTGGAGATCCAATGTAGGAGCCGGCTTGCTGGCGATGGCGGTGCATCAGACGCCATCAATGTTGAATGTGCCGGCCCCATCGCGAGCAGGCTCACTCCTACAGGGGATCATCGTCGTACACATACTTTCTGTTCGCTGGAGATCCAATGTAGGAGCCAGCTTGCCGGCGATGGCGGCCTCATGACCGCCGCAGATCCCTCAGTGCCGCGACGGCTCATCCACCGGCAAATGCAGCACTTCGCGCACCAGCATGGCAATGCTGGTCACGCCCATCTTTTCCTTGATCTTGGTCCGGTGCACATCAACGGTTTTCACGCTGATGTTCAGCTCCCGGGCGATGACCTTGCTGGCCTTGCCATCGATCACCAGCATCAACACCTCCCGTTCACGGCTCGTCAGCAGGGCGAGTTTGCCTTGCAGGTGCTGGCGTTGCTGTTGATCGGCCTGGGCATGCACGGCGGTCTTCAACGCCGCTTGTATGCGGTCGATCATCTGTTGCGGGTTGTAGGGTTTCTCGACGAAATCCAGTGCGCCGTTCTTCATCGCGGTCACCGACATTGGAATGTCGCCATGGGCGGACACGAAGATCGTCGGCAGGGTGCTGCCACGCTGGTTGAGGATTTCCTGCAGCTGAAAGCCGCTGGTTTCCGGCATGCGCACGTCCAGCACCAGGCACGCCGGTTGCTTGGGGTCGTACTGGCTCAGGAACTCTTCAGCGCCGGCAAAGCATTGCGCCTGGACGCTGACCGACTCCAACAACCAGGCCAGCGAGGTGCGCAGGTCTTTGTCGTCATCAACGATATAAACAATCGGTTTGCGGGTTTCCATCAGGGGTTGCCACGAGAATTTCTAATTATTGTTTTCGCACGCGTGCACGCTGCGGCGGACGTCGGCACCTATGTTGGTGCATTCCAGCAGAATACCCACTGCGACGGGCCCTGACGATAAAGAAACCACCTAGTCGACTAGCGGAAAGCCTACCTCGGCATGGGGATCGTCAGAATGGCTGCGCGCTACGCCGGGCTTTAGTCTTGTTCCATCACCCACGGGCCGCGAACGCGCGGTCCTCCTGAAGGAAGGGGCACCGACATGGCCAACCTGAGCCAGCAGCAAATCGACTTTCGCAACGCCATGGCGCAACTGCCGGCGGCGGTGAACATCATCACCACCAACGGCCCCGGCGGTCGCTGCGGCATCACCGCCAGCGCCGTGTGCTCGGTGACGGATTCGCCACCGACCGTGCTGGTGTGCGTCAACCGCAACAGCGCCACCCACGATGTGTTCCGCACCAACGGCCGGTTGTGCGTCAACGTGCTGTGCGGCGAACAGGAAGAACTGGCCCGACACTTCGCCGGCATGACCCAGGTGCCGATGGCCGAGCGGTTTGCCTGGGACTTGTGGGACGGCGGCGACACGGGCGTGCCGGTGCTGCGTGATGCACTGGTGCAGCTGGAAGGACGGATCAGCGAATGCAAGGAAGTCGGGTCGCATTCGGTGATGTTTGTGGAATTGTCGAAGGTGGGCGTGCGTGGGGAGGGCGATAGCCTGGTGTATTTCAACCGGTTGTTTCATCGGGTTGAGCATGCGGGGGTTCCTTGCTGAGACCGCGTTATCGTTCATCGCGAGCAAGCTTGCTCCTACAGGTCTGTGTCGTTCACAAATGGTGTGATCACTTCAACCTTGTAGGAGCAAGCTTGCTCGCGATAGCGGCAGATCAGGCAACACTGCCTTTAAATGCGAAAACTCCCGACCAACTGATTCAGCCGCCCAGCCTCGCGTTCCAGCTCGGTACATGCCTGCAACGTCGATTGCAGGTTCTCCACTCCTTGCTGGTTCAGCGTGTTGATCTCGGTGATGTCCACGTTCAACGCCTCGACCACCGAGGTTTGCTCTTCAGTGGCTGCGGCGACCGACTGGTTGACGTTGTCGATCTCGCCAATGCGTTGCGTCACGCTGCCCAGTCGCGTGCCGGCGAGGTTGGCGATGCTGACGCTTTCCTCGCTGTGTTGCTGGCTCTCTGTCATGGTTGTCACCGACTCACGCGCACCGACTTGCAGTGCTTCAATCATCTGCTGAATCTCCGCTGCCGAGGTTTGTGTGCGCCCGGCCAGGCTGCGCACTTCGTCGGCGACCACGGCAAAGCCGCGGCCCGCTTCACCCGCCCGTGCCGCTTCGATGGCGGCGTTGAGGGCGAGGAGGTTGGTCTGTTGGGAGATGCCTTTGATCACTTCGAGGATTTGCCCGATGTTCACGGTTTTACTGTTCAGTGCTTCGATGTTGACGCACGACGCGCTGATTTTTCCGGACAGTTCGTTCATCACCTCAATCGTGCGCTCGACCACCTGACGCCCGTCTTCGGCCTGTTGGCGCGCGGCGGAGGCTTGCTGCGAGGCGTCGGAGGCGTTGTTCGCAATTTCCTGGGCGGCGGCACCCAGTTCGTTGATCGCGGCGGCGACGCTGTTGGTGCGGGTCGATTGTTCATCGAAATTGCTCAGCGATGCGTTGGACGCCAGCAGCACACGCTTGGCGCCTTCGTTGACGCCGAGCGCCGCCGAAGACACCTCGCGAATGGAATGGTGGATACGTTCGACAAAGCGGTTGAACGCCGTCGCCAGTTGGCCTATTTCATCCCGTGATTGCACGGCCAGGCGTCGGGTCAGATCGCCTTCGCCCCGGGAAATATCCTCCATGACCCGCGTCAGCAGTTGCAGCGGCCGGGTGATGCGATACGCCGCGTACCAGATCAACACCAGGCCGAGCAGCGCCGAGCCGCCGCCCAGCAACAGCTCAAGCGCGGTGCTTCGCACGGCTTGCGCATCGAGTTCCTGTTGCAGCGTGGTAACCGGGGCGAGCAGCACGTTCTGCGGCACGCCGACCAGCACACCCCACGGCGCTGCATCGACAATCGGTGCCAGTGGCTCAAGCACTTTGATCTGCTGTTGATCGACGAACACTTTCGGCTGGCCCTGACGCAAGGTGTCCATCACCTCTACATTGTCCAGCGGTTGCCCGAGGCGACTGACATCCTGGCTGTTGGCGGAAATCACCCCGCGCGGGCTGACGATGCTGATCTGCCCGTTACCGTCGAACAGTTGAAGCGCGCTGACTTCGCTGTTCTGTTGCAGGGCGGCGAGGTTGATGTCGAGGCCGACCACGGCGATGACCTTGTCATGGTCCAGCAGCGGGAACGCGATACCGGTCACCAGTTTGCGGCTGCCGGAGGCCTCGTCGAAATACGGCTCCAGCACGCAGGCTTTGCGGGTGTCGCGGGCACAGGTGTAGAAGGCGTTGTAGGGCGCGCCGCTGGGGCCGGGCGAGGTGTTGGCGAGCAGCGCTTCGTCGCCGATCACCGCTTGCAGTTCGCCGGGTTTGCTTTGCACCCAATACAGCGAAAAGCGCCCGGTTTCGTTGCTGCCCATGGCCGCCTGATCGACGAAACCGGCGTCGGCACCGTCCAGGGCATCGGGTTCGAAAATGACATAAAGCCCGAGCAGGTCGGGCTTGTCGATCAGGGCCTGGTGCAGCTGGGTGCTCAGCTCCTGGCGCAGTTGTGGACGGGTAAGGTTGCCCTGATGTTGCAACTGCCTCAGGTAGAGCAGATAGCGCGACAACCCTTGGCCATATTCGTGCGTCTGCATGAAGGTGCGTTGCACCTGCATCGCTTGCACTTTGCCCAGCGCCTGCATGTGTTCCTTGGCGGCGTTGGCGAGCATTTCGCTGCTGGCCTCGGCCACTTGCTGGCTGCTCCGATGGGTTTGATACAGCGACAACCCCATCAGCAAACCCACCACCAACAGCAGGCAGAGGCCGGCGAGCAGGGCGATCTTGCTCTGAATCGTCAGGAATTTTTTGTGCATTGGAAAGGCCTTTTTCCTTGAGACATCCGCGCCCCACTGTAGGAGCGAGCCCGCTCGCGAAAGATGTCTGGGCGACGCGTTCATTCAGGCAACACGCGTCATCGTTGACGTCCATCGCGAGCGGGCTCGCTCCTACAGGGATTGTGTAGGGGCTTAGAACGTAGTGGCGAAAATCACCTGGCTGTAGAGGTTCTTGTCGTTGCTGCCCAGCTGCGTGCCACCTTCGTCGGCGCTCTTGTCCGGCTGATAGAGGCCGATCAGCGGCATCACCGTCAGGTGCTCGTTGACGTGCCATTCGGCATACAGATCAACTTCGTGGCCATCGGTATTGCCGAGGTTGCGGTCGATGGTGTCGAAGTTGAAATACATCGCACCGACCGTCAGGTTCTCCAGCGGCGAGACGGTGAACTTGACTTGCTGGATACGCGAGTTGGTGTTGAACGGGCCGGCGTAGTTACCGGCGACTTCACCCTGGAACCAGGTGCCGAAGCCACGGCTGAATCCATAGAACAGCGTGTCATAACCTTCCGAGAAACGGCTGTAGCGGTAGCTGGCATTTGGCGTCCAGGCCACGTCGGCGAAAGTCCAGCCGGCTTCCAGGTACCAGGCGTCTTCGGTGCTGGTGTGGGGTTTGTCCTGCTTGGCGTATTCGCCGGAGAGGAACAGGTTTTGCACCCCGGCATTGCCGGCTGCGCGCAGGCTGTAGGTTTTCATGCCGTCGCGTTCAAGCTGCATCGGTGAGGCGAATTCTTCGTCGACATCGGTGGTGTCGATGTAGGTCAAACCGACTGTGCCTGCTTCGGCGACATGCTCAAGCGTGCCGACGTACATTTCGGTTTTCGCTTGTGCGCGGTTATCGGATTTCAGCCACATCAGGTCGCCACGCCAGCCTTCCTTGCCTCCCAGGCGCAGCACGGCGGTTTCGTCGAAGGCTTTGCGCGCCGCCAGCCAGTAGGCACCTCCGCGGTTGAACTCACCGTCGGCCAGACCTTTGCCCAAGTTGAGCGCGTCGCCATTAATCAGGAAACCATCACCGACCACGATGTTCTGGCGACCGAAGGACAGGTCGACGCCGTCCTCGCCGAGCACGTCGAACAGCTTGCCCGAACGCCAGCCGAGGTAGGCGTCTTCGAATTTGGTGGTGCGTTCCGAACCATCGCTGAAGCCTGCGGCATCGCCGTCGCCCCAGGTGCCGGAGCTGAGCAGGTTCGCCGCGCCATACGCGGTGCCGACACCGGCCAGGCCCTTGTCGAAGCTCAGGCCATATTTGATGTAGCCCTCGCGCCACGACGAAGAACCCGGGTCGAGGCGGCCGGACAGCGCGTAGTTTTCCTGGCTGTGGAAGATGCCGAAGACCGCTTCCAGCGTGGCGTTCAGGTGACTGTCTTCATTGGCGTAGAGTTCATACGCGCCGGCATGGCCGGCGCTGATCATCAGGGCAAGTGTAGAGAGACGCAGCAAGGGGGACTTGAGCATGGTGTGGCATCCGTTCTTGTTCTTGAGCGCAGGTTTGCGGTCTTTTTCGATACTAAGGCGCGGAACTTTTCCGGCCTTTTGTGTGGTTGCCAAAGAGTTGGCTGTGCTTGCCAAAATGCCCGGTTTGGCAGCCTCGCCAATACGACTGGCACGCAGGGCAAAACCTGCGCATCACTGACCATCGACAATCCCTCTCAACCCTGTCGATGCACCGCTGCGTCGGCGCTCCCGTGTTGCCGCTCAATGGATGAGCGCGGATTTTCAAGGTCGTTTTCCTATGTTCACCTCGCTGCGATTGCCCCTCATCGGTCTGCTCTCACTCACCCTCGCGCACACCGCGCTGGCCGCTGACTGCGCGCCCGACCAGGGACATGGCGCCCAGGTCTTCGCCAATGAATGCGCGGTCTGCCATTCGGTGACCAAGGGCATGACGGGAATGATGGGGCCGAACCTGGCGGGTGTGGTCGGGCGCAAATCCGGCTCGCTGGAGGGCTTCAACTATTCCCAGGCCATGCGCAGCAAAGACATCAACTGGCAGGCCGAGAACATCGCGCAACTGATCACTCAGCCACAGGCCTTCGTGCCGGGGACCTACATGCCGTACATGGGCCTGGCCTCCGCGGACGATCGCCAGGCGGTCGTGTGTTTCCTCAAAGAACAACAGTAATCAGCCCGTTATCCGGCTGAACAACGCGTCTGAACCAAAGGTGATTTATGAGCAACGTTGAAATCCTGCCGCAGGTTGCTGCATTCCTTGACCGCCGCCACGGCTGCTTTATCGATGGCCAATGGGTGTTCGCCGAAGGGCCGGGCATTGCCGTGGTCAACCCGGCCACCGGCCAAACCCTGTGCGAAACCCTCGACGCGCCGCTGGACGTGGTCGAGCAAGCCGTGCAGTCGTCGCATAAAGCCTTCAAGTCCGGCGTGTGGTCGGGCCTGCGCCCGGCGGACCGCGAACGCATCCTGCTGAACTTCACTGCGCTGGTAGACGCGCATGCCGAAGAGCTGGCGCAGCTGGAAACCCTGAGTCAGGGCAAGTCGATCAACATGGCGCGCGCACTGGACCTGAACGCCACCGTGGAGTTCATGCGCTACATGTCCGGCTGGGCGACCAAGATCGAAGGGCAGACCTTTGACGTGTCGATTCCGCTGCCGCCGGGGGCGAAATTCACCGCATTCACCAAGCGTGAGCCGGTGGGCGTGGTGGTCGGGATCGTGCCGTGGAATTTCCCGTTGCTGATCGCGGCGTGGAAGCTGATGCCGGCGCTGGCCACCGGTTGCACGGTGATCATCAAACCGGCGATGGAAACGCCGCTGACCGCCATGCGTTTAGCGGAACTGGCGCTGGAAGCGGGCATTCCAGCGGGCGTGTTCAACGTCGTCACCGGTGGCGGTGCCAATGTCGGCGGTGTGCTGACGGCGCATCCACTGGTGAGCAAAGTGTCCTTCACCGGTTCCACGGCGGTGGGCAAAAGCGTCGGCGTGGCGTGCATGGAAAACATGACGCGGTTCTCGCTGGAGCTGGGCGGCAAAAACCCGATGATCGTGCTGGCCGATGCCAACATCGAAAAAGCCGTCCAGGGCGCAATCCTTGGCGGTCTGCTGAACAACGGTCAGGTGTGTGCGGCGGCTTCGCGTTTCTACGTGCATCGCGCCATCCACGATCAATTCGTTGAAGCACTCGCCGCCGCCGTTTCGACGATGCCCATCGGCGCAGGCATGAACGGCGAAGCGGCGATCAACCCGCTGGTCTCGCGCAAGCAGCAGCAAAGCGTGCTCAAGCACATCGAGCTGGCGCGTCGCGAAGGCGCACGGGTGGTGTCCGGGGGCGAGTTGGTGGAAGGCGAGGGCTTTTATGTGCAGCCGACCATTCTGGCTGACATCGATCACAGCATGGCGGTGGCCCGCGAAGAGGTGTTCGGCCCGGTGCTGGGGGTGATGCCGTTTGACGATGAAGACGCCGTGATCGCCCTGGCCAACGACAACCGCTACGGCCTGGCCGCCAGCCTGTGGACCAATGACCTCGGCAAAGCGATGAACCTGGTGCCGCGCATCGAGGCCGGCACCGTTTGGGTCAACGCCCACGTGCTGCTCGACCCGGCCATGCCGTTTGGTGGCGTCAAGCAATCCGGCATGGGCCGCGAGTTCGGGCGTGCGGTGATCGAGGCCTACACCGAGCTGAAATCGGTGTGCATCGCCCACTGATTCACATCGTGGGTGCCGGTTTCGCCAGCTCGATACCGGCGTCACTCAGGCGCTTGAGGATTTCAAACAGCAGGTCGCTCTTGGTCACGCCGACGATTCTCGGGCTGCCGACATAGCCGGTGACCGTCAGCGTGATGCCTTCGGGGGTCAACTTGCTGAAGCGCACCATCGGCGCCGGTTTGTCGAGAATGGTCTCGTGCTCGCGGTAGGTGTTGTAGAGCAGGTCTTTCACCTGTTCGGGGTCGATGTCCAGGGGGAAGGTCAGTTCGAGTGACGCCACCCCTTGGGCGCTGCCGCCCAGGGTTACGTTGCGCAGGTTTTGCGAGATCAGCTGCGAATTGGGCACGATGACGATCGAGCGGTCACTGAGCTGGATTTCGGTGGCCCGCACGTTGATCCGGCGGATGTCGCCCTCGACCCCGCTGATGCTGATCAGGTCGCCGACTTTCACCGGGCGCTCGGTCAGCAGGATCAGGCCTGAGACGAAATTCTTGACGATCTCCTGCAAGCCAAAACCAATCCCCACCGACAACGCGCTGACGATCCAGGCCAGGTTGGTCCACTGTACGCCCAACGATGACAGCGTCAGCAGAATGACCAACGCATAGCCGATGTTGGCAAACAGCGTGGTCAGCGAAGCGCGCATGCCAGGGTCCATCTCGGTTTTCGGCAGGAACTCCTTGTCCAGCCAGCGGCCCAGCGTGCGAATCAGGTAGATGCCGATCAGCAAGGCCAGTGCGGCATTGAGCAAGTGCCCGGGGATGATGTTCAGCTTGCGCAGCCCGGCGCCGCCGAGAATGGAAAAGACGTTGGTGAGCAGTTGCCCGAGCGTCGTGCCGACCCCCCCAACGAACAGCGTGACCAGCGCCAGCAGCAAGAGTCCGGCGCGCCCGACCCCCGACAGAACGATCGAGATCTGCTCCAGGCGCCGGTCTTCAATGCCGAGCAACTGCTTGAGCGCCTTGCCACTGGGACTTTTGATTGAAAAAAAGTATTCGCAGGCATCTTTGAAGCACTGCATCAGCAAATAGAAACCGGAGAGGATGAGAAAGCCCCAGACCAGTTCATAGGTGACGAACCTGGCCAGGGACACGTAACCGGTCAGGAGGGATACCAGGCAGATCACCATCGCAAGACTGGTGAGGGTGTAAAGCACGCCCGCGAACGTCCTGCCGGCTTCATAGGCTTCGCCAGAGGCCACGACGGCTCTGCGGACTTTGCCGGTGCGCAACAATAAATCCACCAGAACGCACGTAACAACCAGTGCGACGACCCCTCGACCGGCGATCACGATGCCGCTGCTCATGCCGGTTGCGTTGGTAATCTGGATCATCGTCACCAGAACCAGCAGTACGCCCGCCAGAACCCGCGGATAAGGCTTGAGTGACAGCGCCACTTGATCGGCAAGCGCCGGCAGCCGCCACGACGGGTGTTTCGTGGACAACAAGGCGCGGCTCAACGCGGTGATCAGCACGCAGGTGTAGGCGACTTTTTCGAATTCCTGGGAGAACGTCGTCAGCGTCGGCGTCAGCGGAGCCTGGCGTGTGAAGACATAAAACAGCAGTTGCAGGGACAGGCCGACCGTCAGCACCGTGGCCAATACGGAAGCCAGCGCCAGGGAGCTGCGGCGCAGGCGTCCTTCTGGCATCCGGTGTATGCAAAGCCACGTCAGCCCTCGTTCCGCGAGACGACGGCCCAGCGTCCAGATAAGCAGGGCCAGCAGCAACAGTACGCTGGTGTAGAGGCGTTGGCCCGGTTGCCAGGCCAGTTTGACGACCTCACTTGCCTGAGCGAGGAACGATGCGAAGCGCTGTCGATCGTCCATCGAAGGGCTCAGGATCGGTGACCAGAACTCGGGGTTCAGGACGCTTCGGGTGCTCAGGGTCAGTTCGCTTTCCAGCAGGTTGCGACGGATGCCGGCAATCTGGGTGATGAGGTCGGTGGCGCTCGTTTTCAGGGTGGCCAGGGTTTTCAGGGTGGCGTCGACTTTGTTTTTTTGCTCGGTGAGCGCGACCCTTTGCGCGGTGATATCGGGCTGCTCGGCCGCGGCGTCATCGCGCGGGACAGGCCCCAGCACACCCAGTTGCGCGCGCAGTTGAGTCTGCAGAGGAAGCAGCGAGGTCGAGAGGCGATCGACATCCAGCATGAACATCTGGACCAGGTCCTGCGGGGCCTCCAGCTGGCTGTAGTTATCAACCAGCGAGATCTGTTGTTTGAGGGCGTCCAGCCGAAGTTGCAACGCCTGGAGGTCGCTTGGGGAAACGCTGGGGGGCGCGGCAACCGCCCTGGGCATTGAAATGTCCGCAGGGTCTGCCGCCAACAGCATTCCGGGTCCCGCCCCGAAAAGCGTGAAAGCGACGAAAATCATGGCTTTCAGTGCATGACGCATAGGAGTGCCTGACTCTGTTGTTAGTCATTCAGCCTATGAGGTTAGGTCATCAGTCAAACCTTCGAGCAATAGTTTGTTCGGCTGCCCCCGTTGAACGGGGGCAGGGTGGACGTATCAGACGCGTTCGAACAGCACGGCGATGCCCTGGCCGCCGCCGATGCACATGGTCGCCAGTGCATATCGGCCCTGGACGCGGTGCAGTTCGTGAATGGCCTTGGTCGCGATGATCGCGCCGGTGGCGCCCACCGGATGGCCCAGCGAGATGCCCGAACCGTTAGGGTTGACCTTCTCCGGGTCGAAGCCCAGTTCCTGCGCCACGGCACAGGCTTGCGCGGCAAAGGCCTCGTTCGACTCGATGACATCCAGGTCGGCGACGGTCAGGCCGGCACGCTTGAGCACCAGACGAGTGGCGGGAATCGGGCCGAGCCCCATCAGTTCCGGCTCGACACCGGCGTGGGCATAGCCGACCAGCCGGGCCATTGGTTTGAGGCCTTGGGCGCGCACCATTTCACCGGTTGCCATGATCAACGCACCGGCGCCGTCATTCAGGCCCGAGGCGTTGCCGGCGGTGACGCTGCCGTCCTTTTTGAAGGCCGGTTTCATCTTGGCCAGTTGCTCGGCATTGACCTCGGCACGCACGTGTTCGTCGGTCGCAAAGGTCACGGTGCCTTTGCGCGACGCCACTTCGATTGGCACGATCTGACTGTTGAAGCGGCCTTCGGCGATTGCCCGCGCGGCGCGCTGCTGGCTGAGCATGGCCAGTTCATCCTGGGCCTGACGCGTGATGCCGTAGCGTTCGGCGATGTTTTCCGCGGTGATGCCCATGTGGAAACCGGCAAACGGGTCTTGCAGCACGCCGAGCATGTAGTCGATGGCCTGCATGTCGCCCATGCGTGCGCCCCAACGCGCTTGCGGCAACAGATACGCGCCACGGCTCATGGATTCGACGCCACCGGCCAGCGCTGCGCCCGCATCACCGAGCATCAGGCTTTGCGCGGCACTGACGATTGCCTGCAAACCGGAACCGCAGAGGCGGTTGACGTTGAAGGCGGGTGTCTCTTTCGGCAGGCCGGCATTCATCGCCACTGCCCGGGAGATGTAGGCGTCGCGGGCTTCGGTCGGGATCACATGGCCCATCACCGCATGGCCGATGTGCTCAGGCGCCAGCCCCGAGCGTTCGATGGCGGCGCGGCAGACGTCGGTGGCCAGTTGAATCGGTGGCACGTCCTTGAGCGAGCCGCCGAAGCTGCCGATGGCGGAACGGACGGCGCTGATAACGAAAATGTCGGATGGGTTCATGTGGGTTTCCCTGGTTCGGTCTTGTGCGCGTTTGGCGCTGTTATTGGGGGCAAGAGTCTAGGGGCGGTGGTTTGGTTGGGATAGGTCGAAAGTGCTCAAGGGGGGTGGTGTTTTTTGCCAGTTCTGGTGGGGGGTTAGATCGGTCTGAGTGGTTGGGGGGGCATATCCGTTTCTTCGGTAACGGCGGCTATTGGTTTCGCTTTTACAGCGAGTCACTTTCGAAAAGCGCGAAAGTAACCAAAGCGCTTTTGCCCCTTTCGTTCGGTGCCTCGCCTAGGCTCGGCATGCCCTCGCTCCGGTCCTGCTCCGTGGGCCCGCCGCGATCGGCCATCCCTGGCCGTGCGCGGCTAACCCGGCATCCATGCCGGGTTGCCCACTGCGCAGAACCTGCGCTCGGCCTCTCGAGGGGGCGACTACCGCCACAGCCGCCGAGGCGGCCTGAAAGCCGACCTGGCTCTTTCGGGGTTCGCGTTGTCCTTCTCTGCTGCGTTCACTCATTCCCGACATGTACACCGCTCCCCTGTAGGAGCCGGCTTGCTGGCGATGGCATCCTTTCAGGCGATACATGTGTCGCTGACCCACCGCTATCGCCAGCAAGCCGGCTCCTACAGGGGATCGTATTTATCCAAACGCATCTGCATTTCCCTTGTAGGAGCCAGCTTGCTGGCGATGGACGTCAACGATAATGCGTACTGTCTGAATGAACGCGGTGTCCGGGCGTTTTTCGCCGGCAAGCCGGCTCCTACAGGGAATCGCGTTTGCTTTCGCTTCTCACCACTCATCAGGCCGAGCGTTAGCTCGCCTTTCGCTTTTGATCTTGAGGTACACGCCCCCTCGAGAGGCCGAGCGCAGGTTCTGCGCAGTGGGCAACCCGGCATGGATGCCGGGTTAGCCGCCCCCGGCCATGGATGGCCGATGGCGGCGGGCCCACGGAGCAGGACCGGAGCGAGGGCATGCCGAGCCACAGCGAGGCACCGAACGAAAGGGGCAAGAGCCCTTGGTTACTTGGGGCTTTTCCAAGTGACTCGCCGTAAGGGCGAAACCGCCAGTCGCCATCACCAAAAAAACGAATATTCACACCAACCGCGAAAACACCAAACCAGCCTCACTCACCCACCCGCCGCCCCGGAAAAAACAACTCAAAACACGTCACCCCCTCACTGCTGCTGACACTGTAAGCCCCGTTATGCAACTGCATGATCGTCGCCACGATCGACAGCCCCAAGCCATTGGAATGAGCCGAACGCTCGCGGGATTCGTCAACCCGGTAAAAGCGCTCGAACAGCCGGGGCAGGTGCTCGGCAGGGATGGTCTGGCCAACGTTACGCACGACCACCCGGATACCCTCAGCCGAAGGTATGGCGCGAATGACCAGCTCAGAATGCGCCGCGCCATATTTGATGGCATTGGCGCACAGGTTGGCCAACGCACGGCGCAGCAGCATCGGCTCAGCCCAGATCACGCCGCTGCCCTGGGCATCGATGCTGATCCCGACATCCGCCGCCAGCCCTTCAAAATAGTCGGCCATACGTTCCATTTCGTCAGCGGCATCCAGTTCCTGGCGTTGGCTCAGGGCACTGGCCGGGTCGGTACGCGCCAGAAACAGCATGTTGTCGAGCATCCGCGCCAGACGCTCAAGCTCTTCGACGTTGGAGGCGAGCAGTTGCTGATAGGCCTCGACGCTGCGGTTCTGCTGCAACGCAACCTGGGTTTCGCCGAGCAGGTTGTTGATCGGCGTGCGCAATTCATGGGCCATGTCGGTCGAGACCTGACCCAGCTGCACGAAACCCTTGCCCAAACGGTCGAGCATTGCATTGAGCGCGTCGATCATCGGCAGCAGCTCCCGTGGTGCGCCCTGGCCATCGAGGCGCTCGGTGAGGTTGCCGACGCCGATGCCGTGGGCATACCGGGCCAGGCGTCGTACGGGCAGCAGGCCGCGATGCACCAGCAGATAGCCGGACAGCGCCAGCAGAACCGCCGCCACGCTGGCGAACAGGTACACGTTGAGGCGGTAGCGGGCGAGCACGGCGGTGCGCTCGGTCATCAGGCGTCCGGTGACCACCTGCAAGCTGCCCATGTCGTCGGATTCGATGGTCGCCGCGACGGCCGCGAAAGGGACGCCGTCCACGCCGGGATAGTGCTGCACATCGGCCAGGCTCAACGGATGGTCCATCGACACCGGTGCCAGCGATGGCAAGGCGAGGTTGCCGGGATTGACCACCAGCAGCGGTTTTTGTCCGGCGGCGCCAATGGTCAGCAGGGCTTCGCGATTGCCCAGCATGTTCTGGAACAGCGCCGGTTTGGTCCTGATCAGCTCCAGCGTATTGCTGTCGTTGAGGAAGGTGCGCAGTTGATCGATGCGGTTCACCAGGGCCGCGTCGTCGCGGCGGATCAGCTCGCGCTCCAGGTCGCGGTACAGCGCCACGCCCAACAGGGTCAGCGAGACAAACGCGAGCAGGGCAAACACCAGTGCCAGGCGCAGTGTCAGGGAATGGCGAAGGCGACTCATGCCTGGGTGTCGAAGCGGTAGCCGATACCGCGCACGCTGTGGATCAGCTTGAGCTGGAACGGGTCATCGATTTTCAGGCGCAAGCGACGCACGGCGACGTCGACGACGTTAGTGTCACTGTCGAAATTCATGTCCCAGACCCGTGACGCGATCATCGAGCGCGACAAGACCTGGCCTTGATGCGTGGCAAACAAATGCAGCAGGGCGAATTCCTTGTTGGTCAGGGTGATCTTCACGCCTGCGCGGGTGATGCGGCGCTTGAGCACGTCGATCTGCAGGTCGTCCACCTGCAGTTGTTCTTCTTCGCGGGTGGGGCCGCGGCGGGTCAGGGTGCGCAGGCGCGCCACCAGTTCTGCGAAGGAAAAAGGCTTGATCAGGTAATCGTCGGCGCCCAGTTCCAGGCCCTTGATGCGGTCGGCAATGTCATCCCGCGCGGTGAGAAACAACACCGGTGTGTCGGCTTCCTTGCGCAAGCGGCGCAGAACCTCCCAGCCATCCATTTTCGGCATCATCACGTCCAGAACGATGACATCGAAATCGTGCTCCAGAGCCAGGTGAAGGCCATCGATGCCGTCCCGCGCCAGGCTGACGGAGTAACCGAGTTCCTGCAGGCCGTTGAGCAGGTAATTGCCTGCCTTGGGTTCGTCTTCGACTACCAGGATATTCATGGGGTTTGTGCCTCAGCCAATTGGCGCCAGTGTAGCCGGATCAATGATCGTTGGTGCAGCCCGTGCCGTTGACCTGGTAATCGAGGACGTGCTCGCGACCCTGGTGGTCGAGGTAGTCGAGTCGCGCCGGGATCAAGCCGCATTGTTGCGAAATGTCGGTACTGGCGAGGACTTTGGCGACGTCCATGTGCACGAAGAAACCGGTCTTGTCGTGGATCACCGGCGCAGTGGTCTGCGTATCGGCAAACGCCGAGCCGGTGGCGAGGAGGGCGGCGAAACCGAGGATTAACATTTTCATGAGGTGTCTCTCTCTTCAGGTTGGCTGCCGGGAATGGCCTGACAGTGAGCTCAGGTTAACCAGGCGATCCGGACAGCCGACCAACAGTTCAATGACAAAGTTGTAATGAAACCGGGCCTGGCGTTATGGCTGGCGGCCGGAGGCTTCGAGGATCAGGTCGGCGATTTCTTTGGAGTGGGAAACGAGCGACAAATGGCTCGACGGCAGCTCGATGGTGGTCGCGCCCATGCGTTTGGCGAGGAAGCGTTCGAGGTCCGGGTTGATGGTCTGGTCGAGGCTGGAGACCGCGTACCACGAAGGTTTGCTGTGCCAGGCGGCTGCGGTGGTGCGATCAGTGAACAGGGTTTTGGCAATCGGTTGCTGCACGGCGAACAGTTGCATCGCCTTGTCGTGGGGCACGTCGCTGGCGAAATATTTGAGGAAGGCATCCTGTTTCAGGCTGACGAAACCGTCGTGTTCTTCGGTGCCGGCTCGCACGGGCATGGTCGGGTATTTGGCTGACAGGGCGACGAAATCTTCCCCGGCGTCCGGGGCGCGGGCCGCGACGTATACCAGCGAGCTGACCTTTGGATTGACCCCGGCTTCACTGACCACGGTGCCGGCGTAGGAGTGGCCGACCAACACCGTCGGGCCGTCCTGTTGGTTGAGTACACGTTGGGTGGCGGCGACGTCATCGGCGACCGAGGTCAACGGGTTTTGAACGGCGGTGACGTGCAATCCGGCGGCCTGCAACCGCGAAATCACGTCCGCCCAGCTCGAGCCATCGGCCCAGGAGCCGTGTACCAGCACGACGTTGTCGGCCTTCACCGGCGCGATGTCGCCGGCCATGGCGGAGCCGGTGCCGAGCATCAACAGGCTGGCGGCGATCAGGCAGAGTTTGTTCAATGGTTTCATGGTATCGACCCTTGTCATCATCAGTGGGAGGCGTCACCCGGTGTGGGTGACTGACGACGCCACTTTAGGAAGCGAGGGTGCTGGCTACGCTGACAACTCGATGACAAGTTTGTAATGCACAGCCATTGGGTTTTGCGGTGATCTTGCGGCCGCCATCGCCGGCAAGGATTCGGTACAAACGCCGCAAACCTGTAGGAGCCGGCTTGCTGGCGATGGGGCCGGTGGGAGCACCTAACGCTGAAGGTCTTGCCTTTCCGCCTGCTGCGCAAACCATTGCAGAACCATCGCGCAAGCCGGATGAGCAACGGCTGAAGGTTGCAGATTCAACGCGTAAATACCGCGTGTTGCCAACGGCCGGCCAAACGGGATAACCAGCACCCCCCGTTCGATTGACTCTCCTGCCAGCGTCATATCCGTCATCGCCACACCCAATCCTCTCGCCGCCGCGTCCAGCGCCAGTTCATCGAGGTTGAAGGGAATGTGCCGGTAATCATCCAGCGATTTACCGCCATTGGCCGACAACCACTGAGCCCAATCATTGCGGTCCGCCGAGCGATGCAACAGCGGGAAACTCATCAGGTCTTCCACCGCTGCCAATGGCCGCGTCGAGGTGCCCAACCCGGGCGCGCACACCGGCACCAACGCTTCCTTGAACAAGGTCAGGCTATCCGGATCATCAGACGGCTCGGGTAGATAGAGAATGTACGCATCACTGTCGATGGCCGGCTCTACCACTTCTGTCGCCACGGTCTCGATCGACAGCGAAACCTGCGGATGACTTCGATAAAACTCGCTCAACTTCGGCAGCAGCCAGCGAACCGCCAGCGACACATGCATGCGGATGCGGAAGGGGCGTTCCTGTGGCGAAAGGCGGTCCTCCAGGGTTTTCAGTTGCGCCAGGATATTTCGTGCGGTGCCCAACACCTGTTCGCCTTCCGGCGTCAGTCGCACATGGCGGCTGTTCCTCGCAAACATCGGCACGCCGAAGTGGCTTTCCAACAGCTGAATCTTTCGACTCACCGCACTTTGGGTCAGGCACAGCCTGGTGGCCGCTTGGGTGAAGCTGCCCGAGTCGGAGACTTCCACCAGTGCCTGCAAGGCCTGGAGCGAAGGAACGTGGCGAATTTTATCCATGCGTTTTATGAATGGCTCGATGATTTTATAACGTTGGTTGTATCACTACAGGCCTTATAGATTCTAGCTCTGGCGAGCGTTTTCCGGAAACGTCCATGCGATTACAGCATGCGCTCGCAGAATGACAGTCAATGAGGTGAGGCATGACCAATGAATGTGGCTGGATTGCGCAGGCGGGAAGTTCTGCCGCTCGCGGTCCTCTCAAAGGCACGGTAAAAGCCGACTGGCTGATTATCGGTGCCGGTATCACCGGGCTGAGTGCCGCGCACTCGCTCGCGCAATTGCACCCTCAGGCGCGGATCGTGATCGTCGACCGGCAGCGCGCGGCGCAGGGTGCTTCGGCGCGCAACTCAGGCTTCGTCGTAGGCCACGAACACCCGACCAGAGACGAGTTGATCGGCAACCACGGGTTCGCCGGTTATGAAGTGGACACCGCGATTTCACGGGCTGCCAGCGACGAAGTGCGCCAACGCATCGCCCGTCACGGTATCGAATGCGACTTCAGGGATTGCGGTTACTTCTTCGCGGTCAGCGACCCAGGCAAGTTGACCGATGTCGAGGGCAAACTGGCTACGCTACGCGCGGTCGGCGCCTCTGCTGAATTTCTGCAAGGTGAGCAACTGAGCGAAAAACTCGGTACCCGGCACTACCAGGCCGCGATCCGGTGCGGTCAGGGCAACGCGCTGCTGCAACCGGCGAAATACGTGAAGGGCTTGCTGGATGCACTGCCGGACAACGTGACCGTGTTCGAGAACACCGACATCACCGGCCTGGAGCGTCTGGGTAAAGGACGAATTCGCGCCCATGGCACTGCCGGCAACATCGAGGCAACGCAAGTCATGGTGTGCCTGAACGCGTTCATTCCCCGGTCGGGCATCGAGGACAGCGGAACCTTCCCGATGGAACTCAGTGCCAGCCTTACCCGGCCGCTCAGCGATGAAGAGTTCCAGTCCATCGGCGCCGTCGAGCCGTGGGGCGTGCTCTCCACCCGGCCGCTCGGCGCCACGGTGCGCCTGACCCCGGACCGTCGCGTGATGATCCGCAACACTGCGGAGTACCGCTCCCGTGACCTGACCGACAGTGAACTGCTGCATCGACGCAAACACCATGTGCTCGGCTTGCAACGGCGCTTTCCGTTTTTGGGCGAGCGGGACATCCAGTACACCTGGACCGGACATTTGAGCGCCTCGCGCACCGGGCAACCCTATTTCTGCAAGGTCGAAGAGGGCGTGTTTGCGGTGGCCGGCTGCAATGGTTCGGGTGTCGCGCGCGGCACGCTGTGGGGGCGATTGCTCGCTGAAATGGCCTCGGGCACCTGCTCGCCGATCCTCGAATCGGTCATGCGCAGGGCGCAACCGGGCTGGCTGCCGCCAAAGCCCTTGCTCGATATCGGTGCCATGCTTCGCATGCGCGTGGAGGCGGTCAGGGCCAGAACAGAAATCTAGAAACCCCGGCGATCAAAAAACAACAAAAGCTCATCAACAAGGTGATTGAACATGCGCGTGAACACACTTCCCCTGATGGTTGTACTGACCACGTTTTCGGCCGCCACGTACGCCGACGAAGTCGTCAATATTTCCAACTGGAACGGCTACATCGCCGACGACACCCTGACCAGCTTCACCCAGGCAACCGGGATCAAGGCGACTTACGACATCCACGACAGCAACGAAGTGCTGGAATCCAAGCTGATGACCGGCAACACCGGTTACGACGTGGTCAGCCCTTCGAACCATTTCCTGTCGCGCCTGATCAAGGCCGGGGCCATTCAGAAACTCGACCGGAGCCAACTGCCGAACTGGAAAAACCTGGACCCGGCGCTGATGAAAAAACTCGAGGTCAATGATCCGGGCAACCAGTACGGCTATCCGTACATGTGGGGCACGGCGGGGATCGGTTACAACGTGGAGAAGATCAAGGCGATCTTCGGCAACACCGATGTCACCCATTCCTGGAAGCTGTTTTTTGAAGAAGAAAACATCAAGAAACTCAGCCAGTGCGGCGTGGCGATCATCGATAACCCGACGCAGATCCTGCCAATTACCCTGAATTACCTGGGCCTGCCGCCCCATAGCCACGAACCGGCGGACTACAAGAAAGCCGAGCAGGCGCTGCTGAAAATCAGGCCGTACGTGCAGTACTTCCACGCGTCCAAGTACATCAGTGACCTGGCGAACGGCAATATCTGCGCGGTGATCGGCTTCAACGGCGACATCGTTCAAGCTGCCGCCAGCGCCAAGGAAGCGAACAACGGCATCGACATCGCTTACTCGATTCCTGATGAAGGCTCGACCCTGTGGTTCGACATGGTGGTCATGCCCAAAAGCGCGCCTCACGAGAAAAACGGCTACGCCTACATGAACTACCTGCTGACGCCGCAAGTCATTGCCAACATCAGCAACAGCATCCACTACGCCAACCCCAACCTCACTGCGGATCAATATGTGACCCCGGCCGTGAAGCAGGATCTGGCGATCTACCCGCCGAAGAGCGTGCTGGACAAGCTGTTTACCGTCGAGGAACTGCCGGCGGCGATTGCGCGGTTGAGCACGCGTCTGTGGACCAAGTTGAAAACCAATACCTGAGGGTGATTGCCCTTTCCTTGACTGTGCGAGTCAGGGAAGGGGCAGTGTCAGCGGGTCAATCCCGGTCAACGACGCTCAAAAGCCATCCCGTAACCCTGCAACTGCTCCCACCGCGACGGCCACCACTTTGAGTCCGTGCAACGCGCCGCGCGTCCATGCAGGCGTCTTCCTGAAATGAACTGATTCACTGTTGTATGCCGCCATTCCAACCATGGCCTACGCTTATCCCGAGATGGCTGTTCAACGATCCGGATTTATGCCCGGACCGACGTTCAGCCGGCGCCCCATAAAAACAAAAGTCCCGGGAGAAAACGCATGTTCGCTTCGTTACGTCGATCCACCCTTTGCCTCGCGGTTGCCGTCACTGCCGCTGTGCTCACAACGCCTGCCTTTGCGCTGGAAACCGTCAAGTTCATGGCCCCAGGTTCGGTGGGGGGCGGTTATGACCAGACCGCACGCGTGCTGGGCAAAGCCTTGATTGAAGCCAACGCGGCCAAATCCGTCACCTTTGAAAACAAGGGCGGCGCGGGGGGCACGCTGGGGCTGGCGCAGTTTGCCAACAGCACCAAGGGCGATCCGGATGCGCTGCTTGTGATGGGCGCGATCATGGTCGCTGGCATTGAGCAGAACAACCCGCAGATCACCTTGAAGGATGTGACGCCGATTGCCCGGCTGTTTACCGAATACAACGTGATTGCGGTGCGCAAGGAATCCGAATTCAAAACGCTGGACGACTTGTTGAAAGCCTTCAAGGAAAAACCGACCAGCATTGCCTGGGGCGGGGGCTCCAAGGGCTCGATCGATCACATCGGCATTGCTGAACTGGCCGCGAAAATGGGCGTCCCGGTCAACAAGGTCAATTACGTCGCCTTCGCCGGCGGAGGTGAAGTGGTTGCCCAGGCGTTGGGCGGGCAGATCAAAGTCATCACCGGCGGTTATGCCGAACTTGGCCAATACATCAGGAGCGATCAGTTCCGTGTACTCGCCATCGGCGCACCGGAGCGCGTTGCAGGCATCGATGCCCCGACGCTCAAAGAAAGCGGGTATGACGTGATCATCGGCAACTGGCGTGGTGTTTACGGTGCCGCGGGCCTCACGCCCGAGCAACGCAAGGAAGTCACCGACGCCGTGGTGGCGGCCGCCAACAGCAAAGTCTGGAAAGACAACATCGAAACCAACAAATGGTCGCCCAACATCCTCACCGGTGACGAGTTCGGCAAATTCGTCGACGCGGAGCACGTGCGGCTGCGGGCGATGCTGGTGGAAGTGGGGCTGGTCAAGCCATGAGTCAATCGCGTGCAATCGTGCCGGTGCAACTGGCGATTGGCGTCGGTGTGCTCGCCATCAGCGCCATGCTGGGCTACGGCGCCTTTCTGTTTCCCGAGGAGATGGGGTTCGTCATCCTGGGGGCGTACGTCTATCCCTACGCCGTGGCGGTATTCCTCGCGGGCGTGGGGGTGGTTCTGTGCTTTCAAGCCGTCACCGGCGGTTTTCGCGAACTGGCCGATCACGATGACGAATCCGCCAAAGTGGTGCCTGGCGGCAAAGCGGGGGTGGCCTGGGTGACGGGGGGGCTGCTAGGCGTTGCCGTGCTTATCAATCTCATTGGCTTTGTCCTGTCGGCCGCGCTGTTGTTCGCCTGTTCGGCGCGGGGTTTCGGCAGTCGTCATCCGCTGCGCGATCTCGCCATCGGCATTGCCCTGACGCTCCCGATTTACTGGCTGTTCAATGCAGGGCTGGGGGTTTCCCTTCCGCCGCTTGTCAACGCCTGGATCTGATTCAGGCCGCAGGAGATCAACAGGGTGGATATTCTCGCAAGCCTGGCAATGGGGTTTTCCTCGGCCCTGACGCCGATCAATCTGATGTGGGGGTTCATTGGTTGCCTGCTCGGCACCGCCATCGGCGTCTTGCCGGGCATCGGGCCGGCGCTGACCGTGGCGCTGTTGCTGCCCATTACCGCGAAGGTCGATCCCACCGGCGCGCTGATCATGTTCGCCGGCATCTACTACGGCGCGCAGTTCGGCGGTTCCACGACCTCCATTTTGCTCAATACCCCAGGGGAATCGTCTTCCATGGTTACGGCCCTGGAAGGCAACCTCATGGCCCGCAATGGCCGGGCGGGACCGGCCTTGGCCACGGCGGCCATCGGGTCCTTTGTGGCAGGCACTGTCGCCACGGTTCTGCTGACCTTGTTTGCGCCCATTGTGGCGAAACTGGCACTGAAGTTCGGGCCTGCGGAGTATTTCGCGATTCTGGTGCTGTCGTTCACGACGGTGTCTGCGGTGCTCGGGGCGTCGATGTTGCGCGGCTTCGCATCCCTGGGGATTGGCTTGACCATCGGTTTGATCGGGCTGGACTCGACTTCGGGTATCGCTCGTTACACCTTGGGCGTCCCGGAGCTGGTCGATGGCATCGAAGTCGTGCTGGTGGCTGTCGGGTTGTTTGCGGTGGGCGAGGCGTTGTACAGCCTGCTGTATCAGAAAGAAGAGGCCTCCGGTCGACACCGCATGTCCTCATTGTGGATGACGCGCGCCGACTGGAAGCGCTCGGTTCCGGCCTGGCTGCGAGGGACGCTGATCGGTTTTCCCTTCGGTTCGATTCCGGCCGGTGGTGCGGAGATCCCGACGTTCCTGTCCTATTCGACCGAACGCAAACTCAGCAAGTATCCGAAAGAATTTGCCGCCAACAAAGGCGAGGGCGCCATCGAGGGCGTCGCCGGCCCTGAAGCGGCGAACAACGCAAGCGCCACCGGTTCGTTGGTGCCGTTGCTGACGCTTGGTATCCCGACTTCCGCCACGGCAGCCATCCTGTTGGCGGCGTTCCAGAACTACAACCTGCAACCGGGTCCGCTGCTGTTTGAAACCTCGGGTGCACTGGTCTGGACCCTGGTGGCCTCGCTGTACATCGGCAACGTCATCCTGCTGGTGCTGAACCTGCCGTTGGTGGGCCTCTGGGTCAAACTGCTGCAAATCCCCCGGCCTTATCTGAATGCCGGGATCCTGGTGTTCGCCACCATCGGCGTGTATGGCATGCGTCACTCATCTTTCGACTTGTTGCTGATGCTGGCGATCGGGTGGGGCGGGGTGTTGATGCGGCGGTTCGACTTCCCCGTCGCGCCGGTGATCGTGGGCATGCTGCTGGGACCGATGGCGGAGAAACAACTGCGTAACGCGTTGTCGATCAGCGAGGGCGACTGGACGGTGTTTCTGACACAACCGATCTCCGCCGCGTTCCTGGCGTTGACGTTGCTGGTGCTGGTGGTGCCGCATCTGCTGCATGCCAGGGGCATCAAGTTGCATGAGGATGATTGAGCCTGTGCTGGCCTGACAGCCGATCTGATTCTGTGGATGTACTCGTTCCCCTGTAGGAGCCGGCTTGCTGGCGATTGGGCCTTGAGCTTTGCATAGCCCTTTCGATCGCTATCGCCAGCAAGCCGGCTCCTACAGTTGATTTGTGTAATGGCTGAGTACCGCGTCCGCATGAAGTTGCCGACCCCCCGTTGTTTTTGTTGATGAATACATTCGCATCAACGTTATGTCCGTTAGGCGATATCTACTGGCTTGTTAGCGTTAGTCGGTAATCGGCAAGCGCGTTAGAGTCGACGCAACATTCCTCGCCCACGCCGGATGACACCGATGACCCGCCCCCGTTTTTTACCCGACAACTTCACCCTGACCCTGATCGGCGTGGTGATTCTCGCCAGTCTGCTGCCCGCCAGCGGTCAGGTCGCGGTCGGTTTTGGCTGGCTGACCAACATCGCCATTGCCCTGCTGTTTTTCCTGCACGGCGCCAAACTGTCGCGTGAATCGATCATCGCCGGGGCGGGCCACTGGCGCCTGCATTTGCTGGTGTTCAGCCTGACGTTTGTCCTGTTCCCCTTGCTCGGGCTGGCGCTCAAACCCTTGCTGTCGCCGATGATCGGCGCCGACCTGTACATGGGCATGCTCTACCTCTGCGCGCTGCCCGCTACGGTGCAGTCGGCGATTGCGTTCACGTCCCTGGCGCGTGGAAATATTCCGGCGGCAATTTGCAGTGCGGCGGCCTCCAGCCTGTTCGGGATTTTCCTCACGCCGTTGCTGGTGACATTACTGCTGAATGTGCACGGCGAAGGCGGCTCGACGTTCGATGCGATTGTGAAAATCAGCGTGCAACTGCTGCTGCCGTTCATTGCCGGGCAGATCGCTCGACGCTGGATCGGCGCCTGGGTTGCGCGCAACAAGAGCTGGCTGAAATTCGTCGATCAGGGCTCGATCCTGTTGGTGGTTTACGGCGCGTTCAGCGAGGCGGTGATCGAAGGGATCTGGCATCAGATACCGCTCTGGGAACTGGCCGGACTGGTGGTCGCTTGCTGCATTTTGCTGGCGTTGGTCTTGCTGGCGTCCACCGTGCTGGGCAAGGCGTTCGGTTTCAATCAGGAAGACCGCATCACCATCCTGTTCTGTGGTTCGAAGAAGAGCCTGGCCACCGGCGTGCCGATGGCCCAGGTTCTGTTCGCCGGCAGCACCATGGGTGTGTTGATCCTGCCGTTGATGCTGTTCCACCAGATTCAACTGATGGTCTGCGCCGTGTTGGCGCAGCGCTATGCCAATCGCAAGGAAACCATCCCTGAACTCATGGCTCAGGTTGATCCTTGATCTCCGGTCGGGTTGACAACTATTGCCCGTCCACGAGGCGAGGCAGCCCCAACGGGTTGAAATCACGCAGTGCCTCAGGCAACAGCGCGTCCGGAAACCCCTGATAAGCCACCGGCCGCAAGAAGCGTTCGATCGACGTCATGCCCACCGAGGTGAAGCGACTGTCCGAGGTCGCCGGAAACGGTCCGCCGTGAACAGTGGCGTGCGTCACCTCTTGCGGATGGGCGAAGGCGTTGACGACGATGCGCCCGGTTCTGCGCTCCAGCACCGGCAACAGGCGCCGGGCCAATGGCAAGTCAGTTGTTTCGAGGTGCAGGGCCGCGCTGAGTTGGCCTTTGAGCGAGCGGGCAATGGCGAGCAGTTCAGCCTCGTCCTCGACGGTCACTAGCAGCGCCGATGGTCCGAAGACTTCCTGCGCTAGGGCGGCTTCCTCGAGGAAACGTTGGCCGGTGACCTCCAGCAACGCCGATTGGCCGTCAACGTCGGCGCTGGCGGCCGTGCCTTCGGCGATGCGCTGCGCACCGGCGTTTTCCATCGCGGTGAGACCGTTCAGGTAAGACGCATGGATCCCCGGCGTCAGCATCGTGCGGGCTGCGGCCTCGCTGACGCGCTGCACCATGGCGGCGCGTAGCGCTTCGAGGCCGGCGCCTTTGATCGCGATCAGCAGCGCGGGCCTGAGGCAGGCTTGCCCGACATTGACCAGCATGCGCTCGATAAAACCATCGCCGATCTTCGCGCCGCGCTCGGCCAGGGCTGCGGGCAGGATGAATGTGGGGTTGATGCTGGTCATTTCGGTAAATACCGGGATCGGATCGGGCCGCAGTTGCGCACGCCGATATAGCGCCATGCCGCCCTGTTCCGAACCGGTAAACGTCACGGCTTTAATCAAAGGATGATCGACCAGCGCTTCGCCGATGGTGTTACCGCTGCCGCGTACCATCGAGAAAACCCCCTCGTGCAACCCGTGCTCCTGCACGGCCTTTTGGATGGCCCGTGCCTGGATTTCCGAAGCACCCGGATGGGCGTTGTGCGCTTTGAGGATGACGGTCGCGCCGGCGGCCAATGCCGAAGCGGTGTCGCCACCGGCCACGGAATAGGCAATCGGAAAGTTGCTCGCGCCGAAAATGGCCACCGGGCCGATGGCCATTTTCTGCAGGCGATGGTCCATGCGCGGGCGAGGCTGACGATCAGGTTGTGCCGGATCGATGGCCAGTTGAAGGAAGCGGCCTTTGCGCACGACCTCCGCGAACTGACGGAACTGGACGGCGGCTCTGCTCGCTTCGCCCTCAAGCTGAGCTTCTGGCAGACCCGTTTCGAGCGCGGCCCGTGCTGCCAGCTCCTTGCGCACGCCCTCGAGATTGTCGGCAATGCTCTCGAGAAACGCTGCGCGCCGAGCGAGCGACGTATGGCTGTAACTGTCGAACGCTTCGTCGGCGAGCGTTGCTGCCTGGTGGACTTGCGCGACGCCGCCGAGGGCAAAATCCGGTTCGATCAACGTGTTGGTCGCGGGGTTGAGCGCTTTCATCGTTCCTTCGGTGGCCGCGACATCGTGGGTCCCGATGATCAGGTTTCCTGTCAGTTTCATCATCGGTCACTCCTGCCCTGCGAGGGCGGCGACGAGTTCGTCCGTGGTCACAATCGAATGGGCAAACGTGGGGCCGTTCAACTCGTGGGCGGCGTGCATCATTTCCGGGCGGAAGGCGGCGGTCGCATCGCGCACCAGGGTGACGTGGTAACCCATTTCCGATGCATAACGGGCGGTCGCTTCGATGCAGGTGTTGGCCAGCAGACCGACGATGATCACGTGGGTGACGCCTTTTTGCTTGAGGCGAAAATCCAGGTCGGTGTTGGCGAAACCGCTCGAACCCCAATGCTCCTGCACGACGATGTCACCGTCCTTCGGCGCAAAATCCGGATGCCATTCGCCGCCCCATTCCCCGCGAGCAAAGTGGTGCATGTGCATGATCTTGCACTGGGTCGGCGTTGGATGGTCCCAGCCTTCGTAGTCACCGTGTTCCCAGCGATGGTGCGGTACGATGACGACCGGAATGTCGAGGGCGCGAACCGTGCGGTCGAGCGTGCGCAGGTTGTCGAGCAGGCCGACTTGCTCGGCGATCGGCTTGATCAGGGGAAAAACCTTGCCGCCTTCCGAGAGGAAGTCGTTGTACGGATCGACCAGCAGATAGGCGGTCCTGTTGAGCGGATAAAGGGCGTTCGACATGACGATGTTCTCCACAAAAGTTGAGTGACCGGTGCCGGGGACTTGCCTGGGCATCTTGTTGATATGATAATCATAGTTACAGCGAAAGAGGCAAGCCCGTATGTCGACCAACATTGCTGCTCCCGACACTCTATGCCCGATTGCGCGGGCCGAAACAGTCGTGGGCGACCGCTGGACCGTGCTGGTCCTGCGTGAGTTGTTCATGGGAAGTCATCGATATGACGAGATCCAGGCGCAGACCGGCGGCACCCCGCAAATGGTCGCTGCACGCCTGAAAAACCTGGAAGCCGACGGCCTGGTAGAACGCCGTCTCTACAACGAACGGCCACCGCGCTACGAGTACCACCTCACCGCGAAAGGGCAGGCCTTCTACTCGGTGGTGTTGGCGTTGCGTGCCTGGGGGGAAACCTGGTGCAAGTCGCCGGAAGAAGGGTTGGCGGTGGTGTACACCCACAAAACCTGTGGCGAGCCCGCCGGGTTAGGACCGCTGTGCGCCCATTGCGGTGAGCTGTTGCGCCGCGAAGAGTTGATCAGTGAGCAGAGCGAAACCTACGCCGCAGAGCGGCAAGCCCGGCGTGAGGCTTTCAAAGTCGGGAGGAGTCAAGCGTAGGGATGCTGAAACCGCCCTCCCTGCGTTCGCGACCGGGGAGGGCGTTGATGAAACGACTTGCGGTGTTAGAACTCCGGCGTGTATTTCACGCTGAACATCACGTTGCGTGGTTCACCGTAGTTGTTGTTGCCATTGATCTGGTTGTAGGCCGCCGTGTAGTAAGTCTTGTCGAACAGGTTGTTGGCGTTCATCGCCAGCTCGATCTCCGAGGAGAGCTGGTAGCCGACACGGGCATTCCAAACGGTGTAACCCGGTATGTTGACGACGTGGTCGTAACCCAGAGTATGGCTTTGGGTCGTGAAGCCCAGGCCGGTACTCACACGGCTCCAGTCGCCACCCAACTGGTAGTTGCCCCAGACGCGCAGCATGTGTTTCGGCGTCCACCAGCTGAAGACTTTGCCTTCGTTGTCCGGGTCCTTGAGGTACTTGGTGGTGTTGTAGGTATAACCGGCAAACAGTTGCAGACCGTCCAGCACTTCGCCGCTGATTTCGGCGTCGAGACCCTGGCTGCGTACTTTGCCGGATGCCTTCGAGCAGTACCAACCGTCGCAGTTTTGCCCACCGTCCATATCGAGCGTGGCGCGGTTTTCCTGGTCGTAACGGAACAACGCCAGGGACGTATTGACCCGACCCTCCATCAACTCGCCCTTGAGACCCAATTCGTAGTTCGTACCGATGATCGGTTTGATTACCGAGCCGCTTGTACTGCGTTCGGTTTGCGGTGTGAACACGTCGGTGTAGCTGGCATAGACCGCCCATTCGCGGCTCAAGTCATAGACGATACCGGCGAAGGGGGTGACTTCACCGTTTTCGTTGCTGGTGCTTTCAGGATCGGCGGTAATGCTGGTCGCGTCCTGGCGCCACGATTTATAGCTGTAGTCGTACCAACTGACCCGTGAGCCGAGCACCAGGGTCAGCGGATCAATAGGCTTGACCCGCCAGCTGCCGTAGAGGCCTTTTTGGCGGATGTCATATTTGCTTGGTGTCCCACGGCCACCGGGGCTATTGAGCAAACCCTCGTAGCTGATTTCGGGACGGTTGTGATCAATGTCGAAGATGGTGTCGGCACTGTTATTGAAGGTTCGGGCGAACTTGTCATCCGAGGTGTACTTGGAGTAGTTGCCACCCACCATGATTTCCTGCTGCATGGACAAGGCTTCGAATTTACCGTTGAGGTTCATGTCCAGAGCGACTTTGGTGGAGTCCATGTCCGTCACGAAGTCAGCGTACTGCACGCCGCTGCCATCGGCATTGATGCCGTCGCCACTGGATTGCACCCGTTGGTTTTTCGCTTTATTGGTTTCAGTCATGCGCACAGCGCCGACCTTGAAGGCCCAATCGTCGTTGAAACGGTGTTCCAGGTCGGTGTAGAGCGTGGTGACATCGATGTCCGAATGGTTCCACTTGGCCCCGGTGTACGTGCTGCGCGGCAGGTCGATGGACTTACCGCCGGCGTAGCGGGGGAAGCCGCGGACATTCGAGCGCGATTCGCCGTCGGACTGGCTGACTGCCAGGCCCAGGGTGGTGTCTTCACGCAGGTCGAAGTCCAGCGCGCCGTACAGCGAGGTGGTCTTGTACCATTCGGAATCGACGAACGAGTGGCTGTCGTCCTGGTCGGCAATGAAGCGCCCGCGCACGGTGCCGGCCTGGTTCAGCGGCCCGCCGGCGTCCAGTTGCAGACCGTAGTGGTCCCATGAGCCGGCCTTGCCAGTGAGGGTCACTGTCGGTGCGGCCTGGCCGCGTTTGCGCACCAGGTTGACCGCGCCGCCAGGGCTGCCGGTGCCTTGCAGCAGGCCGGACGCGCCACGTAGCACTTCCATGCGATCGAAGAAAATCAGGTCCTGCGTGGCCCAGTTACCCAGCGAGTAATAGTTGCGCGGAATCGGCACGCCGTCGTACTGCCAGTCATCGATCTGGAAACCGCGCGAGCTCAGGATCAGGCCTCTGCCGACGCCTTGAGCACCGACCAGGCCGGTGGTCTTGTTGGCCGCGTCCTTGAGATCGACGATATCCTGATCGTCCATTTGCTTGCGGGTCATCACCGTGACCGATTGCGGGATTTCCTTGAGGGTGTGGGTGCCCTTGCCGATGGTCACCGCCCGCGCAGCGTAGGAGCCTGAGCCTTCGGTGGTGGCGTCGGTGCTGCGTTCGACGATGTTGGTCACGCCCAACTGCAACGCTGCGCTGTTGTCCGGGGCTGGCTCGACGCTGAAGTTACCTTGCCCGGTCACTCGCAATTGCAGGCCGCTGCCCGCCAGCGCCTTTTGCATCGCCTGTTCCGCAGGCATCTGGCCGACCACTGCCGGGGCTTGTTTGCCCTGCACTAGCGAAGGCTCCAATGAAACGATATGGCCACTCTGGCTGGCGATGGCATTCAGCGTGCTGGCGAGTGGGCCGGCCGGCAGGTTGAACATCAGGTCTTGCGCCTGCGACAGGGCAGGGCTCGCCAGGGTTGCCAGGGCGACAGCGGCGGAAAGGGCATGGGGCCACGGGTTGAACACAGCGTTCTCCTGAAAATGTGGAAGTGTCAGGAGATAGGTGGGACGAGAAATGAAAACCGGACACGAATGAGAGTTATTTTCAAAAAAAATTTATCAGCGCGACTCTTTTGCACGTATCAGCGTCAACCATGGGCTGTAGCGATCCACGCGAATCGGCAGGGTTTCCGCCAGGGCCATGAACACCCGATCCGGATCGTTCAACGGGAATACGCCCTGAACGCGCAAGCCGCGAACCTCGGGAGCCACGCGGACAAAACCCCGGCTGTACGGGCGTAGCGCATCGACGACCTGTTCCAGAGGATCGTCCAGCACGTTCAATCGCCCGCTGAGCCAATCGGCGCGATGACGCTGATCGCCGGCCACCGGAGCAATGTTCCCTGCATACAACAAGGCCGATTGACCTTCCTGCAGGTCAAGCGTCGTGCCGTCGAACAGACGGGCTTCGATGGAGTGTTGCAGCACCACCACGCGAGTCGCGTCTTGTTCCTGAGCCACGAGGAAACGGGTGCCCAGTGCCCGTATTTCACCTTGAGCGGTGCGCACCCGCAGCGGACGCTGGGGGTCGGCCGCCACCTGAATCACCAGTTCGCCGTGGCGCAGAATCACCAGCCTTTGCTTGTCATCGAAGCGCAGGTCCACCGCGCTGTTCGCGTTCAGACTCAGGCGGCTGCCGTCGGCCAGCGTGAAATCCTGACGCTGGCCACGGCCGGTGTGCAGATCCGCCAGCAGCGAGTCACCCAGCGGGCTGCGAATGCCGAGCCACGCGCCGCCGCCCAGCAGACCCAGGCCCGCGATCACGCGGAGCGCATCGCGGCGTGAACCGTGGGGCTGCAACAGCAGTTGCCGCGCTTCGTTGGCTTGACCGGGCAGACGCCGATCCAAGGCACGAATCGTGTTGAAGGAACCGCCAAGACGCTCCTGCAAGGTGGCCCAGGCCTGGGCGTGTGCGGGGTCCATCGCCAGCCATGCGTTGAACCGCTCTTGCAGTGCAGCATCGGGTTTGCCGGCACGAAGGCTCACCATCCAGTCGATGGCCTGCTCGCTGACCGGGTCAAGGCGCGGCTTGCTCATGGCGTCAACTCGCTCAGGTAGCACTGACGCAACGCCTGTTTCATGTAGCGGCTGACCGTGCGTTCCGAAAGCCCCATTTTGTGAGCAATCGCCACGTAGCTCAGACCGTCCAGCTGGCTGTAGAGGAACGTGGCCTTGACGACCAGTGGCAAGCCGTCGAGCGCCCGGTCGATCGCGACCAGGGCTTCGATCAGTTGCAACTGTTCTTCAGGGGAGGGGGCGAACGATTCAGGCAGCGTGGACAGACGTTCGAGGTAGGCCAGTTCCAGCTTGCGCCGGCGATGACGGTCAAAGATCAGTCGTCGGGCAATGGTCGACAGGTACGCGCGAGGTTGTTCGATGCTGTCGGGGTCTACCCGGGCCACCAGCATCTGGCAAAACGTATCGGCGGCGGTGTCCTCGGCGTCCGCGTGATTGCGCAGGCGCCGCTGGATATGCTGCAGCAGCCAGCGATGATGGTCGCTGAAAAAGAAGCCCAGCTTGCTGGTCGGAGGAACTTGCACCGGTTGGCTTTCCAGATGTTAGTGTGAATCGTTCTCAATACTACCTTTGAGATGATCGCCACTGCAATCTCTGACTTCGCCAATGGAACGGACAGTCCTCAGGTGAAACGGTCCGCCAGTTCTTCCAGCAGATCTGCAGACGGAACGAAGAACAGGCTTCCGGTCACCGCCGTGCTGAAATCGAGCAAACGGTCGTAATTACCCGCGGGTCTGCCGACAAACATGTTTTCGAGCATCTGTTCAAGCGGAGCAGGCGAGCGCGCATAGCCTATGAAATATGTGCCGAACTCGCCAGCGCCAGGACGGCCAAAGGGCATGTTGTCGCGCAGGATTTTCACTTCCTGCCCGTCCTGGGTGATCGTCGTCAGGGCACTGTGCGAAGAGGTGGGTTTGACCGAGTCATCGAGTTCGATGTCGGACAATTTGGTTCTCCCGATAATCCGCTCCTGAGCTTCAACGGACAGCGCGTTCCAGGCAGTCATGTTGTGCAGGTACTTCTGCACCAGCACATAGCTGCCTGCGGTGAAGGACGGATCTTCATTGCCGACAAGCGTGAAGTCGACTGCCTTGCGGCCGACCGGATTTTCAGTGCCATCCACAAAACCGATGATGCTGCGCATATCGAAATAGCGAAAACCCTGAACCTCATCGACAACCGAAACAGCCTCTCCAAGCGATGAAAGTAACTGGGTCGCCAATTCGAAGCAGAGGTCCATCTGGTCTGCACGAATGTGCAGCAAAATGTCGCCCGGTGTTGCAACAGCGCGACGTTCCCCTGCACCAAACTCGCGAAATGCATGCAGCGACGCGGGGCGCGGGTTACCAAACAGCGTGTCCCAGACTGTGGAACCGAAACCGCAGACACACGACAAGTTACCGGAAGGGACGCGTTTACCAACCGATCGCGTCAGGGCCGCGACATCGGCGCAACAGGCCCGGACTTTACCGGCAGCATCACTGCCGGGCACCAGGGTTGCCACGATAAAAATCGCGCTGCTGGTAATGGGGTTGCAGATGGATTGAGGCTCAGGCGTTTGGCTATACATTGGCGTCCATGGTGTCCTGGTGAGTTGCGACACTTTAGCCTTCCGGCGGGTGGAGTGAAACACTCGCGCCCGGTCTTTCATTGAGCGCTTTTAATGTATCGTCTGCCCAAAGGATTTAGGCCCCGCACGGAGACAGCATGACCCTGACCACCCATACGCTGATTGAAATCGCGATGACCAACCCGGCCAACGCCGAGATTGCCCGGCGCCTGCCCGCGCTCGGAATCAATCAGTGCATGTTGACGGCGGGCTGCCTGTTTCAGGCTGTGTGGAATCAGCAATCCGGCCGGCCTGCCGCGTGGGGCATCAAGGATTACGACGTGTTTTACTTTGATGAAGACGAATCGTGGGACGCCGAGAACGAAGTCATCCTCGGGGCCCGCGAACTCTTTCACGACCTCGACGTGAACATCGAAATCAAGAACCAGGCACGGGTTCATCGTTGGTACGAACAACGATTTGGCAGGTCGTACCCGCAACTGAGGTCGACGAAGGATGGCATAGACCGGTATCTGATTGCAGGGACGTGTATCGGCCTCGATGTGGTGAGCGGCGAGGTGTACGCGCCTTACGGTTTGAGCGATGTCGAGGACGGGCTGTTACGGATCAATCCGCTCAATCATCAACCGGATCTGTTTGCCCGGAAGGCCGCAAGTTATCAGGCCCGGTGGCCGTTTCTGCGCTTGGTCGAAGCTTGAACCGACAGACATTACCGCCGCGCACCATGCATTCCGTATGGTCGACTTCTGCGCCGCCCAGCGTGCCGATCAAGGCCAGGTCCAGTTCACAGACCACCGGATGGGCCTCTGCGAGTCGGTGAAAAACGCAGTTGTGCGCGACGATTTCCGGGTCACCGCTGGAGCGAAAGAACACCTCCGACTGGTATCCCGCCTGGTTCATGTGTTGCACGATCCTGGCTTCGTCGACCACCTGCGATTCACGATCCAGCGCCAGTTTTCGACCCATGCTGCGCATCAGCGTGGCCAGCGCTTCGGGACCGATGATGCCGGCCACTTCATCGATCAGCACACTCGCCAGCATCTGATACTGGCGAGGAAACTGCTCCTTGGCATGGTCGGTGAGCCGGTACAGTTGCTCTGGGCGCCGACCCGTCGGCCGGGTTTCGCCCCGTAACACCAGGCCGTCACGCTCAAGCGCCGCCAGATGCTGGCGAATCGCAGTGCGGGTGACGGCCAGTTGTTCGGCCAACTCGTCAATGCTCATGCCGCTCGCATGGTGCAGCAGCGCATTGAGCAGGTCTTGCTGTGTCCGGCCCAGTCCTTCCAGCATGGTGTGTCCTCGCCCGACGTCAGAACTTGTCCGGGAACTGCTTGACCAGTGCCGCCGTCAGCGCGTCGGCCAGCGCCAGGATATGGCCGCGCATCATGTGCCAGGTCCGCGCTTCGCCTGCGTAATCGTGTGCGGCGAGTTCATCGATCTGCGCGACATGATGGCCCCCGTGAGCACCGAGCATGGCAACCAGCGTGGCTTCAGGCAAGTTGGGGTTGGCTTTGGCCAGGAACGCGGCAATCGCCTTGGCATTGCTGGTCAGGTCCGCGACTGCGGCTTGCTTGCCTTTGCTGTCTTTGGCGACCGTTGCATCGCTGTAATGCTTCACCGCACCCCAGTGGCCGGCCAGCAATTTGAGCAACTGATCGGCAGCAGGCTGACCGTAGAGCGGGGCGATGCTATTGGCGATTTTGGTGGCGTTGTCGACCACCTGATCAGCGGCGACTTTGGCTTGCTGCTTGTCGGCAGCCTGATTGGCGATGGCGTAATTTCTGATCCAGAACACATGTTCGACCCACAGGTTGCGCAGGGCCAGGCGCGTGGTCAATGCAACGCTGTCAGGCGCAGCCGTTGAGGCGGGCGGCGTCTGACTCCAGACCGGTTGAGCACAGAACGCCAACAACATTAAAGCCAGGATCTTGATATTCATGACGGCACCCTCGGGAAGTGGGATTGTTCGACAATATCAATTTAAGCATAAAAATATGTTTTTATCGGGCGTTCGCCCCGCGCGCAGATCAACGGTCATTGTAGGAGCGAGCCCGCTCGCGATGAACGTCAACGATGACGCAGTTTGCCTGAATCAACGCGGCGCTTATGGGGCCATCGCGAGCGGGCTCGCTCCTACACAACCCAAATCAGAACTTGAACGCCTGACGCCCGACCAGCAGCCAGTGGCCTTTCTGTTTCTGCCAGATCTGGAAGTTCTCGATTTCGGTCGGAATCACTTCAGTGCCTTTCAGCGCCTGTGCCGAGAAATGGTTGCGAACCAACGCCACGTCACCGGACAGGGTGATGGTCTGGTTTTGCATTTCGAGGGTCTTGAAGGCGCTTCGACCGGTTTCGATGTCGGCGATGTATTCCTGCTTGTTCTGGATTTTCCCGCTGGAATGCCCGTAGGTCAGGTTTTCGGCGGTCAGAGCGTTCAGTTCGGAAATGTTCTTTTTCAGCATGGCCTGGGTCAGGTGGTCGACTGCCTGGGCCACGTCTTTTTCAGCGGCGGACGGGGCGGCCGCGACATAGCCACTGAACAGGCACAGAAATCCAACCAGCAATTTCGCTTTTTTCATGGGTGTTTCCTTGTTGTTGTGGGTGATCGAGCGACGAACGTTTAGCGTTATTCGTCAGTCGTCGTACAACCTAGCATGAGCAGTGAAAAAAACGAACTTGCGCGCCGGGCTTTTCTCGAAGTTATGAAGATGTTCATGCGTGATATAGCGGGGAGGCTGGTGCATCTCTGATAACACCCCAGTGCTTTTGCGCTGCCAGGCTCACGCTGCATCCAACCTGTGAGGCACTCAAATCATGCAGCCAAACGCACATACGCGATACGAACTGGCGCTGCTGATCCTCCTGTTGTCGATTGTCGTGGTCCTGGGCTTTTCTCCCCACAGCCGAGTGGATTGGGCGCTGGAGAATCTGTTGGTGTTGTTGCTGGTGGGCACACTGGTCGCGGTTTCTCGCTGGTTTCGTTTGTCCGCCGTGTCGATCAGCCTGGTCTTCGTTTTCCTGTGCATTCACGAACTGGGTTCCCACTACACCTATTCCCTGGTGCCGTACGATCGTTGGTGCTCTGCCTTGACCGGTGTCAGCCTGGATAAAACCTTTGGGCTGCAACGCAACCATTTTGATCGGCTGGTGCATCTGAGCTATGGGCTGTTGCTGGTGTATCCGGTTCGCGAAGTGCTGCTGCGCCTTACGCCGTTGCGCGGTTTCTGGCTGTTTTTCATCACGATGAACATCATGTTGTCGACGTCGGCGGTGTATGAGCTGGTGGAGTGGATCGGTGGCGCGTACCTGGGCGACGACACCTCGCAGGCCTTTGTCGGTGCACAAAACGATCCCTGGGATTCACAAAAGGACATGGCACTTGCGGTGGCCGGTGCGTTCTTTAGCCTGTTGCTGGTTTCCCTTTGTCGTAAAACGCAAAAAGCGCCGATGACGACCGCATGTCGTAAAAGCGCGAGCCCATCGAAATAGCCTTCAATTGCGCTGTGACGCAGTCGATAACCTGTTCAGAAGCCATGCGCGAATGGCTGCACCCACTGACAGGAGACCCACAGAGTGTCGATAAAATTACGTTTGCTCTTGTTGATCGGCACCGGCCTGCTCACGGCCTTGATCATGAGCCTGGTCAGTTACCTGGGAAATTCGCAAATGGCGACGGCAGTGAATGACAACGAGGTCAGCATGACTGCGCTGCGCAATCACCTCGAAGCCGACATGATGCATGACGCGTTACGCGCGGATGTGCTGTCGGCGATGGTCGTCGGGCTGGGCAAAAGCACCAGCAGCAAAGCCGAGGTGCGCAGCTCCATCGAGGAACACGCCTCGCACTTTCGTGAAATGCTCGGCGACAACCTTAAGCTGCCGGTCAACGACACCATCAAGGCTGGCCTGAACAAGATCAAACCCAGCCTCGACACCTACATCAGTGCCGCCGAACGTATCGTCGGGCTGGCGCTGGAAAACCCGGATGCCGCACAAAAGGAACTGGGCGCTTTCAACACGGCGTTCAGCCAACTGGAAGACCAGATGGCCGCCCTCAGCGAGCTGATCGAGACCAACACCCAACAGACCAGCACGGGCACCCAGCATGCCATCGACAACGCCAACCTCACGCTCGGTATCGTGCTCATCGCCAGCCTGTTGCTGCTGATCGTTCAGGGCCGCTGGGTGATCCTGAGCATCATGGGGCCGTTGCGGACCGCCAGCCGCATCGCCGAGAGCATCGCCCACGGCAACCTGAGCGAGCCGATTGTCGAACCCACCCACAAGGACGAAGCCAGCGCACTGATTCGCAGCCTCGCGACCATGCAGCGCGATTTGCGCGGCATGATCGAAGTCGTGCGCAGCAACGCCCACGGCGTCAGCGGGATGAGCGCGCAATTGAGCAACGGTTGTCACGAAGTGGCCGGCAGCAGCCAGCAACAAAGCGCTGCCGCCAGCACCATGGCTGCCGCCGCCAGTGAGATGACCGCAAGCATCGAAGAAATCACCCGCCACGCCGAGCGTGCGTTGAACATGGCCAATCAGGCCGAGGCGCTGGCCAAGGATGGCGGTCGGGTGATCCATCAGGTGGTCAACGACATGGACGGGATCGCGCGGTCGGCACAGCAATCGGCACAGGTCATCCGCACGCTGGACAAGGAGTCCGAGGCGATATTCAGCATCATTCAGGTGATCAAGGGCATTGCCGATCAAACCAACCTGCTGGCACTGAACGCCGCCATTGAGGCGGCTCGCGCCGGTGAGCAGGGCCGTGGGTTTGCGGTGGTAGCCGACGAGGTCCGTAGCCTGGCGGGCCGCACCAGCGCCTCGACCCAGGAAATTGCCGCGATGGTTTCACGCATCCAGCAAAGCACCCGCGAAGCGGTCACCAGCATGGAGGCGGGCGTCGCGCAGGTCGACAAAGGCATGGCCGTGACCGCCGACGTCGAGCGCGCCATCCGCGAAATTCTCGAAGCCACGCTGAACACCACGCAACTGGTGAATGACATCTCCCGCACGATTGGCGAGCAGAGCCTGGCCAGCAATGAAATAGCGCATCAGGTGGAAATGATTGCGGGCATGTCCGAAGGCAACAGCAAGGTGATCGGCCAGACGGCTTCGACGACGGATGACCTGTCGGCGCTGGCGGGGAAATTGTCGCAGTCGGTGGATCGGTTTCGCCTCTAAAAATAAACACAACCCTGTAGGAGCCGGCTTGCCGGCGATAAGTGCAACGCGGTTTAACGGGATACCGCGCAGCCCCCATCGCCAGCAAGCCGGCTCCTACAAGTATTTATCGGTGACGGCACCCTCGACAACGGATGACCTGTCGGTGCTGGCGGGGAAATTGTCGCAGTCGGTGGACCGGTTTCGCCTCTAAAAATGAACACGACCCTGTAGGAGCCGGCTTGCTGGCGATGGCAACAACGCGGTTTGACGGGATACCGCGCAGCCCCCATCGCCAGCAAGCCGGCTCCTACAGGTAGTTATCGGTGAAGGCACCCTCGACGACGGATGACCTGTCGGCGCTGGCGGGGAAATTATCGCAGTCGCTGGACCGGTTTCGCCTGTGAAAATAAACACAGCCCTGTAGGAGCCGGCTTGCTGGCGATGGCAACAACGCGGTTTAACGGGATACCGCGCAGCCCCCATCGCCAGCAAGCCGGCTCCTACAGGTATTTATCGGTGACGGCACCCTCGACGACGGATGACCTGTCGGCGCTGGCGGGGAAATTGTCGCAGTCGGTGGATCGGTTTCGCCTCTAAAAATGAACACGACCCTGTAGGAGCCGGCTTGCTGGCGATGGCAACAACGCGGTTTGACGGAATACCGCGTTGTTAGCATCGCCAGCAAGCCGGCTCCTACAAGTATTTGTCGGTGAAGGCACCCTCGACAACGGATGACCTGTCGGCGCTGGCGGGGAAATTGTCGCAGTCGGTGGACCGGTTTCGCCTGTGAAAATAAACACAACCCTGTAGGAGCCGGCTTGCTGGCGATAGGAGCAACGCGGTTTAACGGGATACCGCGTTGTTAGCATCGCCAGCAAGCCGGCTCCTACAGATGATCTGCGATGTTTACAAAATGTATGTTCCTGCCTACAAGTATTTATCGGTGACGGCACCCTCGGAGGCGCTGGACACCGTCTTCGCATACTTCGCCAACACCCCGCGTTTGTACCTGGACTCAGGCCGCACCCAACGGGTTTTGCGCTCGGCCAGTTGGGCATCGGAAACGTCGACCGTGATCTGCCGGGTTTCGGCATCGATGGTGATTTTGTCGCCGTCTTCGATCAACGCAATCGGCCCGCCATCAAAGGCTTCCGGCGTGATATGGCCCACCACAAAGCCGTGTGAACCACCGGAAAAGCGGCCATCGGTAATCAACGCAACATCCTTGCCCAACCCCTTGCCCATGACCGCCGACGTCGGCGAGAGCATTTCGCGCATGCCCGGGCCGCCCTTGGGCCCTTCGTAGCGAATCACGATCACGTCACCCGCTTTCACTTCGCCATTGAGAATCCCGGCCAGCGCACCTTCTTCGCCGTGGTAGACCCGCGCCGTACCTTCAAAGCGCAAACCTTCCTTGCCCGTGATCTTGGCCACTGCGCCGGTGGGCGAAAGGTTGCCGCGCAGCACCACCAGGTGCGAGTCCTTTTTCACCGGCTGGTCGAAGGGCAGAATCACGTTCTGGCCTTCCGGATAATCCGCCACGTTTTCGAGGTTTTCCGCGAGGGTCTTGCCGGTCACCGTCATCGCATCGCCATGCAACATGCCGGCCGCGAGCATGCGCTTCATCAGCGGTTGAATGCCGCCGATGGCCACCAGTTCGCTCATCATGTATTTGCCGCTGGGGCGCAGGTCGGCCACCACTGGCGAGACTTTGCCCAACTCGACGAAATCATCCAGCGTCAACTCGACATCCACCGCGTGCGCCATGGCCAACAGATGCAGCACCGCATTGGTGGAGCCGGCGAGGGCGATGACCACGCGGATCGCATTTTCGAAGGCTTTGCGGGTCATGATGTCCCGTGGTTTGAGGTCCAGCTTCAACAACTCCATGACCTGCTGGCCGGCGCGGAAACTGTCCGAGGCCTTGTCGCTGCCGACAGCGTCCTGAGAGCTGGAACCGGGCAGGCTCATGCCCAGCGCTTCAATGGCCGAGGCCATGGTGTTGGCCGTGTACATCCCGCCGCAGGAACCGGGGCCGGGAATCGCCACTTCCTCGATCTGCTTGACCTGGATTTCGTTGATGTCGCCACGCGCATTCTGGCCCACGGCTTCGAACACGGAAATGATGTCGGTGTGGCCGGCACCGGGCCTGATCGTCCCGCCATAGACGAAGATGGAAGGGCGGTTCAGCCGCGCCATGCCGATCAGGCAGCCCGGCATGTTCTTGTCGCAACCGCCCACGGTCACCAGGCCGTCGAAGCCTTCGCAACCGGCCACGACCTCGATGGAATCGGCAATCACCTCGCGTGACACCAGCGAATACTTCATGCCTTCCGTGCCGTTGGCGATGCCGTCGGAAATGGTGATGGTGTTGAAAATGACGCCCTTGGCCCCGGCGGCATTCGCGCCTTTTTCGGCCTCGACCGCCAGTTTGTCGATGTGCATGTTGCACGGCGTGACCATCGCCCACGTCGAGGCGATGCCGATCTGCGGTTTCTTGAAGTCCTCGTCGGTAAAACCCACGGCCCGCAGCATCGAGCGACCGGGCGCACGCTCCACGCCATCGACCACTTGAGAGGAATATTTGCGCAGATCGTTTTTATCGCTCATGACTGCTCCTCACCGGTTCATCGAAAAAACAGGTTGAGTATAGTAATGCTTGGCGCCTGTGCATTTGGGCTGATAGGTGACATCGATTGCCTCTGGCGGCAGTCCGATACTTTATAAATGAACGCGTTGTTACAGGGGGTCTTGCCAAGTTTTTGCTTTTCTTGATCTCACTCTAAAGTACATAATTATGTAGGGACCTAATATGCTTAATATCGCCAAGGCGACTGAGGCAGGCATCCACCTTAAAAGCGATTTGCGTTTCTCTTCATAAGAGGCTAGTTGTTTTTCTTTGAAGGTTAGCTTTTCATGTTCGACATTATTATTAATAAGTGCTGCAGCCATCAGGTATCCATCTTTTTGTAGATAGCTTTCAATGCGTTGTTTGTAGTTAATATCATTGATCGCCCGTATTGCATCTAGTTTTGCATCCTCGCAATATGGTTTGGCAAGTACTGATTTTTCTTGCGTGGCATTTGCGCATAGTTTTAGTTTTTCTACGGCTGTATTGCTGATTGCTATGACTCGGTGTATATGTAGATCCTGTCTGCTTTGCCTAATTTGCTCTTGGTTTGATAGGTCCCAAAGAGCCCAGCAGCCCAAGACGCTGCTACCGAAAATAAACCCGCCGAAGGCTACAAGGGCAAGCCGTCTGGATTTACTTTTTGAAAGGTAATCTAGGGTGGCTAAGGACAATTCTTTAATGCGCTTTATGTCGTCAAGATAGCTCATTGAGGTTTCATTATGGCAGATAAGTCAGGATGAGTTTGATAACAGATCTAAGGTTTTTAAGGCTTTCTGAGGGTGCTGATAAAAGTTGATGCTTTATTTAGGTTCGATATTAGATATTGTTTGAATACATCCCAGGCTGGTGGCTTGTTGGGTGTTTTGTTCGCGTTATTTATGTGTTGAAGTGATGGGACTTGAATAGGAATGCCTGTCAATATTTCGCTTCTGATTTTCTCGATAAGTACAAGTTTTTCAGTTTCTGTTAGTGTGGAATATTCATCCGATGTTTGGATTTCACAAATATCTATCAGCGTTAAGTTGTTATTGGTTCCTGGGAATAGCGCTAAGGTCCACAGTTCATCTGGAGCCGCAGCCCATGGAGTCCAGTGTAAGATATTGGGTGGTGCTGGCCATTCAGTTGTTTTAGTGCGCTGCACTTTTCCGTGCCATCTGAATACCAGAGTGATTTCATTGTGGCACAGGTTGCCGCCTCCAAATTTCTCGGTGTGGAAGTTCGCCTGTTTGTGCCCATCTTTGCTCCACATGTTTTTGCTTGTAACGATTTTGTACGCTGTTTCGACTTTTGTTCGGTGATAAATTTTATCAAGTTGCATTGCTTTAAGCCTTTGATATGTTTGTTTTATATTCGCTGGCGGGTGGCTGGTGAATGAGGTCGATGTCCCTTCGCTGTCTAATCGCCATAGTGAATGGACGTTTAAACTGAACAGGTGGCTTTGGATGTTAATTTGTCATGTGTTTTCGGGTATTTCTCTCAGCAACTGTTTGAGTTCTGTTACGTCAAAGGGGCGCTGTCGGGTGTGAGCGATGCGGTGACAAGTTGGGCACAGGCATATCAACTCGCTTAGAGAAATTTCGCGCTCCCCGTACTCAGCCAAAGGCTTAACATGATGGCACTCAATAATGAATTTCCCGTCAAGCTGTAACCGGAAACCGCAGGCCAGACACCGAAAGTCATCTCGTTCTTTACAGGCTTGAACTATTCCTTGGTGCCTTGCACGGACTGTAATCTGTCGATCAATTTCATAGCCTTCAATGGCCTTTGGGTCGTCAATCGAATAATCCGGTTTGAGGGGGGCTGCACTTGGTCGTGCGTCTACAGGGATGTATCCGACATGACACAACGGGCAGTCTGGGTTGCGATTTAAATGCTCAAAATGCGCAGCACCGTGGCCGCTAGCCATATGCGGTTTGGTCGGTTCACCACATGCTAAACATCTGAAATCAGGGCGTTTTTGATTGGTTTCCTTCGCTGCATTCCGCAGTTGGAGTGCCGTGTCAATGTCAATGATGTTTGAGTCGAGCAGGCATTGAGTTTGGTTCGCCATCAGCTTTTGAGCTTTCCTGTAATGGTCGATCTTCAGTGGAGGATAGTGTGATGCTATCATGCCATCATTTTGGCGCTGATTTTTCTGCAGACGACTTCAAACCACTGTATCAATGCCGTTTTTTTTGATTACGCAGGTTGGGGAGAGGTCGTGTTAACGCACAATGCGACAAGAAATGCACTGAGCCATTGAGGGACAGAGAGCATTTTTGTACTCGAATGTTGAGTGTGCATGGCACCGCGAGCAGCTTCTGGACCAACTCATAGCCCTGCCTCGCGACTGCTTGGCGTACAGGCGTTCGGACTATCAGGTCGGGAACAGACGCGCGGGTTTGCTCCGGCGTGATATTCTTCACCTCAACTTGGTTTGACCTATTCAGTTTGCGTGTTCTCGAGACGCGCCAACAGAATCACTGTCGCTCAAGTAGCTGAAGCCAATAAAGATAAAAAGTCAGTTCAGTAGGGACATATAAACTGAGGTCGATGGATCACGTCGGCCTTGTGTGCCCACCCTCCGGATCTCCTGTGCGAGCCCCACGACATTTGCCTGAATGCCGTGTGAAACAAGGGTTTCGTCGTGAGGATGGAAGGGCGGATGACGTTTTATCAAAGGTGCTACAAGATGTTTAAGAAAATGAACACGGCCCTGCTGGGGCTGGCTTTGTCGATGGGGATCACGTCCGTTCACGCGGAAGAGGCAAAGAAAGTCGATGTGCTGCTGATCGGCGGCGGCATCATGAGCGCGACCCTCGGTGTATGGCTCAATGAGCTGGAACCTGGCACCTCGATGGAAATGATCGAGCGCCTCGACGGCGTCGCCCTGGAAAGCTCCAACGGCTGGAACAACGCCGGTACCGGTCACTCCGCCCTGGCCGAGTTGAACTACACCCCGGAAGACGACAAGGGCAATGTCTCGATCCCGAAAGCCGTTGAAATCAACGAAGCGTTCCAGATCTCCCGTCAGTTCTGGGCCTGGCAGGTTCAGCAAGGCGTGCTGAAAAACCCGCGTTCGTTCATCAACTCCACACCGCACATGAGCTTCGTGTGGGGCGATGACAACATCAAGTTCCTGAAAAAGCGCTACGAAGCCCTGCAAGCGAGCCCGCTGTTCGCCGGCATGCAGTACTCGGAAGACCCGGCGCAAATCGCCAAGTGGGTTCCGCTGATGATGGAAGGGCGCGACCCGAACCAGAAAATCGCGGCCACCTGGTCCCCGATCGGCACCGACGTGAACTTCGGCGAAATCACCCGCCAGTTCGTTGCGCACCTGCAAACCACCCCGAAATTCGACTTGAAACTGTCTAGCGAAGTGCAAGACATCACCAAGAACGAAGACGGCAGCTGGCGCGTCAGCTACAAAAACCTGAAAGACGGCAGCAAGTCCGAAACCGACGCCAAGTTCGTGTTCATCGGCGCGGGCGGCGGTGCCTTGCACCTGCTGCAGAAGTCCGGCATTCCTGAAGCCAAGGAATACGCAGGCTTCCCGGTCGGCGGCTCGTTCCTCGTCACCGAAAACCCGACCATCGCCGAGCAACACCTGGCCAAGGCCTACGGCAAAGCTTCCGTTGGCGCACCGCCAATGTCGGTTCCGCACCTGGACACCCGTGTTCTGGACGGCAAGCGCGTGATCCTGTTTGGCCCATTCGCGACCTTCAGCACCAAGTTCCTCAAAGAAGGCTCGTACCTGGACCTGCTGACCACCACCACCACGCACAACGTGTGGCCGATGACCAAGGTCGGCATCAAGGAATACCCGCTGGTCGAGTACCTTGCCGGTCAGCTGATGCTGTCTGACGAAGACCGCCTCAACGCCCTGAAAGAATACTTCCCGAACGCCAAGGCTGAAGACTGGCGCCTGTGGCAAGCCGGCCAGCGCGTGCAAATCATCAAGCGTGATGAAGCCGCCGGGGGCGTGCTGAAACTGGGCACCGAAATCGTTGCTTCCGCTGACGGCACCATCGCCGGCCTGCTGGGCGCATCGCCAGGTGCTTCGACCGCTGCGCCGATCATGCTGACCGTGCTGCAGAAAGTGTTCAAGGACAAGGTCGCTTCGCCGGCCTGGCAGGAAAAACTGCACCAGATCGTGCCGAGCTACGGCACCCAGCTGAATGGCAGTCCTGAGAAGGTTGCACAAGAGTGGGCTTACACCGCCAAGGTCCTGCAACTGACCCCGCCACCGGCGATCGGTCAAGTAGCGACCCCGGCAGCGGCCCCGGCTGAAGCGCCAAAAGCGCCGAAGGCAAACGCTGCAACTGATATGGCTCTGTAACTAGACGCCCAGTCAAAAAGCCCACTGAACCGGTGACGGTCAGTGGGCTTTTTTGTGTCTGGAATACAGGGCAGGTGGGTAGTTTTCGCTTACCCTCACGCAACTTGCAAAAGCACTGCGAATGGGGCTAGATCGCCTGCAAACGGCCATTCACCACAGGGATCTGTCTATGCCGCTGAGTTTCCATAAGATGCACGCCAATGGCGACGACTTCGTGGTCGTGGACGCGCGAAACTCGGCCAATCCAGTGACAAGCGCCCTGGCTCGGCGAATGGGGGATCGCCACCGCGGCATCGGTTTCAATCAACTCGCAGTGGTGCTCGATTGCGAAGACGCCGATGCGCGATTGATGTTCTGGAATACCGATGGCTCCACGCTGGATGTGTGTGGCAGCGCAACGCGGGGTGCTGCGGACAGGCTGATGCGTGAATCGAATTCGACGTCGATAATGCTTCGGACCAACCGGGGGCTGCTCACTTGCCAACGAACCTCCAACGGCAACATTTCCGTCAGCATGGGAACGCCGTTGTTTGGCTGGTCGGATGTTCCTCTGGCTCATGAAATGGATACGTTGGTTCTGCCCCTTGATGGTGGCCCGAGTGCGTGCAGCATGGGCAATCCGCACTGCACCTACTTTGTGGATGACCTCGCGGCGATTGATATCGCGGCCATCGGACCCGCCATTGAAACCCACCCGCTGTTTCCGCTCAGGACGAATGTGCATTTCGTCCAGATCATTGACCGCAAGCATATTCGACTGCGCATTTGGGAGCGCTGGGGCGGGATTCCGCTGGGTTCAGGGTCGTGCTCTTGTGGTGCTGCGGTTAACGGGATTCGTCGGGGGTTGTTGGACGATACCGTTGAGGTTGAATGTGATGGCGGGAGTGTCACGGTTCAATGGGATGGCGTGGGGCCGGTCTTTTTGATTGGGCCGGTTGAGACAGTTTTTTCGGGGACAATCGCGGAAGGCTTGTTAAAAGATTGATGGCTGTTTTGTCGTGATAAACGTAGGAGTCCAATTGGACTCCAGAGCAGACCTGAGTGGACCACTCACTCCTCGTCGTACATTAGCTCCAAGGCCTTGATCCACTCGTCCGTAGCTTTAAATCTTGCGTAATACGCCTGTCTTTCTGAGTCACTCAGCTGAGTGAAAAAGGGAAGGAAATAGTTGTCGTTGTAGTAGCCCTGTGCACCTTGCATATGGCCTCCCCACCAGGAAGGGTTGTAACCCTCAAACGCTACCCATGGAGGCGGTAGGGAGAATTTTTCGCCAACGACGGCATCCAAAAAACCAGCGCTATTGGTGACCAGTCGTACAGTCACCGCGTTGAATTCTCTGGTGGATGTGAAAAAAATTAAATGTTCGTCTTTTAGGGCGTTTGAGTATTTTTTGACGAGTAGATCGTTGAAGGTTTTTTCAGTTGCGTAATTAAAATTTGCTTCGACGAGTGCAAGAAAATTAAGAGTGTCCTTTTGGTCGATTAAGAATGAGGTGTAATAGGCTGGAATGCCTACTTCTTCCAAAGAGGTGATTTTCAGGAAGCTGGGTAGGAAGCTTTCACTGATTAATGGTTTAACGAAAACCGATTGCAACTCTGGTATTGAATGACCGACGATCTGCTCTTTCGGCTCTTGCTTTATGAAGGCTTTGATGCGACTAAAAATGCTCATTATCTATCTCAGTCCTGTAAATATTCGGTAAGCCAGCTAGCTCCAAAATAACCAGCAGTGCCGAATATAATGCCTCCCACCGCACCACTAACGATCGCTCCCGGGCCTGTTTCGATGCCAACTGCGGCACCTGCAACGACGCCGATTCTTGCTCCTGCGATCGCTCCACCCCACCCACCTGCCTGTTTGACCACTTCAACTGAGATTGGCTTGATGCTCTTTTGCTTGATGGACTCATCGGCCGCCAATATCAAGTCGTAAGCGGTAAAGCCAATGGCGAATACTCTCACTACTCTCGCGCCTTTGATCAGTACAGAGGTGGCTTTGTATGAGCCAGGTGTAAAAATCGCTTTAGGAGGTATCTTTTCCGCTTGGACCAATACCTCCTTATCGATATTTTTTACCCAATCAGCGATCTGATCTATCTTCGCCACATTTTTTGGTGCAATTTTTTTGTATTCCTCCAAGGATTTCAGGATTTCCTCAGTGGTAACCAGTTTGGCTCCAGCCGCCTTAGCTTTTGCAACATCTATATAAACGGCCTTTCCTTCGAAGCGTGGCGAGCCATCAGGGAAAATAGAGCTGGTTGACACATAGCCGGATGGATATTTCCTGCTGCTAAAAACATGCTCAGCCACAGTGGCGTTTGATTTTGGATCAACAGGCATCATGCCAAATTTTTCTGGCCAGATTTCATGCTTGATTTGAAAGTCCGGGAGATTTTTGGCAATCAGGTGAGGGTTGTCTGGAGAGGCATAAATTCTTCTCACCAGAAAGCCATCTTTACCTATCTCGTCGACGACGACAAACATGTGGATGTTCGCAGGCATTGGGTAGCCAGAGACATTGCTAACCGAACCGGCTTGTTGATTCGTCGGAACTTTGCAGGAGAACTCGGTCATGCGTCACCCCACTTTTCCAGTGCAGCGACGCCAGTAGTAATTTCAAGTGTTTCCTGTTTTTTGGTCGAAATACGTAGCGTATGCCCTGACTCGTCAGAAAATCCGGTGTAAACCTGACCGGCCTCATCCTTGATGTGATAGGGGACATGAGCGAGAGGTTGACCGTCGCTCCCAAGAATGCGGAACTGTTCATTGAACGGTTGCAACCACAGAGGCATTGGCAGAGGTGGGATGAAATCTGCTGGAGTATGGGCGTTGCCGATGATCACTGTTGCGGAGCCACTCACCACTTTATTGCCATGGGCTCCGACGCTGCCCACGGTGGCGGCAGGTTTGCCGTTGATTAGAACAGTTGAGGCGACTTCCCCGGCGATTGGGCTGCCGCACGCGCTTTGGTCGTCAAGGCGAGCAGCGGCCAAACCGTCAAAGAAAACATCGGGTGAGCCAGCAGCGATGGGATTCACGCCATGACCAGGGAGAGGACAGTCAGTTGGGTCTGTAACTCGAGCAGCGGGCTTTCCTGCCATTTTGAACATCCTTGTAAAATGAGTCGTCGGCGATTGTTGCACAAAGATTCTGCCGATAACTATGTCTATCCTTTTTGGAACATCGCGAATTTAACCTCCATGTTCCTCAAGGAAGGCTCGTGCGTGGACCTGCTGACCACTACCACGCGCAACCGCCTCAACGCCCTGAAAGAATACTTCCCGAACGCCAAGGTTGAAGACCGGCGCCTGTGGCAAGCCGGTCAACGCGTGTAAATTATCAAGCGTGATGAAGCCGCCGGTGGCGTACTGAAACTGGGCACTGAAATTGTTGCTTCCACTGACGGCACCATCGCCGGTCTGCTGGGCGGTTCGCCCGACGCTTCGAGGGTAGTACCCATCGTGCTGACCGTGCTGCAGAAAGTGTTCAATGACAAGGTCGTTTCGCCAGCCTGGCAGAAAAAACCCTGATCGTGCCGAGCTACGGCACCCAGCAGAATGGCAGTCCTGAGAAGGTTGCAGAAGAGTGGGTTTAAACCAAGATACTGCAACTGACTCCGCCACCAGCCGGTTAGGTAACAGCCCCGGCTGAAGCGCCGAAGGCTAATGCTGCTAGTAATATGGCTTTGTAAGTAGAAGCGTAATCGGAAAGCCCCTCTGATCGGTGACGGTCGACTGATCTTTTTTGTGTTTTGGGTTCAGTGTTTGCGGGGGAAACTGGAGCGCAGTGCGGTCGCTAGTGGAGGGCGGCTATCAGCAGTGGATTCAACCGGTCGACGCAACAGATTGGCTAAATCGTTCAGCGGGAGTTTCCATATTGAAGGTTAAACTCACGAAAGAGACGCCGATAAAAGCCATTTGACAAGTGTCTTAAGGAGCACCCCACTAAGGACAAGGCGCATCGAAACCGGGTTGACTCTCGGAGGGGAAGGAGTGAGCTTGACTAGAGGCAGGCAGGTGTAGATCATCTATTCTGGATCGTACTAAGCGTGCTGACTATCAGTGCAGGGTATTGGGGAATTGTTATGGATAGCAAAAACCTTATTAAGTATTTGCAACAATCAGTTTCAGCCACAACTATTGAACCATCTGACAAGCAAGACAAAACATTCAATCTATTCGGAAAGCCTTACAAGCTTGTAAGGTGGAATGAAGATGAATATCGGAAAGGTCTGAGCGGCGCCCTGAAGTTTTTTCCAGATAATTGTCGGGCACTAACTGAAGAGATGTTCTCCGGTGCAATTGCTAAGATATGCCTATCATTTAATACTTGCGAAGAAGCCGCTGAGGATCTAACCAATCACCTCAAAGGCTTGATTAAGAAGCGCAATACATGCATACCGATACAAGGCATTGATATACGCGTGCCATCAATAAATTTAGGGTTTGGAACTCTTTATCGGCGAGATGAGGGGCTTCTCCCTAAATTATTAAATGATAGTGAAGCACGATTTAGCTCTCAACATGATATAAATGCATTGAAATCATGTCATTGCTATTTTGAAGTAGAGTCTAACACGGATGAGGAAGAGTCTATCGCAAGAGCGCTCGAACTCTCTGAATACCTTTGCGCCTTACTCTCCCTGCACGTTGGGTCTTCTTCATATAGAGCTTGGAAAAGAGCTAGTAACTGGTACAGCAAGGATTATGGTGACCTTAGTCCGAGGCGAAGAAAGATCTCAATATGGGGCTCTGAATCAGGGGGCTCCACTGTTTACTATCAATATAATGACCGAGAGAGCCATTTTCACAACTATCCATATGAGCTAAGTTTTAGGCTTCTTAATCCGGGGCATGATGGCTATGAGGCTATTTGCGAACCATTATCTATGCTTCGACCTGAAGAACCCGCTACCACTTATCACTTAATAGACGAATCCATCCGCAAAACCATAACCGAAGAATACCAGTCACTTCTTCAGAGCTACCAAAAGAGAACAGCGATTCAAAAGTCTATATCTCAATCAATTTATTGGTTTGGAAAGGCAGTTAACGCAGACACCAACGAACAGCAATTCTTGTTTTTTGCAATCTCTTTAGAGTGCCTGCTTACAGGAAAGGAGACTCAGTCTTATCTGAGTTCAATGGGCAGTATCACTCAGAAAATATCTGAACGAGCAGCGTTCATATTTTCTGAGCTACCAGCCGAGCGCCTAAACATCGAAAAAGAAATAAAATTCCTATATGGCATTCGGAGTAAAATTGCGCACGCGGGAGAGCGCGCGGAAAATGAAGACGTGTTGAGAATAGAGAAGTTGACGAGGAAATTGATTTTTAAAATTTCCGAGCATAATTTTACAACATTCGAAGAGATTACCGAGTGGGTCAAAATGAAACAATATGGTTTCCCAAGCTTACGCTCTTAGCTACGGCCTGACCTAGGCTCTTCCTATACAGTCAAATCCACCAACTGCGAAGGAAATTTGCTGATCGTCGGGGCATTCACTTACACCTTGAGTCACCTAGATTCGATCCAACGAGTAAACTCGCGAATTTCCTTTTGGGCGATTATGGCGCAGGGAATGGAGGCTTCAATGTCAAAGCAACAGTCGTATAGACACCACTACGTTCCGCAGTGGTACCAAAGAGGATTTCTTGTAGAAGGAAGTACAGTATTCAAAATACTGGATATGCGTCCCGAGGTGTTCCGCGATGACAAGGGCGCGATTGTTGGGAAAGGGCGACAGATACTGACTAAAGGCCCAGACGCGTGGTTTTTTGAGCGAAACCTCTACACAACGCGAGTGCTGGGTAAGCCCAACGATGATATTGAGAGATTACTATTCGGAGAAATAGATAGAACTGGGAAGGAAGCAATAAAGGCATTGGCAGAAAACGACCTTGAGAAAATTCACTTTACCTATACTCAAGTCTTTGAATTCCTAGACGCGCTTAGGCTTCGTACACCTAAAGGTCTCCGCTTCCTTCGAGCAACGTTTCAAGCGAGAAACCAGCAAGAACTCATGGTTCGTATGCAAGAAGTTCGCAGAATGCATTGTGTAATGTGGATGGAGGGTGCAATTGAGATTTTTGAGGCCACCCATTCTACTACTAAGTTTATTTTTTCAGACCATCCAGTGATTTTTTTCAATTCTCATGTTTTCCCAAAGGACCCCAAAATACCTGAAGGTCTGGATGCGCCACAACATTGGTTGGGAACTCAAACCCTCTTGCCTCTTGATGGTGACCGTTTGATGGTAATCACTCATCGGGAATGGGGACGGAAGCAAGGGGAGACTCGAGCCAGAAAGTCCCGTACTAATGCTCGCCTATTTGGCAATCCAATGATTACCTACGATGGAATTCAAAGAGGACGACAACTTTCTGAAAAGCAGGTTCGGGAGGTAAACTACATAGTCAAGATGCGTGCGGAGCGCTACATCGCGAGTTGCACAGAAGAGCACTTATTTCCTGAACGTCATCTTAAAACAACGCTCTGGAGCAGGTTGGGGAATTTTCTGCTGCCTCGGGGCTATGCGACGGCTCTTCAAGTCGGCTTCATGACGATGAAAATGCAGGATGGAACTTATTATTTTCAGGATGAATTCGGCCGTCGCCCGAACAACAAAGCTGAGTTTGACAAAGCTGTAAAAAATGCTAAGGATATGGAAGCAATGCTGAGGCGGGTCTTGACTGAGCGTTTCAACGAAAATGAATGAATCGTCCTGTTTTTTAGATAATTGAACGGCTGTTCCTCGCCGACATCAGCCTATTACTTAATCTATCTTTCCTCACGTGGGCGGCTATCGCGAACCCTCGACCTCAGCATCTTCATTTAGCAGACTGCCAAGATCAGTCTCCCAAGACTCCCCCCATTCCACCAAGACCAGCTTAGCTGCGAAGTCGTCAATGACTTTTTGGCGCTGAGACTCATTTTCCCCAGCATCGCTAACCGCACGAATCAGATCATCCGAGAGATTCTGCGCATATTGTTCTTGAGATTCAATTTTCCAGCGCTCCATTGCTCTATTAGCAGCAACTGTAACCTCGGCCCAAACTTCTTGATGTTCGGCTTTAAAAGATTGCTCTGTACGAGGCAGATAAGAATCAGGGGCTATCGCGTTGACTTCAAAACGAGCTGGCTTCAACGAGCGGGGGTTGGGGACAATTCCTCTCAACGGAAGGCCAGCCTTTGGGCCGAGATTGACCGAAAAGCGCCATCCTCCAAACAACTCCACATAAGCGACCAATCGGTCTCGAACATCGGTGAAGATTAAAGAATGCTCAAAACCGGACAGGCTGGCATCGGGAGTGTTTTGGTGCGGTGTTAAACTTGTTATCTGGGGCCAGTCATTTACATAGTCCCACCCTGCGAACCGGCCAATAGGCGGTATTCCATGCCTGATGGATGTCAGCACCTCAGGAGAAATGACCGCCTTGGCTTGGTCGTTCCCATAAAGCACTACACATCCTACGACGGCAGTTTTTGCCACACATCGCCACACCTTGTTACCATCAAACGAGGTGCGTATGCGGACGGTTGGTACTTTCTTAGTAACTAACACCGCTTGCTCTGTTGAAAGTGGCCATTTTCGCTTTTCAAAAATTGTCTTTAATCGCTTAGCATCCTTGACGTCCCTTGCAACTATCACTTGGCCTTGCACTAGCTGATCTGGGATTTGGGCTGCTCGCACGAGCGGTACCACGCCTGGTGCAAGGTCAAACTCAACGCCATCGTCCATCGTTCCTGCTCGAAGGATTGTCGGTGGTGGTTTACCGCGGCCAGTCCAAATTTTGAGTGCATTACGAATTTGAATGAGTGCTTCAGCGAGCGCGTCGTCGACCTTGCCGGTTTCCTCGCTGGCGAAAGAATTATTACAATCGAGGCACATAGCTCGACGTGTAACTGCTCGTCCACCTAAAGATGATAGGAACACATGCTCTTCACTTCCCGCTAAATTCTCGCAAAACATGCAGATCTCAGGGGCCATTCAATAATCCTTCATTGACGAAAACCAGTCGGGAGCTGAATCGCCCCCAGTTTAGTAGGTAAGTTGAGCGTCTGCTTTTGGCCGATTCTGTTGAAAAAGTCGGATTTTCAGATCACCTGAACTCAGGCACGACCACCACTGGAGAACCTACTCACCACATTGAGTGGTTTTTCGGCCCTTCGGTGACCTTTGCTGCTCTGTTATTGGG